>JAJDTR010000164.1 GCA_022827055.1 Candidatus Poribacteria bacterium | reverse complement strand
ACCTGCATAGTGCCATCTTCATTTTTTTGCACCACCGTGTTATATCTTCCCGCGCCCGGCTCTTCTTTCTCGGGATAGTCGTCGCGTGAATGGGCGCCAATACTTGCTTTTCGTTCTAAAGCTGCAAGTGCGATCGCTTCGGACACGGTCATCATACTATGCAAATCAAGCGCCGTATGCCATCCAGGATTGTACTCTCGATTGCCTCCAATACTTATCTGCTCGGCCTGTTCATTTAATTTCTGAATCTCAACTTGTGCCCTGTTTAGGCCCTCATCGCTCCGAGCGATGCCCACAAGTTCTTGCATCAATTCTTGAAGATTGTATTGAATCTGGAACGGGTTTTCACCATTGGAACGGTCGTCGTTGTTGAAAAACCGTAGTGCCCAATTTGCCGCTGATTCGATTTCGGTGTCGTTGACCATGCCTTCACCGTTTTCTCGAGCAAATTCTGCTGCGTACTCCCCTGAGCGTTTTCCTAGAACTAGGAGATCGGAAAGAGAGTTTCCACCAAGGCGATTTGCTCCGTGTAAACCTGCACCGCATTCGCCGCTTGCAAATAGCCCCGGCACACAAGTCATCTGTGAATCACCATCGACTCGTATGCCGCCCATGATGTAATGCGTGGTAGGCCCAACTTCCATTGGTTCTTTCGTGATATCAAGATCGGCTAATTGCATGAATTGATGGTACATGCTCGGCAATTTTCGTTTAATGTGGTCTTCCGCATTCGATAACTTCTCCTTAATCCACGAAATATCAAGAAATACACCGCCGTGCGGGCTTCCGCGTCCTTCTTGAACTTCACTGACAATGCATCTCGCTACATGATCGCGAGTGAGAAGTTCAGGAGGTCTTCGCGCGTTTCGATCGCCTTGCGTGTATCGCCAGCCTTCCTCGGGATCGTTAGATGTCTGGTTGACATAGAGATCTGGAATATGGCTGAACATAAACCGTTCTCCCTGATTGTTTTTCAGTACTCCCCCTTCTCCGCGTACCCCTTCCGTGACCAAGATTCCACGTACACTCGGAGGCCAAACCATGCCGGTCGGATGAAACTGAACAAACTCCATATCGATGAGTTCCGCACCTGCGTGGTAGGCAAGTGAATGACCGTCACCGGTATATTCCCAGCTATTGCTCGTAATCTTGTAGGCTTTGCCCACACCTCCTGTCGCGAGTACGATCGCTTTTGCGCGAAACACCTTGAATCGCCCCTTCTCTCGCTCATAACCAAATGCCCCCGAAATGCGATCGCCGTCTTTGAGGATGGAGACGACCGTACACTCCATGTGCACATCGACGCCTTGGTGAACGCCGTGGTCTTGCAACACTCGAATCATCTCCAATCCTGTCCGATCCCCAACGTGCGCAAGTCTGGGATATTGATGCCCTCCAAAATTGCGTTGTAGAATACGACCGTCGTCAGTCCGATCGAAAAGCGCGCCCCAGGCTTCCAGTTCACGCACCCGGTTCGGTGCCTCCTTGGCGTGAATCTCAGCCATGCGCCAATTGTTGAGATACTGCCCACCTCGCATGGTGTCTGCAAAGTGAACTTTCCAACTATCCCTCTCGTCAACATTAGCCAACGCCGCAGCGACGCCGCCCTCAGCCATTACGGTGTGCGCCTTACCCAATAGCGACTTGCACACCAATCCCACGGATACTCCAGCCGCAGAGGCTTCAATTGCAGCCCGTAGCCCGGCGCCGCCGGCACCAATCACCAATACGTCGTATGTGTGAGTTTCGTATTGGCTCATTACAATATTCTCCAGTCAGTCAATATTCCTATAGAGCACAGTCGAACATAGATGTCCGAAAATCCCACCCAGCACAGGCTCATCCATGCCCATAACATGTGTCGACGATTCAGACAACTAACGCAATCGTAGGTGGACCGACGAATCGGTGCACTCGAAAGTCGATCGAGAAAACCACCTACGAGGTGCCGAAGCGAGTGGCAGCCAAGCGTGTATCCACCGAGAAAAATAACATTTCCAACGAGTACGAGAGAACCGATTCCAACCCCGAATGTTGTACCACTGCCGTCTTTGAACCAAAAGCCCTTCCACGCATCATGGGACAGAAAGATTAAGAAGAGCAAAGCAAAATAAAGAAAATAGCGATGGACATTCTGGATTATTAACGGAAATGAATGTTCACCACGATATCCCTTTCGAGGTTCGCCGATGGTACAAGAGGGCGGGTCTGCCCAAAATGCCTTATAATAGGCGCCACGGTAGTAATAACACGTCAGACGAAAACCGAGCGGCGCCCACAGAATAAGAAACGCCGGGGAAAACGGAAGCCAAAGCGGCCACCAACCGGGTTTATCTCCAAACCAACTGTGATGTGAACTCCCAAAGAGTTCCGGCGAATAGAATGGAGATAGATATGGTCCGAATGTGTAGTGGGCATTCTGAAAAGCTGCCCAGAGGGAATAAATGCCAAACGTAGTCAATCCGATGAACACGGCTAATGGCTGTAGCCACCAAGCATCTCGGCGTGTTGTCTCGCCAAAACGGCGTTCTGCCAACGTTAATTCGGGATGCGTCATGAAAAGTTTTTCCTCCAAAATGCCCTTGTGTCTTCGCGGTTATAGGCTAATACAGAATATAATTTCTCATCACGAACACGGAGTGAAATGGTCAATTCTCAAAAGACGCAGAAAGCCCTAAAGTAACACATTGGGGATTGGAAAATCAACCCTTTTTCCGTTTCCGCAAGCGATATAATCCCGTGCGTTGGATTGAAGAAACTATCCGACCATAGGGGTTCTTCGGCTGCATTCTAATTCAAAATTGCCAATCGTTTTTTCAACAATCCTATGTTTTCCTCAATATCCTCTCGATCAGGGGGATTGCCTGAAATCCGCAAATACTCCTCAAAGGATTTTAACGATTTGCCGTGAGCATGGGTTTTATAATAAAGATAACCAAGATCTTGATGTTCTTGCGCGTAATCCGGAAGAAGCCAAGTAATGCGCTCACTAGCCGAAATTGCACGATCGTATGCTTTTGCTTTGAAGTAAATCTGTTTGAGGTTACGCAGTATTCTCGCCAAAATCTCCCTGTTGCTCACTTGTTTCAAGAATTCGGGCTGCAGCGGGGTGGGTTGTTGGAAGACAGTCTCCAATTGTTCGCGCAGTTCATCGTCGGACAGGATTCGCCCGCCGTGGAACGGGTCAATGTAGGTTTCAAGGTACTCCCCTTTGTGTTTAACGATAAAATGTCCCGGGAAACCCACACCGACGATTGGCAATCCGATTCGCTTGCTCATTTCGATGTATACAACTGAGAGAGTAATCGGGATACCGAGTTTACGCTCAAGCACATCGTTAAGATAACTATTTCGTGGGTTGTAATAGTCATCTTGGTTGCCTTTGAATGAATTCTCTTCAAACAGGTAGTGGTTTAACTGCGCGATTTGCCTACTCGGCTCGGCAGTTTCTCCAATCAGTCCCTTCACTTCCAGCGCCATTCGATCCAACTGTTTCATGTAGGCACGCGTGTCAAGCTCTGGATAGGCATCTTTGGCAATTAGGAGTGCACCTAGACCAAGGTCAATATCGGAATCGTTACATTGTGCAATTGAGAAGAACGGGTCGTCGTGTGTTCTATCCATGTTTTGGTAATTGATGCTAAGAACTTTTGACGTTGGCAGAGAGACTCTCAAAGATTGTTGACTCGGGAGTTAATTCGAATCCGAATCACGGATAGTTATAAACGCCGTGTTCTTTCTCTTCTTCTGGCGCTAGCGGGCCCGTAGAATTCTGGTTGGCGTGAAATTCACTTAGAATACAATTTACGATTTCTTCGCTATAGGGCTGCGCGTCAATTCTTCCCTGGTTCGCTTCCCATGCCATACGCGCCGCTGCCTCGAAATATTCGCCATGCTTGTAGGCATCCAACAAATCAACCCCTCTAGAGAAAGTTCCATGTCCAACCCAATAGAGAATGTGACGCATCGCGCCAGCCGGTTGGGAAGGAAAATCCTCCATCTTGAAGAGTCTCAGACTTTCGTAGGATAATTCCGGGATTCCGGGAGCCCGTTCCTGTACGAATCCGATTCCTCCGCAGTCTTCGTACATAATTGGAGTTTCCGGTTCATAGCCCTTGAGAAAATCATAGAAGCGCGATGGATGTCCGTGCTCTGTCCGGGAGATGAGATTCAGGAACTTCGGCTGTAGATGAACCAAAGCCTTGAACCCGTGTGATTCCAGCTGATCGAAGACCAGCATGTAATGGAACATCTCGCTTGTCGGTTTGGGTGCGTTCAGTTGCTCTGTTTTTAGCTGAGACACCGACTGTGTGCCGAATCGCATGCGGTAATGGACTCCGTCAACTTCTACTTCGACAATCGCCAAATTCAGCGCTGGATGCTCCAGCGAAATCATGTCTAGCCTTGCCCCTGATTTGGTAAAGAGCACCCGCCGCCCGGCCAAGCCAGGTACGGTAATTGCGGGTGGTAACGCATAGCGCGGTGATTCGATGTATGGCAGAAGGCAATCGGGATCGACGGATTCATCAAGTAAAGTACCCATGTTCCCTGCGGATCCCCACAGATATCCGTGGGCATGCGCGTGGCTGCCCACCCATCCCATCTGGCCAATGAGAACTCCAAGCTCACTCTCCGGTGAAATAGGCCTCAAACTTGACTGATACCCTCGTGCGCACCATTGGCGATCAAGAAAGCTCCGCGGTGGTGGGGGTGATAGGTTCCGGGTCAGGTAAGGGTTAGTCAAGGACAAGTTACTCATGACCATTTCTCCTTGATTCTTCACAGTTCTTCGTGACAGACTATATCATGCTGGACGGGGTTTTATCAACCTTAAATCTCCCCAAATTCGGTTGAGCGGCGGAAGTCGGAAGTGCTATAATACGCGGTAGTTATTTACGTCATTGGAAGACAAATCGGAGAAAAATAGTGATGAGAACAAGAATCGAAAAAGACAGTATGGGCGAAGTTGAGGTTCCCGCCAACCAGTATTGGGGAGCGCAAACACAGAGATCGCTGCAGAACTTTGAAATTGGAAGAGAATGCTTCCCACGTGAAATGCTATGGGCGCTTGGGATTGTGAAACAGTCGGTTGCTCAGGTCAATTCGGACCTTGGGATGCTTGACCCGGACAAAACGGAAGTAATTTTGCAGGCAGCTCAAGAGGTGATAGACGGCAAATTGGACGACCACTTTCCACTGGTTGTCTGGCAAACGGGCAGCGGCACCCAAACTAACATGAATACAAATGAGGTTATCGCAAATCGAGCAGTTGAAATGCTTGGGGGCGAACTGGGCAGCAAGGAACCCATCCACCCCAATGATCACATTAACAAATCTCAATCCACCAATGATGCCTTCCCAACGGCTATCCATGTAGCAATTGTTGATCGCATTCGCAACCTCCTGGTACCGGAAGTGGAAACCCTTCGGGATGTTTTTTCCGACAAAGCTGAAGCGTTCTCCGATATTGTGAAAACCGGGCGAACACATCTGATGGACGCTACGCCTCTGACCTTAGGGCAGGAATTCAGTGGGTATGCTCGTCAGTTAACCAGCGCCTTACAGGCCATCAATCACGTATTGCCGCACTTGCATGAGCTGCCTATCGGCGGCACAGCCGTTGGAACCGGCTTAAATACCCACCCGGAATATGCTGACCGTGCGGTTGCCGCAATCAGTGAACGCACGGGGATTCAATTTGTATCGGCGCCGAATAAGTTTGAAGCCTTAGGTGCACGCGATGCAATTGTTGAAGCCAGCGGCGCGTTTAAGCTGTTAGCAAGTTCGCTTTTCAAAATCGCCAATGACATCCGGTGGTTGGGTAGTGGTCCTCGATGCGGGCTTGGAGAGCTTTACTTGCCCGAGAATGAACCCGGAAGTTCAATCATGCCGGGGAAAGTAAATCCGACGCAGTGTGAGGCGATGTTGATGGTGTGTGCCCAAGTGATGGGTAATGATACAACAATTGCATTTTCGGGAGCGTCGGGTAACTTCGAACTGAATGTGTTCATGCCGGTTATGGCGTTCAACGCGCTGCAATCCGTGCGTCTCCTCGGAGATGCTTGCCGTTCATTCCGCAAGAACTGCGTCATCGGTATTGAACCAAATCGGAACCAAATCGAACAATATCTAAGCGAATCCTTAATGTTGGTAACAGCACTAAATCCGCATATCGGTTATGACAACGCAGCTCAAGTCGCCAAGAAGGCGCACAGTGAAGGAAAGACCTTGCGCCAAGCGGCGCTTGAACTAGAGCTTTTAACGGAAGCAGAATTCGACCAGATTGTAGATCCGGGAAAGATGCTTGGACCGAACGTGGGTTAAGGGGCTTAAAGTTTGTCCATTGATTTGTATTACTGACGCATTAACTCATTTTCCGCATAATAGACTTGTGTAATCTCGTATTTTCACATACTAAATCTTGGGACATATCTCTACGAACGAGCAAAATCACCTAGATACTACCGCGAGTCCGTTGGACTGACCGATTTTGCCCTTCCATCATCAGCTTCAGAGCCTGTTTGAATAATCGGCAGCAAAACCATTTTTAGTCATTTGTATGAAGTTTTTTCATGCTTTTATTGTTGTCTGCTATGTACCTGTCGCCCCTCTGGGGCTGTTAAAAGGCTGGTGCGCAGAAGATTAGCTGTCGCCCTCACTATTCGTTCGGTTGATGGATTTCTATGGGATCTCTATCGCAGTCGCTATCCGCTCCCTTGATCACTCGTTATTCACTCGCTTGATTGCACCCTACAAATGTACTTTTCTAACAGGCTCGCATTTCTGTCAATTATGATGCGGGATACGGCCACCTGAGAAATTAAACTTTTAGGTGTTCGATAATGCGGAAGACAAGCATTAACTATTCCTTATGCCAATTTACCGAGTTGACAAACTCATCTCCGACTTTGATGAAACCATCTCGGAGAAAGACACAATCCAGACGTTAGTTGCTACCGCAATCCAAAACCGAAATGTCGGTGATGTTCCAACCATAGAAGAATGGAAACAGATGGTTGAATGGTACAGGACCCGGTATTCTCGTAGATGCAATAAATGGCTAAACGGCCCTCGTGAGCATTGTCAAGGAACCGTTGCCGACTTCCTAAGCGACATGGAGTCTCTGGACGTGGCTTCAATCGGCAAGGTTATGAATAAAGGATTCTTGGCGGGGCTAAGACAGGAGCAGTTACGAAAAGCGGGAAAGCAGGTTCAGACACGAGAAGGCGCGAGAGCATGTCTATCAGAAATGCATTCTGCGGGAGTTTCTGTCGAGGTTTTGTCTGCCAATTGGTCGCAAGTTTTTGTTTCGGAAGCAGTGAGAGGATTCTGTGATGCAGTGGTGGCAAATCACATTCTATATGATGAACAAGGATACTCCACTGGCCAAATTGAGTTGCGAGTTGTTTCCGCTCACGACAAGTGGAGATATTTCAAATCTCGACGATCGAAAACGGGACTAACTGCCTACGTTGGTGATTCGGTATCGGATTTACGCGCGATGCTTGAAGCCGACGTAGGCATACTCCTCGGCGAGAACCAGACGTTCTTGAGAACAATCGATAGATTTCAATTCTCAATAAAGCGCGTTACCGAAGAATCTTGTCATTCGGTCGATTGTTCGGAAACACGCTCTGCGAATAAGCACATTTTGCACGTCGATTCTTGGAAAACCGTTAACCGATTGCTGAAACAAACATAGACCGCACAAAGAACCGTTAACGATAGTTGGAACATTGACTATTCCTAATACCGCCGGGAAATTCTAATCTGCAGCCTGGCCCTCCTCGTCAGCGCTAGGTAGCAGTGCATCCTCCGTGCCAGGTAATTCTTCGGTTTCAGGATATACTTCAATCTTTCGGAAACTAGGCACTCCACTGCCTGCAGGAATAAGCCGACCCATGATGACGTTTTCCTTCAAACCTTTCAGATAATCCTTCTGTCCGACAACCGAGGCTTTAGTCAATACGTTTGTTGTCTGCTGGAATGAAGCAGCCGAAATGAAACTTTCAGTGCTTAGCGCTGCCTTCGTGACGCCTTGCAATATTGGGTCGGCGATGGCCGGCTGTCCACCATCGTTTTCAACCCGGCGATTGATCCGATGGAAAACGGATCGGTCAACTTCGTCTTCCTCAAGGAACTCGGTATCTCCTGCCGAGAGAATCTTTACCTTATTCAGCATTTGACGGACAATTACCTCAATATGCTTGTCGTTAATGTGTTCACCTTGGCTCCGATAGACATCCTGAACTTCATTAACTAGATAGGATTGGACTTCCTCCTCACCCTTTATCTTCAGAATGTCGTGTGGGTCAAGAAAACCGTCCGTCAGGCGGTCGCCCGCGTCCACCCAATCATTTTCATGAACCACGAGGTGCTTACCAACGGGGATTCTGTACAGTGCGCTCGATTCATCGCCATGTTTGATACGAAGTTGGCGCATCCCTCTAGAAATACGGTGGTCAAACTCCACATATCCCTCGATTTCGGCAATAATTGCTCTATCCTTGGGCCTTCGTGCTTCAAGGAGTTCCGTTACGCGAGGGAGTCCAGTCACAATGTCTTGGCTGGTCGCACTCTTTTCCGGTAGTCTTGCCAACACGGTTCCAGCCTCTACCTCTTCACCATCGGTCACGGACAAATGAGCGCCTGTTGGCATCAGGTAACTCGCTAACACATCATCATCGGGTGTTCGAATTTCCATTCGAGGTTGATCTTCGCCTTTGTATTCTACAATTACTCGTTCGGCAAGCCCTGACGCTTTGTCTTCTTGAACGGTATGGCCCTCGATAATGTCCTGAAATACAACAACTCCATTGTGTTCCGTCAAAATTGGCACACGATACGGATCTCGTTCAAGCAAGAGCGTTGGCGGCGGATCGTTTGTATCCGGATTGCCCTTAGTCGCCATAGCGCCATCTTCGACACATAGAGTCGCCCCAATCGGCACTTGATGGCGTTCCACCACCCTGCCGTTCTCATCAACAATCAACAACTGTCCATTGCGAGAGAGCACAACCCTCTCTGTGACCTCGGAATCGGGTGCCTTGCGCTCCACAACCTCAATTTTCTCATATTTAACACGTCCATCGTGTCGAGCTTCAATTCGAGACTGGAATTGAAAATCGCCAGCTGTCACGGTACCACCCGTGTGGAAGGTCCGCATTGTCAACTGTGTTCCCGGCTCTCCAATTGACTGGGCGCCAATGATGCCGACAGCTTCACCGATATCAATGAATTGTCCTGTTGTCAAATCGGCGCCATAACATTTTGAGCAGACTCCATGGGGAGCTTCACATGTCAACGCTGATCGGACACGGGCCTCCGTAATTCCTACCGCTTCAATTTTCTCGGCGGTTAATGGGTTAATCAGACTATCTCTAGCGACAATGACGGTGTCGTCGTTCGGATTGACAATGTCCTCGCTTGCAGTCCTGCCATGAATACGTTCCGCAAGTGTGTCATCTTCCGTTTCGCCCGCGATTTTCGTGATACCGTTCAATGTACCACAGTCCGTCATCGTTATCATGACATCTTGAGCAACATCAACCAATTTGCGAGTGAGGTAGCCGGAGGAAGCGGTCTTGATTGCGGTATCAGCTAGTCCTTTACGTGCCCCGTGTGTCGAGATGAAGTATTCAAGCACACTGAGACCTTCACGGAAACACGATTCAATCGGCTGTTCGATAATTGCGCCGCTCGGTTTTGTCATCAAACCGCGCATGCCGCTGATCTGACGAATCGGTTCTTTCTTGGAGCGAGCACCACTGTCCGCCATAACATGCACCGGATTGAATCCTCTAATTTCATCGTCGCGTCCTTCTTCCAAGGAATCGAACAGCGACGCTTCGACCGATTGAATTAATTGGTGCCACACGTCGATAACTTGGTTATATCGCTCTCCTTCACTCATCCCGCCCCGCCGATATTCCTTCTCGATTGCGTCCACTTTCTTTCTCGCTTCGGCAATCAACGTCTCCTTCGCTTCAGGTATGATCAAATCGTCCATACCGATTGAGAGACCAGAATAGGTGGCATAATGAAAAGCGACTCGCTTCAGTTCATCAAGGAATTCAACTGTTCGACTATTTCCAAGTTCGTTGAAACAGTAAGACACGAGTCGTGAAAGGTCTTTTGATCGCACCTCTTGATTGATAAAACGAATTCGCTGTTCTGTTTTCAAATCGGTGAACTCAAGTTCATGAGGGACAACCTGATTGAAAATGACACGCCCAACTGTTGTCTCAATGGGAGTGGAGGCGCCATCGACATGCAATAAGATAGAATCGTGCAGACCTAATCTATTGCATTCGTGGGCCATAATGACCTCGTCGGAATTCCGGTAATGACGTAAGTTCTGGCCGTTCTGATCGGATGTGGGAATGGATTTGGTCAGGAAACTACAACCAAGTACCATGTCAAGTTCAGGAACCGCAATGGCACCCCCGTGCGCAGGTTTCAATATGTTTCGGGGCGCCATCATAAGCATCTTTGCTTCAATCTGGGACTCCACTGAAAGTGGGACGTGCACTGCCATCTGATCTCCGTCAAAGTCCGCGTTGAAGGCTTTACAGACGAGTGGATGAACACGGATTGCCTTCCCTTCGACCAATATGGGCTGGAATGCTTGAATGCCGAGGCGGTGCAGAGTCGGAGCTCGGTTTAGCATCACTAAGTGCTCATCAATCACTTCCTCAAGAACTTCCCACACCTCAGGCGAGATTTGATCGGTCATGTGCTTCGCGCGTTTGATGGTGTGTGCATAATCTTTTTCTTGAAGTTTCCGGATTATGAAGGGTTTGAACAGTTCGAGAGCCATCTCTTTCGGCAATCCACATTGATGTAGTTGGAGGTCAGGACCTACTACAACAACGCTGCGGCCAGAGTAATCGACGCGCTTACCCAATAGATTTTGTCGGAAACGACCAACCTTACCCTTCAGCATGTCAGCCAGAGACTTGAGTGGGCGATTTCCGGGGCCGCGCACCATCCGTCCGTGTCTGCCGTTGTCCAATAAGGCGTCAACGGCTTCTTGCAGCATCCGTTTCTCGTTGCGGATGATGACATCAGGAGCACGTAGTTCGGTCAAACGTTTGAGCCGATTATTGCGGTTAATTACCCTCCGATACAGGTCGTTGAGATCACTGGTAGCGAATCGTCCACCATCAAGCGCAACCAACGGTCGAAGATCGGGAGGAATAACGGGAATAACCGAAAGAATCATCCATTCCGGTTTATTTCCGGACCTCTTGAATCCCAATACCAGCTTGAGTCGTTTTGCAAGTTTCTTTGCCTTTTGCTTGCTGCCGGTCTCCTCAAGTTCGACACGCAAAGTTTCAATTTCCCGATCCAAATCAATACGTGACAATAACTCATGAACCGCGTCGGCCCCCATTCCTACACGAAATCCATCGGGAAATTGAGAAAGATGCTCATTATATTCTTCTTCTGTTAACAACTGCTTGACTTTTAATGGGCAGTTCGGATCCGAAACCTCCAAGACAATAAAAGCTTCAAAATAGAGAATGCGTTCAACATCTCGAGATGACAAGTCTAGGAAGAGCCCAAGCCGCGACGGAATCCCTTTGAAAAACCAAACGTGGGACACTGGGGCGGCGAGTTGGATATACCCCATCCGTTCTCGACGCACTCGTTGATGTGTCACTTCGACTCCGCATCGATCGCAAATGGTACCTTTATGCTTAATGCGTTTATACTTCCCGCATGCACATTCCCAATCTTTCTGGGGGCCAAAAATCGCTTCGCAGAATAACCCGTCTCGTTCCGGGTGAAATGTTCGATAGTTTATAGTTTCAGGTTTCCGAACTTCAGCACAGGAACACTCGTTCATCATCGGACAGGGCCAAATACCGTTACTTCGCCGTTTGCACGAAGTTTGTTTCGCCCAGCTTTTTATCTGTTCTGGTGATGCAATTCGAATTGATATTACGTCGAAGTTGTTTAGATTCGCTGACAAGGCAATTCTCCTTAAATGTGTGGAAAATGAGGCGATTTTTGTCGCCTTCCTGTTTACTGGGTGTTGCTGAACCTCGTTACGTCTATCAATTTTCTCTTATAGGTGGTTCCTCTGCACGAGGAGGTCATTGACTCTTTCAACTTTAAGGTGGAACCACTTGTAGAGGAGAGCAACCTCAGGCTAGGTTCCCAACGAAAGTGTATCTACATCATGTCGCAATCTAACTATACACGTGGAACAAAACGATTCGCGGGGACTACGTTACAGTCACAGATTATGTGTTCTCGGACTAAACAATTACTTTGTTCGGGAGGTTAACTGTCAGATAAAATCCGAAATATTGATGCTAAGAGGATACGGGAGCAAAAACGCGCCGTATGGGTATAGAATCTGCATTGTAGGCTATTGGATAGTTCTATGTGTTAAGACGGGTATTCGGTTTGATCGGACTTGACTTAAACCATGGTAATACCATCTCTCTAAAGTGCTTGTGCATCAATGGCGAGAATCGGGAAAGTCGGCGGGACAAGATGCCCCGCCGACGGTGTAAATGAACGATACACTTTAAGACATCGTATGCACTATTTGTCAAGCGAAGTGGTAACAACAGTCGTCGAGCAGCGTGACAAAATTATCGCCCAAGATCTTCGGGCCACGGCATTTCAGGAGGAGCACCTGTTTCATCAGGCTGTGAATCGCGTTGTTCAAGATTTACATCAAGTCCCAAGCTCTGTAATTCTTTGACAAGGACGTTAAAGGATTCCGGAGTTCCCGGGTTCGGCGCATTTTCCCCTTTGACAATTGACTCGTAGATCTTGCTTCGTCCTGTCACATCATCCGATTTAATTGTCAACAACTCCTGAAGCGTGTAAGCTGCACCGTATGCCTCAAGCGCCCATACTTCCATCTCTCCAAATCGTTGACCCCCTTGTTGGGCTTTGCCACCAAGCGGTTGTTGAGTCACCAGAGAATAAGGGCCCGTGCTCCGCGCATGAATTTTATCATCAACGAGGTGATTGAGTTTCAAGATGTATGTGTAACCAACTGTAACCTTCTGTGCAAAAGGCGTCCCTGTCCGCCCGTCGTAAAGCGTGGCTTTGCCAGAGTTCGGCAGATTCGCCTTGTCGAGAAGGTCTGAAATTTCTGATTCTATTGCACCGTCAAAAACCGGTGTAGCAATATGAAGTCCCAATGCTTGGGCTGCCCACCCCAGGTGGGTTTCCAGAATCTGTCCAACATTCATCCGGGAGGGAACACCTAACGGATTCAGGACGATACCTACCGGACTGCCATCCTCGAGGTATGGCATATCTTCTTGAGGAAGAATCTTGGCAACGACTCCCTTGTTTCCGTGTCGTCCCGCCATCTTGTCTCCAACGGAGATCTTCCGACGATTAGCAACGTACACTTTGACAAGTTTGATTACTCCCGGTTTGAGTTCGTCGCCTTTCCGAATCTTCTCTAACTCCGCTTCCTTCTCAGTAGTACATTCTTGAATGCGGCCATCGGCGAGTTGTTGAATACGTTCTATGCGGTTCATTGCGTCGGCATCATCGACTACAATCGAATCGAGAAGCAGATCGTTTTCAAGCAATGCTTCGGTGACGATGTCACCGTCTGCCGCTAATTGTAGATCGCCATCAGCGATTGGTTGTGCCAAGCGTTTTCCAAGTAAAGCATGTCGAGTTTCTTCGTTTCGCCGTCGATTGATAAGTTCGCATTTTTCCCGCCAAACCTTTTCAACGGTTTTTTCCTTGGCAATCTCACGCAGTTCGGTCTGTCTATCATTCTCACGCTCTTTACGAGAGAAAACTTTGACATCAATGACCACACCTTCTACGCCAGGTTTGGCATACGTAGATGCGTCGCGCACTTCGCCGACCTTCTCGCCGAAAATAGCCCTAAGCAACTTCTCTTCTGGCCCCAAATCGCTTTCGCCCTTTGGTGTCACCTTTCCAACAAGAATACTTCCCGGTCGGACAATCGAACCGACACGAATAATGCCCTCGTCGTCAAGCTGATTGAGAGCCTCTTCCGATAGGTTTGGAATATCGCGAGTAATTTCCTCGCGTCCCATCTTCGTATCGCGCGCTTCAACGTCAAATTCATCAATGTGGATGGAAGTGAAGGTATCATCTGATACCAAAGACTCACTGATGAGAAGCGCGTCTTCAAAGTTATATCCTTCCCAAGGCATGAACGCCACTAGAACGTTGTTGCCCAAGGCAAGTTCACCGTTGTCGGTGGCAGTACCATCGGCGATTACCTGCTCAGCTTCAACATGTTCTCCTACCGCAACGCACGGAACCTGATGAATGCAAGTTCCGTTGTTAGATCGCTTGAAGTTCGTCAGATGGTAAACGTCGTAGCCCATTTCAGAGAAGGACTGTTCGCCGCCATCAACGCGGAAAGCATCATCGGTGCGGACAATGATTTCGGCGGCGGAAATACTTTCAACGACACCGTCGCGTTTTGCAAGCACAACAGCACCAGAATCGCGAGCGGCTCTGTATTCCATCCCTGTTCCGACTAGGGGCGCCTGTGGACGTACCAACGGCACTGCTTGACGTTGCTGATTCGCTCCCATGAGTGCACGGTTGGCATCGTCGTGTTCAAGAAACGGAATCAGTGACGCAGAAACTCCGACAATCTGTTTTGAGGAGACATCGAGATAATCGACCTCCTTTGGAGCCATTCGCGGGAAATCCCCTTTGAAGCGAGTGGAAACGTGTTTTTCGATTATCTTACCGTTGGAATTGAGTTTTGTGTTTGCCTGTGCGATGACGAAAGCGTCCTCTTTGTCCGCAGTCATGTGTGTAACTTCACCGGTGGCGACACCGTCCTTCACTTTCCGATAGGGCGTTTCCAAAAACCCGTATTCATTTACACGAGCGTATGTGGAGAGGGAGACGATTAAACCCACGGAGGGACCTTCAGGCGTTTCAATCGGACACACACGACCGTAATGCGTACGGTGCACATCGCGAACTTCAAACGTGGCTCGTTCACGGTGTAGGCCGCCAGGACCAAGAGCGCTGAGGCGCCGCTTGTGAGTCAGCTCGTCAATCGGATTGGTTTGCTGCATGAACTGGGACAACTGACTGGATCCGAAAAAGTCTTTAATAGCCCCGGTTAACGGTTTTGGATTAATGAGGTCGGGCGGTGTGGCGCTCTCAAGTTCTTGAGCCGTCATTCGTTCTCGCGTGGCGCGAACAACTCGGATGAGCCCTGTGCGTATTTGGTTTTGGAGAAGTTCACCAATGGCTCGCACGCGACGATTTCCCAGGTGGTCGATGTCATCCATTTCGCCATTGCTGTCTTGAACATGCATCAGATAATCGAGTGTAGCAGCGATGTCTTCAGGCCGCAGAATGCGAACACTTTCGTCTGGCAGCCCATTTGAACCGGACGAGTCATCAGGCGTGCCGTTCCGATAGATGGAAAGCGCTCCAAGCTTTTCATTGAGTTTATAGCGCCCCACGCGGGAAAGATCGTACCGGGCGGGGTCGAAGATTAACTTCTCGAAACGACTGCGGGCGCTTTCCAGAGTTGGCGGGTCCCCAGGTTGAATCCTGCGAAAAATCTCGACTAGCGCTTGATCTTGGATGTGCCCTTCTTTATAATCGGATTGCACGTCACGTTGTAACGTGTTTCGCAGAAACTGAATCCTTCGGGCATCTTCTTCATCCAAAATCTCAATACTTTCAACGCCGGCTTCTTGAAGCGTCGCGAGTTCTTCTTCTGTCAGGTCGATATTGGCTTCAAGCAACACCTCACCGGTACTTGAATCGATTACAGGGGCAGCAAGAACTCTTCCCTCAAGAGCTGCCGGATTCTCGAGTTTACCGCTCAACGTCTGCACTTCAGTTTTTGCGAACAATTTGAGAATCTGTTCATCTGTCTCCCAACCCAATGCACGCAGCAAAATAGTGACGAGCATCTTTTTCCGACGGTCTAATCGCACATAAATTTGGTCTTTGATATCGTATTCAAATTCAATCCACGCACCGCGGTACGGGACAATCTTGGCGACGAAAAGTTTGTGTCCGCTTGTGTGAGTTTCTTCGTTGAAAGTAGCGCTGGGAGAGCGATGCAGTTGGCTTACGATGACTCGTTCCGCTCCATTGATGAAAAACGTACCTTTTTCCGTCATCAGCGGAATTTCGCCCATGTAGACATCGGATTCCTTAATGTCAATGACTTGCTTGTCTCCGGTGTCTTTGTCCAACTCGCGCAGTATGAGTTGTACGCGGATCTTTAACGGTACACCGTAAGTAAATCCACGATACTGGCACTCGTTGATGTCATATTTTGGGTCGCCGAGGGAGTAGCTTACAAATTCGAGACTAGAGGTTTCCGAGAAGTCAGTGATTGGGAAAATCTCGTTAAATACGGCTTGTAAACCTTCATCTTTACGCTTATCGTCGTCTACGTTTGCTTGGAGAAAATCTTGGTAGGATGATTTCTGAATCTCAATCAAGTCCGGAAGATTCATGATTTCTGGAGATTTCGCAAAGGAGAGTCGTTCACGCTTCCCAAAGTTGACTGAATGGGGCATACTTTACACCGTTTACCTTATTTGGGGCACACGTTGCACTTTAATGCTGTGCGGCGGAGGGGAGTTGAGGGGCAACATTGATGCTGGTCATAGATTAACCCTAAACTAGGCGCAACGAAATATTATATAATGAGTTTTATACGGATGTCAAGATTATTTTCAATTTATTCTAAAAGAATCGTAATTCTAATCCGTGCTTTGCATAACGAACTCGTTATAGTGAGACATCGCGTTGAGAATTAAAGCAGCATCCGACTATGCAGAGAGTTTGTGAGTTATGCGGGAATAGAGCGCTTCAACGGACACACAAATGAGGAAGTCGTCTCGTGAAGCCCAATTGACGTGTTCGTGGCGTCATGATATACTGAATTCAGTTTTGGGTTTCCCCCTTTCGATTAGTATTAGCTTGCTTCCTAGTTCGTTCAGAGCTTTCAACATTTGATTGTGGGACAGATTAAACCGCCTTCGTTCGTCAAGCTAATATTTGGTGTCATCACCGCCAATACTAATCTCCTAGAGGCTGTGTACCTCAAATTGGAAAAGCGATTTGGCGAAATCGACTTTGCAAGCCAACTCATACCTTTTGACTACACCGCCTACTATGAACAAGAGATGGGTAGGGAGCTTCAACGCCAGTTCATTAGTTTTAATCGACTCACCTCGCCGGGTGAACTTGCGGCAGCAAAATACTTCTCTAATTCGGTAGAGCGCGATTTTGCAGAAAACCAGACGGCGCGGCGCCTAGTGAATCTCGATCCCGGCTATATCTCTGCTGCCAAGCTAGTCCTCGCGTCTACAAAAGATCACGCCCATCGTATTCATCTTGAGGACGGAATCTACGCGGAGAATACGTTAAAGTTCCGCAACAAATCCTTCCAGCCGTGGGAGTGGACTTACCCGGATTACCGCACACCCGTTTATATTGAGATTTTCAATCATATACGTCAAATCTATTTGCAACAGTTGAAAGAAAAGGGATTGAGCGCACACCCGGTTTAGACACAGGAACATTCTATGAAAACGCAAAATCGGAATCTGTACATCGCAATAATGTGTTGTCTAATCCTCCATCCGGTCTTTACGCCCATATGCCAAAGCACGTTGTCTCCCGAGTCACGAGCATCCGCGCGCGATCTTGGTATTCGGATTGGAATATACGAGCCGGGAAAACACAATGCGATTACCGATGTCGCCGGGGTCATGGTCGGTCATGTTACTTTAAATTTTGGAGACAGCGTTCGCACGGGGGTTACCGCAGTGATTCCGCGTGATGATATTTGGTCAAATAGAGTATTTGGTGCTGCCCACGTAATCAATGGAAACGGTGAAGCCACGGGATTTGCGTGGATAAACGAATCCGGCTTGATTGAGTCGCCCATTATGCTGACCAATACACTAAGTGTCGGGGCAGTCCACGACGGGGTTGTGCGATATATGATTAAACGATATCCACAATCTCACATTATTCTGCCCATCGTCGCAGAATGTTACGATGGGGGACTCAATGACATTAGCGGGCTGCATGTTACGTCTGAACATGCTATTACGGCAATCGAAAGCGCCGCTGGAGGTGCCGTAGCGCAAGGGTGTGTCGGTGCGGGCACAGGGATGCGTTCCTACGGATTCAAAGCCGGAGTTGGGACTGCATCCCGCATGCTGAAAGTGGCAGATCAGACTTACACCTTGGGGGTGTTGGTCAATGCAAACGGCGGTCGCCGCCACCAACTCCGAATTGATGGTGTTCCTGTCGGAGAGGAAATCACCGATTTAACACCGGAGCGTCATCGAGATGGTTCATTTATCATCGTGATTGCCACAGACGCGCCTCTAGTGCATCGACAGCTACTGAAACTCGCTCAGCGGGCAACGCATGGACTTGCGCGGACGGGCACACCAAGTACCGTCAGCAGCGGCGAATTCGTAGTAGCATTTTCCACCTCCAATATCGTGCCCTCATCGTCCGAGGCTAGTCTGATGTCAGTCAAAATGCTACATAACAATCGAATGGATGTCTTCTATCAAGGCGTTATTGAGGCTACGGAAGAAGCCATTATCAACGCCATGACGTTGGCAGTCACTACTGCTGGAAAGAATGGAAATGTCGTTCATGCAATTCCCCTTGACCGTTTGCGTGCACTGATGAAGAAGTATAGCAGACAAACTGATGGCGAGGAGATGTCAACGACTCGCTAAGCTCGACTTTGTACATTTAAGCGGCATAACAAACAGTTGAAAAAGTCGGTAGCGGTTTTCAGTACCATCACAGCGGGGCAAGGGGATCTCTATCGCACTCGCTATCCGCTCGCTTGATTCCCGCTTACGGGTTTGGTTTTGTACGGCTTTCCGTACAACCCAGCCGTTGTACTTTTGTACTAAAGTCGAGCTAAGTTGAAGATTGGCGAGTTCAGTGACGGCCGAACTTGCGTACTGATGTCGAAGCATTCACTTTGGAACGAAACTCACTCAAATCTGTCGGCCTCCTGCGAAGTGGTGATTTCAGCAATTTAGACCATCTAAACCCGCACTACAACCTTAATGAGACGGGCAGCAGCAGATGAGGATGCTGTTGACAGAAAATCGCAATCTGTTGTATTATACGTGCGGAGAATCTCCTAAATCTTTCAGTTCGGCAGAATTTTCGGTCAATCATTGAAATAAATCTGGCTGAGAGATGGGTTTCCAAAGACAAGAGAAGGAACTTTCAATGAGCGAATTACACTTTGACTTTAGGGACGTTTTTCGAGCTGGACGCTACGGGTTTAGTGGAAAAAAACTCACGGTTCATTTCATCGGTCTCGCACTTGCGTATCTGATTTACGAGGCGTTTGTATATATCAGCCTCTTGATTGTTGGAGGCAATGCGCTAGAGGATTTCTGGAATGAATATGCGTTAGTTCCGGTTTGCCCCATTGTGGATTACGAGTTAAATCCGGTTACTGCCGGGGCAATGTGGTTGGGTTTGTTGGTATTCTTCGTCATCTTCTTTTCAACGAGCACCATGGTGTCGAAAATCACGATTCAACAGTTGCGTGGAGACAGTTTCTTCTCAATGAAGGAAGCTGCAGCGTTCTTGAAGCGCCATTGGAAAGCCGTTTTCGGAGTGTTTGTAGGACTAATTCTAGTTTTCGTTCTTTGTCTGCTAGTGCCGATTATCGTAGGTTTACTTGGCAAAATTCCGTGGGTTGGAAAAGTCGTCGTAACGTTTTCATCGTTACTCATGCCTTTTGCGTTTTTCCTCGGGTTGCTGATGATTTATCTGGTTGTGGTTCTGAGTGTAAGCCTGTTCTTCGTTCCCGCGGTCGTTGCCACCGCCGACACGGACACTTTTGAAACTATCTATCAGCATTTTTCTATCGTTTGGAACCAACCGTGGCGAATCCTGGTTTATGAATTCATCTTATTTGGTCTTAAGTTAATCTGCGTGTCCGTATGGATGATTTCTTGCTTATTCAGTCTCAGCTTGGTGATGTTGCCGATTCGTTATCTCCTGCCTGAGGACATGCTTCATTTTATGGGAAATGCGAACAAGTGGCTCGGAAAATCAATAAATGAAATATCTGCACTACCACTTGTTCGGGATCTGGGTGTATTTGACACTATCGCGTCTTCGGATCTCTCCGCCGCTCAGTTATCGACATTTGATAATGTCTTTGTGACCCTATCATCAATCTTCATAACCTTGTCCCTGTTATTTGTCATGGGACTAATCTTGGCTTATCTCTTTTCAATTGCATCGGTTGGAAATACGATCATCTATGCGATATTGCGAAGACGGTCTGACGGTGAAAACTTACTAGAAGCTGAAGAGGAAGAAGGAGAGTCTTTCCCGGACGATGAAGTGGCGCAAGATACGGGAGCAACTGAGGAACCATCTGAGACGCAGCTTGGTACTTAGCTCGACTTTGTACATTTAAGCCGTATAACAGATGGTGGTAATAAAGCGTTGGAGAAAAACGGGAGAGATTTTAACCATCTGGTATTTTTGGTTGACCTGCGAAAAAGTCGATAGCGGTTTCCAGTACCATCACGGCGGGGCAAGATCCCCCGCCTACGGGTTTGGCGCTGTACAGCTTTCCGCACAACCCAACTGTTGTACTTTTGTACAAAGTCGAGCTTAGACGGAAATCATTGAAGATAGTGCAACTAATTTGTCTCCTCTACACACGGCGGAAAAAAGTGGAATTCTGTGTGCTCGCGTTTGCCCTTAGCTGTACATATACCATAATGCGAAGAATTCAATCCCCGTTGAACCACTGATGAGCAAGTGAAGCCGCGAAAACGATGTACTCTTGATCGGAATGGCAAAAAGGATTTTGCTCAACCGAATCCAAGGAGTGCGCGCCAAGTAATGAAAATCAAGATTTTGCGGACTTGTTCTTTGTTCAGGTAAAAAGAATTATATGTTAGATCTTTATTGTCCCTCAGCCATTGTGTCGTACACCATGAGATAAAAAGGGGATGATGTTATATGTTTCAGCAGATTCTATCCAAATTTCTTGGGAGCAAACAGGGTCGAGATTTCAAGCGATTTCAGTCGATAATCGACGCAGTGAATCAGAGAGAAGCCGAAACACATCGCTTAACCGATTCCCAGCTTCAATCGAAGACGACACATTTTCGAGAGCAAATTGACGCGGGAGAGTCACTTGAAAATCTTCTCCCCGAGGCTTTTGCGGTCGTGCGGGAAGCCGCTATGAGGACTCTCGGACAACGCCACTACGATGTACAGATAATGGGCGGGGCCGCCCTCCATCAGGGTTGTATTGCCGAAATGAAAACCGGCGAAGGTAAAACCCTGACTTCTACACTCCCTGTCTACCTAAATGCACTAACAGGCAATGGGGTCCATGTTGCCACTGTAAATGATTACCTTGCGAGGCGCGACGCGGAATGGATGGGAAAAATCTATAACTTTCTCGGCCTTTCGGTCGGCTTGACCATCAGTATGATGCCTCACGAGCAAAAAAAGCTCGGGTACAAAGCAGACATTACGTACGGCGTCCACAGCGAGTTTGGTTTTGACTACCTCTGGGACAATAAAGCATCATACTTGGACGCGAAGGTTCAGCGAGGTCATCACTATGCGATTCTTGATGAGGTCGATAGCATTCTGATTGATGAAGCTCGTGTGCCATTAATCATTTCAGAGCCCTATGGCGAACCCGTTGAGTTGTACACCAAAATTAACCGTGCTGTAGTTCGGCTTAAGACGAATGAGCACTATGAGATCGATGAGAAGAGCAGCAAGCGTGGTTCTGTCGCGCTGACGGAGGAGGGTGTCGAGGAGATGCAGCGTCTGCTCGGCGTAACGGATTTATACGATCACACGAACATGGAACTCGTTCATCATGTGAATCAATCGTTAATCGCTCAGCACCTTTACCAGCGTGATGTGGATTATCTCGTTGAGCACGGGGAGGTTGTCCTCGTGGATGAGTTTACTGGTCGAAAGCAGCCCGGAAGACGGCTGAGCGAAGGGCTTCACCAGGCTATCGAAGCTAAAGAGCGTGTTCGAATAGTTCAGGAAAGCCAAACCGGCGCAAGCATAACCTATCAGAACTTTTTTCGCATGTATGAAAAACTGGCTGGGATGACGGGGACCGCCGAAACAGAATCCGCCGAATTTGGACATATTTACAAATTGGATGTTGTTGTCGTACCCACAAACGAACCGATGATTCGGGAAGATCATTCGGATCAGATTTACAAAACAGAGGAAGCGAAATATCGGGCAATTATCAATGATATCGTGGAACAACATGAAAAAGGGCGTCCGGTATTAGTAGGGACAATCTCCATTGAGAAGTCTGAAAAACTGAGCAAACTACTCAAGGCTAGACAGCGCGACATACGGCATCAGGTGCTGAATGCCAAGGAACACGCGCGCGAAGCAGAGATTATCGCTCAAGCTGGCACACCCGGAGCCGTTACAATTGCTACAAATATGGCAGGACGGGGCGTTGACATTTTGTTGGGCGGAAATCCTGAAGGTATGGTCAAAGAGATTCTTCGGAAGCGCAACGTTGATGCAGATGCAACTGAGGAGGATTCGGTAGAGTGGAAGGCGGTTTACGTGGAGGCAGAGGCGATTTGCGAACAGAGCCGTGAAGAAGTGTTGAAGGCAGGCGGTCTGCACATCGTTGGCACCGAGCGGCATGATTCTCGGCGGATAGACAATCAATTGCGTGGTAGATCTGGACGGCAAGGGGATATTGGTTCATCCCGCTTCTATCTGTCGCTAGAAGACGATCTCATGCGCAAGTTTGGGTCGGACCGATTATCAGGCATGATGGACCGGGTAGGCATGGAGGAGGATATTCCGATTGAACACCCCTGGGTCACCAAAGCCATTGAAAAAGCACAAACTCGTGTGGAAGAAAGACACTTCGAGATTCGCAAGAACGTACTCAAATTCGATGATGTAATGAACACACAGCGCAAAACCGTCTACGACCTTCGGGATAGTATCCTTGAGGGTGAGAACCTCAAGACGACAATTTGGGGCATGATAGAGAATGTGCTGGATGACAGGTTAGAGTTGGACCTACCGGCGGAAGGGTCGAAGCAAGAAGAGTTGGAGAGCATCGCAAAGTGGCTTGCTCAGACATTTCCAATCGCTTTCGCGGCATGGAAGAGTCCCATAACGGAGATGAGCCTGCCACAACTTCGCGAACAATTGCTTGAAACACTCCGATTGGCGTACGAGAAACGCGAGGCGGAGATGGGCAGCGAACAGATGAGGACTCTCGAACGCCTTTTGCTCTTGGATCGCATCGACAGCCATTGGAAAGATCACTTATACAATATTGATTACATTGAAGAAGGGATCCATCTTCGTAGCTATGGAGGCAAGGACCCGATTGTGGTTTTCAAGAATGAAGCTTTTCTTGTTTTTGAAGCAATGTATCAGCGTATTGAGGAGGAGACCAGCGAGTACATCTTCAAAGTACATCTCGACATCGAAGCACCGAGGCGTGCTGCGCCCCAGCGCAACTCACGGCAAGCCGGCGCGCCCCGTAGGCGGAGGTCATTACAGGCACGATCCAGCGCAGAAGAATCCCCATCGTCTGCTGAATTTGCTACTCAGGAAGCCATGGGGAGTCTTCCCAAGGTTGGCCGCAATCAGCCCTGTCCTTGTGGCAGCGGAAAGAAGTTTAAGCGGTGTCATGGGAAGTAGGTGACACAACATTGATGAGAGGGATGAGAACACCGGGAACATAACCGCTGTCGCCTAGCAATTTTATGCTTGATTGTTTTCCCAACCTAGTATAACATGTATTATGTAAATTTTTCGGAGGGATATATTGACTTCGCACCAGGAATCAATTAGTCAAGAGTTGCTTGAAATTCTGGCTTGTCCCGCATGTAAAGGTGATATTGAATACGACTCTACGAACCAAAAGCTAATATGTGTCGGCGAATGCCAGCGTCGCTATCCCATTCGGGACGGTATCCCCGTTATGTTAATTGATGAAGCTGAGATGCCGGCTGCTTAAATGGCGATGAGTGCATTGTGAATCATCCAATTAAGGCACGCTTTGGGTTTGTGTTTCACTCTTCTCGCATGAAAATTCTATTCTTGAACCTGAGATTTCCGTACCCGCCTCATCGAGGAGATCGAATTCGCGCTTATCACTTCATCAAACAACTTGCCCGACGCCATTCCGTCACTATTGTCTCATTTTTTGAATCCGATCAAGAAGAAGCCTATGTCAAACATCTGCGGTCCTTCTGCGATCGAGTCGAATCAGTGCGCTTCCACCATGGTAGAGCGCGATTAAACGCTTTATTGCATTGCTTGTCTAACAGCCCCTTGCAAGTTTACTACTGGTTTGTTCCTCAGATGCAACGGGCGATTAATCGGCTGTTGGATCAACACGGCTATGATTTGATTCATGCGCAGTTGTTTCGCATGGGGCAATATGTTGCGCACGTTAAAGGAGTTCCAAAGATGTTGGATCTTTGCGACTCGTTTGGGCTCAACCTAAGTCGTCGTGCGGTTCTTGATAAAAACTTTATACGTACTCTAGTGAAACTGGAAGCAAAACGCGTTCGTCACTATGAAGTTGAAATAATGAATTCATTTGATTGGGGAACCGTTGCGGCGACAATCGATAGAGACTATTTGCTAAAGCAGGACGATTCGTTAAAATTGTCTGTGGTACCGATGGGAGTCGACTTAGAGCATTTTCAACCATCCTCAATCGAGTATCGACCTCATATCCTATTCACTGGTACAATGAGCTATTTCCCAAATTGGGATGCAGTGCTGTATTTTCACACGGAAATTTTCCCACTAGTGCAAGAGAAGCATCCGGAAACTGTTTTCTATGTTGTGGGCAGTGCCCCTCCGAACCAAGTTCGTAAGCTGGGCAATCACAAAAATGTTGTCGTCACAGGGTATGTACAGGACACGCGTCCATACTTTGACGACACTGCCGTGTTTGTATCGCCCATGCGCTCAGGCTCGGGTTTTCAGGTTAAAAACTTGGAAGCAATGGCAATGAGGGTTCCTGTTGTCACGTCCTCTCTATGTGCTTCGGGGCTGGATGGGAGAGTCGGCAAAGACTATCTAGTTGGTGATTCACCCGAAGTGATTGCTAAACACATCAATGAATTGATTGAATCTCCGGATTATCGCAAAGCGATTGGTACTGCAGGCAGACATCTCGTCGAGGAAAAATATAGCTGGGACGTTTTGGTAAACCAGTTGGAAGATGTTTATTCAGAGATTTGCCACTGAAATTTAAGGAGATTGCCAATCTCCAATTACGGTCTTTCTTACAAGAGTTTATGCCGAAGGCACTAATCGCTGATTTGCTACAATGCGATAGTATGATTTTAATGCCTTGTGCAGGATGACATAGTCTAGAATACTTGAATCGAACGTTTAAGCACGATTAAAGTATCGGAGACAGAATATCCCTTTTGCGATTCAAGTACAATTAAGGATGGAATATGCTGAAATCCAAGAAACGATTGATAACTTCGATTGTTGTTGATGTCTGTCTGATTAATATCGCCTTTTCAGCCGCGTATCATACGTGCAAATCGCTGGGAGTTGATTTACTCGCGTCGTTCATGCAGGAAGGAGAGGCTGGGTGGCTCCAACCACTTGAGCATTCCTTTATAATCACAGCAGCAATCATTACCGTAGTTCGCGTTGGGGCATTCTTGTGTTTTAGGCTTTACAAACCTGTCTGGCGATACGCGAGCGTTCGAGAATTCCTTTCTTTGATTGGCGCAATAGTCTGTGGGACGTTTGCGTTAATGTTATTCCTATATGTTGCACATCTCCTGCGGATTCTCCAATACTCCGGGAATCTTCTCGATTCGTGGGTAGTGTTTTCAATGGATGGGTTCTATAATATTGTGCTTATAGGATTGGCGAAATATTCCCTACGCATTGCAGAAGAATATCGAAGAAAACAGGTGGCAACGCCTCGGATCAAGGTGCTAATAGTCGGGACAGGAGAGGCAGGCATCGGGGTGCTTCGCGAAATTCGCAATCATCCAGAGAAAGGGTATCTTCCGGTTGGATTTATCACTGATAACCGCGAGAAGGTTGGACAGAGCATTCAAGGACTTGAGGTACTTGGCACGACGCGTGATTTAGCATATATTGTGCGCAGACAACAGATTGATGAAATTGTTATTGCAATGCCGTCGGCGTCGGAAAGTAAAGTTCGCGAAATCGTCCGACAACATAAATATAAAGGATGTAAGTTCAAAATTGTCCCGAGCATTCACGCAATCCTTGATGGGCATGTGAGTATTAGCCAGATTCGGGATGTCAGGGTCGAAGATTTGCTCAATCGCTCAACCTCATCAATTGATTTGGCAGAGGTATCGAAGTACTTATCCGGCAAGCGTGTAATGGTAACCGGTGCAGGCGGTTCAATCGGATCGGAACTCTGTCGACAAGTGGCAAAATTTGAGCCTGAATTACTTATCCTTGTTGGAAGGGGCGAAAACAGCTTATACCACATTGACATAGAATTGAGCGAGTCAGACCCGAATGTCAACCGCGCGGTGATTGTGGGCGACATTCGTGATCGCTCGAAAATCGATCGAGTCATGCAGAGGTATAGACCGCATATAATTTTCCATGCGGCGGCGCATAAACATGTAAAGTTTATGGAAATACATCCTGACGAAGCCGTGAAGAACAACATTCTGGGCACCAAAAGCCTTATCGATGCGGCAATTAAACATCATGTTCAAGCGTTTATCTTAGTATCTTCGGACAAAGCAGTTAATCCGACTAGTGTAATGGGGGCCTCCAAACGCGTTACCGAGAAGTTAATTCAGAGCAAAGCCAAACGAAATGGCACTGATTTCGTCGCGGTTCGCTTTGGGAACGTGATTGACAGTCGCGGAAGCGTGTTGCCGAATTTCAAACGCCAGATAGCAAAAGGCGGGCCTGTTACTGTCACACACCGCGAAGTTACGCGGTTCTTCATGACGATTCCCGAATCTGTACAGTTGCTTATTCAGGCAGGGGCTATGGGAAATGGGGGTGAGATATTCATCTTGGATATGGGCGAGCCAATCAAAATTCTTGATTTGGCACAAGATTTGATTCGTTTATCCGGACTTGAGGTAGACCAAGATATTAAGATTGAATTCACAGGTTTGGAGCCCGGTGAAAAACTGTATGAAGAACTCTTGACTCCCAAAGAAGGCGTTACTGCCACCAAGCATCAGCGGATTTTCGTTGGACAGTTAGAGACTATTGAAGAAACGGAGTTACTTGCCCACATTGATGCTTTGGAACAGTTAGCCGATCGGCTAGATACCGAGGGAATTATTGGCAAACTTCAGGAAATTGTTCCAACCTATAAACCGCAAAGGACCTTCATCGAACACATGAGCGATGAAGAATTGAGAAAATCGGATCCACAAGTAATAAACCTCCCAATCAGCCGAAAATCTTATGAAAAGCCAGCAGTGGGAAGCTCTTAACCTATCTTTTGACGGTAGCAAACTGAATCGCTCCATTTTCCAGACGGCGTCAAAACGATTGCTGGATGTTACAATTGCGACGTTGGGTTTGATCGGTCTTCTACCGTTAGTGATGCTGTGTGCATTATTGATACGCATCCAATCGTCCGGTCCAATCATTTATAGGGCGAAACGTGTTGGCCGTAGTGGACGAATCTTCGAGATGTACAAATTTCGGACTATGGTCGCAAATGCGGAGTCACTTGGTCCAGGATTGACAATCTATGGCGATTCGCGGATTACTAAACTGGGGCGATTCTTACGGCGGACGAAGTGGGATGAGATTCCCCAATTCCTTAATGTAATTAAGGGGGATATGAGTATCATCGGTCCACGTCCAGAAATACCTGAATATGTTAAATATTATACCGAAAATCAGAAGCAAGTGCTCCAGGTTCGACCGGGGATTACCGGTCCAGTGCAGGTTACGAACTATGACGAAGAAAAAAAATTAAAGGACCAAACCGATCCTGAGCGGTACTACATCACTCAGCTAATGCCGAGAAAGCTCGAAATCGATCTTAACTACATTGAAAAACAGAGCATAGTCTCCGATCTTTTATTGTCAGTCAAAACGTTTTTTATGATTGTCTTTATCCGCAAGTGAGTGGCCGCGACAACATAAGGAAACAAAATTCATATGTCCCGAAAAAAACTCATTAAACTTCTCGTTGCTTTCGCGGTATTGCTAATCCTGGTTTTTGTAGTACGAGCACTGGTGAGTAACGGACCGGTTGGCGAGAAAGTCGCGGTTATCGATATCAACGGGGCGATTTCAAAGTCCGACAAAATCATAGAGCTAATTCATCAATATCGGGACAATGGAAGTGTAAAAGCGATAGTTGTAAGAATAGACTCGCCAGGAGGTAGTGTTGCACCGGTGCAGGAAATATACAGCGAACTGAAGAAGTTGGAAAAACCGGTTGTTGCCTCTCTCGGGGGAACGGCTGCCTCAGGAGGCTACTACATTGCTTGTGCGGCAGATCAAATCTTCGCGAATCCGGGGACGCTGACGGGGAGTATAGGGGTAATCATGCAATTCATGAAAATGAAGGGGCTTTACGAAAAGGTGGGATTGGATCAGCAGACTGTAAAGAGTGGTCAATTCAAGGACACGGGTTCGCCAATCCGAAATCTCACACCGGAAGAGAAGGAATTACTACAGGAAACTATTGACGACGTGCACCATCAATTCGTTGACGCGATATTTGACGAAAGAAAAGATCGAATGACACGTGACGAGGTTCAGGCACTGGCGGATGGGCGCATCTTTTCGGGAAATCAGGCATTGGAGCATAAGCTTGTTGACAAATTGGGTAATCTTCCTGACGCCATAGCGCATGCCGCTGAACTTGGCGGCATTGTTGGGAAGCCGAAAATAACGCGCGTTAAGCGCGAACCCACTTTACTGGAACGACTTATAGGAGTCACCGGAAGACATTCATTAGATAATCTACAATTGCTTTACAACTCTGGAGTTCTGTTTCGGTACGAGTTGAGTTTTATAGAATAGGATTGCGCGAAAGAGGAAAGCAGGTCGAGTTGACGCCACTCTAGGCACGGCCACATATTGGGCATATATGTTTCGATCCAATCTTGGAATGCATGAAGAGTGTTTACAAGGGGAACCATGATTGGGAACGCATAGCACGCAGAATTGTTCATCCGCAAGCAGTTGCGCTTGTAATCGGATCGACTGACACGGGCAAAACAACGTTTTGCCGATTCTTGGTCGAGCAGGGCGTGTCCCAAGGCTTGAGAGTCGGGCTGGTTGATGCGGATGTCGGCCAATCGCAAATTGGCCCACCGACGACGATTGGACTCAAAGTCCTGTCCCAAATCCCTGATTGGAATGAAATTGAAGCCGACAATCTTTACTTTGTTGGCTGGATCTCTCCCGAGGGTCATCTCCTACGATGTATCACCGGTGTCCGCTTAATGGTAGACGCTGCACTGAGTGCCGGCGCGAATTTTGTTGTGATTGATACAACCGGCTATGTCAAAGGTGTCGGCGCCATCAAACTTAAGCAGCACAAGATTGAGATAGTCAAGCCTCGCCATCTAGTCTGTATCCAGCATTCAGGCGAGTTGGATGCGATCACCTCCGGATTTGATGCCTCCCACTCCATGAAGATCTACCGACTTTCCCCTCATCACGCGGCTACCTCCAAAACCAGTAAATTCAGGCGGAATTATCGTGAAACCCGTGTTAATCGCTATTTTTCCGAGACGGTGGGCGCACTTCTTCCGTTTGACCAATTTCGTGGTCAGGGAACCCCTTTTTTCGCTGGTAGGCGTGCAAATCGGAAGGAGTTGCAGATTCTTTCCGATCTGGCTAACGGTCAAGTTTTTTATGGAGAGTGGGGACATCGAACGTTAGCGCTTGTAAGCCAAAGTGTTCTGTCCGATTATGCGCGTTCGCAAATAAAGAGCCGACTAAGCCTGACCAACTTGGTTTCAAGGACTCCAGAGTATTTTGAACGACGTTTTGTTGGTCTAGTTGATGGTAACGGAGAATTGATCTCTGTGGGGATCATACAAGCCGCAGACTTTGAAACAAATCATCTCAAGGTTCGTTGTAAACTAGGTACGTCTGATCGCACGAAGATTGTCCAATTTGGGCGGTATAAACATGAATGCGTTAATGGAGGGAAGGGGTGAATTGCCAGAGCTGCGAATTGATGCGTTGGACCTGTTATGTGGGATGAAACTTATCTGCTTTCCGAGTTGCCATCGGAAGCCGAGACGGAAGAAGAGGCAAACTTCATTTTTAGTGCGTTGAATCTTCAACCGGGGTCCAGAGTTTTGGATCTATGCTGCGGACAGGGCCGACACGGGCGACAACTGGCGAATTTGGGCGCAGATGTCATTGGTTTGGACAACTCTCGCTTTCTACTCAACGAAGCAAAGAACAATGCTGATGCAGAGGGCAGTCGCCTTCGACTCATTGAAGCGGACATGCGCCATATTCCTCTGAAGCCGTGTTGCGAGGCTGTGATAAGCCTATTCACAAGCTTTGGATTTTTTGATGATACGGACAATGCAAAAGTCCTTTCGGAAACCGCGTCGGTACTGAAGCCAAGTGGTCAACTGCTCATTGATTACTGGAATCCATACGCGGTGACTCAACTTGACCGCACGCGGAATTGGTGGTGGATCTCTGAATCAACGCTCGCTCTGGCAGAGGTAGAATATCAGCCTCAGTCGGGACGATTGCTCGACCATCGTACAATCATTGAATTGCCCACAAAGGCGATTCGGAAGATGGTCAACACCGTGCGGTTCTACTTCCCCACAGAAATGAAAAGGTTGTTGGAGACCGTTGGTTTGTGCATTCGTGCCACTTATGGCGATTTTGATGGGAGCGAGTTTGTTACGGAGTCGAGGCGCATGATTACAGTTGCGGAGAAGTCGGGGTGATGCCTATTTTTGGGCGTTTTGTACGGTATCTGACGCCGTATACCGTACAAATCATATTTGCGGCAGTTTGTGCGTTTGTAATCTCGATTTGTGAATACGGTTACTTTCACATCCTGGCTGAGACGACAGACATTCTTATACGGATAAGCACTGAGGGATTTAACGGAGAGCCAATTGTCCTTCGATACTTTTATATCGAAGGAATCTTTGACGGACTCCCGGAGATTATCCTGGCGAATAGTCATGATGCAATTCAGCTTGTAGGTTTAGTTCTTACAAGCATGTTGATACTGGTAGTAATTAAAGGGGTTTTCACGTTTTGCAATGATTATCTAATGTCGCGGGTTGGACATCGATTGTTTGTCCGAGTTCGCAATGAATTGTACACGAAGATACTTTTTGCTCCTTTAGGTGTGCTCAGGGAACATCGGACTGGCGATTTGATGTCACGAGTCACCGACGATGTTCGAACATGGCTTAATGGCGTTGGAACAACAGCGCCTACCATCCGTGCAATTGTCACCGTTCCTGTCTTCGTCTGTTTACTGTTTGTTAGAAACTTTGAGTTAACCGTATTAGCGGTACTCGTGTTGCCGCTTTTGGCATACATTATTAGCCGTGTAGGAAAACGAGTGCGCCATGCGAGCACGGGAATACAGCAGCGCGCCGCAGACATCGTTTCACAGCTAAAGGAGACAATCGCTGGTATCAAGATTATTAAAAGTTTTACTGCTGAAGAATTGGAGCAGCATCGCTTTGCGACGGCCAACAACCGTCAATACCGTGTAGCAATGCAGCGCGTACGTCTTGTAGCGTTGTTACCACCCTTAATTGAGTTAATCAGTGCTGTTGGCTTTGGGGCAGTTTTTGGGTTTGGCTGTTGGCAAGTCATCCAAGGAGAGCTAACTACCGGGTGGTTCATCGGTTACATCGGCATGATTGGTTATATGTTCAAGCCGATAAAGACTATCGGGCAGTTTAACAACGTCCTACAACAATGTCTTGCATCAGCCGAACGAATCTTTTACGTATTGGATTTTCAGGAGGAGGAACCAAAGGGCACAAAGAAAGCGCTACTTCCAGACGTGGCGGGAGATGTTCGGTATCGCGATGTATCCTTCGGTTATGATCGGCGGGCGGTCCTCAAGAATATCAGTATTCATGCCAAGCCGGGGGAGGTTGTTGCTTTGGTGGGAGAAAGTGGAAGCGGTAAGACCACGTTGCTTAATCTCCTGCCGAGGTTTTACGAGGTTGATTCAGGAGAAATTCTGATTGATGGTCACGCCATTTCTGGGGTGACGTCAAGGTCGCTCAGGCGCCAGATTGCCATTGTACCACAGGATACCATCTTATTTGATGGTACGGTCGGGGAAAATATTGGTTACGGTTGTCCGGAAGCGACGCGGGAAGCGGTGATTGAGGCGGCACAACAAGCAAATGCTCACGAGTTTATCGTGCAGATGCCCAAGGGATACGAGACATCAATTGGTGAGTCGGGGCTTAAATTGTCTGGCGGGCAACAGCAGCGTATTTCAATTGCTCGGGCTATTCTGAAGAACCCCCGCATTCTCATTCTTGATGAAGCCACATCTGCATTAGACAGCAAGTCGGAAGCCCTTGTTCAAGACTCTCTCGCAAAGTTGATGAAGGGGAGGACAAATTTTGTCATTGCTCATCGGCTTTCGACAGTTTCTCACGCGGACAAGATAGTTGTTCTTGACCACGGGGAAGTAGCCGAAATTGGAACCCATCAAGAACTATTGAAACGTGAGGGGTTGTACCAGAATTTATGCAGGTTACAGCTCCGATGAGAATTAGGCGTTGTAGTGGCAATGAATTTTAAGTCAAATAGTGAATATCAGGTAAACTTCACGTTGATGGGCAGCGTCTCATGTGAAGCAAATTATAGAGATAAGCAAAACTAACGATTCGTTAATTTTTTAGGACTCATTGAGTGGACTAATTTCGTCCCTTCTTAATGATTGCATCTTTTAGGTCGGATCGCTTGTGCACCGCTTCTGAAAAATCTACTTCATACAAGTAAGCGCCTGTGAACTTGGCACCAAGAAAAACGACCCCTTGCGGTTTGGTTTCTCCAAAGATTGTTTCCTCAAGGTTGGCGTTTTCAAAACTCGTTAGTTTTCCAAACTGATCTGGGACGACCCAGCGTGGGCACCCGATAGTTGCGCCACGTAGATCGGCGTTCCGAAAGTTTGTGCCCGCAAGGATACTGCCACCAAGAAATGCTCCCTGAAGGGTTGTTCCTTCGATGTTTGTGTTCGCTAGATTGGCACCTATTAGGTAAGCACCTTGCAGCGCCGCGCCCGACAAATCAGCGCCAGAAAGATCTGCTTCATTAAGGTTGGCATTGACCAAATTTGAGTTTTTTAATCTCGCACCGTTAAGATTTGCTCGCGAAAAATCAATTCCACTTAGCTGAGCACCAGATAAATCGATATTCGCTAGATTTTCGCCAGCAAAGGATTCACCAGCGTTTGCGCGTTTTACTACATCAGATGTGCTAATTTTACTCATCATTTACCCTCGAAATCTTGGATGAGACGGATTTGATGCGCTGAGAATATAAAAAGAACGCGGCATTTCGGATGTTCGACGGAAGATTTGACACGCTTCTTCCAACATTAGCTGCGATAACCATAAAATCTGAAGGTAGGCGCTTATATCGTAACTCGGCGCGACCATATTATTTAGAGCCATCCTTGTACTTTATGGCGTATTGAGATTCTAAGGAAAGATTTCTAGCGCCAATAGATTGGGCATAGTAAGCCTTGTGTAAAATTTAACGAAGTTAATGCATTCAGTATATCACAAAATCAGAGATATACTCAAGAGTTCAGCCGCGTAGAAGTACCGGTTCAGCTGAGGATAGGATTGAATCAACAATGAAAGCAAAACAAAACTTGGTGAAGCGAACGATAAAAGATAATTCGTTCGACCACGATCTCACATTAGACGTAAACGAGAAGGAAGACACAGATTTCCTAGGTGTATTCCCGACTGCTAAATCGGGTGAGGAGACTTTAGCCTCTAGTGCAGTTGGGGATAACAACGGCGGACATGAGAAAGAAGACTTGGACTTTTTTGCTGTGTTGCCAACCGCGGAACCTCCTAGCGCGCATTTTGACAATAATGCCGCCAGCAGGTACGGAAATGCAACTCCGAAAGACGGTGAGGATTTTATATCAGTGTTACCGACTGATGGCTCAACCGATGACTTGGATGGTAGTACGGATAATGGCAATGAGGACGAATTGATATCCTCGTTTCGGAAGCGTCCCGGTGTTACCGACAGCACAAGAGATGAAGCTTTTTCATATTTGCAAGAAATTGCTCGCACTCCCTTGCTCAAGCCTAAAGAAGAGGCAGATCTTTTCAAAAGGTTTGAAGACGGCAAGGCAGGAGTGGCCGAGTTGTTGGATCGGCTACCGGAGTATATTCTGGCAGAAGTACGTCCAAAGGTAGGCAAACGCCGCGGGACTAGACAACAGTCAGACAATGAACTGTGGTGGAGCCCAATGAATCTAGGCATTATCTTGGACCAAGTTCGTCAAGTGATTGAAGTTTCCCACTGTTCGCATGCGCGAGGAACTGAGTCTGAGCAAGTGCATACAAAGGAGCGCGAACACCTTGAAGCATTATGGCGTAAATTACAGACGGCTGCCCAGAAAGTCCATGACGCCAAGTTGAAGATTGTAGAAGCAAATCTGCTGCTCGTGGCGAGCATTGCGAAACAACACAATTTCAACAAGTCCTCCCTCTCATTTCTTGATCTGATGCAAGAGGGAAGTATTGGACTAATGAAAGCCGTCGAGAAATTTGACTTGGAGAGAGGATACCGATTCAGTACGTACGCTACGTGGTGGGTGATGCAAGCAATCAAGCGCGCTCTCGACCAGCAAAGCCAAACGATTCGTATTCCATGTTACGTGGGTGAAACGCGGAGGTCAATCAAACAGGCACAGTCTAACTTGGCAAGAAATCTTGAGCGTGAGCCGGATATAAGGGAAATTGCTAAAATCGTCGACATGCCCGAGAGTCGCGTAATTGAAATTCTACAGAGTACAAAAGGCACAATTTCGCTGGATTCGCCGTTGAGCGAAGCGTCGCCCGATGCGACCATTTCTGATCTGTTAGCGGATGATTCGCAGGTGACACCGGAAGAGGAGCTGCTCTGTGTTTCGGAAAAGGAATCGCTTGAGAGGGTGCTCAATACACTGGCACCGCGTGAGACGCTCGTGATTAAACTCCGGTATGGATTGACGGATGGTACAGAGTATACCTTGGCTGAAATTGGCAGACAACTTGGGATTAGCCGAGAGAGGGTGCGCCAGATTGAAGATGAAGCGCTTCGCAAGTTACGCCATCACACGCGTGTGCAATATCTCCAAGAACTACTTTGAGTTATTGTGGATTTTCAGAGAACTTTGACGAGTTTTCAGCATGAGTATGGCAGAGAATATTATATTGCGGTTGCAGTTATTTGGTGGCAGCCGCTTGAACAGTGTCTCCCGCCGAGTCGTCGGTGGCGCCGCCATTAATGATTGGGCAGAGATCGCAGAGCCGGCTGCGACAAAAGTTGTTGTGTAGATACATTTCGCCCTGTTGAATCTTTGCGTTCGGTGAGATTTCTTTATGAGGTTGCAAGTCGGTAAAAATTTGGGATTGAATCTGTTTAGTGATCTGGTTGTCTTGCAATTTCGGATAACTACTGTATAGTCGTTCTACTGCTACTTGCAAAGTTGTACTTTGTGACTCCTCCGCCCAGACAACCGCAATTGGCATCAATATGTTGACGATGATGTCTAATGCGCGACCCCTTCCAATTAAATTAGCGCCGATTTGAGACATCCGTTTTCCGAAATTACAATGATCCGCCCAATATCCACTCGGTACTGGTGTCAATGTCTCCACTAACTCCCGCCGAATCTTCCTCAAATCTTTTTGATCCGCCTCCCCCGACTGCAGAATAATTGGTAGATAGACCATCATCAAGCTTTCTTGACAGTTGCCAATTAGTTGGCTAATAGCAGCAATTCGGCGCGTCGGGTAGTTCGGCGGACGAGTTCCTGCAAACTTCCATTGCTCTCGCACCATCCGGGTTGGCATCCGCGCTTGTTCGGATGCGCTCCAAATCGATTCTAGTCGTTTTATGAAGGTCTTGTCGGATTGGTCCAGATCGGTGGAGCGTTGGGATTGCGAAGGTAGCAGTCCAGCCGTGCCAAACAGGATAGCCTGAATCTCCTCATCAATCTTACCGGTAAGCGTTGAAAAGGGAACACGTCTAGCTAGTTCCCGGAAGGGTTCACGATTCTTGGCGTAACCTAGCGCTTCCATGATCCCCTCGTACAGCAATTGTTCAAAGTCCATCCGAATGCGAAGATGCTTCATGGCATCCGCCTTCTCCATCAACCGCTCCTGACCTAGGTCATCAAAGATTGATCTGAGGTGTCCAATCTTGAGAAATTTTCCTGCTACGCGGCAAAAGTCGACCGTTGTCGTTTTTGCCGCCTCGGCTTCGTCAAATAGATCTCCAATTGGTGTCTTGAGCAGATTTAAGAGTTCAAGGGTCGGTATTCTTTGTCCGTCCTGAAGACGTGTCCGCAAGTTCAAATCATCGTCCCGGTAAACAACATGCAGAACAACGCGATTGTATCTCGGGTTGAGATGGTGCTCGTGGGCATACCAGTCTGACGAGTTGACGTGAATCTCGATATCGCCAACCTGAAGTTGTCCGTCGATGATGATTTCCGCGCGAACGAAGTCCGGTCCTTCATCACTGTTCCAAATACCGGCCTTTAAGATGCTGATAGATCGACCATCTGTAGCCCGGAGGTCGACATCAAAAAAACGTTGATCGTTCCAGATGTTCTGAACGAAATCTTCGTTAATATTTTTTTGATTGGCCATCATCTTGTCCGCAGGCATGACATAGTTTTGTCACACCCTATTTCCAATCTGATTCAGTGCTGAGAATCTTACAGGCAACTCCCGCGTCACAGAAATAGAACGTAGCATCGTTAAGAAGACAAAGGGAATTGCAGAGAATGAGATTGGCGTGGAGAGCATCACCGGAACCTGTAAACACGCTTTCTTGAATTGAAAGAATCCAAGCTTTCCCCCGAATTGGCGAATTGCTGGTAGTCATGTCCGCGCAGGACGGTTGCCGAACACTAGCATCTGCAAGACGATACTATATCAGAGATGAAGGAGGTGTATCAAGCCTAATCCCTTGATACACGGTCAGGGCAAACGCATCTTAATTTTCTGCTTGGCAAAAAAGAAAATCAGGCTAAGTTTGTGGCAATTTTTCTAAGGATCGTAGGTTAGGTTGAACGAAATTCGTTAATGATCGTTAATCTTTAGAGGTGTTTCCGAGTCTCCACTTTGCATGAACAAGCCAAAAATATGAGTGAAACCCAACATTGTTCGTAAATTCTACCGCCATGAGACATCCTCTAAATTAGATGCGTTTACCCTGGATACACGGGGCATTATCCTTGACAGCAAATTCGCTTTAGTATATTCTTTTCACCCCTATAGTTCAACATGTAGATTCTTGGCGAATTGTACTATAGTTAAGTGTCGGACAAGGCTGGAACGTTCGTCAAAGAGGACCAAACCAATGGGGAAATCAGAGAGATTGCAAAGCGAAAAATTGCGTGTAGCCGTAATCGGTTGCGGAGCTATCGGATCGCTCCATGCACAGGCAGTCGTTCAATCCCAGCATGCCCAGTTGACAGCAGCTTGTGACGTTGAGCCGGAACGCGCAGAAATTGTCGCTGCATCAGCCAGCGCCAATGCGTACAATGATTTTGAGGAACTGTTGTCTTCCGAGCAGTTGGATGTGGTCACAGTAGCAACCCCGGAAAACCTACACATGGCTCCCGTAGTCAGATCAATTGAAGCCGGTTGTCACGTATTCTGCGAAAAGCCGATGGCGTCGACCTTCACGGATGCACAACGAATGGCCGATGCAGCAGCACGACACAATCGACACCTAGCAATTGATTACAATCGTCGATTCGGATTCGGGTATTTGAAAGCGAAAGAACTCTGTGCTGAAGGAGCAGTCGGCGATATTAGGTATGTCGTAATTCGAGTGACCGAACCACTTACCGGATCGAAGAATGGCTTGGAGGCCCATTCAATAATAAAGAACGTGCTAGTCCATCATATAGATTTGATGCGCTTTTTCTGTGGCGAAATTCGATCGGTACACGCCTCTTTTAGCCCGCGAGGCGGAGTTGATTTAACACATGACGCTGCTTTTTCATTTCGATTTGAAGGAGAAGCTCTGGGTACATTAATCGGGGGATGGCAGGAAGTGCCACGTTGGACACGGACATCTGAATGGACCGAGATCGGGGGTACCAAGGGAACAGTCGTCATTGAAGATGTGATGAAATCTGTAAAATTCTGGTCAGTGGACCCCGATCGCATTGAACATTTCCGCCCCAACTTTTTCGAGGGTCAAACCACATTTTACGATTCCCTGACGAATCATATCCACTGCTTCTTGGAACGACTGGCGGAGGGCAAAACCCCGCTGGTCACGGGACGAGATGGTTTGCGCGGTTTGGAGATTGTCCAAGCGGCAATCCAGTCAAATCAGGCGGGGCAAGTAGTAGATGTATAACATCGAATTGATTAACACAGATGTGCGATTTGAGCACTAGTTGTTAAATTCGGTAGGGTGCCATGTGGCGGATTCTATTCTCCTTATTGGTTCCCTCAACAGCGGATGAAGGTAATTTCTGCCATACAAAGATCATGGGCATTTTGGAAATGTATCAAGACATTAAGTCGAGCACCTCGCGTATTTTCCGTGGCAAATTGCATCACAAATAACGAACTGTCAGATATAGTCCCATCATTTCATAGTAATGTGGTTCTATTGCCAAGATGCTTTTTGAGCCTGATGACGTTTTTCAGAGGTCAGCTCGTTGAACTTCACCCGAGTGCCACTATTAAAGATATCTCAGAGGCTATTCAGGCTTATCCATGTTTCGGTTCTAGGGACCCTATACAATGTCTATTAAAGAAAGCCGATTGGTTAACAAGATTTGGAAAGCGCAACACTTGGTATTGTACAGACTTGGATTGCGGGATTATCAGAGAGCACACAAGCCAATTATCAGAAAATGCCTAGGGGAAGTATTTAAGACAGCATCGCATCCAACTGTCATTGAAACAGGCTGTATTCGGGATGCCAATGAAGGGACAGAAAGTACCTTGACGATCGCTTCAACTCTGAATAACCGCGGCAAGTTCTATACATTTGAGATTTGCAAAGAACATATTCGTATCTGTCAATCCGTATGCCGCGACTATAACGAGTTTATCAACTATGTTGAAGGTGACGCGATTGCTAATTTAAGGGAAATGGTCGGTGCCAATGTCTTGGACACCATCCATCTCGCCTTATTTGATTCTGTGAATGATGGCGATCACATTTGGAAAGAGTTCGAGACGTGTGAAAGGGTTTTCAAAACGAACTCTATCGTTGTTATTGATGACGTCTTGTGGGGAGACAAGGGTAGGGTCATCAAGCCGTACCTAGAGTCGTCGCCGGAATGGAAAACAAAAATCTATAATGTGGAATACGGAATCCTGGTCGCCCAAAAAATCTGAACGAAGGTTCGAAAGGCGTCCTTGGTGCAATCTGCGAAGCAACTTGAAAGATGGAATGTCTTTTGCGCAGTCTAGAATTGTCGCCGCCAATCCGGGTTTGTCTATCCGATTCTTGTGAATCCTACCGGTCAACTAGAACCAATAAGTGCACCCACAATCGACTGCTTCAAACCTCACCGTTCGGCGAGTCTCCTAAGAGACACAACTTCTAGTGCCCGGGGATTCCGATTGCTACCGTCCGACGTGCTCAAACCCTAATTGCCCATAGTCTGTATGGAGAAATCGATTGGAAGCGGGATCGCTAGAGAATCGTCCAGAACAATAGGTGTTCACAGGTTAGGCGCTTGGTCTAAGGGCAGATCTTCCTTCACCGTGTCAGTGCCAGTAGCTTCGATTTCGACGATGCGCGCCCAATGCTCTTCGACATTACGTCCTCCGCCTATTTGTAATTTTCTCGTGCTTTTCTTGTCACCGCGCAAGACAAGTAGACGGAGTTTTTCAGTTTCAACGGGCACGAATTGGAATTCATACCGACCACGGTTGGGCTTGCTGGGGGTCGGCGAATAGATATAGCCTTTTCGAACTTCTGCAATGTTCGTCCATCGATCACCCGTCCAACTCTGAAGGAGCGCTTCTCCCAATCCATGCTGTACACGCTTTTTTGAATAGTACGAATGAACAACAACTCTATCAATTTTTTTGCGTGACGGAAACAAAATTTCTATCCACGCCGACTCATCTTTTTCTAGTTCCCAGTCCCAGGGCCAGTAAGGTCTTCCACGGTAGTCATACCACCAGTAGTAGTAGTAACCATACCCCGGACGGTAGTATGCCGTGAGCGAGAATTGGCATTCCCAACCTTCTCCGCTGTCCCAGGCTTCCGAATCTGTTATTCCGTTGATAACTGAATCAGGTGGGTGGTGTCGGCTTGCCTTAGAACATTTTATCTTTGCGCCATTGCGTGCAAGTGCATAATCGACCAATCGAGGTTTCTCATAGTTTTGGTCGGCCGCTTGATTGCTGAAAATTCCGCCTTCAGCTAATTGAGTAGCTCTACATCCCGACAGCCACAAGATAACCAGTACAGCAGATCCCGCGATGTTAACTTTCTTTAACATCTGCATATGCTCCTGACAGATAGATTATGGTGGCATTCAAGTTGTGAGTTATTGCCGCAAGCCGATAAGATGCTATTGCTTTATCTCCGCGTATTTCACCAATAAATTTGCGTGCGCTACTGTTGCGCAACAAATACTTCTATATCTCGAATAAGGTTTCTATTAGTTCTAGGACGATATCGGTCACCGCTGCCCCATGTAATAGATTTCTGGACCACGCGGACAACATCTCCCCGCATATTGATTTCAATCGGAGTCCGGGAATCGACTGGTTTCTTCAATTGCGCAGCCACCTTCCATTCATCCCTTCCAACACGAACATACACGTCCACATTCTTGACTGGGGCAGCGGAATGCAAAACTATACGCCGAACAAAACGTGGTTCGTTCAGTGTAAACAGGTATCCCACCGCACCGCCAAAGTCTCCCATTGGCCCGACATACAATCTTCCTTCTGCTCGTTCCAGTCCGCCCCCGCCGACGGCTTTTAACAGAGCACAACCGTTCATGCCAGCGAAGGCAAGTAGTAGGAAAGATGTACTCGCTACCTTGTGCTTTAATAACATTGTGAGATTTCCTGTGCTTAATGAATTTAATAAGTCTCCAGACTAGATTACGTCACTGCCAAGGTGCATTGGAATCAATTCTGCTTGGGTATAGCAAACACTTCAACGTCTTGAATGACGCGAATCACGACAGTCTTCGGAATGACTCGAACCGCATCTCCTCTAGCCCGAAGATTAATGATAGTCGCACCTTCAGACATGCTCTTGATTTGCTCCGTATGAATCCACCCGTGTTTCCCAGCTCGGACATAAATGTCAGCGTTACGGTTTCGGTCAAGCGAATGAACAATGACTCTTCGGATGTCACGTTCTTCAGGCAATTCCACGGAATATGCACCGAGGACAGATGCCGACATAGGATCGTAAAAAAATGTAGCGTTGACTCGTTCCAATTGTGGCGGCTCCTCCAATAATTTGGCACAACCAAGCGCTGTCCCTAAATTAATTATTACAAGCGCAATGATAAATTTCCCGCGCTGAAATTGCATGGAATTTTCTTCTAGTTGCAATGTTGTGTGAAATCCGGAACGTGTCAATTTGTCTTCCTTCGTATACTGCGGACTGGAGGACATCCAGGTGTTTCGGACATCCCGATTCGAATTGTGGAACAAACCCTCCTTCCAATACGTACCGGACACCGATTTGGTGAAACTCGGTCACGGCATCAGAAACGCCTAACTCGCATAAATATGAATACTTGCGGCCGTGAGGAAACCTGAATCAATTCCTGTGGTGTTTATCTTGCGCGGCATAGTTTAACAGTTGCTGATTGTCCAAGAGTTTGAGTCTGCCGTTGTTCTGTTCCGCGAGATGAGCGAGGAGTTCAGCTCCCAGTGATCTGCCCAAGACAATCTCTAGTCCTACAACGTAGATACTCGTGTTGTTCATGTTTTTCGCTCTTACAGCTTCAAGAATTTTTTCGCTGTCGGTTTCTATATTCATCTTGCCCTTTCTATAGACATTAAGTTGACCAAGTTCTTTATGTATATAGAATGTCTGTTCTTCACTCATGACTTTCCATTGAAGGTCCTTCACCTCCACGATTAAGATGGCGTTCGGAGAAATGGAAATTCCATGTTTTTGGAACATTCCATTTATCACGGCAATGCGGTTCCTATTTAGATGAGTTTGGTATTTCAGATCAAGGCTAAACAGTAATCTTTGTCTGTTTCTCCCTGCGGTTGGAAGCCCGTCAGTCACCAAGACAATAACAGATGGATTTTTTTCAAGAGCCTGTTCAATTGCGCCCAATAGGTTAGTCTCCCGATTTCCAAGAATTTGATTGGAGTCTAATCCCTCTAGGTATCTTGATGCTTCTGTGATGTTCTCTGCGGTCGCGGGCACGAGTTCGCGCTTTCGTGATTTTGCTCTGGCGGAGAAAGTAATGATGTCGAAATAGCTGTCATTGCTGAGTGTACGCAGCGATTCTTTGATGGACTGAATCGCCAATTCGAGCTTTCTGAGTCCCGGGATTTTCATGCTTGCGGAGACATCAATACAATAGACAACATGTTGAGGACTGCCAGATTCTTTTTCTTTAATAAAATCGACGATTCCCAACGGGTCCATCATTCCGGGGCTGCCGCCTCCACCCAAGAGTCCATCTTCCGAGTCACCATACGAGTCGGTGAGGAAACGACCCATTCCGCGTCCACGCACGCGTGCGCGCCCCGTAACTACACCTCTGCCATCTGTCCGCCCGGGCTGCGACACCAAGCGGTCGAGGTTCGACGCTTCTGCGGGACGTAGCTTTGCATCTGTCATCAGTTCAGGGATTTTATCGTTCGGCGGCGCCTCATTGACTTCTACGTTTTCAACAAGAATTCGTTCACTAAGCCGCGCAACTTCAGTAATTTTGTTAGGGGATGACTCCGCCAGCTTGTTCTTTGCTTCTCGCGCCAGACGAGTTTCCGGTTTGTAGGCTTCTGTCTTTAATGGCGGTTTCATCTTCAGTTTTCGAAGTTGTGGAGGCGGGACATCTTTCACCCAGTGAACCGCTATACTATCGGTGTATTTTGTCACTTCATCTTTGTAAACATAGAGAAAAATGATTACAGCTAACATGTGAATAATGAGTGAAAATAACGCGGCAGATCTTCGTCGAACTCTCTGTTGAATTCGATGTTGCTGTTTGGTGGACATTAGACTTTTCATAGTAGGTTCCAACTGTCAGATGAGACGTTTATATTTGTGGCCCTTTAGCTGAGTATGGACCAAATTGGACTGTTGTCAGTGTCCTATGAATCTCTGTTATGCGTGCCGGAGAGCTCAACATTGTGTGAATAACTGAATAGGCAGAATTAAAAAAGAGAGATTAAAACTCTTCGTTGCCTAATCCCTTTGACTAAGTCGCAGCTTCATTCAAACTCGTGGAGAGTTTGATTTTCCCTTCGCGTTTTGCGATGTTTACGACTGTAGGGAGTAACCCGTAAATCAGCCAGAATGGAACAGCAACCGCATCTCCATTGAGCAGGTTATTGACGACGAAGTGCACAAGCAATGAGAGTTCGGCGGAGAGCAACCCTATAATCAGCGAACGATAGAAACCATCTTCAATGCTCTTTAACGCGCGAAACCCATAACGGAAAAATGCAATGATTAACCACATCCAAGCGGCGAATCCAACAATGCCAAGTTCCGCCAGGACTTGCAGATATTCACAATGTGCCCCTAACTGAAATTGCGACGTATATTCGCCGAGCAGGGAGGCATCTGCTTCGTACAGAATAGCAAATGCGCCATATCCTTTGCCAATGATTGGACTTTCGAGGAACATCAGCAGTGCTTGACCCCACCGCAGAAGTCGGACTTGATTTGAGGCAAATTGGAAGTTAAAAACAGAGGAAATCCGCTCTTGTGCGATATGGGATGCCCCCGGAAAGCTAACTATTAACAGGAGCAAAACAGTGGCGGCGCCAACGAACAAGACTTTTTTGTGTTGCTCTCCTGTTTTTATTTGCATGAGAAGAAATCCAACAGCTACGATGAGCGAAAGCCACGCACCTCGGGAGAAACAGACCAGAAGTCCGAATCCAAAAACAAACAGTAGTATCGTCCAGAAGACGCGATCATAGTTACTTCGGTCAAATATCAAGCGGCTGAGCACGATGAGAAAAAAGACAACGGCGAACGCCCCGTAAATGGCGTGGTTTGTGAACAGCGTTCCGTCGTATGCACTTCGCCATTGCCACTGATCGATTTGATAAACTAACACACAGCTCGTCCAAATAACCGCTACCGATGCGGAAGGAAATGTAGAGATGAAGAGCGTTTTCAGCCCTTGATGATTGCGGATGAGTTCATAAGCTAGAAAACCTGACATCATATACACTGAAGCTCGGAATGCCCCCTTTAGGGTTGCAAACATGTCCGGTGAATTGAAAGTTGGTAAGAATGTCGCTGCAATGTAGGCGATTAGCGGTAGAGCAAGTGGGAACCTTCCTTCTTCCTGCTGTTTGGCGTCTTGGTTGATTACTCGGTTAACGATCTTTTTGAGGCAAAAAACGGCGGTTAACATTCCCAGCAACGGCTCGGTCGGTGTTTGAATTTCCACTTGGGCGGAGATGATGTAGCGGAAAGAAAACGGCACACAGATTAGCGTGACATAAAACACAAAATCGGGCGCCAACAACACGAGCACACTTGTTACCACCAATGTGCTCAAGATAGGTATGGGAGTCTCCGCATGCGTCGCGAGGATTGTACCGAACACGACGCAAAATAAACCGACCAAGATGACCGACCACAGGTATTTTGGATTTGTCCTAATTAGATTCATGTCTTAACCTGTGATTTTGCGTTTCAGGTACTCGGGCGTGAGATTGAATCTGGCGTATTTCAAGAAACGGGAAAAGTAAGAGCATCTTTTGGACACAAAATTCTCTGTTCAGCGTGCGCGATTCAAACGTCCTTGAAAGATTCAAGGACATCTGGCAGGTTTCTGCGGATGGTTTGGTTTTGGTTCGAATTGCGTACAGAATCGACAAGTATCAACGTGCCAACACTTGAGCATGTTGACATGTCGCATTTTAACACCCAACTTAGCGAGTGCCAGGAAGTCCCGGCTCGACGTACAGTGTCTTTTCGCGAGAATAATGCACAAACCCAGGGGCAGAACCCTTCGGCTTGACTACATATCGCGCCCATGTATAATCTACAGGCACGTGACTGGCATGTTTTCCTTTGCTGAAGAAAGCGGCAATCTTAGCGGCTTGTAAAAGAGTTGGCATCGGAATTCCCGGTTTATTCTCGGGGTTTCGGATAAGGACGTGCGAGCCGCGTATCTGCTTGGTGTGGAGCCACATGTCGCGTCCCGAAGCGATACGACGAAGTAGAAGATCGTTCTCCTTGCTATTCCGGCCAACGTAAATTTGAAAACCGTCGGGGGAAGTAAATCTTTGAAATGTACTGCTTTCAGTTTGCTGTTTTGACCGTCCAATCTTCTTCTCTTTAATCCAGCCCTTTTTGGTGAATTCATCGCGAATGGCATCAAGTTTGTCTAAAGTTTCTGCCTGCTGTACCTCCGACACATAGCTCTGCAATATCTTCTGTTCGGCATAGCTCTCGGCAATCAACTGATTGATAACGGCGCGTCCGCGTTTCGCTTTTGCGTATTTCTTGAAATACCCTTGGGCATTCTCGGACGGACTGAGTTTTGGATCGAGTGCGATTTCAATTTTGTTGAGTCCCGGCGCATAATAGTTCTGTGTTTCGATGGACGCGGTGCCTCGCTGGATTCGGTGTAAATTTCCCGTTAATAGCTCTCCTTTAATTCGATAATCTTCGGCTTGCTCGGCGTTTGCCAAATCTTCAGTCAAACGTACAATTCGCCGATCAGCAGTATCTAGACGCTTTTCTAGCGCCTGATGAAGTGTGTGCCGTTTTGATTGAACCGTTTCTTTGGTAACGACCATATCGTAAAAAGAATTCAGTGCTTCGCTCATTGTGTTGAACTTCAAACTGTCCACACCACGGAATTGGCGAAGAGGACATGGTGAAACGGCAACGGGGTCATTGTCATGTCTCGGATTGACAAATACTAGTGGATTGCCGTGCGGTGGATTGAAGTACGATATAATCTCTTTGTAGGCCGCCCACAACTCTTCGGCACAGTTTGGGTTGTCTGCACGGAAGAGCAGCTCTTTGGCAAGTGTTGGACTAAGACCGTCAACCTGATTGAACAGACTTCGCCAGTCTACCTCCGAGTTTTCTTCGATGAGACTAACAAATGCCTCATAATTCAGCTTTAACGGGTCTAGTTTTGCCGGCTGCCGAGGTGGTGTGTAGATAACGCCCGGCAGGATCTCACGATGTCGGCTCAAGGTTTCATCAATGTGTTTAATGCTTTGAAGGATTTTTCCCGATGATTCATCGACAAGAATTATATTGCTGTGCTTGCCCATGAATTCTCCGATGAGCACCCTTGATTGGGATTCCATTGGCACGTCCGATTGTGATTCTATGGTGATTTTCAGCACTCGGTCCCAACCAAGTTGTTCTATTCCCGTAATCGTACCTCGCCCTATGTGAGTCATGAGGAAATCCGCGAAATATGACTGCCTCTTTCCTGCGGAAGGGCGTTCAATCAGGTGTGTCCGAGCATGACGAGCGTGGGCTGACATCAATAGAAAATGGATCTTATCGGCTGTAGCGATCTTGATTGCGATAGAAGTTGAATCTAGCTGTTCAACGTGACGGATGCTACCATGCAGTAGCTCGTCACGTAAGTTATGAACCACATGTCGCAGAACCAAGCTATCGAAAGACACTGGGATGCCTCATCAAAGGGGAATTGGGTATTCAAGCTGAAGCGTCGAAGTTTCTCAAGTTATAGTATACACCTTCCCTAGCCGGCAGTTCAACTTGAACGGATTAAACTTGACAATCGAATACTTTTCGGTTATAAATGGTACGGCGTGTTTGGGCGTAGGCGCTCTGAATTCTGATGGCCAACAGTGGATCGCATCGCCCAAGGCGGAGACTTCCGTATCGTTGAGTTATCCTCATTGGAATTTGCCGTTTGATGAGAGATGCGGGATGTTTACCAATCGCGCACATCGCGGCGATGGATAAAGATGCGATAATTGCGCAAGTCCGAGATTTGGAGACTCAAAAGGAGTCATTTATGTTGTCGCAGGAACAGATTGATTTCTACCATAGAAACGGCTATCTCGGCGTGGAAAATGTACTGACTGCCGGCGAGGTTGCGGACCTCCGGCGAGTGACCGGTGAGTTCGTTGAGAAGTCTCGAACGTTAACCGAACATACCGATGTATTTGACCTTGAACCTAGTCATTCGCCGGCAGATCCCCGCGTGCGCCGTATAAAAAACCCGAATATGCAACACGTCGTGTTCGACGCAGCCCTGCGACATGAAAAAATCCTCGAAATTGTCTCGCAGTTAATCGGTGACGGTCTCCGTACGAACGGTCAGAAACTCAATATGAAGTATGCGGAATACGGAAGTCCAGTGGAATGGCATCAGGATTGGGCGTTCTATCCGCACACTAACGATGATCTGTTGGCGGTTGGTGTATCGTTTGATGACATGACGAAGGATAACGGTGCGCTGATGGTTATTCCGGCATCGCATCGGGGACCTACCTACGATCACCATCAGCATGGCGAATTTGTCGGTGCCATCACCGATCCAAACTTCAACCCGATGAGCGCCGTGCCTGTTGAAGTTAAAGCCGGTGGGATTTCAATTCATCATGTACGCACCGTGCACGGCTCCGCACCAAACACGTCAAGCAGACCGCGCCGCCTTCTGCTTAGCCAGTATTGTGCTATCGATGCGTGGCCTTTAGCAGGAGTTCCCGACTGGGAAACATTTAACTCGCTTGTTCTGCGCGGCGAGCCGACCAACCTGCCGCGTATCGAATCGATTCCGGTTCGCATGCCCCTTCCTCATGCAGCGCGCAAGGGTTCCATCTATGAAGTCCAAAGTTTGCTGGAAAATCCCGTCTTCGCGAAGAAGGCTAGCTGACAGTGGAACACCGTTGTCCATCAAACGCGATAACGGATAATGCAACTAGCATTTGACTTCCTGCATGTGCCGAATTCCCAAACCATTTTTCGCATTAAGCCCTTGATAAAAAACGAATTTATCAGGCTTGCCTTCCTTACTACGCACCGCAGTCTGAACTTAGCCCTCATTTACATGCGCAGCTAGAACAGTGACATTGCGGTTTCTTTACTTGTGATGAACTCCAACAATGCGGGTTTTCCCTCTTTGGTCTCCTTGATACCGCGTTTGATGGCTGGGATGACCTCATCCGGAGTTTCGACGCGTTCGCCGTATCCACCGAAAGCCATTGCCATATCAGCATAGTTGCCCGAAATGTCTGTGCTTCGGAATTTCTCCGTCGAAAGCGCCATGGGGCGTAATTCGATAGCCATGCAGAAATTGTTGAACAGTACGGAGAGGATGGGAATTTCGGCTCGAGCGGCAGTCTCAAAGTCCATACCCGTAAATCCGATTGCTGCGTCACCCCAGACGTTTATACAGAGCTTGTCCGGTTGCGCCAGTTTCGCTCCCATTGCCAAACCCAGACCATAGCCCAGTTGAGTAGTTTTTCCCCAGCCAATATACGAAAGCGGCGTTGTGGACTGCCAGAAAGGTGAGAGTTGGTCGCGTGGACTGCCTGCATCGTGAGTAATAATCGTATTCGGCACGTCCACGGTATGCAGCAGATCCCATATTACGCGATAAGGGCAAAGCGGAATTTCGTCGGATTTTAGCTTTGGTTTCCAGTCTGCTAACCATCCCGCTTTGATTCGGCTGATTTCTTGAGCTGCCTGACTACTTCGTCCTCTCGGTTTGTTCCCCAACCGATCACAGATTTCATCAATGAGCGCTCTCAGTGTCAGGCGAGCGTCGCCAACCAAGGCATAGTCCGCCTCTACGTCTTTGTTTATGTCTACTTCATCCAGCGTAGCGTGGATGATGGTTTTACCCTTTGGCATGGCTACACCGAATCCAGTGTTGGTAAAGCTGCACCCTATTCCGAGGATGACATCAGACGCTTGCAGAAAATCGTGCACCATTTTTGGGATGGCGCGCCCGCCTGAACCGAGGGACAGAGGATGGTTCTCCGGAAACGCGCTTTTGCCCTGCAGGCTTGTGGTGACCGGAGCTTCCAGCACCTCTGCCAATTCCTTCAACTCCTCCCAACCCTTAGCGTAGTGGACACCCTGTCCCGCATAAATAAGCGGTCGATCCGCTTCAATCAGTATTTTGGCGATTCTTGGTATTTCGTTCGGATCCGGAGCGCGGCGCAGTTTTGGAACTGGTCTATAGTTCAACTCGCCGGGCAATTCCGCGCTGAATATATCCTGGGGTATCTCCACTAGAGTGGGACGCGGACGCCCGTTTTTCGCCTGCGAGAACGCACGTCTTAACGCCGACGGAACAGCCGCCGGCATTATAACCTGTTCGCAGGATTTGGTGACATGGCGGTAGTTCATAAACGAGCTGAAGTTGGGATCAACGTTTGTCTTGTCGCGACTATAACCTGCCGGCAACACCACGATTGGCGCGGATTCACCAAAAGCCTGTGCGACACCTCCGAACGCATTTTCTGCTCCGGGCCCGTGTTGCATACAGAATACGCCAATCTTCTCACCCGAACTCATCCGGCTAAACGCATCCGCCATGTGAAGTCCAATTCTCTCTTGGCGGACTACAATGGGGCGGATGCCTGCTTTGGCAGCACCTTCCGTGATGGGATTGATTGGGTAAGTGAACAAATACTCTGTGCCTTCAGCCTTCAAAATCTCGCCGATAGCATCGGAAACAGTCATCGAAATTCTCCTTGCGAATTATAATGCTTCCCGGTGTATAGTGATGAATAATGAACTATGTTACCTCGGCTAGTGTCAGAGCCGGCAAATTTTGGCTAGTTGCGGTTTGTAATAGAAAATTCTGTTCAGTAAATTCTAATGCCGCTTGGCTTCCTACGAAAGAGCCCATTGATCCAGAACATAAATGGAGTGAAGACAGAGTCAAATGTTGGCACTTTCGAGGAATCAATCGCTACCAGTAGAACGCCGCCGGTTCGAGCGTTTCTCAAATATTATCCCGCGTGCCGTCATTGTCTCATATCTATTTTGGAGGTGGAAAGAGATTTGGTGTCCGAGAAACTGGGGAGGGCTCATGGCCTGTTAGAATCATCCGGCCGTAACTTTACAGCAGGGAACGTGCCGTAGACGGAGCGCCCATTAACATTCCTTAACCAAGCGGTGCGCGGCGCGAATCCCAAGCGGCTAATGGCCGCCCCTAACCCCCGAGAAGGTGGTCAAGAATATAAAGGTCCAATTCCTCATAATCGCGTGCCTCAATTAATTCTCGCTCGACTGCGCGATCAAGCGTGCGCACTTTCTCAAGCAAGCGGAGGAAGGTCTTGCGGCTGTTGAGAAGGTGTTTGGTTGAAATCTCACGCGGCTGCGTTCGCATGACTTTCACGTCCAAACCCACAAATTCACCATTCTTGCCGTAACCGTGTTCTTCCAGTATGCGCACCTGATTAAAGGCACGTCGGAGATCAACTGATCCAAACGCTTTATCTTCATCGAATTTCAACCCGTTTTGATCGTTGAGATGGACACTCCACAATTTTTTGTGGTGCAGCGCATATCCCATTTCATCCGATGGATCCAATCCCGCGAGGATCGCGTGCGCGCTCTCAATTAAGCCGCCGACTCTGTCGGGGTCTTTGCTGATATAGGCGAGCCCAAGTGCGTGGCCGATTGTCGGAATATAAGCCTGATCCATTGGCTCATTCGGCTTGGGTTCAACCAAAATGCGGATATTCGATTCATAGTCCAGCATAGTATTTATGGCGTCAATGATTCTGCCCACCGCCCCCGCCGAGTCTTTTGCTTCTCGGAGATAGGTACCCTCACGGGCAAGCCAGAGGACTATGTTCCGACATCCAATTTCGTTGGCAACATCTACACAACGCTTAGATCTTTCAAGGGCATAGTCGCGATCCGATGACAAGTTGGCGGTGTAAGCGCCATCAATAGTTTGCGGTGCAAACCACAAACGAGGAGCCACAATCTCGGGTGTCAAGCCAAGGCTCTCAATGAGTCGTTTTACGTTTCTGGTTTGCCGCATGATCTGCTCATGCGTCTTACCATCAATGTCAGGTACAATGTCATCGTCATGAAACTGAATGCCAACGAATCCGAGATCGCGGTAAAACCCAATTTTTTCATCGAATGAATACGAATCACGGACAGGGGGACCAAACGGATCTTCACCTTCGTGGATGTTCCAAGGACCGAATGAAAAACGATATTCGTTCAGTTCCGGCATAATATCTCCCAATGTATCTATAGATTTGGCTCTTAGCGTTTACAAGTGTTCAGAACAACTCAAAACGTATTGCCGAGTAGCCCAGCAACGACTTCTCCGACCGCCACACCAAGGACACGATGCTGATCTTTGTCCAGATGGACTCCATCAATTTTGCTAGTTGTTGTCACCGACCCTGCATCAAAAAAGTGACAGTCGAGTTCTTCAGCAATTTTGCGGTATTCTGTAGCCGTGCCACTGCACTTGGCATCCGCACCGGCGAATTTTGGAGCCATGAAACCTTTCGGTGTCTGGATCTCGGGCGGCGAGATGACCAATATTTTAGGGATTGGCATTCCCGGTTCGATAGGCGCGCCTCGAATCTCGGTAATCAACGCGCGGATCCCTTGAGCCGAATGCCAAGCGGTGAACGAATGCACGGATTGGAAGTCATTCGTGCCGAGCATCAGAATGACCAGATCGAGAGGAGAATGAATTTCGATTCGTTGGGCTAATCCGTCCAATCCATTACGACCAGTCTTGAAAGGATCGTCCCATACCGTTCTGCGTCCGTTTAGGCAGTCTTCAATCACGCGCGTCGGGATGCCGTTCCGAATCAACGCACCTTCCAAGACGCCGGGCCAACGTGCGTCGAATGTCAAACGCTTTCTGGTATTCGGAATTATGCCCCACGTTAGAGAATCGGAGTAGACAAGCACCTGCTTCATAGATTTCGATCTTGATGTCATGACATCAAGTTGCAGAACAAAGGATGCAGCGTGCCGGCTTGAGTCACATCAAAACTCTTCTTTATACCCGATGTTTGTGACCTGAAAAGGTTCTACACCTCTTCCGTCGTTTGGAAGATTCAGCGGTAGCTGAACGTCCAGAAGGAATGGGCGCCCTTCCCGTTCGACTACTTCCAATCCACGTTCGATTGAATCTTTGATACAAGACTCGTCTTTCACGCGCATGGCTTCCACTCCGAATCCTTCGGCAATCTTCACTGGGTCGATTCCGTTCAAAACGACGCCTGGATACTCATCGGTTTTCTCCATGGTCGAACCCTTGGCGCGGCCAAAGTGATACGCAACAACGCCGTAGGATTGATTGTTGGAAATCACATAGAGCAATGGAATTCCATGATGGGCCGCTGTCCAAAGTCCCGAATCGGCATAACATAGCGAACCATCTCCGACCAGCCCAACAACGGGGCGATCGAGCGCAGCTAACTTGGCACCGATGGCTGCACCAACTCCGTAACCTTCCGATCCGCCGGCAGCAATCATGTACACGTTATTGCCTAGATCCTCGGATTTTGCAAGGTTTTCTACAGGAACGACATACTGTTCAATCGTAATTAGACCGCCGTCTCGACTGTCTAATGCCTCATCTAGCACATCTCGCAGCAGCCAAGGACGAACTCGTCCGGATTGTGGTCTGGAACTGCGCTCGGTTTTGGCGCGTTGTGCATGGATTGACATCGCTTGTGTTCGTGCCCATGTGCGCCGTAGCTCCAATTGATGTGATGTAGAATGATTCTTCGCCAATTCGTTTAAGTGTGCCAACGTTCGCTTTTCATCTGCCAAAATCGCGAAATCGACACCCGGAATGTTTTTGATATTGGCGGGGTCGGATCCAATGGCAACTACCTTGCGACCGTCGGTGAATGCGTGGTAATCATGAGGTATGCCAAGTCCGGGGTGTCGTACACCGAGACACAAAATAAGATCGGGATCGAGGCTCTCCACGGCCCCCATTTGTCCACAGCGAAACCTGTGCTTAAGCGGGATGCTTCGCAGATCGCCCCACACGTGGAAAACAGGAAGTCCATAATTCTCGACCAGCGCAGTTGCCTCCGACTCCGCCCGATTCTTCCAAATACCATCGCCGATATATACAACCGGACGTTCGGCATCGTGTAGAAGGCGTGCCATTGTCTCCACATCATCATCGTCTGGGTACCCGACGTGCAGGTCTAAAATATCAGTTTCGATGATGTTCGTCGAGACCTGATCGTTGTTCAATACTCGATCGTAAACAGCAAGATGCACTGGCCCGACCGGCGGTGTTTTGGCAACGTGGATGGCTCTATAAATGGCTTGAGGCAGTCCTTCGGGTTCGATAATTGACCAGGTAGCCTTTGCCATAGGCGCGGCAATTGAGGTCGGCGCAAAACTATGGCCGAGATCTAAGCTAACCCTGTCGGTGTAACTTCCTGAATCCCCTGCAAATGTGATGACGACGACCGGCAGACTCCCATACCATACGTTATACAATTGACCAAGACATTGAGCCAATCCGGCACCGAGGTGCACGAGCATCACAGCCGGATCCAGGTTTACTTGTGCGTAACCTCCGGCCATTGCCGCAACGCTACCCTCATGCAGACCGAGAATGCCGTGAATTTTTGGATTTGAATTTAGAGCGTCAAAAAAATGTGCCTCTCGGGATCCGGAGTTATTGAACACATATTTGACTCCGAGTTCGGCGAGTTGTTCCACCATGATCTGAGATGGATTCGCAGTAATGGGTCTCAACTCCATAGAATCTGACCTTCCTCAATCCAAAATTTAAGCGTGCATATGTTTCATTGGACGACTCTTCATTTCAATCTTACCCGCGGAATCAAGGTCCGCGCAACTTAGTCCAAGTTTTCGAGAAATCCGCGCTGCAGATTTAAACGGTTTTCTCGCGTTTCGGCGAAACGGTTAATCCCCGCGAAGATAGACTCGGCATCAAGATGTGCCTCTGTGATGACATCCGATTCTGTACCGCCAGTGAGCCATTGATCGTCCCAATCGGCAGTCAATGAATATTCGTCGGTCAATGGACCAACATCTCTTATGGGCCAGACTCGCCGCGTGCCTGTGCTAACTACCATCAGATCATACTTTGCCTCCGGAGGTAACACTGATTGGCGATAGCTAGTTGGTTGCCGATCAAAAAGTTCTTCGCTGACGGCGGCAATAATCTTCACGTTGATTCCCTGCGCTTCCAAGCGCGGAATCACGTTTACGAGATTGACAGTGGAATTGGAACCTTGGACGATTACGTAACCGTGTTTGGGTTGGTTCGGATTGAAGTCACGGATAACATACAGCCCTTTGGCAGCCGCCTTGAGATCCGTGTCGGCAAACATATTTCGGTCTGCCACCGGAAAATCCGGGCGTGCCACTTCAATGATAATCACACTTACCTTGGGATCACGAGCCGCGATTTCGGCTGCGGCAAAGTATCCCGGGGCAACGTCGTTATAATCCCAGAAACTTACATGAATCGCCTGTCCGCGCGGGAACAATTTCCAAACCTGAGGTGCGAAGATGCCAAAATGCGTGCGAGCATCGGCGGCGGTCTCGGGGCCCGAATGTCCGGCGAGAATGTGCAAAATTCCCATGCGAAAACGGCTGTCCTGGCTCTGCTGACTCCACACTCGAGCAGGTAGATACATCAGTGGCGTGAAGGCACCGTATGTCCCGCTTAATGCCCAGACGCCGGCAAATTTCTCCGGGTCGAGCGAGGCACTCTGCCCCACCAGCCCGATTGCACTAGAGGCGTTGCCCGCTTCTTGAATTGGAGCCTTAAACCGAGTGGCAGCAGGATTGGTCTCCGGATTGTAGTGTCCCCAAAGGCTTCCGTGTTCTACATTGATTGACTCTGAAAGGTCGGCGGCAAGCGTGATGAAGCGGTTGTCAGTCACGTAGTTGACCCACTTGATGATTTCAGATATGGCACGGCGTGTACCAGCTACTTCCCCCGCTTTCTTAAACAGCGAGATATCTACTTCCTGCTCTTCGCCAGACGCGGGATTCGAAACCGTAAGGTGTTGAGGTTCAACCGGGAGATTGTCGACACGGAGCCGATTATCTAGAAAAGGATCTCGGGTGACATCAACTCGCAGCGGCAAATCGTTTTGCACCGAATCACCAATTTCTAAGAGACGATCTGCCAACCATTCACCCAGCCCCTCGCGATCCAGTACCGACATCACCACGTCAATGTTGGTTTTGAACTGAATTAGGCGCCCACGTTCGTCAGACACCGGGCCGTCATGAATGCCCTGGAATTCGACGCCGTACCGTTTTTCAAAAGTTGTAGCCAATGCGACAAAATACTCCGAATTCATCTTTAAGGCATAGGGATGGCTCTGGAAACTAATCAATTGGTCGCCATACCCTTCAATCTTTCCATTGAGAGATCCGGGCCAATATCCCTTAACCGTGTTTCCGATAACAACCATTGGTCGACGGTCAGCCGCATCCCAGTTCTCCATGGTGTTAAGAGCGGCTAGAATCTGATCATAATCGTTACCATTCTCGAGAGGGAACACATTCCAGCCGTAAGAGGTCCACTGATCTTCGAGTTGGTACTGCTTGTATTTGGCGTCTACAACGCCGCCAACCAAGGTATCGTCAATTCCCGCGTTATTATATGAAATCAGGATTCGCAGACGTTTACCCACCTGCATGGCGAGTCCTTGCGTCTTCAATTCCTGAGCATGTCCCTCCGTCATGGCAAACTCGCCCTCAAGGGCAAGAACCTTGAGGGAATCGGGAGCACCCATGAAATTCCAGAAAGCAGCTTTACCTGCGGCCGTCGCAACGCCAATCCCGGAAGGCCCGCCGTTGACATCGTTGGTCAAGTCGGTCGTTTCTGCATGGCCTGCGAGGGATCGAATGCCGCGTATCTTCGCTTGGATAAAGAGAGGGTGGTCATCAAGTCCGTGATCTTGAAGAAGCGTTCTCAATGCGCCCGCCCCTCGTCGGAAACCGAGGGCGTCAATCGGAAGCATAGCAATTTCCGGATCCACGTGATAACGCGAATCGGCAGTAGCGGCGTGTTTTCGCTCCATAGCTTCGCCCATAATCATCCACAAGGCGTATGCAGTGGGAATGTTGTGACCTCCTGCCAGCATGAACTTGTCACAGAATGGATGCTTGGGTTTCCGGTAGTCATAGCGAAGTCCACCCAGTTCCGGGCCAGCTAGATGGAGCGCCACGTTATATGGCGTATATGCTAGTGGACCGCCGAAATGGCCTGTTTGAGAATAATTGCCCAGGAGTACCAACGTCATACATGTCATGTATCCAATATCTTCTATACGTTCTCTATTGTAATCGACCGTCAGCGGCTGAACTTTTGATTGTAAGGGATTCGTGTTTAGAGTATCTGCCATGTTTATTCCTCATTCTTTCCTAAAGTTTTTTTGTGGGCGATCTGCGACGCTATGAACGCCAAGGTTTCAACTACAGCTATGCGTGAAGGTGCTGTGAAGCCACATATGCCCAGCATCTGAATATTCGTTGAGTCTCACAATTCCACGCAATTATAGCATGAGTCACAGAAAAATGACACGCAAAAATGGGAACGCACCGGCGCAAGCTGAGTCTCGACAGAGAACTGGAATCGAATTAGATTCAATGGCATATACGTTGCCTTGTACCGGAATCTTGCCTCCAACAATGCATGTGCTCGCGTGGCACCTCGGGAAGGGGGGATAATCACGTGCCAGGGAAAGAAGGCTCACTTCCGATTGCCAAGAGCCAACGACTGCCGGCACTAGATGACCAAACTGACGTCGGCGCTCAGGCTACTCATCTTCATCTAGATTGTCAGATACGATTAACGTGGATTTGTATACAGATGTCCATACTTGAAAATTTCCAGCCACCTTGGGTTTGGTGGCTCCATTCCAATGGAAACATACTTGACAAAAACTGTGATTTGGTGTACACTCTTTCCCATTTCCGTTTACAAGCTTGATGCACCACCCATTTCTGATACAGGCAGGTTGGAAACACGGTATCCTTGGTCGCAGAGAAGAAGTTTCGTGGTTCAGCTACGGAGAGAGAATCCAAAGGTAACACCGTCATGAGCATACAGGCAGAAAATCTAAATCTTGAGGGCGTGAAAACGGAGTTGTACGGAAGAAATCATCCGAGTTTGACGCCGGTAGACATTGAAGCACATGCAAAGACCTTGCACAGAGTTCTAGCGCTCAAGCAGAAACATAACGTTGTCATGCTTGGTCACAACTATATGGAGCCGCTAGTATTTGGTTTGTCCACGAAACAGGAACAGGGTGACTCGCTCGGGCTGAGTATGCACGCTGCCAAGACGACTGCGCCGTATATCATCTTTAATGGGGTTCCATTCATGGCGGAAACAGCCAAGATTCTCAACCCGTCAAAGACGGTGCTTGTTGCCGACAAGACGGCAGGCTGCTCGCTGGCTGACAATTTTGGCGCGGCGGATGTTAAGAGCCTGAAGGTCATGTATCCTGATGTACCGGTCATGATCTATATCAATAGTTATGCGGATGCGAAGGCGGAATCAGACGTTTGCTGCACATCGGCAAACGCTGCCAAGATAGCTAGGGAAATGCCAGGCGATCAGATTGTGTTTGTGCCGGACATTTATTTTGCTCAGAACTTGGAAGATGAACTGGCCGGCGAGAAAACTGTCATCTACCCGGGCAAGGGAAACCACGAGAAAGGGGCTGTTTGTGAGGTACATGAGGAATTCAGGCTATCGGATTTGCTCGCCGTGCGTGAATCCTTCGTGATTCCCAAGGGACACGGGAGTCGCGTTTTGTATGCGCATTGGGAATGTCGTCGAGAGGTCCTAAGGGAGGCCGATTTTTATGGAAGCACGAGTCAGATTATGCAAGACATCGCAAAGCGGGTAAAGGAGAATCAGTTGGAGCGCGCTTTCGTGGCGTCAGAGTGTGAGTTGACATCGAACCTGTCGCAAGAGTTTCCGACTGTACAATTTTGGACTGCTTGCTCTGTTCGGTGTTCGCACATGGCGAAAGTCAACCTTGCTAAAGTGCTTCATATCCTTGAAGCAATCGATGCGGGCGACAGTCTGAGTGATTATGAGGTGACTCTCGGCCCCGATGTGATTGAGCGGGCACGAACTCCTATTGAGCGAATGCTGCAAATGAGTGCCTAATTGCCGGAACGCCGGCCGCACGCATCAGGGAAGAATCCGACGTAGCCGCAAAATTATCCTCGTCAGTGACAGATTTTCTCATTTGATTGCAATGTCAACCGGTAAGACCGTAGCGACAGGTTCGTTTGCAAACAACAGCAGTTGGTACAGCGCCGACGGCGGCTTCGCAATCGAGACAGTGACTGCTGGTAGATTCGGGATTACCGAAATACTAAGGTTTTTCTCCATATCTTCTACGAGGACCTCAACGAACGATTTCGGCTTTGGCAGCATGAATATCTGAACTTTATCATCTTCGCTTAACCCGGCATTGGCTTTTGCTACGGAAAGGGCAGTGTCGAGCCCTCCAAGCACATCGACAAGTCCAATCTCTTTTGCCTGTTTACCTGTCCAGATGCGTCCTTGCGCGATTTCGTGAATTTCCTCCTTCGCCTTCCCCCTGCCTTCAGCGGCTTTCTCAACAAAACCCTCGTAAACCGTTTTCATTAGTTTTTCTACTCGTTCACGTTCGGTTGGGGTGAAACTTGCATAATCCGAGTAGATGTTTGCATTCTTGCCGCGGGCAACAACATCCTTGGTCAGCCCAAGCTTATTGTAGAATCCTTTGAGGTTTAATTTTCCGCCAAAAACCCCTATCGATCCGGTGATTGTACCGGGTTGAGCGACAATCGTCCCCGCCGCCATTGCGATGTAGTAGCCACCTGATCCCGCAACGTCCGACATAGATACGACAACAGGTTTTTCGCGTTGAGTCAGAAGAACCTCTCTCCAGATGAGGTCCGAAGCAAGTGCCGAACCGCCCGGACTGTCAATGCGTATCACAGCCGCTACGGTAGAGTCGTCCGTTCGTACTTGATGCAATGCATCCTTAAGTTTAGCAGACGTGATAATCGGTCCGGTATTGAAAGGGCCATCCGGGACATCGGATAAGATAGGGCCTGTTGCGTAAATGAGCGCGATGCGAGGAGTGTCCGAGCGATCACTATCTTTCTTCGGCGGCGACAACATAGAAAAAAGGCGCATTAATCCGGCAAACCCGGTTAAATCCTGTACCTCCTTGGAATTCTCGCTGTAGTCTGTGATCATCTCAATTGGTTTCGCCGATTCAGTTTGGATTGAAGAGAGTAGTTCGTCGTAGTATAGGAGACCGTCCGCCAACCTGTTGTCAAGCGCTTCTTGTGCGGTGAAGGGTCCTTCGTCAATAAGTTTCGCTACGGCTACAGGATCAAGGTGTGCACGTCCACCTGCAATCATCTCAATTTGTTGATTGTGCAGGTCATCAAGGATGGCGTTGACCGCTTCACGGAAGGGTTCGGACATACCCTCTTGCGTAAATGGCTCGATTGCGGATTTATACTTACCGATGGATAGCATTTGTGCTTCGATTTCAAGTTTCTCGAGCAAACCGGCGTAGAACATCACCTCCGCGCGTAGTCCTGTCAAGCCGACGGTGCCCGCGGGAGCGAGGAAGATTCTATCGGCGGCGCAAGCAAGCAGATATTCCGCATTTCCCCCACCATCAAGATAGCCGATAACCTCTTTTCCCGTCTCGCGCAGTTGGATTATCTTGTCTCGAATCTCTTGTAGTTTCGCCCAGCCGACGCCTAAGTTCTCAATCCTCAATAGTACTCCGATTGCTTTCTCATTTTTCCGAATGACTTCAAGCTCAGATATTAAACTTCGTATAGTCTTGTTTGTCGGGGCAAACGCGAAAGGCGATTTGACTTCTACATACGGACCGTGAATCAGCACCTCAATGTATTGACGTGGCGATAGCGTTCCATCAAGCTCGGTAACATCAGCGTTTAGATTTTTATCGGCAGGCTGGGAATCAGAATCAGTATGCCCAAAGTTAAGCGGCGTGAAGGTTAACAGCACTATCAGAAATATCCAGTTGCGTTTTAGGTGCATTGTCATTTGATTTTCCTTTCTGACACAAGGCGGAGAATGCAAGATGAACATGCCTCTTTCTTGTAGTTTTTACGGGTTGAGATCCTGTGAATTTTATACTCCGCACTGTCAGAAATTGCGTCTTCTGTAGGATCAAACGAGCGGATAGCGAGTGCGATAGAGATCCCGCGATCTCCAGGTCGCGACCCTTGTACGAGGGAACTCCGATTCCCGACCTGCTGGTGCTACGTAAGTCCTATTAGAAACAATTATTACTGGAAAAGAAAGCGCAATAATACCCAACGCAGAGTATAACTTACTATGTTTTCAAAATGCCCCGCACAAACTGGAGTGGTAATTTCTCAATGGTAGCGGCACTCAATTTTCGTGAATATCCTACGAGGGATTATACAGTGGGCCAACAAAAAGTCAAGCACTTTGCCGTTATACGAGGCAGATTGAAATTCCTGTGATTTTGGAAGCGATTGTGCTACAATGCCAATAACTACAGATGCTATTAAGTGTAATAAATGGATTCTTGACACCAAGTTGACGGCACTCAACCGAGTGGCTGCGATGACCTGATTGCATACAGAACACAACTATAACGCGGTAGAAAAATGGCGCAAGAACGTGTCGTGTATTTCAATGGGGAGATAATACCGGAGAGCGAAGCAAGAGTTTCCTTCCGCGACCGAGGATTTATGTTCGGAGATGCCGTGTTCGATGCGACGCGCACGTTTGGCGGGAGGATTTTCAAGCTGAAAGAACACCTCGACCGGTTTTATAATTCGCTAAAATACATGCGCATAGATTCAGGGATGACTAGAGACCGGATGGCAGAGCTGACTCGCGAAGTGGTCAAAGCAAATCTTCCTCTGCTTGGCGAAAACGATGATACTTGGGCGAATCAACGTGTGAGCAGAGGCACGGCCACGACGTACGACACATTCAAGCCCACCGTTATCATTGAGACTTTGCCGATTCCGTTTGCAGCCAGAGCCAGGTATTTTCGAGATGGCCTTTCGGTGATAACACCTGCGACAAGGCGGACGCCGCCGGAATGTTTGAGTCCTAGAGCGAAGTTACACAATTACATCAATCTGTTTCTCGGTGAGCAGGAAGTCAAGGCTCAGAACCCGGATGCGATTCCGATTCTGCTGGACATTAACGGCAATATTTGCGAAGGCGCTGGAGCCAATTTCCTTATTGTAAAGAATGGCGTGGTAATCACACCGAAAGAGCAGTACATTTTGGCTGGCATCAGCCGTCAAACAACTATGGATCTTGCCGAAGAGCTGGGCATTTTAGTGCGCGAAGAAGACATTGATCTCTTTGACGCTTACACCGCTGATGAAGCCTTTATCACCTCTACCAGCTATTGTATCTGTCCCGTGTCGTCGGTCAACGGAATCACCATCGGAGATGGCAGTGTACCCGGTCCCGTGACGTATCGCCTCCAGACGGCATACAGCGAGTTGGTGGGTATAGACATTGTCGGTCAGTATTTGTCCAGACTGAGTTAAACTTTTTTCAAAGGATAGAAGCCATTGCTGCAGAACGGGGAAAGGTTAAAGGGAAAAGTTGCTGTTGTTACCGGGGCAGGATCGCGCGGCGGGGTTGTGGGTATTGGTTCGGCTACTGCTATCCTGTTTGCAAGGCAAGGGGCAAGCGTGTTGGTAGCAGATAAAGAAGAGGAAAACGCGAAGAGAACCTTGGCACAGATTGAGGACGAGGGTGGAGAGGCGTCGCTTTACGTCGCCGATGTGACACATAGCGGCGCCTGTCAAAGAATGGTTGAAGCCGCCGTCTCACGTTACGGCGGATTGCACATCCTATTCAACAATGCAGGCTTTACCGATAGGAAATCTGTTGTTGAAATAGAAGAGGACAGTTGGGAACGTGTAGTGGATGTCAACCTGAAAGGCACTATGCTGGCATGCAAACACGCCATCCCGCCAATGATAGCGAACCGCGGCGGGTCGATAATCAATATCTCTTCTATCGACGGAATGCGCACGGGGTGGCGGCCTAATGTCCCTTATGCCGCGGCAAAGGGGGGTGTCATAGCCATGACACAAAATATGGCGGTGTATCATGGACGAGACAACATTCGAGTCAATTCTATTGCCCCCGGTCAGCTATGGGGGCCTTTCGTTGGACAGATCCCGGCGGAATCACGAGAACTTCGCCGCCGCGCAAATCCTTTGGGGGCAGAAGGGACGGCATGGGATGTGGCTTGGGCCGGCGTGTTCTTAGCGAGTGATGAATCCCGCTGGATTTCTGGTGTGGTCTTGCCGGTTGATGGCGGGACAGTAGCGGCGACTCCACTATCAATGTTACAACATCTTCAGGAAGAATAGATAGGTTTTAATGTGAATGTTCATCCTCTGGAGCGACAGAGAATAATAGGACTGGAAGGATAGAAGAACGGAGGGTGGAAGATTTGCTACCACCAATTCCTCGGTGTTGCGTGAATTTAATTTATGAAAACCGGTGAAACAAAGCCGTTTGTCATATCTCTACACAAAGGTACGAACTTTTCTTCACGTCATTTGTCTAAATCAATAGAAATCGAAGAATTCTGACTAATTTTACACTCCATCGGTATATTCCGGTGGCGTAGCTCAATTTTAACATTCAACAATGAGGGAGATACTATCATGGCACGCAAATCTTTAGGCGTTGTATCCGTGCTCGCTATTGTTTTAGCAACTGTTTTTGTGTTAAATGAGATTACTCAAGCCCAGCGCCCCGACAGGAGCGAAATGCGCGAGAGAGGGCGCGGCGGAGGACGCGGCGGTCCTGGCGGTATGCGCGGATTCTCGCCCACCAGTATAATTGACAGTTCATGGACGGACTTAACCTTTGTGGTTAAAGTTGACGATGAAACACTTCTGAAAGCGCGGCCGGTGTTCCAAAAACACCGTGAGAAACTTGAAAAAGCCGTAAAAGAGGCTAGAGAATCTGGTGACTTTCAGTCCATGCGCCTTGAGATGGCGCAACTTCGCGAGGCATTCGCTACGGACCGAAATGCCGTCTTGACGGAAGAACAGATCAGCCAACTCGAAAAATTAGAGGCGGATCGGATAAATCAGATGATGCGTCGGCGCGGCGGATCGGGCAGACGCGGAGGCGGTGGGGGCGGCGGTCCCCGGGGTTAGGCCATACACTACGGTAAAATTCGCAACACGAGAGAGCGCATCATTGAACGGATGCGCTCTTTTTGTGTCACGTCCATACTTATAAGGGAAGTTTATGCTTGTGAACGTAATGCTAACAATTTAGCATACAAATTTCAACACTCTAAAATAAATGGAAGCTCTCTGTGCGGGAGTTTTGCCCCTCGTTTTCAAAAATTTACCCCCAGTAGGACAATTTTCTTGAGTCTGAATTAACTGTAAAGGTTCTGGATTTCGCTTTCAATACGTGAAACGTTCAAAAAAAGTGCTAGAAAATAGTCGCGCGGCAACGTCTTATAAAGTGCGGAGGAGAAACCCATGATCATGGTTGAGGACGACGTACTCGTTTCGCGCGCGCAAGCCGGGGATGAACAGGCATTTACCGAACTGGTAAAGGATTACCATGCTTTCGTTTACGCAATTGTCAGCGGCGTGTTGGACGATCTGCACGACGCAGAGGAAGTGGTGCAAGACACTTTCATCAACGTCTACCGCGGCTTGCCTCAATTAGAGAATCCAGCCAGATTCAAAGGATGGTTAGCCGAGATTGCCCGTAACTGTGCACGGGACCGGCTGCGAAAACAGAAACCGGAGACCGTGCCAATTGACGAAGTGAGGTCGCCAGCACTTGAGACCTCCGATTCGGCCGACGCACGTTTGATACAAGACGAGCAGAGAGAGTTAGTTCGCCGTGCGATGATGACGTTGTCGCGAAAAGATAGAGAAATCGCACGGGCGTACTATCTTGATGGCGTCAGTTACGACGAACTTATTCGCGCGCACGGGTTGTCGTATAAGGCAATCTCGTTTCGGCTTTCGCGCGCGAAACAGATACTCTCCGAGCGACTGAAGCATTTGCGCACTGGTGTAATTGCGCCTCCGACAACAGCGGCAAAAAGAAGTAAATCGGGAGAGTATTCTACTGTGCAAATTTCACCGATGAAAAATCTACAGGATAACGCTGGGCAGCTTGTCGCATTTTTTCCTGACGGAAAAAAATTGGCGGGACTCAACACCGATAATTCATTCAGCGAGTGGGACATTGAAAACGGCTCTAAGTTCCGAACTGTTGAAAGGGTTACGGGGCATGGTGAAACTATTTCTCTCTTCCGAGGTCGAATCCTAAAAGTTTTGCCTGATGGACGCTTCAGTGTGATTAGTTCCACATTTGACAACACGGGGAGCGAGATTGTGACGCTGTGGAATGGGGAAACTACGGCTAGTTTCAGACATGAGACGGTGGTTGTCGCCGCCGCAGTGTCGCCGGATGCCAAGTTGCTGGCAACGGGTGGTTGGGATGAAACAGCCACACTCTGGAGTGTAGAGACAAGAAAACCGATTCGAGTGTTATCCGGACATAGGGGAGAAATTCATGCACTTGCCTTTTCACCGGATGGACGGCTTCTGGCGAGCAGCGGGGCATACAAATGGGAGTATCTGGAAGGTGAAGATGGGAGCACACTTCGCTCCGGCCGTCCTCACGCAGTCCGTGGAGACGGGGAGGGATCCATCCGTTTTTATACGGCAGATGAGAATTACAACGACACAACCGCCAAAGTCTGGGACGTGGAATCTGGAGAAAACATTGTCACTCTCGGACATCATAAGATAGTCACGGAGATTGCGTTTTCTCCGGATGGCAGTCGCGTCGCTGCCGCTTCAGGGAAACAGGTCCACATTTGGTGTACAAAAAGGTGGCAAGCCATCGCGACAATCTGTACGATGGAGATAGAATCTCTTGCCTTCTCTCCCGATGGCGCGCGACTTGCAATCGGGGGCGCACGGGATGAACCGATTATTCACATCTACAGTGCGGGAACCGGACAACAGATCGCCGAACTTTCCGGACATACGAGTGGAGTTCAATCTGTCGCCTTTTCCCCGGACGGACGTCTGCTTGCCAGCGGCGGCTTGGACAACGTCATCTATTTGTGGAATGTCGAAACTGGCAATTAGGTCCGAGTCTAGTAGTTGGCTTGGATGATGCTAGACTCCGCTCATACCGTTCGCCAGTGGAACGGGTTTTTAGGTGGTTTGCACGATTAGTGTTCAGAATTAAAGACATCTTTCCCAAACCATTCAGGCGCCTGATGGCATCTACCTTTGCTTCAAATGGCTTGGAAATGATATTAGTTGCCAGAACGCCGATGCCGCCTGAGCTTGGTCCATCTCTTTGAGTTTATTAGGAAAGATGTGAAGTGTAGTAGTGGCGTGGTATCGACCTAAAGATCGTTATCGCACAGGTAACTGTTTAGTCCATCAATCTATACCGCCGATGTCGGTTTGTAGTAGCAACTCATTGTACGTCCGCCGTAGCTAGTATCGGGGCAGGGAGGATCTCTATCGTAGTCGCTGGGATCCCTATCGCACTCACTAAGGATCTCTATCGCGTTCGCTATTCGTTCACTTGATCCTTCGTTATCCACTCAGTAAATCCTTCGATGTACAATCGGTTAATCCTATCCGGTCGATTGATGTCGGTTGGTGGGTCGTTTGCTCCGAGCAGCCAGATGCGATTGTCGTGTGGCAACGTACAGTTCTGCTTGACATGATAGAATGGTTGTGGTACTATGCATTCAGTGCACATATGTAACTAAAAGTGTGCTATGAATAGGTTTGGCGTGACATTGCAGGTGTAGGTCCTTAGGTTTCGGTTTGGGAAGATTCAATCTTGAATAGGGCCGCAGTTTGTGTGCCAATTAGGAGGATGATGTGAAAATTTTCGCGGCAACTATTTTTCTGGTTTGTAGTTGCTATGTCCTTGGATGCCTCACCTCACCATTGTTGGTAGGGCCTGAAAAGACACCTCCACGGCAGGAACCTGCTTCGACGCCTGTATCTGAGGAGAATTCGTTTGCCGCACGCCTTCATGTTTTGCTTCCAAAGACTACGTGTCAAGTGAGCGAACCTGTTCCCGTTGAGGTAGGCATTGAAACCGGCGCATTTGACCTGCTCGTCTCTCATGCGACCGTTGAAGGAGAAGGTCTGCTTCCCACGCTCGTCGTCACGGACGAGAACGGGACGGTTGTTAAACCCAAGAATCCTATTGTGTATGAAAGCGAGATTAGAGAATTAGTGCGCGATGGGAAGAAAGTGACATGCGTTAAGGGAACCAGATTGATTGCCGGAACCGGGCAACTGGTCGTCATTGAAGATATTCAAAATCATTATGCGTTAGCACCCGGTGTTTACACTCTACAAGTCTCATTGGACCTGAGTGTCTACAAGGATACGGTGACACTTGAATCGCTACACATTCATGATGCGCAGCAGCGTATAGGAAGAGTACAAGCGAAAAAACGAATCGCTGATCATACTAGAGCGAAACATATTGCCGGTCTGAAGATGGCAATAAATGCCTTGGAAGTTCAAGCAAAGGAACTGGATGAAATATACCTTCCACTGGATTCCCTCCGCGGAGTTGTCACGCTGAAATCCAACCTCATTTCACTGGAAATTCAAGAACCTTCCTAAATTCGCAAACAGTAGTAAAACCCCATATACAAACACATCTGCTCAGAATTGACTGGAATTCGCAATGTCTGCCAATGCTCCCGTTGTGCCTACTCGCCTCAATCCCGATCTCTCAATTGAACTTCAGCTTGAAGTAAGCTACTTCTTGAAGTGGGGATATTTGGTTGTTGAAAATGCCTTGACCGATGAGCAGGTGAGGACACTCCGAGTCACGCTTGATGAAACGTTCACTAGGCTCAATTCGGAGTTTACCCATCAGCTTTTAGAGCAGGACGACCGGTTTAGTTTCCTAATTGACAATCCGCCGGTCATGGAGCGAATGAGAGCAATCTTGGGCAACTGCGTTCAATTGCACAGCGCCACCGCGCGCGTAACCCAGCCAAATCAACCGGATCAGAATTGGCATCGCGACGGGCCTTGGCCGATGGACCCGGATAACACACCGTATGGAAGCTTACCGGGCCAAATCAATTGTGGTTATTTTCTTGATGAATTGACAATGGAAAATGGACCAATTGTGATTGTCCCGGGCAGCCACCGTGCGCTTTTCAAGCCGCCGGAAGGACATCCGGTGTTTCCGGATCAGAAGTTTGTCTTGGCTAAACCGCGCCAAGCTGTGTTATTTGATGGTTGGCTCTATCACCGGGGAGCGGCAAACAAGTCTCCGAACCGAAGACGTGTCTGCTTGATGTGCTATCAAAACGCATGGATGAAATCGCGCGAACCGTTTGATGGACCTCGGGTAACGAAACTTCGTGAAGAAGGCACGCCCGAACGGAAGTTACTGCTCGGGGAAATCCCGAAATGGTAGGCTGCCGCGTTTCTCGTACACCTATGAGGAATTAGTCGTTAGGCGTCGTGTACAGTGGCGACTGTTGCAGTCGCCAAAACATTGTCACGAGTTCCGCCGAAGTAAGTCGTTTTTTCGTGTCGCTACTCATCTTCCCACCCGTGTGACTCACGCTACAGTGTGTCACAGTGAACACACCTTATCACGTCCATCCCAGCAATACAGTAAGCCTATCACATCCATCCGATGTTCCCGTCTCCTTGAGAATCCACTGTTTTCGCGGTTTCGCCGGAAATCTAGTGTCTTGGCATACAATTTGCGCAAACGTGGAGCAGCCCACAACAGCGATCTCAAACAAAAGGAGAATCAAAAATGCACACACGATTTACAAAATCAATGCCTTTTCTTGTCCTCGGAATTTCCTTTTTACTCGTATACGGTGTCGTTCATTCCGCACAAGGGGAAGTTGAATCTCGGGAGACGTCCGTCTTAGCAGCGTTGAGACAACCAGAAGTTCGGATACTCCAAGTAGGGGAATTTTTCTGCGAAATCACTGCCGAGCCAAATGAGGTTTGGTTAGGGCTGTATCCTACAAAGAGTGGACATAACTTGATGCCTACAACGGTTCGTGTAGACGCATTTTATGATCCGGCGATTGGGGATGACGAGGATGTAACGGGCGCAACTCGCGTCTCGGTTCCGGGACAAAATGCACCGTTATTTCTGATAAAGGGTCTGGATTCATTAAAGGCTGGCATGGTAAAAACTCTGTTCTCGGGTCGATTGCCGTTGGAAAGATCTTTGGAGTTTACTCTCGACAACGAAAGCACGTACACGATTGCGGCGTTTGGAGGGCTGGAATCCAACTCAGGCAGTGTCGATTACAGAGTTGAACTGGTCAAGGGGAGCCGTTCTCAGGTGATCTGCTCTTTCGACATGTCTAACGCGGCTGTATCGTACTTGCTCTGGGCAGGGGACATCGACAGAGATGGAGAGTTGGATCTGTTGGTTGACTCAATCTGTGATTACAGCCCCTCGGGTCCCGCACTTTTTCTTTCATCATTAGCTGAAGACGGAGATCTACTGCAAATGGTTGCTCAGTTCGAAATCTCGCCTGTGCTAGTGCTGAACTGATAGAAGGTGGGACTGTAGGTTTACAGTCGAGTAGTATAGAAGTAGAGGAATTGATTCAGAGTGAGCCGACGGTTGTAGCAGCATGACGCCGAGTTGCTTTAGCGCTCATTCTCCTTCGTAAGCCACAATTAGTCCCCATTCCCCAACCGCCCAGCAGTGATTCTTGTCTACAGCGTGGACTGCCCACAGAGTAGTGGAAGATCCTGCTGTTCCTAGCATCCAGGTGGCACCGCCATCGATTGTGCGTGCAACGGTGCCATAATCGCCGACCGCCCATCCGATGCTGTTATCGACAAAGGCAATATCGTAAAAGTTGTCGTATGCGTCGGTTTCCTGATGTGTCCACGTCACCCCGCCATCGTTTGTGTGCGCGATGAAACCTTCTTGCCCCGATATCCACCCGGTCGTCGAATCGAGGAAATGGATGCCGTGCAGATTGCTGTCGGTGTCAGGATTCTGCGGTTCCCATGTTTCCCCGCCGTCCGCGGTGTGAAGCAGTGTCCCAAATGAGCCGACAATCCAGCCGTGGGTGGGCGAGCCAAAGAAGATGCGTTCAAGATTGTTTCGGGTTTGACCTACGGCGACTCCCCTTCCTTCGCCGCTCCACGTTTCCCCACCGTCCGTGGTTCTAAGGAGTGTATTATTTTCGCCGACCATGAATCCCCTTTTTGCGTCTACCAGCCACGTGTCCGTTAAACGCCTTCGCCCGCTGACTCCGGCTTCAACTTCCCACTTTTTTTGTCCCCAGGTTACTCCACCGTCCGTAGTTTTGAGGATAGTTCCCCCAACTCCCGTGATAAAACCTACGTTTTCATCGAAGAAGTAGAGATTCCAGAAGTCGATTGCTCTTTCTAGTTCGAATTCCAGTTTCACCCATGTTTCCCCTCCGTCGGCGGTGTGGAGTACGAGATTCCCTAAACCAACTGCCCAGCCGTTTTCGGTATTTGTGAAATGCACATCCTGAAGAATTCCTTCCACGCCGTCGTTTCGAACGAAGTCGTCTTGTCGGACAATCTTCCATTCTTGTGCCTCTCCCCACACAGACGCAAAATTAAAAAAAAGTATCAGAATCATAGTTACTCGAAATCGCATCGTATTACCTCCGCAATGTTGTATTTAGGAGTCCGTCTAATTTCTTCCATCTACAATGTAGTAAGCACATATTAGCATAGCTCGAGTTGCCAAGCAATGCTCGAATCGGGATTCGCCCGATCAATAGTGTCTAATTCTCGATGTGAAGTGGTCCGTTACCTCGCGCTGAATCACACTTGAATGGAGAGGCATGGAGGAGAAGTCGAAGATCCCAAAAATGTGTCGGCGAATCTGTAAATTCTGATTCTACACGATTAGGCGAGTTTATGCCGACATTGAATCGAATATACATACATCAATCGATGTTATCAGGACAAGTCCAAACAAGGATAGAGAAGCCGGTTACTCTAGCGGCAGTTCATAGCACGCGGCCTCCCGGTCATTTCGAACGAGCAGATAAGGGGCCGCGAACGTCGGGTTATTCCATGTTCTTCCCATCAGTGCGCTAAATCGCCCAAGCTCCACGTGGGACGTTGGATTAGCTTCTAGCAAGACAACATCTCCAGATTCAGCTTGTATGAGCAACAAATCATCGACAAGGATGATTTGACCATGTCCATACCTCCCTCTCTTCCATGCCCGTTTTCCGTCAGAGATGTTTAAGCATACAAGAATTCCATCGTCAAGCCCATAAATATAGTCGTCTTTGTACACAACATTTGTGAATTTCGCCTTTAAGCCTCGGCTTTCCCAGACTAGGTTCGCACCTAGTTTTCTATCTACATCGCGCTGGATTCGGAGAAGTTTAGATCCAATCCCATAGCCGCTTGAAACGAGAAGATAATCGTTAGGCAGTTGGACCGGTTGTGCGACTGATTCTGCGCTGGGCCATGGGTAGCGCCAAAGGACGGCTCCCGTATTCGGATCGTGCGACACGACGCTCTTATAGTTGAAAATTAGAATTTGAGGCGCTCCGGCAAGTGTTCTTAGCTGGGGTGAACTGTAACCTGCCGAATCGTTTCCGCCGCTCCACGAGATTTTCCCGGTAAGCTTGTGATATGCAACCAGAGATTTGCCTTCCATGCCGCCAGCGCTCACGATGACAGAATCGTTGATAACCAGCGGCGATCCGCTGACGCCCCAGTCGGGTACCTTAGACTTATTGTCGCGAATGATGTCTGTCGACCAGATCGATTTTCCAGTTGCAAAATCGAGACAATTTAGTAGTCCGGTTGCCCCTAGCGTGTACACGCGATCGCCGACAATAGTTGGCGTGGCACGAGGACCAGTCCCCGCAGGGACGACTTCAAACCTTGCGCGATCGCTATGGCTCCATTTCAACTTGCCTGTCTTTAACTCGTAGCAGACGACCTTCTCCTTTTCTCCTTCTTGTACCTGTGTAATCGCCGAATCACCGACCACTGCGAATGCCGACCAGCCTTCCCCTATTGGCTGACGCCACACCAAACGCGGGGGTCGGGTCGCCCAATCTCGTGCCAATCTTATTCCGTTCAGGGTGGCGTTGCGGTTTGGACCGAGGAACTGCGGATAGTCGCCAACAAGGAGTTCTGAGGCCGCCTCAAAGTCTGGCATTGTTGACTCGCCGACGGTTCGTGTCCAACGCCATTCCAGAATCGGCACCAAATCACCTGTGACGCCGCGGATACGAAAGAGAGCGATGCCAAGTAAGATAACCAAAACGAACCCACCAATAGAGAGAATCCGTGTTCGCCATTTCAGGCGCGAGAACAGTAACAACCAGCATAGGATTAGGAAAACGGAGATTACGGCTACAAAAACGACTTGAAAAACCTTCTCTTGGCGCTGTCCGGCATCATTAATCCAGATCCAGGTGCCTGCCAATACGGTAATTGCAATGATCGTTATTAGTAACCACCAACGTATTCCTTTGGAGCCCGTTTTATTTTCGTCCAAGATAATCCTTCACTTTCCAATCAGAATTATAAAGAACAATCGAGATTCTTTCATTCGTAGACTTCTATGCAGAAGAAGAAGGTACGAAATTCTATCAGTATTCTTTGGGTACATCAATAGAAAGAATATTGAAACCTTGTATGAATAATAATTGCGTGTGCGCAGGAATGGAGGACTTTGCTCATTTGACCAAAGTTATAGGCAGCTTTCCCTCTCGACGGCGCTCTTTTCGCTTGAGATTGAATTTGACGTGTGCTACACTCTTTTGAGTTTTATGCAATCGCAACCGTCCGCCGATGGCGTTGCAGGACAGGGACAACCGTCGTTAAACGAAACAGTGGTTCGGACATCGAAAATGCTCTTCGTCACAACTGTGAAAATTGGTGTTGAATCTCAATATTTTCCTACGAAACATCATTACTAAATGGAGCCAGCCTTGTCACGACAGATTGCTATTTTTCCTGCCAGTTTCGACCCTGTGACCAACGGTCACGTGGATTTGATAGAAAGAATCTCAAGGCTGTCTCTCTTTGATGAGATTGTAATTGCTATTGGCATAAACCCTTCCAAACCGCCGCGCTTTACATTTGAAGAACGTAAGGAAATGCTGGAGGCAGTGACCAAGAATTACAATCACATCACGATTGAGCAGTATTCGGGGCTCACTGCGCAGTATGCACAGCAACGCGGCGCATGTACCGTTATTCGTGGACTGCGAGAAATGTCTGACTTTGAAGATGAATTCCAGATGGCACGAATGAATCATCAGATTGCTCCCGAGGTTGATGCGCTGTTCATGATGGCTAATGCCAAATACGCTTATCTCAGTTCAACGTTGGTGGTCGAGATTTTTCAAATGGGCAGCCCGAAGGTAAGCGATGAAAAGTTACTTGAAATGGTGCCACCGATTGTCGTCAAGATGTTGCGCAAAAAATTCGAGCTGGATTGCGGTAATGGGTAGCTACCGGTTATCTAGATGACTTGATAGAATTTTGTGAGGATAGTATAGCAGCTTACACCCATAAAACTCGGCAGCCGAGGGCAGATCAACTAAAGCAACTACAAAGCGAAAGGATTATTTATGGCAGATGGAGTAGAAGTAGGCGGACTCAAGGTAGACAGATGTCTGTATCAGCTAGTACAGGAGGAAATTGCGCCGGGCACTGGCGTGGACAGCGATGTTTTTTGGTCCGAGTTAGGTAAGATTGTTAAGGATTTGGGCAGAAAGAACCGAACACTGTTGGAAAAGCGCGATACGATACAGAAGCAGATTGACGAATGGCATCTGGCGCGAGAAGGTCAGCCAATTGAAATGAGCGAGTATAAAGATTTCTTGAGCGAAATTGACTATCTTCTTCCCGAAGGTGAGGATTTTCGCGTTACGACAGCAGATGTCGATCCGGAAATCTCGACTATTGCTGGTCCTCAATTGGTTGTACCTGTTGATAATGCCCGTTATGCATTAAATGCTGCGAATGCGCGTTGGGGAAGCCTATTTGACGCATTGTATGGGACCGATGTGATTTCAGAAGAGGACGGCGCGGAGAAAAGATTGACGTATAATCCTGTTCGCGGTGCGCTCGTAATAGCGAAGACTTCATCGTTTTTGGATGAGGCCATTTGCTTGGAAAACGGGACGTATTCCGAAGTCACGCAATTCGAGTTCAATGGACGACAGCTAATCGCGAGGCTCGGAAAAAATCGCAAGGCGGGTTTGGCGGATCCGAGTAAATTTGTTGGATATACGATGTCCGGCAACGAATTATCCAGCATATTGCTGAGAAACAACGGTCTGCATATCGAAATACTGATAGATCCAGAGAGTCCGATTGGAAAAATTCATCCGGCAGGAATAAAAGACATCCTGCTGGAAGCCGCTATTACTACTATCCAAGACTGTGAAGACTCGGTCGCAGCTGTTGATGCTACGGACAAGGCAAAAGTCTACGGGAATTGGACGGGTATAATGAAAGGATCTCTTGAGGCCTCTCTTGAGAAAAACGGAAAGTCAATTGTCCGCCGACTGAATCCCGACAAGACGTTTCTGACGCCCGACGGAGATACCCTCACGTTACCGGGACGAAGTTTGCTTCTTATACGCAATGTTGGAATCCATATGTATACGGACGCCGTGGTTACATCAGATGGCGAAGAGATTCCGGAAGGTTTCCTTGATGCCATGGTCACCTCTCTGGCGGCTATGCACGATTTGAATGGAAACGGGAAGTTCAGCAATAGCCGAACTGGCAGCATCTACATTGTTAAACCGAAACTCCATGGGCGAGAGGAAGTGGAAGCGACGGTCGAACTGTTTGCGAGAGTAGAAGATGCGCTGGGACTTGAAAGAAATACAATAAAAATCGGAATCATGGATGAAGAACGCCGCACTACCGTTAACCTGAAAGAGGCGCTGCTTGTTGCCAAGGAGCGTGTTGTATTCATCAATACCGGATTCTTGGACAGGACTGGAGATGAAATTCACACAAGCATGGAACTTGGACCGATGCTCCCCAAAATGGAGATTAAAAGCCAGCCTTGGATGAATTCCTATGAGGATTGGAATGTAGATATCGGGATTGAAGCCGGACTTGTGGGAAAGGCCCAAATTGGCAAGGGAATGTGGGCAATGCCAGATTTAATGCGAGAAATGTGTGAATCCAAGATAAGTCATCCGCTGTCTGGAGCTAGCACGGCTTGGGTTCCCTCTCCCACAGCCGCCGTGCTCCATGCTATCCACTACCATAAAGTGAGTGTGGTGAAGAGACAGAGCGATCTTGCAAGCAGAGGACGTGCGAATCTGAATAAAATCTTGACACCACCCATCTTGGACAGAGAATTGTCAGCCGCTGAAATTCAACAGGAGTTGAACAATAATGCTCAAGGCATATTGGGGTACGTTGTTCGCTGGGTGGATCAGGGCATCGGTTGTTCCAAGGTACCGGATATTCACGAAGTGGCTTTGATGGAGGATCGGGCAACGCTGCGAATATCGAGTCAACACATCTCCAATTGGCTGCATCACCAGATAGTAACCAAGGAGCAAGTTGTTGAGACATTCAAGCACATGGCAGAAGTTGTTGACGAACAGAATGCGGCGGATGAGAATTATCGGAACATGGCGCCTGAATTTGATGAGAGCCTCGCATTTCAAGCCGCACTTGATCTAGTATTCAACGGGAGAGCCGTTTCAAACGGCTACACCGAGCCCGTGCTCCATTCTCGGCGTAGGCAAGTCAAAGCCGCAAATGGAATCGGCACTTCCTCGAGTTAACAGGGGTTGGCATTCGAGGTCGGCGGACCGTCTTAATCGATGTTGCAAATGAGTATGTCGAAGCGGGAGAATGTGTGCCTTCGGTGAAAGCTATAATGCTGTAACTAGGAACATTCGAATCCCCTGAGCGTCTCATTGCAAGCCCGGATTAAAGCTTGACCGTAGTTACCATTTCAGGATCTGTTGGCATTTGCGTTAGGCGCGTGGGTAGATAGTAAAACCGCTAAATCTGGAAAGAACCTTGCGACAAACCACTAAACAATGCTAGTCTCAATTTAATGGTTTTTCTTACGCATCAACAAGGATTGGACGGATGTAGAGGTGGACGGTCGGCAGATTTCCTGCCGCTCCATTCTTAATGGATTATTCCTATTGAGCAGAAATTTGGGTTTCCGTGATCCCTAGAGGCATGTTGCAGAATCTCTATGGGAACATTATCACGGTCATTGTCCATTCCCGTAATCCTTCGCTATCAGAATCTCTATCGTCCTCACTGCGGAATTTAGTATCGGAACTCTATCGCACTCCCTATTCAGTCGCTTGATCCTTCGCGATTCACTCCGTCGATCATTTGGTTCAATTCAATTGATTGCTCCCTAATCAATCACTTAATCTCAATTTAATCGACAATTTGATTCCATCCTGCGTTTTGTACAAAGTCGAACTAAGAGCCTGTTTGAAAAGTACGATTTGTACGGCGCGCACTGGGCAATCTGCAGAATTGTGGTAGAAAGAAACCAAGTTTTGAGGAAAAACTCGGTTTCGAGACGCATGATTCTACTCGAAATGACTTTTCAAACAGGCTCTAAAGGAAAGCAATTATGAAACGATTGAGATTGATTCCAAGTATTTCGATTTTTTCAGCGATATGTATTGTTATTTGCGTTGCTCAAGAAACGTCGGTATCCGGTAATGGTGGAACGATACGCGGAACAATTGAAGATACTTCACCCCTGCGAGCTCCAATCCCGGGCGTCGAAGTAATTGTCAAAGATGTCGCTGGCAATGAATTCAAAACGGCCACCGATGACTATGGCGAATACGAAATCACGAATCTACCTACCGGCAGATACTTTGTCAGCGTGTATAAAGATGGCTATGGTGATCGGGTAGGTAAACCGGTAAACGTGGTTGCTGGCGGGGACAGGTATTTTCCACTAAAGATGACGAAGAAGGACGGCACGGTATTCTTCTTTCAAAAGATGGGATTTCTCTTCTGGCCATTGGCGCTGGGTGCTATTGTTGTCCTGGCGATCATAATTGGTGGTCTCACCTTGGTACTAAGCAAAAAGGATTCAGATGAATCATGACGGAGGTTCATGCAACATTAGGTGAATTTCATCTAAAATCGCTCAATGGCCCTCGTACCGAAAATAATCATGGCGGCTGTATTTGGCTTCATGGGTTTTGCTCCAACTAATAATCTCTATCGCAGGGGATTTTCTATGGGAGCTCTATCGCCTTCGTTATCAGCTCATTTCATCACTTGCTCACGCCTCGTTTTATAATTTTCCATCCCTTCGATCCTACCTTACAAATGTGCGAAGTCGAGGCAAGAAAATTATTACAGACTTAGTCCGATTGTCTTTGTGTGTCTTGTACAAATTTAGGTGCGTTTTTCCTGCATGTCCCGTAGTTTCTGTTGAATCACTAGGAACATTATGATATACTGCTATCGGGTTGAATCTTTTAAGAACCTATTGAACAGAAAACCTTTCAGATCAAAATTATCTTTGGGAGTTTGAGGAGGCAGCGATAAGGTATGGCTGGAGATGCATTGGGCTTGGTTGAAACGAGAGGTTTGGTGGGGAGTGTGGAAGCCGCGGACGCGATGGTAAAAGCCGCAAAAGTACAACTTGTCGGATATGAAAAGATTGGCGGTGGTTATGTAACCGTAATGGTGCGCGGCGATGTTGGAGCGGTAAAAGCCGCGACCGATGTCGGTGCGGAAGCTGCCGGAAAGGTCGGCGAGGTTGTTTCAGTCCACGTCATCCCGAGACCGCATGCGGAGGTAGAATCGATGCTACCCTCTTCAACCGAGAATGGGCCTGCATTGCCCATGGGGCTGATTGACGAAGATTCACCAAGCTGAAACTAGGGTCCATTACGCATGCGAGACCAGGCGTTAATTGAAACAATCACTCGCAAGGTGTTAGAGCAGATTGGCAGTGATCAATCTTGTAGCGGATGTGCTTTGCGAGTTTGTGATGCCGGCCAGCGCGCCTGTGATGCCGCAATCTCCCAAAAGAAGATTCCTGTTGGAGTTTCGGCGAGACACGCCCATGTGTCCCTAGAGCATCTGAATGTTCTTTACGGCAGGGGACACCAATTGACGACTCTTGCCCCCCTGTATCAGCCAGAGGCGTTTGCCGCAAAGGAGACTTTGACCGTGGTTGGACGGCGGATGCGGTCAATTGAGGGGGTGCGAATTTTGGGCCCGGCGAGAGACTATACACAGGTAGAACTTGCACGTACGGATGCCATTCGATTGGGACTAGATCCTCCGATTCGCGATTCCGGTGATCTTGCGGGATCAGAACCAATAAGCCTGATTGGACCGGCAGGGTCGGTCTACTTGAACGAAGGCGCGATATGCGCGACTCGACACATCCATATGACTCCCCAAATTGCGGCATCTCTGGGGGTAGAAGAGGGGGATTCGCTCAAGGTACGGATACCGGGCGAGCGTGCTTTGACGCTTGAAAACATTCGACCAAAAATCTCCTCCTCCTACGTGCTGCAGATGCATCTCGACACTGACGATTCAAATGCGGCAGGATTGCGCGGCGGTGAAGCGGTTGAACTATTGCAAGATTAGGCTTGTAGTGTACAATGGTTCCAGATTTCCCCTGTAAGCCCAAAAGCGCTGCGAAAGCAACCCGACGGAAGCATTCTGTAACCACCTAGTATGCGCGGCGGAAGAATCGGTGTTAGCACTATTTGATGCGTCTTGAGCGAATCTAGCGATTTGCGTCGACTTCGCACACGTATGCAATCTGACGGACGGAGTTGATTAATCGTAGAAGGAAAGCGGGCGAGATTTTGACTAATTGGTCTTTTTGGTTGACCAGTGAAAAAGTCGGCAGCACCGATGCGGATGAACATGTGAAGATTTCTATCCACTCGCGTAATCCCCGCTCAGGCTCGCGAAGGCTGGTGGGCAGTGCCCACCTACACAAGAGGGATTTTGGCAAGACCCTACAGAAACTTGGCATTAAAATTGTAAGGACTAATAGTAGACACGCGTGTTTTTAGGCCACGAAGTTCCTTCTAGTCGGCGTTATGTAGCGACACTAGGCAAGGCGAGACAATACCATTCGCATTGGTGTTGCGCCGATTCTCCGGGAGTTAATGACTGATAAACGTAGGAATATGACTCCTCTGGACTAGGGGTAGCAGAGCGGATAGGCCTTCAGTTTAATGCTAAAGCCAAATAACGAAACTAGCATGATAATTCCTTCTTCAGAGGTTGCATTATTCAGTAAAGAGTATCAGTTTTACGACAGTTTGTACCACTATTACGACAGACTGAAAACAAAGATTTGAAACGGACCGAACATGCTTCTTTGGTCAGGTAGTTCAATGGTAATTGTTCATGGCGGCTGCAGCATCAAGATTATTGCTTTGGGCAAATAAAACCCATTCCGATTAGGAGAGATTAAGATGAGCGTCCGAGTTAACATTTTGAGTCCGTGGGTGTTGTTAAGTTGCCTCTTTTTGCTTGCTATGCCGACGGTAACCCAAGCCTATGACTACAGTTCTTATTCGGATCGACTAAGCCGCGAACATCGAGCAGGCAACGATGTTGATGAGTGGATTGAACGGGGCAACGCAACAATTAACGCAAGTCCTCACTTTGAAGACGGTGCGCGCTTAACGGCTTGGGCAAGCCAGTATATCCAGGAAGATGATTACGAATTTGCTATTGCCAGTGCGATATACTTCTTTGAGATTCCTGCACAAGCTCAGTACATTGAGATATTGGTGCGCTACCGGGGCGAACCCAGCGAGCCCTACATTGAGGATTACGAATCAATTGCCGGTCGTGTTTGGATTCGAAATACCAAACGTGAATACACACGACGCGGTTATGACGACAAACACGCCGATGAAACTCGTTACGGTGATACGTTCGTGTTACGGGCAAACCGCCGCTCGGAAACAATCAAAATTTCTGCGGCGGGCCACGTTGACAACGGCTTTCTCGAGATGCATATTGTTGCCCAAGATGGCGAGCAGCTTGATATAGAGTACGTAGACGTTGTCACTTATCGAAAACAGCGTCATATTCACCGATATCACCGATACGCAAGGAGCTATGAATGGCGCCCTTGGCACCGCTACACCTACCTGTATTTTTACGACGGTCCTTGCTACTATGCAACAGATCATGACTATTACATCCGGTGGAGTTACCCTATCTACGATCGCCACTACTACGCCATTCGCTATTCTTACGGCAATTACCTCCATCGTTACTACGCGTATTATCCTAATTATTGTTATAGATCATATTCAAACCCGAGATACGTTTATGTGGGGCCCAAGTCTTCGGTAAAAAAGAGACAGACGCAATTGAATCGATGGAGCAAGGAGCACGAAAATGTCCGCCGGCAATACAGCAGGAGTCGGTTATCGGTATCACGTAAAGCGACTAAGCGCGTAAACGTCCAGCCGAGAGTCCGTTCGGTTATTGAAAAGCATCGCGAACAGCAACCGGCGTTGAGTGATCGAGTGGATCGAAATGCAACCGTGTCTACCAAGCGAACTCACACAAGTTATCGGACCAGGTCAGGCACACTGCGAGACCGGTTAAATGCTATGGGTTCGAATCGTAGGACATCTGTCAAGCGAAATTCTACGGAACAGTCGCACAGAAGATATTATCCCCGCGGCTCGGTTGCTGACAATGATAAGACAAATAGTCGCATTCGATCAAATGCGGAACGACGCAGTCAACTGTATAATCGTTCGAAGTCTTACTCGGGTCGGACTCGTACATCATCGCCAAGGGAGTCAAACATTCGATCGGGTTCAAGACGAAAGGAAACCGCGTCTTCAGTACCGTCACGCAGCCGGTCAACCAAATCGAGTTCCTCGCCACCCCCGTCACGCTCAAGAGTATCAGCGGCTCCAAGTCGCCAGTCGTCGAGCGCAAGCAGCAATGATGATGACGATCAGGAGAATCGTTCAAGCAGTCGTACGCGAAACACAGAGCGCACATCAAGCCGTCGAAGATGATAGCGCGAGATGGTCTTTTGCCGTGTCGATGCGAACAACTCATAGCGTGCCGCATGGGTTGTTCGCTTTTTTGGTTGACAGCAGATTCACATTTCGTTATCATTTTACGGTTACGACGGTTGCAGTGATTAAGTTCTGCAGGGAATTGCCGGGTGGTGCCAAGTGAAGATTGTGACGATTACGCTTTTCTTATCGGCTTTCGCGCAGGTTTGCGTTGCCCAAACGGAGGAGCTCCGGCTCATATCTCCAGTTGGCTCCGTTGTCCGATCGTCGATAATCCCTGGCTGGGGTCAGTATTATTCGCGCAGTCCGATTCGAGGAACATTGTCGGTGATAGGAGTGGGTGCATCGCTTGCGGGCGCCCTCGCGGCACATCAGTCCTTCCAGAACATTTATACCAATCGGTATCTTCCGGCGGCAACCATAGACCCCAAATCCGAGGAAGCACTCGCACAATATGAGCGATCCAACGAGCGCTACAAACTTAGACAACTATTCATATACGGTGCTATCGGTGTATGGGCGTATAGTGTCATTGATTCTTACATAGGCGCGAAGTTCTATAACGCGAACGCAAAAGTCAATGTACTCATTGATGAATCTAAGGAAATTGAGAAATTAGGCGTAAGTGTCGGTGTAACGCCGAAAAAATTATATTTGAACCTAAGGAAAACTTTTTGAAAGAAGAGCGGCTTTGGACCATGTAATCACTAGGATATTTTAGGCAGTTTGATTGTCTAGAAATCAAGATTGTCTGATCGTTACTCCTATGCTGAAGATAGAATCTTCTCGGATGAAAACGTGTTTTGGAGGTTGTCAGTGATGCTCAAGATTTTTCCCAAAGCAGGTAGTTTATTTCTCACGGTGGTCGTAACGTTAAGCTTTTTGAGTTGCGGCGATGTAGAGAAGGTCGGTGCACCCCGATCCCAGGAATCGGGCGCGATTGAAGCGGTGCTGAGAGCGTGGCGTACCGGATATGAAACTGAAGATGTAGATGCGTACATAGATGTCTTCTGGGCGGACGGTTTTCGGTATGTCTCGGATATGGGAACACCCGACGATACAACAGATGACGTCACATTTGATGATATTCGCGAAGAGAGAGATTCGGCAATTCGTGTGTTTTCATTGTATCAAGACATTGAAATAGAACTTGAAGAGCCGCCCGAAATCGAATTAAACCCGGAACGAAACAGAGCCGAAGTAAGGGTCCACTATAGGATTCAAGGGTTTGTAGCAGACGGCGTCTCTCTTGAAGGTGGATACACGGGGTGGTATGCCGAAGGGGACAATCTGTTCATCTTTGAACTGAGAGACGGTGAGTGGCGTATTACCGAGTGGATCGATGAAGCATATAGCGAAGAACAGATCGAGGCGGCGCGTTAGAGGAAAGGTAATTCGTCGTCGTGTCCAATAATTGTTGGATCCGATGAATCTGTTCCCAATTAGCATAAACGCCCTACGATCACGAACCGGGATGGCTCTTGAATTCAACTTGGGATTAAGATAACGAAGTGAGCAAGAGGTCTTCGCTCATTAATGGAGGAAGGAAATACGATTTCGATGCCTCAAAAGGAGGTTCACTTACGGGATTACCTCTCTGTAATTCGGAAGTACGATTTTATCATATGCTTGTGTTTTTTGTTGCTTGTCGGTACTGCCCTAGTAGTTAGTTTGCACTTGCCCAAAACTTATGAAGCCTCTGCGCTTCTACTATTCGACCAACCATCATCAAGCCCACCAATACCATCCGCCAACGTTGTTCAAAACGTCCTATCCGGTGGTGTTGACCGAACCGAGATGGAGACTGTCGGTCAGCGCTTTCTTTCGGAGTCTATGATAACGACGGCAATTGAACGGCTCGAGGAATCGGGAGTCGGCGGTGTTTCCTACTTACCCCCGGTCGGGAAAATAAGGAAAAACCTTAAATCAAAGAGTCGCTCGGACTCGCAGTATATTGAGCTCTCGCTGAATCTTACCGAGGAGGAAGGCGGGGAGCGCAATGCGGCTCTCCTGATTAATCAGTTAGTTGCTGAGATGCAAGAGCACCGCCGAAATCAGGACTCTGCCAAATTGGAGCAACGCCAGGAATTGCTGTATGATACGATGCAAAAATTGCGGGTTGAGATAGACAAAGGAGAACTTGAGGCGTCCGAGTTTGTTCGGGAAAACGGCGGTCCTGGAACTTGGCGAGAAAAACTCTCTAGTCTTTTCCTGCGACGGGCATCTTTACGAGGTAACCTGGAACAACTCGAGTGGGGAATTGGTTCGTCTGAGAAGGAATTGAAGCATCTTAGGGAAGAAATCAAGAACCACCCCGAATATTCGAAACTGACAGAGACGATGGGTACTAATCCCATCTGGTTGTCTCAAATGGAGAGGCTAATTGCTCTTGAGGTTCAAAGAACTGGGTTAATTGCTTCTGGAACAGGTGAGAACGCTCCGGGGATGCAGTCAATCAAAGCGCAAATTAAGGACATTGAGGACAGATTGTCCACCTCAATATCTAATGAAGCTATTACTTCGGTGACTCACGGTGTATCCACACTCTATAGTGCTGTTCAGGAGCGTTTGATAAATCTACGAACCAGCATCATTCGAGCACAACACAACCTTCCGCTAGTCAAGGATCAGCTGGAAATGGTCGAGAGCGAGTTGACGCAGCTACTTGGTGCCATACCCGAGAATGAATTGGCGCTTGACAAAATGAAGCGGGAGATCGAGTTCAGGCACGAGTTGACAAAAGAGACGTTCACGCGAATCTTGCAGACACGCATCTTAATCGCCGAGTCGGATCCGTCGCATGTTACATCGCATGCCGGAGGCACGATAGGAGGTCTTGGAGTCGTTGACGGCGCGGTTCCTCGAAAGATTCCGACGAGTCCTAGAGTCAAGGCAATCGTAGCGATTGCCGGCATCGTCGGTTTGACGCTGGGGGTTTCTATTGCCTTGCTCATGGAGTATTTCAGCACGAGCTATAGCTCGTCCGATGATGTGGAATCTGAACTGGGCACAATGCATTTAGGGCACGTGCGGAACCGGCAAAATCCAGATATTGACCCTCGCGCCGTTCCGGTAGTTTATCAAGAAATCGCTGCAAACATCAATCTGTCAAGTCCCGAGACTAATAAGCAGGTGCTCATGTTCGCGGGGTGCGATTCCAACGACCTCGTTTCTGTGATTACGGCTAATCTAGGAGTTACTCTGTCTCTGGTGAAAGCCCCCGTCCTAGTCGTTGACTGCAATGTACTTGCTCCAAAGCAGCATGAGATATTCGGCGTATCATCTAATTCTACGCGGCAATCTTCACAGCTTGATTCGGTTGCGGATTGGCAGGGAGCAGTTCAAGAGACTGAAATCGCGAATGTCGATTTGTTCAGCATGAATAGCATTGTGTCTACTCCGATTGAATTTCTTGACTCTCCGCGCATGCAATCGCTCCTTGAGCAGTTCCGAGAACATTATGAACTCATATTACTTGACACGTCCCCGCTTCTGTCGTCGGCTGATGGACTTGCACTTGGTGTTCACGCCGATGCCATTGTACTAGTCCTCAATCTCGCCACGACATCACGTCAATCCTTGAGGACGACCCGCGATCGAATAACCCACGCTAATCTTTCCGTCCAAGGGTTTATTACGACCTAACCAACACTCCGGTATGATCTCCGGCGCCCGATCGCTCTCCGGTATCTTGAGGACTCGCCACAGCAACTCACGTTCTTATTGAAGTCGTTGCCGTGGCGTAAATGCGCGCATGTTCATGATTTGATATGATCGACGAAAGGAGCATCAGTTTTTAAATCTGTCATTGGGTTTCATCGCACAAATCCGACACAAACAGTCAATCATTATTTAGTCAAAAAAAAGTCTTGACAGATATTACCAGAAGTGATATCGTAGAGGCTCATTTGTTGAAATCCACTTATGTTATCCTGTAATTGGCAGACAATCAGACGTTGTCAAGGGCGAGTTTTAAGGGTACCGCAGGCAGACATAGCGAACCTCAAATGGCGGCTCGGGATTCAGTCTCAAGTAGGTTTCACGATTACTGTTTTCACGGTATGGTTTAGGAAAGAGTCGCGCATTCGGATTCAGGTGCTCGGGACAAGATTGTGTGTTGTATTGATTAACAGGCTTCTACTTCCTGTTCCTTATTCTCCGTATCACTTTTTTCTATTTCGTCGATTTCAAAATTAATTCGATTTGCTTCTTGGATTCAAGAAAAATGAGAATAGTGAAACGGCGATTAAATACTGTTTTCGTTATCGCATGTATGTTGAGTTGTATTCTCTTTTATAGTTGCGGAGGGTCAAGTCCAGGACCCCAAGAACCCTTGTTGCCGGCAATCGAAAAACAGTCAAAGTTCTCTGATCGATTCCAACTGGAAGAAGAACCCCAATTCTTTTATGACTTGTTTGGAGACGAACTTCTTAAGGGCAATCTTAGTACAGCTGAAATAGCTGAAAAAAGTAGAAAAAAGTTGCTCAAGGCCAATAAAACTAAAGTGTGTTTCTTTGACTAGCAGGGACACTGCTTGGGCTTAGCGAACTTTTGGGACACCAAGGGCAGGCATAGCTACCCTAAGGTGGGTGAAGCGGAAGTTAGCCAAAGGTAGATTTCGCGGTGTAGTTTAGGATGAAATATGGTTCTAAATGGAATCAGAGAGTTTGATGAAAGAATAGTCTTGTATTGATTAACAGGTATTTACTGCCTGTTGTTTACTCTCTTTATCACTTTTTTCGTCGGTTTCAAAATAAATCCAATTTACTTCATGGAGGCAAGAAAAAATGAAAATGTTGAAACGGTGGTTACATACTGTTTCTGTTATTGCATGTATCTTGAGTTGTTTCGTCTTGTACGGTTGTGGAGCGTCAAGTCTGGGACCTCAAGAACCATTGCTGCCAACGATTGAAGGACAATCAAAGTTCTCCGATCGTTTCCAGCTAGAAGAGGAACCCCAATTCTTCTATGACCTGTTTGGAAAGGAGTTGCTTGAAGGTAATGAGGTTTTCAATTACCGTGAACGGAAAGAATTCGATCAGAATGGTGAGCTAATTGCCGGTTGGACTGGTCAACTTGATAGTGAACGTTTTTCAGCGCAATTGGACCGCACAATCCTCACCACGGATAGCTTCCGAGGCAGGCATAGTGAGTTCGCAATCGGCGACAACATGCGTATCAAGCCTTCCACGCTGTTCCCGAACCGGTACATCATATTCAAAACAGAATTTGACGGGTTTAGGTGGGATCTTTCTTTTTCACAAGAACGACACCTCTTTACCTTGCTGAATTCACGTATTTCTAACCCGGTAAGGCTTTCAGACGCGGCGGCAAACCTCGCACCGACGCTTGGCCGCAGAAATGGATTAAACGACGACGCGCAGTTACGTCATATCGAAAATGCTCGTTTAATAGGGTTCCGCGCTCAAGGGCTGCTAGGCGATATTTTCCGCGTAGGGGTTACCTACATGAATCTGCATAAGGAGCACCCGGAACGCGTTGAAAATCCGCTGCTAGGAACGGTGCCAAATACGCCGCCGGAGCGCATCACCGTGGTCTTCCGCGATGATTCACCAGAAGATAACCACCCGAGGGCGTTCTTGGGTCTGAGCCGCACCCGGGATGCCGAGTTAGTCCAAGGGGGCGTTGGAGCAGCAGTCAAGGATATTAGGGTGACGGTTGTTACTCAAGCGGAAGAGGAGATCACTAGAACCGAGCGGATCCAAGGGGTCGAACCTGGGCTTTTGCCAGAGGAGACTACTGTAATCAGTGCCGCGAATGGATCGTTCGACCTCAGTTCCGATATCGATCCTGTTCCGGGCAGCAGGCCGCCACGCAACTCTGAGGACGGGCTTTGGAAGATTGTTGAAGGGTTCCAGGCGATGAAATATGACTTCGTCCTCGCCGATCATAATATCGATCCGCGGCAAGTCAAATCAGTCGATTTTGATTTGGTGGTTGCCGGCGACTACAACATCGTTGTAATGGGCTTTAGCGAAGCCAACAAGGCTGAGGACGACCCGGAACTACAGGAATGGATCAAAACCGAGGACGGCCATATTGGGATGCCATTTCGGGACGTAATTCAAGCCCCGGGAAATTACGGCCAATCTACGGAATATGCCGAAAACCGCGATAGCCTCGCCTACAATCCAAGCCAGTGGACCGATGAGGGAAGACCTCGGAAAGTCCATTATCGCTACGGCGCGGCCCGAGCTGCGATTCTGTACGGGCTCGATCTTGAAGGTACGCTATTCAACACTTTCATTCGGGCGCACTACTCAATTAACAGCAAGCACAAGCAATATCCGACCATTCCTAAGGATAAGGTGGGCTTTAGTCGTCTAAAGGAGGAGATTACTACCCCCGATGGTGTGGAGTCAACGGGTATTAGTGTTGACCGCCGCAGCTTACTGCCAGAAGATGCCAACGGCATACCAACCTATTCAGAAACCGAGGGAGAAAGATTCGAAGCCAGGTTAGGCGGTGATGGCACTCCCGAGGATGGAGATGGGGAATTGGGACGCGAAGTCGCTTGGTTCGTCAATCTTAAGCAACGTTTTGGGAAGTTGTTCCTAGAGGAAACTTTCTATCACATTGATCCCGGTTATACGACGACGTATCGGAATTGGGGCGCCAATAGCGATAGAGATCAGACGTACTCCTTGCCGCGTACTCCCGAATCTTCGTCAGAGGTCGATCCATTTGATGAAATTGATTATCAGCTAATCGAGGACGATGATGATGATGATGATTGGCCAGATGATATTGATTTCGATGGCGTGCTGCCGCGCGCCGACGACCGCGACCAGAATGGAATCCTCGACTTTCAGGAAGACTTCCTCATTTTTGAAGCGGATCCCCCCGTCTTTACGGATCTTGTCGACCTAAACAACAACGGAACGATTGATTCGTTAGAAGATGATTTTGAGCCGCAGTACGAGTACGGAATCGATCGTGAGGGATACCACCTAGTTGCCAGCTATGACGTACTCGACAATTTGACGCTCAAGGTCGGATGGTTGAACGAGAGCGAGGTTTCTAGCCGGCGCAAAAACGATTCAAAGTATTTCCATGTCACCTACCAGCGTGATATTCCGGATTTTGGTACCATTCTATTCCAGAATCGTTTAGTCCGGGTTCAGGACGATATTCCGGATTATACGATTACATTGCGCGTTGGAGAACTTGAGCCCGTCCAGATATCTGACGAGCTTGACTTCTACAACTCACGGGTGAACACTACCGCTCTTCAATTCCTCTACACGGCAATTCCGAACTTAACTTTGGAAGCGAAGTTCCTCGTTGCCTTGCAGAATCAATTTCAACCGGACGATCAGGAGGCCATCTCACTAGACCGGGTGGATGATGAGGAAGCAACGCGAACGGGTGATGAGCGGAATGAGCGCACTGATTTCATGGTACCAATTGAGCAGGTGCGCGATTCGGGTGAAAAACGAGAATTCCCGTTCTATCCCGACCATGGAATCAACCCGTTGGATGACGGGGATACCGGGTTGATTTATGATCAGGATAATTGGAAACCCCGACGGTACGATGAAAAAACTATCCGCAACCAAGTGACTATCTTGCGGGCGAAATACGAAATTCCGTTAGGGGATTTGAGATTCATCAAAAACATAGGTGAAGACTTGACTGTCACGCCGATGGCAAAATATATCTGGGAGAAGGTGTTCGACCATACTGCCGACGATATCGCTGCCGGTGTATATGTCTCACCGCTCAATCCACGTCTGTATGTTCCCACAGACACCGAACCGATAGAGTACCTTCGATTCAACAAGAGAAGTCGCGAAGATGTTCTGGGGGTTCGTCTGGATTATCAATTCACGCAGAGAATGAACGTTCTTGGCGGTTTTCAATATCGCAAATTCACCAACCGCGATGATAACTTCAAGGCGTTCTTGACAAACTTCCCATCTGATGAGGAAGTACCTATCCTGTTCCGTCCCAACCTGCGGACACGAATCTTTGAAATTCAAGCAATTAACCGTGGTGAATGGCTTGGATTTAATATCGTAATTCTAGCGGGTTACAGGCGCACGACGATTTTGCTTGAAGATACAACAAGCAACACGACATTTGTTCGTGCGATGATGGGATTCTAAAACACTGCTTTTCTCTACGCTCTCCCCTTTGTCATGACCGGCTGAGGGGAGAGCATTTTTCTTGATTCCAGCCGCAACTTCTCAGAGATGCAGGTGTTTATAGGCGCGTCTCGCTTGGCAGATGGGGGAGTTCAGGCTAGAAGGGCGAAATCTTAAAGCGAAACCGCCTACTCTAGAAAGAAAATTGGGATAAAGTACCAACTACTTGCATAAGTGTTCTGAAAATTTTGTCCAATTAAAAGGAGGCAAATATGAAGAGGTTGAGTTCGATTTTAACTATTGCGATTCTCTTGGCGATGGGTAGCGTTATTTCTGTTGCCCAAGAGGCAGATGTGTCCGGTGGCGGCGGTACGGTACGCGGAACGATTGAAGATACAACTACCGCTCGAGCTCCTATCCCGGGAGTTGAGGTGATTATCAAAGATGTTGCCGGAACGGAATACAAGGGAACGACAGATGATGCCGGGGAATACGAGATTACAAATCTACCTACCGGTAGATACTTTATCAGTATCTATAAAGACGGCTACGGAGACAGAGTGGGTAAACCTGTAAACGTGGTTGCCGGCGGTGACAGGTATTTTCCGCTGAAAATGACCAAGAAGGACAACATCGTTACCTTCTTTCAAAAAATGGGATTTGTCTTCTGGCCACTGGCGCTCTGTTCTATTACAGCTCTGACGTTCATTATTGAAAGATTCTTTACTTTCGCCCGTGCCAGGTCAAAAATCGGCGCGGAACAGTTCATGGCGAGCATCACAGACTCCCTTCGCAATGAGAACATTATGGAAGCTGTTTCTACATGTGAGGATGCCGGTGGACCGCTTGCTAACGTCTTGAAAGCAGGATTGTTGAGGTATAGTCAGGCGCAAATTGAAGAACGCGAAATCACGAAGGACGAGATCCAAGAAGCCATCGAGGAAGCGGAATTGCTCGAGACTCCGGAACTGGAAAAGAACCTTCCAGTGCTCGGTACAATTGCAGTTGTCTCACCACTGTTTGGTCTGCTGGGTACCGTTACCGGTATGATTAACGCGTTTACGACAATTGCTTTGGAAGGTACCGGAGACCCGCAACAATTGGCGGGAGGTATTTCTCAGGCGTTGTTGACAACGGCGGCAGGTCTCACCATCGCCATTCCTTGCTTGATCTTCTACCAGCTGTTTGATAGCTGGGTCAATAGGTATGTGCTTGAGATTGGTCAGGTTTCAACAGAGATCGTCAATCAACTTGTTCTTGGCCAAGAGGGTGCGTAGTATTACGCCAATGCCTTGTTGGGAATCTGTCTTTTCCAAAAAATAGTTTCCCAACAAGGATTACATCAGACAGCGTTTCAGATGATTGCGGTTCGGAATTGTCATCTGTCTGAAAGGAGGTGTCATAATGCAGCAGGTAGCAACCAGCGTGAAGAAACAGACATTGCTTTCCACAAGACTTAGAGAGAGGAAAGCACCAACTCTCAGTATGGCGCCGATGATTGATTGTGTGTTCCTGCTTTTGATTTTCTTCATGGTTTCGACCACGTTCTCGCCAATGCCGGGAATTCGGGTTCAGCTACCTCCACCAGGTAAACCGAATACCGAAAAACCCAAAGGGCTTATTGTGAGAATTGCTAACCCGACAGACGGTCAGCGAGAGGGAATCATGGTTCTGAACGACGAAGTCGTCGAGATTGAACAGATGTTTAGTCGATTCATCAACGCGACTGAGGAAGCGAAGAACATGCTGATTATTCAATCGGAGCGGAAGGTTCTGCACGAGCAAATTGTCCAGATTATGGATAGGGCGAAACAAGCGGGTATTGATAAAATAGGCTTTGCAGTTGTAGCGCGAGAATAGTCGTGATCGATTAGGAAAGGAGATTTAAATATGGCTTCAGGTGGAAATCGGAGAGCGAAAGACAAAGATGAAGATATCCCGATGGCACCGATGATTGATTGTGTGTTTCTGCTTTTGATCTTCTTTATGGTTTCGGCGATTATGCGTATCCCGCCGCCATTTTCAGTGAATCTGCCAGATTCAGCTACCAAGCATGAATTCCCGCGAAAGAAGTACAATGTTTTTATTAGTCAAGATGGGCGTTTATCGGTGGACGATCAGGAAATGCTAACCCTTGAAGATCTAGATCTGTTTTTGGCAGCGAACGAAAACAAAATTAGTACGCTGATTATCAAGGCGGACAAACGTGCGGAGCACGGGGTCGTGATAGATGTTATGGAACGTGCGAAGCAGCGTTTTAGCAAGCCAGAAGGGCAGGAGATCGCTCTAGCGGTTTCAGAAGAGACTTGATTCTACTTTGAAACACACATAGACGCAAAAAAAGGCAGCTATTTGGCTGCCTTTTTTTGTGCTTGGATTTGTATATAGGTTTGAGTTATGTGCCACTCATGTCCGAAAGCGACACACCTGGAATCGGGAGGTCGGAAGAGCCCATCAAGTATTCATCCACGGCGCGCGCCGCACCGCGGCCTTCGGCAATCGCCCATACGACAAGCGATTGGCCACGTCGGCAATCTCCAGCCGCGAAAATGCCATCAACGCTCGTAGCGAATCGTCCGTACTCTGCTTTCATATTTGATCGCTCATCGGTCTCCAAACCAAACTGCTTGACAAGCGTTTCCTCCGGACCAAGGAAGCCCATTGCGAGGAATACAAGGTCGGCGGGCCATTCCTCTTCGCTTCCGGGAATCTCTTTCATCTGAAACCTTCCCGCGTCATCCTTTTCCCATTCAATGCGCGCGGTGTGCGCGACTTTGACACGACCGTTTCCGTCACCGACAAATTCCTTTGTCACTATGCAGAACTCACGCGGATCTCTACCGAATACATGAGCTGCTTCCTCATGACCATAGTCTACACGGTAGATTCTAGGATATTCCGGCCACGGATTGTTAGGGGCACGTTCGACAGGTGGTTCGGGAAGAATCTCGAAGTTGGTCAGGCTCTTGCAACCGTGGCGCATTGATGTTCCGAGACAGTCGTTGCCTGTGTCTCCGCCGCCAATCACGATTACGTGCTTGTCCTTAGCGGAAATGAATTGTCCATCTTCAAAGTTAGAATCCAGCAGGCTCTTGGTATTTTGATGCAGGAATTTCACGGCGAAATGAATTCCTTCAAGTTCCCGCCCGGGAACCGGTAAATCACGTGGGTGGGTCGCACCGCACGCAAGCACAATCGCATCGAACTCTTGGCGCAGAGTATCTATGTCGATATCAACGCCTATATTGGCGTTGGTTACAAACTCAACACCCTCGTCCGCCATAAGGTCGAGTCGACGTTGAACGATTCGTTTATCCAATTTCATGTTGGGAATCCCATACGTCAACAGACCACCGATGCGATCGGCTCGTTCGTACACGGTTACCTTGTGACCGACCTTGTTCAACTGATCGCTAGCCGCAAGTCCGGCCGGTCCCGATCCGATGATGGCAACCGTTTTTCCGGTCCGCGTCGGAGGCGGAGTAGGCTGGATCCAACCCTCCTCAAAACCACGGTTGACGATTGCATATTCATTGTCTTTGATGGTTACTGCCGGATCGATTATACCGAGACAACAGGCTCCTTCGCACGGCGCCGGGCATGTTAATCCCGTGAATTCGGGGAAATTGTTTGTCTTATGAAGCCGGTCCAAGGCCTCCTTCCACATGCCACGGTAGATCAAATCGTTCCATTCGGGTATCAAGTTGTCGATTGGACAGCCTGTGGCAGATTGGCAAAACGGGATGCCACAATCCATACAACGTGCTCCCTGATTTCTGCGCTCTTCTTCATCAAGTGTGAGATGAAAAAGATTGAAATCTTTGATGCGTTCTCCGGGCGGTCGATCGTGACTCTTTTTCCGGCTGTACTCGATGAATCCTGTCGCTTTACCCATATATTGACTTCCTCAATACTAGCTCGACTTGCAAGATTTAGCGGAAAATCTAAGCTGTCTCCGAGTGTCCTTGCATTTGCTCCTGAAGTACTCGTTTGTAATCGGTTGGCATGACCTTCACGAATTGATTCGGCACGTAAGTTTCGAAGTCGTCAAGGATATGCTTCGCGACACTTGACCCCGTATAACGATAATGGAGTCCAATCAGATTTCGCAATTCAGCGCTTTCCGCATCGGTTTCAATCTTCTCCAATTCAACCATACCGAGGTTGCATCGCGTGTCAAATTGACCATCAACATCCCAGACGTATGCAATGCCTCCAGACATGCCTGCAGCAAAGTTGCGCCCGGTCAGCCCCAAAACAACTACTCGTCCACCCGTCATGTACTCGCAGCCGTGGTCTCCGACCCCTTCAATGACCGCGTGTACGCCAGAATTGCGAACAGCAAACCGCTCTGCCGCCATTCCTCGGAAATATGCTTGACCTGAAATGGCACCGTACAGCGCGACATTTCCGATGATAATGTTATCTTCAGGTTTGAAGGTTGAGTTTTTAGGCGGGTATACGATCAGTTTTCCGCCGGACAGTCCTTTGCCTGTGTAGTCGTTTGCATCGCCTTCCAATTCAATGCTGACGCCGGGAACTAGCCAAGCTGCCAGACTCTGCCCCGCAGATCCGTTGAGTTTAATATGGATTGTATCTTCGGCTAGCCCTTCAAAACCGTATGCCTTTGATACTTCGTGGCTAAGCATCGTGCCAACGACCCGATTTGTGTTCTGAACAGGCAGATTAATGGCAACCTTCTCACCGCGCGTCAATGTAGGTCTAGCCAAACGAATCAGTTCATTGTCCAATGCGTGTTCCAAACCGTGATCTTGCTTAATGGTGCAAAAGACTTCAACTCCCGGATGAAGTTTCTTTGCAGGTGTGAGAATGCTTGTCAGGTCCAAATCCCTAGCTTTCCAATGTGCAATTGCCTTGTCGACCTCAAGCATATCAACACGACCAACCAGTTCATCAATTGTTCGGACGCCAAGTTCAGCCATGATATTTCGTGCATCTTCCGCAACCATGAAGAAATAGTTAACAACATGCTCCGGTTTGCCGGTGAATTTCGCTCTGAGTTCCGGGTCTTGGGTTGCAACCCCTACCGGGCACGTGTTCAAATGACACTTCCGCATCATAATACAACCTAGCGTAATCAATGGTGCTGTCGCAAAGCCAAATTCCTCGGCGCCCAGAAGGGCTGCAATGACAACATCGCGCCCAGTCATCAACTTACCATCCGTTTCCAGCCGCACGCGGGAACGCAAATCGTTCAACACTAATGTCTGGTGTGTTTCCGCAATCCCTAATTCCCACGGCAACCCCGCGTGCATAATGGATGTCCATGGTGAAGCTCCAGTGCCCCCCTCATGACCGGAAATCAAGATATGGTCGGCGTGCCCCTTGGCGACGCCGGCTGCAATTGTTCCGACACCTACCTCGGATACCAATTTGACGCTAATCCGCGCTGATGGATTGGCGTTCTTCAAGTCGTGGATAAGCTGCGCCAAGTCTTCGATAGAATAAATGTCGTGATGTGGAGGTGGGCTAATGAGTCCAACACCCGGGGTGGTGTGTCGTGTCGCCGCAATCTCCTCGTTGACTTTGTGGCCTGGCAACTCGCCGCCTTCTCCGGGTTTTGCACCTTGGGCAATCTTTATTTGAAGCTGATTTGCATTCGTCAAGTACCACGAAGTTACTCCGAACCGCCCCGACGCTACTTGCTTAATTGCAGATCGCTTGCTATCGCCATTTGGCAAGGGATTAAATCGCTCATAATCCTCACCGCCTTCTCCCGTGTTAGACTTGCCGCCCAAACGATTCATCGCAATTGCAAGGGTTTCGTGCGTCTCTCTTGAAATTGAGCCAAAACTCATGGCACCGGTGCAAAAACGTTTAACTATCTCCTTCGCCGGTTCAACTTCATCTAACGGTATTGGTGTTCCTTCTTTGAATGTGAGGAGGCCGCGCAATGTGCATCTATTGCGATGGTAATCGTCAATAAACTCCGCAAATCTCTCGTAAGCGGCGGCGCTATCCGTTCGAGCAGCAACTTGCAAATCCATGATGGTTTCCGGATTGTATAAGTGCTGTTCACCTCCGCTACGCCAGTGGAATTGTCCGTCGTTGGGCAGTACAGATAGATGGACAGATTCACGTGTGGGATAACCCAGTTCATGCCTCCGCAGGGCTTCTACGGAGAGCACGTCAAAGCCAACACCTTGGATTCGACTGGCGGTACCGGCAAAACACCGCTCGATTACATCGTCGTTCAGTCCAACGGCTTCGAACACCTGCGCACCCTTGTAGCTTGCCAGTGTTGAAATGCCCATTTTGGACATCACCTTCAACATCCCTTTGCACACACCTGTAATATAGGACGAGCGTATCTCTTCATCCGTGGATTCGCTGTCGAATACTCCATCACGTCTTAATTGGGACAACGTCTCAAAGGCGATGTATGGATTAACTGCGTCGGCACCATATCCGACGAGCAAACAGAAATGATGAACTTCACGAGCTTCGCCGCTTTCTACCACAATCCCGATGCGTGTGCGTTTCTCGGTTCGCACTAGACGATGATGTACGGCTCCTGTAGCGAGGAGTGAGCTAATTGCTACCCGGTCCGATGCGACATTGCGATCGGAAAGAACAATTAACTGATTGCCGTCTTCAATTGCCATTACTGCTTCATCACAAACACGCTCTAATGCAGTTTCAAGTCCAACTACTCCATCGGACTTTGGATAGGTGATATCTATAACTCTTGACCGCCATCCTCTATAGTTCAAATACTTAATTGCCGCTAGTTCCGCATTCGTAAGTATTGGCTGCGGTATATGCAAGCGGTTACACTGGGACTCTGTCGTATCCAATGGGTTTCCTTCGGGACCGACAAAACATTCGAGCGTCATGATGATTTCTTCTCGAATGGAATCGATTGCAGGATTCGTCACTTGTGCAAACAGTTGCTTAAAGTAGTCATAAAGCAACCGCGGAGTGTCCGACAAACATGCTAACGCCGCATCGTTACCCATTGATCCGACCGGATCTTTTTTTGCCTCTACGATGCCTGTAAGCATGAATTCCAACGTTTCGACGGTGTAACCAAAAGCTTGCATTCGCACCAACAATGTATCTAAATCGTAGCATTCGTCTGGTTGCTGGTTGGGAAGTTCGCTTAACTCAATGCGTTGTTTTTCCAGCCATTTTCCGTAAGGATTAAACGTGGCGATTTCGTGCTTTAGCTCATCGTCCGGCACCAAACGTCCTTGTTCAAAATCGACCAGAAACATCCGCCCGGGCTGTAGCCGCCCCTTAATCTTCACTTGCTCGGGCGGCAGCGGCAATACTCCCACCTCGCTAGCCATAATTACGCGATCATCATGAGTAACATAGTAACGACTCGGTCGCAAACCATTTCGGTCTAGGACGGCACCAATGTGTTTACCGTCGGTGAACGCGATTGATGCAGGACCATCCCAAGGCTCTTGAAGGCAGGAATGGTATTCATAAAAATCCCGCTTGGCAGGCGAGATTGATTCATGATTTTCCCACGCCTCCGGAATCATCATCACTATCGACTCAGGTAAGGAACGTCCCATCATCAACAGTAACTCCAAAGCGTTATCGAAATTCCCAGAGTCCGAGCAATCGGGTTCTATAATTGGAAACAACTTTCGCAAGTCATTTCCAAACAAAGAACTTCGCATGACCCCTTGCCGAGCGTTCATCCAGTTGGTGTTTCCTCGTAAGGTGTTAATTTCTCCGTTATGGCACATAAATCGATTTGGCTGTGCACGATCCCACGAAGGAAATGTATTCGTCGAAAATCTCGAGTGGACCATGGCAAGGTGAGACTTGTAATCGGACGCAGTCAAATCGGGATAGTAGACCATCAACTGGCTGGAAAACATCTGACCTTTATAAACGATAACGTTCTTCGACAAGCTGCAAACGTAGAACATCTTTGCCTGCCGCAGGTTGCTGTTGATACGCAGTTGATGGCTTGCACGTTTACGGATTACATAAAGCTGGCGTTCAAAAGCTTCGGCGTCCAGATGCTCGGGCGCACTGACAAATAACTGTTCGATAACCGGTTCCACGGACCGAGCTGACGGACCAATATCGGCTTCCTCGGAATTGACCGGAACACTCCGCCAGCCAATGAGGTATTGTCCCTGTTCGGCGATAATCTTTTCGACAGTTTCCTTGCAAGTCCGCCGCTCTGATTCGTCGGTAGGTAGAAAAACCAACCCTGCCGCAAATTTCCCCAAATCCGGAAGATCTGCGTTTAGGTCTTCGGTTGCAACTCGTTTTAGGAATTCATAGGGTAACGCTGTTAGCATACCAGCGCCATCACCGGTGTTCGCTTCCGCACCACGTGCGCCGCGGTGATCCATGTGACACAGAATGTTTTCGGCGTCTACGATAATCTGATGCGAGCGCGTCCCTTTAATGTTTGCGATAAACCCTACACCGCAGCTGTCATGTTCGAAGGCAGGATCGTATAAACCATGCTTTGGCGGGTATGTAGATGTTTGCATTGCACTTCCTCAACGGTTTCCGGTTTGCCGATTTGGCCGATGCGAGAAGCAGAACTGCTGTACTTGACAACTTTGGAAGCCGTATAACGCTGCCGTTTAGTAAGTAAAATAGCAAGTTTGACCAAAATGAATCGCTTCGGGTTCGATTAGTACCTTCTCTCCTTCTCCGGTCACAATTCCTTCTCCGGTCACAATTCTCAATTGGGAAAATGTCTCACCCTCGAACAGTGCCTTTGTAATCAACTAAGATCACTTACCCTACAGCATGCCTAATTCCTAGACGTGCGGGGCAACTTTGCATTATTCCGCAGATCAGCGTTGATATGCTTCAATGGTTGGACTAAGCGAAGGCTGGAAGAAAGGGGACATCCTGTGGTGATGTGCCATGTTCTTCTGGATTGAGGCGGAATCGCAATAAAATTCCATAAGATGATACATCAGATTCGGCGACATGTCAAGCAAATTTATTCTGTTTCAATTCTCCTGCGATCTGGCGTGAATTTGCGGCTTGGTCCGGATTCGAATCGTGCGTGAGGGCAGGTGGGAAGCCTAATCCATGGCGAAACTAATACAAGGTACTATTGTAATGCGATATATGTTGTGTCTACGCGGCATAATACTATTCCTTTGAGACTTTAGTGCGCTGATTGCGTCGATCAAGAATAAACCTGTGTGGAGCGGAATAAGAAGCCCTATCTTCGCGTAAGGTCGGCGTGGTAAGGAGATTTCTTTCGGAGTTGTATCGCTGTCACTGCTGGATTTACTATCGGCTTGGGATCGCTGTCGCCTTCATTATTCATTCGCTTGATTCTTCGCTAATCGCTCAGCTTATCTATTCGATTGTTTGATCCTGTTCGGTCCTTAGATCTAACCGGTCAGTTAATCGTTCCTTTTGTCACTCCCTTGTCGACCGCCTGATTCCCGCCTACGGAGAAAGTGAATGATGTATTTCACGCTTCATATGCACTTTTATTAAATCGAAATGGTATAATCAACGTCAAACCAAATAGATGCACGGATATACTCTACGCTGCTGGAAGTTGCGTTTTTTAAGAGTCAGAAATGGAGCGTAAGTTTTGCAAGTGGTAGGAGGAGTTCCCACCGATTCCCGACCGGTAAGGATCCCTATCGCGCTCCTTGTTCAGTCGCTTGATCGATTCGGAGAAGGATCTCTATCGCACTCACTATTCGTTCGCTTGATCTCCTACAAACCTTCGATGTACAATTGCGCAAAATTAACCGATGCTGAGTATAGATTCAGTGAGAGAGAATTACAAGGGTGCATTCGAGAAGCACTACTTCGTGTTGCCTCTCCGGGAAACTTTTCAGCAATTTGCGGGACACGCGAATATCTTCTTTCAACAGCGAGTAATCGAAAAAGACGGGGAAATCGTTATATTAGTGGTTAGGTAATTGACAATCACAAACAGTAGACAGGGGGAACCCACAATGTCACACGTCGACAATCGCGCTTCAACAGGTAGCTCATACAACCCGGTAAAAGGGAAACTTGCGTCAATGCAGGAGTGTCTCACACAGTTGGCAAAGGCGTTGCCCGCAAACAAACACGAGTATGTTGCCGCAGATCGTATGACACACTCCTTTGTAAAAAGCTGTTTTTCGATGACTCTGCAGCGAGTGATTGATATAAACCGTGTTTTTATCGAGAGCAGAGGAGAACAACTACCACACAACAACTCCCGCTCCTTCTATCTCATCTGGCAAATCGGTACCATCGATGATGAAACTTTGGATTTCTTCCGACATGCACTTGATTGCTATAAAAAACTTGCTGATCCCTACCACGATCTATCAGATACTCTGCTCTACGAAATGACGCATGCGCTCCTGAAACACGGAAAGAAATACATAGATCAGATGAATGAGTTCTTCATGGGACCCGATAGAGTCCCCGCGACGGCTAACCCTTAACCTTCCAACTAGAAGGATCATCCAACTCGTTTAGAAAGTCCTACGCTTAGTTCAAGGGGCTGAAAGGGGGAGACATTGTCGTTAGAAATTTTGCACCAATTCGCGGTTCTAGGTAGGCAAGTGGTTAATTGGGTGACCACCCGATTTTTGAGGGCTTGAATATTCCAAGTATGCCGGGTTCATTCGCAATGCGAGGCAACCGGACCGCAAATCGTAATGATGGAGGAAAAATTGGTGTGCCTCAAGGTCTTCCGCGCAGATTTTCACTCGTTATGGCTCCGTTGCTTGATTCTAGTTTGCGCAGGCGCCGCAAAGTACCGAATTTTAACGTAATTGACAAACGGCATCTGTCGGACTATAATCTACCGAAGTAGTCGAGAAGCAGCGGCGTCATCTGTCCCTGGAGGTCATACATGGATCAACATAATCCAAAGGTTGTTGTGGTAGGCAGTTTCAATATGGACCTGGTGATCAAAACCGAACGAAGACCCCAAAAAGGGGAAACGCTTATTGGCGAAGAGTTCGGAATGTTCATCGGAGGAAAGGGTGCCAATCAAGCAATCGCCGCATCAAGACTGGGCGCGGATGTAACCATGATTGGGCGCTTGGGCGCAGATTTATTCGGCGACACATTTTTCACGGAATTTGACAGGCAAAACATTGATACTAGCTTCGTGGTCCGAGATGCGGAAGTCGGTACGGGCGTCGCTTCACCTGTCATTGACGCAGAGGGTGACAACAGCATTATTATTGTTCCCCGAGCCAATATGCGCCTTGATGTGGAAGACGTTGAGCGCGCGGCAAGCAAAATTGCAGATGCCGATGTTCTTCTACTACAACTGGAAGTTCCTATCGAGTCGTCCAAAAGGGCTGCAGAAATTGCTAGAGCAAATGGTGTGGAAATCATCCTGAACCCAGCCCCCGCGTGCGTGTTACCGGACAGTTTCCTCGGATTAGTGGATATATTGGTGCCAAACGAAGTAGAAACCGAGTTCCTCACAAAAGTCACGGTTGCTGACGATGAGGGGGCGCGTCTTGCGGCGAAAGTCTTGTTTGAGAAAGGGATCTCGACGATTGTTCTGACACTGGGCAATCGAGGCGCTTTGCTTCTCACTAGTCAGCAAAGCCAGCTAGTACCCGCATATAATGTCAAAGTCGTCGATACGACGGCGGCGGGTGATGCATTCTGTGGCGCCTTAGCGACGGCCTTGGCAGGTGGGGATAAGATTGAAGACGCTGTCGCTTTTGCGAATGCAACCGGTGCCTTGGCGGTAACTGTACTTGGGGCTGCACCATCAATGCCGACAGCCGGGCAAGTTCACGATTTCGTAGTCTCTAGTAAGGCGTGTTGACAATTGTGTAAAGTCGTCCCTTATTGTAGGGGAGAGGGACAATTTCTATAGGGATTCCCATCGCACGGGATTGTCTGTGGGAACTTTTTGGAGTTCTGTTTCCTTCACTATCCGCTCAGTTGATCCCATTTTATCGTTCATTATCCATTCGCTTGACCCCTTATTATCCACTCGGTTAATCCTCGCTCGGGGCTTTTGGAGGCCGGTGGGATATCTATCGCAGCCTCTGTTCATTACGTTAATCGCGCCCTACAAACCGTACTCTTCAATTGAGCACTAAGTGACATAAGATGAAACCATCGAATCGATTTTTGACTTTGCTAACCTCGTTTGTTCTTGCATGTTCATTCGTCGCACCGTTGGATTCGACCAACGCCGCCGAAAATTGGCAGCAAGACATGAGGGACGATTACGTCAAAGTTCTCCAAGAGAAGAAGAAATTGGAAGAACATCATCGGAGATTGGTCAGAAAATGGAAAGAAAAAGGATATCTGCTTAATCTGATTGAATTGTATGAAGGGGATCGACACCATAGCGCACCGTACTATTACGGGTTAGGCTATGCTTATGCGGTGTTGGGAGAAAGCGATGGGTTAGGCAAGGCGCGGGAGGCGTTTCAACAGGCGATCACGCTCGATCCAGGAATGGCTTGGGCACATTTCAGCATGGGTGGCATTTACCTGCAAATGGAATCGGACGAGTTGGCGTTGGAAGCTATGAAAACGTGTGTCCGTGCCAACCCCAATTTCTATTTGGCATACTACAAAATAGGCGAAATCCATTTAAAGTTTAACAGGTACGAAGAAGCACTTGAAGCGTTTCAGGCAGCGCAAAAGATAAACAGGAAATGGAAATTCCCCTACTATGGCATAGGACTGGTTCATCTTGCAAAGGGGAATGATAACGCGGCATGGGCGGCATTCAAAGAGGCGATCGATCGTGACATGAAATTTGCCCGAGCTCGTTACAAGCTCGGACAACTACTTGCCAGAAAGCGATTTTTTGACGAAGCGTTGGACCAGTACACGGAAGCATCACAATATGAGGCGCCTACGGCAAAAACTCTTTACGAACTGGGTGTCATTTTTGTGGAACAAGATAATTCATCAGAAGGAATCAGATTGCTCAACAATGCGGTCGAGGTTGACGCGGCATTCGCACCTGCTCATCTGCAGCTGGGCGAGACATACTATGACTCTGGCCAAAGCGAATTTGCACTGGAGCATTATAGACGAGCAATTCAAGCTGACCCAACACTGAAGGACTATTTCATTAACAATCTTGAGCCTTACCACCAGGAATCAATGCTCGCGGATGAGGCCAGATCACTTCTGGATAAATCTCTCATAGTGGCCCCAAATGATCCGCGAGCACATTTTTATTACGCCCAGATCGAGTCGAATGCCGGCAACATAGAATCTGCGATAAGACATTATGAAAAGATTGTCACACTCATCAAGGAGGACAAGCGGTATTTGGAAATTGAACTCCGAAAGGGAAAGCTGCAAGATGTGTATCTAAATCTCGGAAATCTCTATTATCAGCAAGGATTGTTCGATAAAGCTGCTGCCACGTATCAACAAGCGATTGCGCGAAACCCGGAATTGGAGAGACATTTTCTTGAGATGGGTAAGTCTGCGTTCGATCGAGCGGAGTTCAATCAAGCAATTGAACCGCTGACAAAGTCCCTCCTAATTTCCCCAGAAAACACGGAGGCAAACTATCTATTGGCACGCAGTCATGAATCTCTGGGAAATGAGGATCAGGCTGTAGAACTCTATCAACAGACAATCAAATTGGATCCCGCGCACACGGAGGCAATGTTTCAATTGGCGCAACTTTTCCGTAACCGGAGTGAATTACCAAACGCGTTGAAAATGCTGCAGAAGCTGGTCGACACCGACGCAACTAACGCCGAAGCGCATTACATCGCCGCCGTTCTTCAATTGGAACTTGATCGCCATGACGATGCGCTTGTCTCATTTCTAGTGACTGCCCGCCTTGACCCAAACCACGTCGACGCCCATTATCAAGCAGGGCTCTTATATGAACAGAAGGGTGATATTGACAACGCCGTAGAACAATATGAGAATGCAGCCACTCTAGATCCGCTGAAGGCCGCCCCTTTCTTTCGGCTTGGTGCGATCTATCTCGAACGCGGCGACAAGGACAATGCGATACGGGTGTTTGAGCCCGCACTAGACATTGAGCCCAACCATCCTCAGATACAGTACGATCTTGCCGCCATTTTCGAAGAACGGAACGAAATTGAGAAGTCCATCAAGCATTTCGGTTTGGCAAATCAATACGACAGCACAAATCACGAATGGCATTTCCGCTACGCTCGTCTATTGACCAGCCATGCAGAAACTCTGGAGAATTATAACGAGTACGCGGCGATGGCGGTCCAAGAATATACGACTGTAGCCGCGCTCAAACCTGACTATGCAGCCGCATATTTCTATCGAGGATTAATTACGCGCAAATACAAACAGATTAGTGACAAACTGTATCGTAACAGCGAAATCGCTCAAGATTTCCGACAGGCAGTAAAATTGGAGCCACAAAACCCTGATGCGCATTACTACCTTGGTTTAACGTTAGTTGATCTTGATGAGTGGCAAGAAGGGAAAAAGTCCCTTCAGAAGGTTCTGACGCTGGACCCAAGATTTCCGGACGCGAACTTTCGGCTTGGCCTTCTGGCAGAGCGGGATCAGAAATACAAAGACGCCATTGAACACTATGAGGTCGAGGCTGAAATTAACCCGGAGTCCGCAAAGGTCTACCAGCATCTCGGAGACATGTACAATTCATATCTGCTGGACTTCGAACGGGCAAAAGACGCATTCAAAAAGGCACTCGAATTAGAGCCAAATCATGTGCCTACTCTTCTTAACTACGGAAATACGCTTTATAATCTGAATCGCTTAGGGGCTGCCGCCGAGCAATTCGAGCAGGCGTTGCAACTCAATCCCCGAGATTTAACAGCGAATTACAACCTCGCACTCATATATGAATATTCGGGAAAGAAACAGCAAGCCTTGGGACGATGGAAACGCTTTCTTGAGTTGAACCCGCCTGAACAGTGGAGATTGGATGCCGAACAGCATGTGCAGCAACTCCAACGATGAACTGCCTAATCCTCTAGTACGACGTATCCATTCGCGTCTTGCGCATCGATAAACGCATGATGACAGAGCATGAGATTCGCTACGGACTGCGAACTCGAGTTATCGGACAGTCGATTGAAATCCATGATCGAGTGGAATCGACCAACCAACTTGCCTTGCAACGTGGCTGCACCGGTGCAGTAGAGGGCACGCTCATCCTCGCAGAATACCAGGCAGCGGGACGCGGACGCCACGGCAGAGTCTGGCATTCACCTCACGGATCCAGCCTTCTCACCTCGTTGATTCTCCGCCATCGACTCTTGCCGAACCAGATCGGGATTCCAAGTTTAATGGGCGCGGTTTCCATTGCGCACGCAATCCGAGAACTGGTTAAGCTCCCTGCGATGATAAGGTGGCCAAATGATGTATTGGTCTGCGGACGAAAAATTAGCGGTGTGCTGACGGAATTAGACTACGATCAGAATAAACAGCCGTTCTTCGTGCTCGGGTTTGGTGTGAATATCAACATTACCTCCGCCGAATTGCCTTTGTCACTTCGTTCTTCGGCTACTTCCATCCAACGTGAATTGGGTCGTGACATATCCCGTGTTTCAGTTCTCCGCACTATCTTGCACCATCTGGAGGACAATTACTCGCGCTTGAAGTGCGGAAAGACTTCCACTATTATTGATAGTGCGATCGATTTGTCGACTACGATTGGGAAAGGCGTACAACTTGAGGCACTGGATGGTTCTTTCAGCGGCATAGCGGAAGGAATTGATGCGGAGGGCAGGTTAATACTGCGAGATCAATCAGGTCAGCTACGCGTGTTTTCAAGCGGAGACGTGGTACATGGACGAGATCGGATTTAATTTTCGAGGCGGTTGGCACACACAATCTTTTCACCTGAAAGTCGTCGGGCGTAACACCTTTTCGATAGAGATAATGAAACAACCTCGTGAATATGGAAAATAAAGACACGACAGCGCGCTTAAATATTGACTCGCGACACCGTACGCTGCAAGGCGGCTGGAAATGGCTCTTCGAGTTGATTGCGGTGATCTTCGTCCTTTATTATGTTCTGGGCGCAGGTTTTGGAACGCCGGGAGAGGAATACCACGTTGGGTTTTATCTACTCCTCACGTTCATATTAATTGGAATCTTTTACCGCTTCAACCAAAACTCTCCCTCTTCTCGCCCTTCAGTAGTGGATATTGTCCTCCTTGGATTGACTATTGTTGCAATCGGTTATTGGATAATCGAGTACAAAACGCTTGCGAACCGGGCTGGCGCGTATAGCAAATTGGACGTGGTTGTCGGCGCCGTCGCGCTGGTACTCAGTTTGGAATATTCACGGCGTACTGTCGGGTGGGCGCTTACGATTATCGCGGGAGTTGCCATTCTGTATGCCTTGCTCGGCAGGTCGATGCCGTCCGCGATTGAACACAAGGGTTTCACGTTACAACGAATCATCGAATATGGTTTTTTCAGCCAAGCTGGAATATTCGGTATTATGGCAAACGTGATGGCAACCTACGTCATCCTCTTCATCTTCTTCGGGGCTTTTCTCGAAAAGTCGGGCGTGGGACAATTTTTCATTGACCTACCAATGGCGATAGCGGGACGGTCAATAGGAGGTCCTGCCAAAGTAGCTATCACCGCCTCCGGTTTCTTCGGTTCTGTCGCAGGCAGTGCGATTGCGAACACCGTAGCGACCGGTGCATTTACGATCCCACTCATGAAGCGCACAGGATTTCGACCGCATGTTGCGGGAGCAGTGGAAGCGACTGCTTCGGTCGGTGGTCAATTTTTGCCGCCGGTAATGGGTGCGGGCGCTTTCATTATGGCAGAGCGCACAGAACTGCCTTACAGCCACATTGCGCTGATTTCGGTTGCTCCGGCGCTGCTTTACTTTTTTGCCGTGTGGGTTATGGTGCACCTAGAAGCAAAAAAATGGAACATCCAGGGGTTGCCAAAGGAAGATTTGCCTCAACTTTTGCCTCTGTTGAAACGCCAATGGTATTGCTTGGTTCCTTTGTTAACGCTTGTTGCAACTCTGATTTCGGGTTCCACCGCATCCAAAGCGGCGTTCTTCGCAATTTTAACAACAATTGTCGTGAGTTATGTTCGACGGGAGACCCGCCTCACTCCGAAACGTCTGTGGGAAGCAATGGTTTTGGGGGCGCGCAATTCTTTGGCAATTGGTGGCGCGGTGGGTTGCATTGGCATTGTCATCGCTGTAATCGATCTCACCGGATTAGGACGGATTTTCCCCGACCTTGTGTTATCGGTCGCCGGAAACAGTAGTGCGATTGCGATTCTTCTATTGGCGGTGGCATCGTTAGTATTGGGAATGGGTATACCCGTGACTGCGGCGTATCTGATTACTTCCGAACTTGCGGTGCCAATACTTACAAGCGATCAAATGGGTGTCTCCTTCGTTGCAGCGCACCTAATCATTTTCTGGCTTAGCCAAGATTCAAACATTACTCCGCCTGTCGCATTGGGTGCGTATGCTGGTGCGGCGATTGCCAGAGCCAATCCGTGGCAGACCGGTTGGGCTTGTTTCAAGTTTGCCAAGTTACTATACGTGATGCCGTTGCTGTTCGCATATACTCACATCCTCATGGACGGCACCCTCATACAGAATATTTTGTCTGTAGTTACCGCGGTGGTGGGTACGTTTATCTTTTCACTGGTCACGATGGGATATTTCGTCCGTAAAACGAGATGGCTTGAATGGATCGCACTTGTTATCGCGGCGTTTTTGGCATTCATTTATAACTTTGTCACCTTCGTAATCGCATTAGGAATATTAGGGGCAGTGTATTTCGTACAGAAACATCCTAAATTGCAGCCGAGCGATTGAGAGTGGAATTCATGAAATCAGGTGAATCGTTCACTCACGCTCCGACCCCGGCCTCAAAACAAACCGTGCTTGGAAGCCATTTGATTGACCAATAACAAACACCAGCCAATCGACTTCAAACTATACGCGATTACGGACAGATCCCTGTGTGAACCGCTCTCACTGCATGATGTGATTCATAATCTATTGGACGCGGGTGTTACAGCGATTCAACTCCGCGAAAAAGATTTAGGCGATGTCGAGTTCTTCGATCTGGCTGCGCCGATTGCCGAGCTTTGTAAGTCATATTCCGCACGGCTTTTTGTTAATTCGCGAGTGGAAATCGCGTTGAAACTTGGCGTCCCCGGGGTACACCTTCCAGCCAGCACACAGTCAATAGAACAGATAAAGGTACAAACGGGAGAAAGTCTACCGATCGGTTGTTCCATTCACAGTCTTGGCGAGGCGCGGGCGCGGGAGAAGGACGGCGCCGATTTTGTCACTTACAGCCCAATCTTCCCGACTGCAAGTAAACCCGGATATGGACCGACTGTAGGCTTGAAAAAACTTGACGACTTGACATCGGCAATTGAGATTCCCGTCTTCGCATTGGGCGGAGTTTCCCCTCGCCGGGTACGGGAGTGCATTGAGGCTGGGGCGTATGGCGTGGCAGTGATGTCGGGGTTAATGTTGCCTGACACTAGCATTGACCGAGCGCGAGAATATCTAAGGGAATTAGAGAAGTGGAAAGCTTGATAAGATGATACAGGTTCTAACTATCGCGGGTTCTGATTCCGGGGGCGGGGCTGGCGTCCAGGCGGATATTAAATCGATCCACGCGAACGGCGGCTATGCGTTGTCCGTTATTACGTCGGTTACGGCACAGAATTCGCTGGAAATCACACGCGCGTATGATTTGCCATCGGACCTCATTGAAGCACAGTTGGATGCGGTTTTCACCGACTTTGAGGTGTCCGCCCTAAAAACGGGTATGCTGTCTTCCTTAAGCATTGTGCAGACCGTCGCGAGGAAGTTGCGAGAATTTGATGCGAAAAATGTCGTTATCGACCCCGTGATGATGTCCAAGAGCAAGTTTTCTCTTCTAGAGACGGAGGCAATAGACCACCTAATTGCGGATCTGATTTCTCTGGCGAAGCTCATAACTCCTAACTTGCATGAAGCAGAATTATTAGCAAAACGCAAGATTGAGACGCTGGACGACGCAAAACAGGCGGCAGAGATTATCCACAGCTTCGGGTGTGGAGCCGTGTTGGTAAAGGGCGGGCATCTGCCGGGCAATCGATCAACAGATGTATTGTATGATGAGGGAGAATTCACGCTTTTTGATGAAGCACGGATAGAAACAAACAATACACACGGTACGGGCTGTACCTATTCGGCTGCAATCGCGACGCGCCTTGCTCTGGGATTGAACATGGTGGAAGCCGTGGCGACGGCGAAAGAATATATCACCAACGCCATTCGAGAGGGGCTGAATATTGGACACGGGCACGGTCCAACCAACCACTTCTATTTTTTGGATAGGGACTGGCACAAAGCAAAGTCATAGTGTATGGGTGCGCAGCGGATTTGGGTTGTTTATAGAGGCTGTCTACCAGCGAACCCGGCGTCCACATCATGCCAATAACGAATTTCGTTTTCGCCGAACTGCCAGCAGAGGTAAACTTCCCGGCCATCTCGCAGGTGAGGAAAGTCCACTAGTCCGGGATCTATGTTTTTTATCACACAACCGTAGGAATTTATACGTTCGATGACTTTACGAAACTGTGATGTCAATTGAAGAAATTCTGGAGTTTTGGGATGACCGCCGTTGAGATGCACGTTTTCAAAAAGCGCCGACATCTCTACACCGAGGGCTTCCAACTTCTTACGGAGTGATTTCAATTCCAACATGTCTTTTTCGAGCATGGGAACAAATTGATTCGCCTCATCGACGGTTACGTTTCTTTTTCTTTCAGGCATTTTCATGCATCCCTTCCGGTAAATCTTCGTACAGCGAAAATCTTCACTTTGTTCACCTATATTGCCCAATTCAGCTTAGTCAACCGGGAACAGTCGGGCTTGGAACATCGAATTTTTGGGCAGGTCAGAGTCTCGAATGTCGTCCCCCGCCTCCTTGAGGCGAAATCCAACTCGATGTGTTTTAGGAACGACAGTGAAACAGTATGCCAAAACGAGGTTGCTGGCTCGTGGGGATTCTAGAGTGTACCTTACAACCGCACAAATGTCAAAAAAAGTCTGGTAGAGCTGTTTACTTGTAACACTGACAGGGGGTTAGATGGAGAATGACAACCCTACCACGATAACAAGATCTGCAGGAGTTATCGGTTTTGCCGTTACGGTGTCACGCCTGCTTGGGTTGATGCGCGAGCAGGCAATTGCGTATTTCTTCACCGCAGGCGTTAGTGCCGACGCTTTTTATGCTGCATTCCGCATTCCGAACTTGTTTCGGGACCTCTTCGGTGAAGGCGTGTTGAGCAAGGCTTTTGTCAGAACATTCACCGCGACCGAACTTGAAGAAGGCGAAGAAGCCGCTCAAAGACTAGCTAGCCGCGTCTTCAGTCTGACGGCATTGGTTCTTACGGTTCTCTGTTTAATTGGAATATTTTCCGCTACTCCAATCGTGAATCTAATGACAGGCGGAAAAGGCTTTGATAGTCAGTTGAACTCCGATCAGGAGTTTGGTTTAACCGACAAACGAAGTCTAACGGTCTATCTCACGCGAATCATGTTTCCGTTTCTTATTCTTGTCTCGTTTGCGGCGATAGCGATGGGGTTGTTGAACAGCAAGGGCAAATTTGGGGTACCGGCCTGTGCCTCATCATTTTTTAATTTGGGGTCATTAATCGTTGGTGTCTGGGGATACTATGTTTCTCGGGAACTGGGACTGCACCCGGCGACGGGTCTGGCAGTTGGCGTGCTAATCGGTGGGGCACTACAGTTTCTCGTTCAAGTCCCATCAATGTGGCGCGTCGGATTTCGATACCGTCCAAGCATCAGTTTTCGCGATCCACGCATGCGGCAAGTCGTGCGACTAATAATCCCCGCAGTTGTGGGAGCTGCGGCATTGCAGATTAATCTTTTTGTCAATTTAAGATTTGCCTCGCAAGGAGAGGGTTGGATTACCTATTTGACTCGGGCATTTCGGCTCATGCACCTCCCGATCGGGGTATTTGGTGTGGCGATTTCCACAGCGGCATTGCCGAATCTCTCCAAGTTGGTTGTACAGGACAGGCTAGCAGACTATCGCCAATCTTTCTCATATTCATTGCGCTTGATAATCCTATTCACGCTGCCTGCATCCGTGGGTTTAATGGTGCTGTCGGAGCCTATATGCCGCTTAATTTTTGAGTGGGGGAAAGCAACAGACTTTGACACGCAACAAACAGCATTGGCGCTTTCCTTCTATGCCTTCGGATTATGCGGCTTTTCGGCGGTCAAGATTGTAACGGACGGATTTTACGCGTTCAACAATACTCGGACGCCGGTGATAGTTAGTGCATTCACGATACTGGCAAATATTGTGTTAAACTATGTCCTAATCTTCCGATTAGGGTTAGATCATCGCGCTATAGCGTGTTCGACCTCGTGTACGACTACTCTGAATTTCTTGGTGCTTCTGGTACTCCTGCATAGAAAAGTAGGAAGCCTCGAGTTGAGGAATGTAGGGATACTCTTAGCCAAGGTCCTTGTGTCTTCCATCATTATGGGAACAATCTGCAGTGGGATGCATTCTTGGATTGAGGGTTGGATGGACGTAGACAGCGTGATTGCACGATTGACGGGGGTGCTTGTTCCAATCATTGTAGGCGTTGTTACATTTTTTGGTTCTTGCAAACTGTTAAGCGTCAAAGAGTTGGGTAGCGTGCTGAATGCTCTTCCACGTCGTGGGAATCCGAGTTGAATCTCCGGAAAGAGCCCGTTTGAAAAATTGGTGTAAAGGCAATAATTTGTGATTTGAAGATGAGCGTTTGCGTATTTTTGTTGACGATTGCCATACACCTGTGGGATCCCTACCGCACTCGCTGTCTGCTCATTTGATCCCGCATCAGATGCCATCGTTGCGAAAAAAAGTTGTACTGATGGTAGAATCACGATGAAGAACACGCTTTGAGATCCAGCAATTCTTGGAAACAGATTCACGGTCTGCGAAACTAGGGGGATGTGTATGAAGATTGCGATGCTACGAGGGCCAAGGGACTTGCATGTTGAAGAACATGTACTTGATACGAGTAACCTCGAACCCGATGAACTTTGGATTAAAACGGAAATTTCTGCCCTGAAAATCGGAACTGACCGTGGTAATTATGAAGGAGCCGAGCGTGTCCCTGGCGCGCCTGACTATCCTAGGCCGGTCGGTGACAGCAATTTGGGAGTTGTACAAGGAGTGGGACATGCCGTCAAGCGTTTTCAAGCGGGCGATCGCGTGGTAACTCAGCAAACACATCAATCCGAATATATCATTAAAGATGCTCCAAACATTGTCAAGGTTCCTAGTGAAGTTCATCCGGAGGACGCGGTCTACGCACACCTTTATAACCTTAGTTATCTCTGCTATCGGAAAGCATATTTCCAGCCGGGCGAGAATGTAGCAGTCGTAGGTTTAGGGGTACTCGGACTGGGAGCGGTGGCGCTAGGACAGGTGTTTGGCGCAAGAGTAATCGGAATCGGAAACAGTGCCGTCCGTCTTGAGATGGCAAAAGGAATGGGGGCGAATGCCGTGTTCATGCACGACGACTCCATGCTTGGTGAAAAGCTAAATTCCCTCACTAACGGTGTTGGAGTGGATCTTGTTATTCTTACGGCTAATCCATGGCCCGCTTTTCGCACGTCCCTGCAAATCGTTCGGCGAAACGGCAGAGTTTCAATTGTTAGTCTCCTCGGCCGCGGCGAACCGCCGCTTGATTTTAACCCACTCGCTATGGAACTGTTCTATGGTAAAGGGATATCAATCATAGCCGTGTCAGGCGCCGCAGGGAATCTGTACCCAGCAACGAATCAGACTACGCCGTACGCTGCACAAGATGCATACGATCGGTTCGCTGTGGATCAATCCGCCGGTTATATCCTCTCTTTGATGGAAGAAGGCCGCCTAGAACCGAAGCGGTTGGTCACCCATCGATTCCACTATACCGAGATGGCGAAGGCGTACGAGATGATATATCGGCGCGAAAAATCGATGTTGGGAGTAATTTTTGACTGGGAAGATTAGGGCATGTCGAAGATTTGCTCGAGTCTTAAAATATGCGACTGTAGGCTAGATGAATTCTGAGAAAGGGTAAAATATGGCGACAAATTCGGAGATCTGTTTCCTTACTGCCACTGAGTTGGCACGACGAATCCGCGCCAAAGACATTTCCGCTAGAGAGGTGGTGGAGGCCCACTTGGTACAGATTGACCGCGTAAATCCAAAAGTCAATGCGGTTGTCACTTTGCATCCGGAACAAGCGGTGGATTCCGCCAAAGCGGCGGACGAGGCATTTTCACGAGATCGAGAAGTGGGACCACTGCACGGCTTGCCGATTGCACATAAAGACTTGGTCCCGACAAAAGGGATGCGGACAACAATGGGTTCTCCGATCTACCGAGATTCTGTGCCTGATCATGATGGTCTCATTGTTGAACGATTGAAGAAGGCGGGTGCTGTCACAATTGGCAAAACGAATGTGCCGGAATTTGGAGCAGGTGCGCAAACCTACAATGATGTGTTTGGCGAGACATTGAATCCCTATGACACGTCCAAAACCTGCGGAGGAAGCAGCGGGGGTGCAGCCGTCTCCTTGTCATGCGGTATGCAACCCATCGCAGATGGAAGCGACAGCGGAGGCTCGTTGCGCCTTCCGGCTAGTTTCTGTAACGTCGTCGGACTTCGTCCGTCTCCGGGGAGAGTACCTCTTTGGCCAAGCATGCTTGCATGGTATCCCATATCGGTGCAGGGCCCAATGGCTCGCACTGTAGAAGACACGGCGCTTTTGTTGAGCGCTATCGCGGGACCGGACCCACGTTCACCGATTGCTATTTCCGAGCCCGGAAGTCTTTTCTCACGCCCGTTGGATCGCGATTTCGAGGGAGTGCGCATTGCTTGGAGCCGCGATTTGGGTGAACTTCCAGTGGATCCACGCGTGACCACAGTGATTGACGGAGAGCGGCACATCTTTGAATCCCTAGGTTGCCAAGTTGAAGATGTGGATCCCGACTTCACGGGTGCGCACGAAGTCTTCCACGTTTGGCGAGCCTGGCGTTTTGAAGTCATGTTTGGAAAATTGTTGGAGACCTATCGAGATCAAATAAAGGACTCCGTGATCTGGAATGTAGAAGTGGGTATGGAATTGAACGGGCCGCAAATTGGGGAAGCTGAACGGAAGCGGACAGAACTCTATCACCGCCTTCGAGAATTTATGGAGACCTACGAGTTCCTAATTCTCCCGGTTAGCCAGGTGCCGCCTTTCGACATTAATCAGCGATATATTACCGAGATCAACGGCGTGAAAATGGACACGTATATTGATTGGATGAAATCGTGCTACTACATAAGTGCTATTGGTCTTCCCGCCATCTCGGTGCCGTGCGGTTTTACGTCTGAAGGATTGCCAGTGGGAGTGCAAATTGTAGGACGGCACCATGACGATTTCGGAGTACTCCAATTGGCGCATGCCTTTGAGCAAGCGACGGGGTTCTGGAAGACGAGTCCGCCAGCGGCAGAAATTGAATAGGACTTCCTACCGCCAACGTGCAATAAGAATGAGAGTTCGAGCGGATTTCTAAATCCACGCCGTATATCGTGTAATTTTAGATGAGAATATGTATATGGCTAAAAGCCTTTAGAACCTGCTTTGGTAATCGGAAGGAGAACCATTTTTGGTGATTTTTGAGCAGTTGCTTCGTGTTACTACTGTTGCGTTCTACGTGCCTATGGGATGTCAATCGCACTGCCTATTCGATGGTTTGATTATCCAGGGCTATTAAAGGTAGGTAGGATCTCTATCGCGTTCATTATTCATACGCCTGATGGCAAGGGAACTCTATGGGATTTCTATCGCGGTTCGTTGTCTACTTTCTTAATCCCTAGTTGTTTACTCGGTCGATCGCACCCAATAGGAGATGGTGGGCAAAGGATTCCTATGGATCTCTATCGCCTTCGCTAATCGCTCAGTTGATCACTCGCTATCCGTTCACTTGATCCCACCTTACAAATGTAAAAAGTCGAGCTAATGGTATGGGAGATTGTTATCTGTACTGCTTGAAATCATCGGGCATTCTCCGAACAGACATTTTCCTTGAGTTCCAATCTCAGGTTCAATAGAATGCAATGATAAGACACTATGCGAAAGCGGGAGGTGCCTCATGATTAGACCCACCGAAGCTGAAGCTGCTCAATGGGAAGAATACGGTTATATAGTCCTCGAAAACGCAATTCAGGGCGCGGAGTTGAAACGGTTGCAGGAGGTTTTTGATTATTGGGCGGAGACATGCAAGTCAGATTGGCTCGATCGCGTTGATGCCGGGCAAGTCCCCGCATCGTTTTACGACATTCCCGATCCTTTTGACAAAGATGAGATTTTCGTCAACCTGATTGATCATCCGAGTTATTACGGTTATTTGATGGCTTTTACGGACGACGATCTTGTTTTACTCGGGCCACAGGTTCGGACAGTTCCGCCGGGGCCGGTTTGTTATTCGGGTTGGCACCCGGACGTGCCTCATAGCAATCCGCTGCATATCAAGGTTCAAATCTACGTCAACGATGTCGAACTTCGAGCCGGTGAATTTGCTTATATCCCGGGAAGCCACAAATCGGATGCGGGACCCTATTCCGGCGCAACTCGCTTGGAATCTATGCCTGGCCACAAACGGTTTCCGGGTAAAGCCGGTACTGCTATTATGTTCAACTCCTATGGCTGGCATACCGCGATGGATAACTACACGGAAACTCCACGCAAATCGTTGATTCTCATTTATGAAAAATGGACGCCTGAACGTGTTGACCCCAATCGATTTGCTTCCATCGCTCATCTTTGCACGACATCGGAGCGACGCAGGTTGTTTGGTTTGGAAGGTAATGGTAAGTAAGGAGGACAGGAGAAAAATTCCTGCTCGGGAGCGCGATTGGCATCCACATGTAGCCATTGCTAGACAGACTTGCCGCCAAAGGCGCCTCCGGCTGCCTGACCACAACATCGACAATTATACATGTTTTTGGATATAGAGAACCCTCTTTGAAATGGTCATAGGGATCGAATTAAGCGTTTTGGCGGGAAGGTTACGTGGATTCAATGTCTTAACCTGTTAAACTCTCAAGTAGACATAAACGATGGATACTAGCCCATCAATTGATGGGTACGCCGTAGAAGATGACTCATGGCTCTCGTTTCTGTCTGGCCCGGTGCGGTTGGAAACCGCACCAACCGTATACGTTAGGGCAAAATCAACCTTACCGATCGCTTTGGGTACGTCCGCTAGCGCGCTTTCGCGCTCGGCTCAATGCGTCAAGCATTCTCTCCCGTTCAGGTGATGGCTGCGGCTCTCTAGGTTCCTCAGGTTCAGCTTGTGTTTCTTGTTGAGAGGGCGATAGCCCAGATTGGTCGGTACGGTCACTTCGACGCATGCGCCTTGATTTCGTTTCTGCCGTTCGCCAACCGCGTCTCATGGAGATTAATCCGGTACGCCGCTCCAAGATTTCGACAAGCAGAATAACGAGTGCCGCGATTAGCAACCATGGCTTGAGTTCCAGGAGGCGGGGTTGACGCGGCAAGTCTTCCCAGATCTCACCAAGATTGATTCGCGTTTTCCCGTCGGTTGCATGGGCAAGGCGTTCCATGCTTTCTAACCCTGATTCGGCAGTCGCAAAGTTAAATTCGGGGGAATAAGGTAGACAGACGGGCGGAAGCGAAAAATGCCCTGCGCCCGGGACCGTAACGGTGGCCAACACAGTTTCACTGCCGTGAATTGGAATGTCCGCGGCGAGTGTGTCGGCAGATGTCCAAGACAGTTCGATTTCATCTGCCGTTGGCTTTTGACCTACAATTCCTCTGAGCACCGTTGCACTAGGAAGTTCTCTGAACGGTTCGCCTTGTCGCTCAGGATTGAGGTGAAGTTCAACCACATTGATTCCATTCTTGACCCTCTGAGTAAGTAACATTTCTCCCGGCAAATCGCCTGAATCGCCGGCTGTCCAACGAACCAGGCTGGTTAGAAAGTCTCCAACACCGTCCCAGCCTGCTATAGCGCCCGTGTAATCCCCATCCACTTCTCCGGTATAACAGAGGACTCGCCCAATCTCCGCCTGCCACGCCGCTACCACGGGCGCTTTATACTCATCCTCTGTCACGGCTGAGAGATTTGCGTCGGGGCGGATGTAGCATAGATTGTAACCGCCAATCGGATAGGGTATCTCATGTTGTTTGCCTGTTAGTGTAACCATGCCACCGGTGGTGCGAACTTCCACGGGTTCGTCAATGAACGTGCTGCGCGCGACGACGAATGTGTCTTGTGCAAACAGACGAGGCAGTTCTTCGGCGTTCTGTGTGAAGAAGCACCGTCCTTCGCCGCGCCGGGCGATGTCGCGAAGCAATTCGGCGTCCACGTCGGCGGCGGTGCCCAGTCCAACGACACTTACGGTAATGTTTGCGTTTCGGCACTTCTCAAGCAGTTCGCGGTATTGTCCGGGTTGTTCTGAGTCTGCAGCATCGGCAAAGAGGATAATGTGGCGGGTGCCAGCCTCCGCATTCAATAGCATTTTCGATGCGGCGAAAAGCGCCTCGTAGACATAGATGCCGCCGCCCCCTGGACTGATGCGCAGGATTTTGCTCCGAATGTGTGCGCTATTCTCAGCGCTTGAGATATTGGCGACGATGTGCGGCGAACTGTCGACCGCGACGACACCAAATTCGTCCATCGGCGACAGCATGTCGAGCACTTCAGCCGTAGCAAGGTTTGCAAGGCTCATCTTTGTCCTGCCGCCGCTCACCGGCATTGACATGCTACCAGACCTGTCCATTGCTACAACAATGGCAAGTGATAGCTTTCGGTGTTCACGCCTCAATTCCATCGAGACGGGCATAATCGGCTCAAGCGGCGATTTGAAATAACCACCCGGTGCGAAAGCATGTTTTCCGCCCGTCATCATGAAACCGGCACCGGTTTCTTTGACCCAGACGGCGAGGTTTTCCATGCCGTATAAACCGATTTTGTCCGCCAAGACGTTCTCAACTAGTGCGGCGGAATATCCTGACAACTCCTCAAGTGACCACTGATATGCCGATGGAGGAGCGGTTTCTACGTCCAATCCACCCGTTTGCAGCAATCCTGCGAATGCGGAATTTGACGCGGTTGTAACGTGCAAAATCGGACGCGGTCCGCGGATGCCGACTAGAACCTTTGCCGTGTTGTTCTCGGGAACCGGATCAGTTTCCGTGCCCGCAATCCTTAGTGAGTATTGATGTGTGCCCGGTTGTGTCGCTTTGTCGCGAAATACGAGCCGACTCAATCCGGACGGCACTTTTCGCTTTCCTAAAGCGAGGCGTTGGTTTCCGCGCATGAGCTCGAATGAAACCTCATCCTGAATTGGTGAGTTGATCCATGCAGCAATCATAAATGATTCGCCGGGGGCAATTACATCTGGTGCGTCTACGTTTGTAATAACGATGTCGTTTGTCGAATCTCTTTGGGTGAGACGATAGTCAAGTGCAATACTCCGAGCGGCGGCTTGGCCTGCCGCCGCCAATGGATTTTTTCCGGTCCACCTACCGTCTGAGAGTATAAGTACTCTACCGGGCGAATCTTGAGGGATGAGAGCAAGTGCTGTTTCAATTGCCCCGTTCAGGTCGGAGGCATCATCGTGGACTTCGCTGACGAATCCGGCAAATTTTCCGCTTTGGGGTGACTGTTCAATGGCGGCAGTTCGACCAAAGGACACGACAGCAAGGTTAGAATTGCTCGCCTTGGATGCTTGAATCAAATCAATAGCCTCTCTGTGACGTGATTCGCTGTCGGGCGGCATTGATCGACTTCTGTCTGCCACCACCACCACCGTGCCCGCCTGCATGCGTAATTTCACGGCAAATCCGCACATTGCTAACAGAATTAGAGACAGCACCGCAACACGTAGAGCTAACAAAATGCGGGAGGGAGGTTGCCAGACAAGCAGCGATATGACTAAGGGAATAAAAAGTAATAGCCAGATTGGATGGAGGACTTCCATTAGAGATTCTCCGGTTTTATTTCAGAAAACGGCGATTTCGTTTCTCTAGGATATTGGAATATATACTCCGCGCTGTCAGAAATTGCGTCTTCTGTAGGATCAAACGAGCGGATAGCGAGTGCGATAGAGATCCCGCGATCTCCAGGTCGCGACTCTTGTACGAGGGAACTCCGATTCCCGACCTGATGGGGTGCTACGTAAGTCCTATTAGAAACGACTATCACTGGAAAAGAAAGCGCAATAATACCCAACGCAAGGTATACATAAGGAAGTCTGTTTTGAAACGATGCAATATACTCTTAGTGATTCTCTCGTCACGTGTTTAATACAAATAGGGAGGTCGCGATTCGGAGATCGCTCCTACCTAAAGTTGTGTGATGCAGTGTGGTTTACGGCACACGGCGTGTGCCTACTACTCTGAACCGATGCCATATGTTCTTGGCGCGAAATCCGGTTACAGCAAACGACGGAAGTAATTTATAACAGTAATTGTTTAGTCCCTTGACTACTGGGGTCGAGTATCGCGAATCTAGATGGTCTTTTCGCCATATTCGAAGATTGCCTCTTGGGAATGCTCAGTTTTTCGGTTTGTAGCAGGAATCAAGCGAGTGAACAGCGATCAACCGAGTGGATAACGAGAAATCAAGTGAGTGAATAACAAACGATCAAAGAAACGAATAGATCAAACGACCGGATAGGGAGTGCGATAGAAATCCCATAGCCAATCCGGATAGTTAATCCCGTGCGATAGAGTTCCTATTCATGGCCCATCCCACGCTCCAGAGGTTTTACTGACCACTAGCCACTAGTCACTAAACACTTACTTATAACACTATGTGAGGGGCGCGTCAAGGGTGACAGCTGAGGCGCGATTCAAGGTGGAATCTGTAAAGATCTTCACATAGTGAGCCGCACTTTCCCAAGGTTGCGACAGTGTTTGTCCCTTGTATACGCTGCCCATTTTGTTGCCAGAATTACCACGGACGCGGACAAAAAACTTGACTTTTCTGTGGGTTGAGTTTACCATAAACACCATTACGGGACGAACTGAAAGACGCTTGGAAGATGGAAATTTAGAGCAGAAAGGTTCATTGGATGACGCTTGGAAAAGTCACGGGAACAATTGTTGCTACTAAAAAAGACGCTAAACTTGTCGGCAGTAAGTTGATGATTATCCAAGACGTGGATTTGGATGGTAATCTTCTCAAAACGTATAATGCGGCGGTTGATGCGGTTGGCGCGGGAATCGGTGAATTGGTGCTGGTTGCAACGGGAAGTTCCGCACGGCAAACAACGGCTACCAGAGACAAGCCGGTTGATGCCGTCATTATGGCTATCGTAGACTTCGTTGAAGTGCATGGCGAAATTCGGTATCAGAAGTAATTGCGAAACTGTCCTTTTCTGAGAAACGCATGAGGTCGTGTTTCCGTGAAACAGGGTGTATCTCCTCAATCACCGGATATAGATCGAGAACTCCCATTCAAGATTGAACTGGTCAAGCAGATTGCTTGGCTTGCTCGGCTACGTTGGATTGCAATCGGAGGCGTCTTTGTCACCGTCGGAATTGCATGGTGGCTAGATGTAATCGATCAACCCCTTCCGCTGTATCTGATTGCCGTGTTCATGTTGCTCTACAACTTCGAGCCGCAACTTTACTCGAAGCATGTGAGCAAGAAACGGTTGGTGTCGATCAAACGACACGCCTGTACGCACATTCTGCTCGATTTATTTTCCTTAACAGCATTAATTCATTTCAGCGGAGGTGTCGAAAACCCGTTTATCTTCTACTTCGTGTTTCACCTTGTAATCGCAAGCATCATCCTGTCCAAGAAGGTCAGTTACGTTCTGGCTACTCTCAACACCGCACTTCTTAGTTCCGTTATCTTCCTAGAATACTTCGAAATTCTTCCACATCATCATCTGAACAATTTCCTTCCCATGGCGCTTTGGCAACACCCCATTTATGTAGCAAGTGTGTTGTTCGTCTTCACCAGCACTCTGTTTTTCTCTGTTTATTTGGCTACGACGATAACGGATACGGCAAGGGCGCGTGAAGAGGAAACTCGGGATTTGAAGGAAAATCTGGAGGAGAAGGTTCTAGAACTGGAATCCGCACGAAAAGACGTTCTATTTGAGCGGAACAAGCTCAAGTCGATTATTGACTGTATGCACGAAGGCGTTGTTTTCGTTGATGAACGAAATCAAATAGCGCTTTCAAACAAAGCCGCCCAGCAGATTCAGCAAGAGCAGTCTAACGCCCATTTTTCGCTTGCAACAGCGCCTCGAGCCGAAGCGACAGACTCGCAATCCTATGACACACTGTCGCAGATGGTGCGTGATTTATCGGAAGGTGGGAGTATGATAGAACAAAAGAGTGTTCAGATAAAGGACAGACATTTTGAGAACACTGTTGCGGCTGTGCGTGACGGGGAGGAAGGGCATTTGGGCACGGTGCTAGTTTCGCGCGATGTAACAGATCGAAAACGGATGGAGCATCAGTTAATCTTGTCCGAAAAAATGGCTGCGATTGGCGAGGTCGCAGCGGGCGTTGCCCACGAGATTAATAACCCGCTTGATGGGCTGATTAACTGCATCCTTCGTATTAAGCGAGACCCTGAGAATACCCACCAAACCACGGAATATCTAGACCTCATGGAAGAAGCGCTTCGGCGTATTGAGTCGACAGTAAAGCAGCTTCTAGACTTTTCGCGTCACCATGAGCTTAGCCTAACCTCAATTTCGCTGAATGAAGTTGTCGATGAAGTCACCGGCTTGATTGAATATAGCGCACAGGAGAAGGGGATTAAAATCGAAAAGCGATACCTTTCAGATCATGCATCAATCCTCGGAGATAAACACCTGCTTGAGCAGGTTGTTCTGAATCTTGCGCTGAATGCTGTTGCCGCGATGCCTGACGGAGGCGCGCTAATTCTGGAGACAGGGAGCGTTGAAACCGACGCGTTTAGCGGGACGCACATGGTTTACGTGCGGGTTACGGATACGGGAATCGGTATTCCCCATGCCATTCAAGATCGAATTTTCGATCCGTTTTATACCACAAAAATCTTGGAAAAGGGGACAGGACTTGGACTTTCAGTTTCAGATAGAATAGTCAGGCAACATGAAGGGACGCTTGAGTTCGAGAGCAAGCCCGGTCAAGGTTCGACTTTCACCGTGAACTTGCCGGTAGCAATAGGACGAGCTTAAATATGAAGGTTCTGGTGGTCGACGACGAAAAAATAAAGCGGATTACACTAAGGGATGACCTCCGCGAGGCGAACTATGACGCAATCGCGGTCGAATCTCCATCCACAGGGCTACGGATGCTGGAGAATGAACATTTTGATGTACTAGTAACCGACTTGCGAATGCCTCGGATGCACGGGATCGATTTCCTGAAGCGAGCCAAGAAAGAATATCCGCACATCACTGTAATAATTATGACCGCCTATGCCTCGGTAGAAACCGCAGTCGAAGCCATGCAGTTCGGGGCGCACAACTATATCAAGAAACCATTTTCAAGCGAAGAACTGATTGCGATGCTAGACAAGCTGAAGAGGCTGCAACAGGAAAACATCCTTGCAACGGAGGAAGATGTCGTATTATCTTCCAACAACAGCGACAAACTTTCGCCGCATCGAAATATCGTGGGAAAGAGTCAGCAGATGCAGGAAATTCTGAGCGCCCTGGCGAACGTGGCTGCATCCGACAGCAACGTGCTAATCTATGGTGAACAAGGTGTTGGGAAGGCATTGCTTGCAAGATCCATTCATTCGAATAGTCCACGCAAATACCAACCCTATGTCCGTGTAAACTGCTCAAATCAATCGCAAGTCGGGTTGCACGACGATTTGTTTGGTGGGGCAATGAACACAAACGGGCAACGGTCAGAGATACATGAGCTTACTCACGGCTACACGCTCTTTTTGGCTGATATAGAAAACCTGCCGAACGAGATGCAGATTAATCTACTTCAGGTGCTTGAAGATGGCGAGTACGCGCGTGACGACGGCGCAGGCAACGAAAGATTGGACGTGCGCTTAATTGCCACGACCACGCAGAATCTCCGGGAGAAAGTCAGATTGGGTGAATTTCGGGAAGATTTGTTCTATCGGTTAAACGTTGTTCCGCTTTTTTTGCCTCCGCTGCGTGAACGACAGGAAGATGTACCACTTCTTATCACCCATTTCATAGATTTGTTCTCCCCACGCCGAGACACCTTTATGACTCCGGAGGCGATTGATTTGCTTTCAGCATATACTTGGCCAGGAAATGTGAGCGAGCTGGAAAATCTCATCGAACGGCTAGTCACGATGAGCGGTGGTCGCCCTATTTCTGCTGAAGATATTCCCATTGAACTGAAAGTACCAACTCCCGCTAACTTAGATGATACGCTGTGCGGCACTTCATTTCGCGAAATTGTACAATCCACGGAACGCGAGCTAATTGCTTGGGCAATGCGGAAAACGAACGGGAATAAAACACAATCAGCAAAGCTGCTCAAAATGAAGCCTTCCACCTTTCGCGATGCGCTTGCCAAGTATATTGATGAAATCGGATGGAACGCTTAAATTCACAAATCGCGCCAGATATCTTTTGCATTTACCGTGGAATCTCCGATGGCAGGTTCTGAACTCGCTTCAGCCTCTTGCTTCACTAAATGTATGACTAGAGATGAGCAACGCCAACGTATTCGCGAAGAAATGCTCCGTAAGCGTGACAGTATCCCCTCCGCCGTGCGTCATGAATTGAGCAGGATTATTAACACGCGAACGATTGACTTTATTGAGACGCAAGCCATAAATTCGGTTATGCTCTACCTTAGCATTCGGAGCGAAGTTGACACTCATGACCTGCTCGCTTATCTGTTGCGCACCAACAAGATTGCCCTTGCACCGGCGATCGAAGCGAAGCATCTTGTCCCCCGGCGCATTTCCAACACTAGCACACAGTTTAAACGTCATCGCTACGGTATGCTCCAGCCGGACCAAAATGTCTGCCCCAAGTTCCCTCTCAATCAAATCGATCTAATTATTGTCCCGGGAATCGCTTTCGATCTAAAGAAATATCGCATTGGATACGGAGGCGGATATTACGATCGATTCTTGCCGAAGTGCCAGCAAGCAACCTGGATTGGATTAGCGTTTGAGGACCAGCTTATTCGGGACACCCTGCCACAATCATGGGATGTAGCACTACATTTCATCTTTTCCGAAAAATGTAGTTGATAGGAAATAAATGTCTCACGTCGCTATATCCTATGCATAGGTTGCTACCCACAGGATTCAACTGCAAATATCACTTATCGACACGGACTAGAAAACGAAAGGTATTGACGACATACAATGAAAATCGGTATTACACAACTTCTACTTGGGAATATGTCACTTGACGACGTATTGGATTTATGCCTTGATGCTGGATATGAAGCCATTGAACTCACCTTCGGCGAAGGTAAAGAACTCGATATTGACATGAGTCCGTCTGAGATGGCCGGGGTCGGCGAAAAATGTACGATGGCGGGAATTGATATTAGCAGCATTATCGCCAATTACAGTGACAGCGGAAATCTGCTGAGTTTGGACGCGAACCAACGGGAGAAGGGCATCAGATCAGTGAATCGCAGTCTGGAGATTGCCGGAATATTGGGGGTTGACACCATTCTCCTGCATCCTGGACAACTAACGGTCGAAGGCACCTATCAAGAAGTTTGGGACAATCTTCTAGATATTCTGGAAAACCTTTCACCCGTAGCCGCTTCAAACAGAGTCGCAATCGGTCTCGAAAATGTATGGAACAAATTTCTGTTAAGTCCTAAAGAAACACGAGAATTTATTGATGCCGTCAACAGTGAATGGGTTGGTGTATACTTGGACACCGCCAATATGATGGCTTACGGCTATCCGGAACACTGGATTCGGGAATTTGCTTCACGAATTAAATGCGTTCATTTCAAAGATTTCAGGCGCGGAGAGCACCAATTTGTAAACCTCTTGGATGGAGACACCGATTGGCCCTGTGTCATGCGTGAACTTAGAGCGATCGGTTACGATCAATACGTTATACACGAAGTCGGCGGCGATCGTGCCGCGCAGATTGACATCGCCAAGCGCATGCGTCGAATTGTCGATATGTAACGAAATTAAGAATCTGGTTGAATAATCGGTGGCAAAGCCATTCTTGATCTTTCGTAGGAAGGTTCTTTCATGTTTCCATTGTTGGCTGTTAAATACCTGTGAGATTTCTATCGCGAGGGTTTACTATCGCCCCCCCCCACACTGTACATTTCAAACGGGCTCTGAACCGAGAGAATCACTCGCTTGGTCGGTTCACTTCTAAGCATAGTCACGCTAGATAAGACATTCTCTTGAACGAATAGTAATTAAATGCACTGAAAGGACAATCCTGTGGAGTACACAATCGGCTGTACAACTCGTCCCTACGAATCACTTACGTTCTCCGAAGCATGCGACTACATTTCTGATGCCGGATATTCCGATGTCGCCGTGTTTGCCAACGCGGGTCGGAATCCGGTGAGGGCCGATAGCACGAGTGCAGAAATCAGGGAAACCGGAAGAGCGGCAGCGAATGCCGGATTAACGACTTCAGCCTTAATGGGAAGTGTCCGATTCTTAGATAAGGGGCTGGAAACTTGCCTTGACGATTACAGACGGCTCATTGACAACGCCGCCGCGCTTGGCGCAAAGTGGCTGCTTGATTGCGGTACTGCAAGCGAAGTGTACTACAAGGACTACTACGAACTGATGCGCCGAGCGGCTCCTCACGCCGATCAAGCAGGAGTCAATATTGCCTTAAAACCACATGGCGGAATAAGCCTAACGGTGCAGGATCTTATCAAAGCAGATCGGGAAGTAAGCCACCCTGCGTTTGGTATCTGCTACGATCCAGGTAACATTATCTACTATTCGAAGGGCGGACTTCGTCCAGAAATAGATATCGACGCAGTCGCGTCTAGGGTTACCACGGTAATCATAAAGGACTGCGTAGTTCAGAGCGGCGAACCCGATGTTATGGTGACTCCCGGCGAAGGGCTGGTCGATTTCGGGAAAGTTCTGGGTGGGCTTGCTGCAGGTGGATTTGATGGACCACTATATGTTGAGTGTGTAGGCGGTACCACATTGAATGAAATCAACGCGAATATAGAATCTACATTGAAATTTGTGAGGAGTGTGCTAACATGAGACGATTGCCAGATTTCAAATTGTTGAACCCTGTAACGTAATTTTTAATTCCGTGGGCGACAGGCACAGGACCTGAGCTCCACAAAGAGAGCACTATATGGTAGTCGTTGACGGAGAGAGTGAGGAGGCAAAGAAGTGCCGCTGAATAGTAGTTACCCGGTGTTTGAAGCGGAAATAAGCCAGGGGTAACTGTTTAGTTCAGCAAAATGAGTGGCGATATTGGTTTGGCAGTGTATTGCGCCTGACTATCGGCAGCGGGGCATTCTTGGATTATATGTGGGAGGAGCATCTTGCCCCGATATTCCGCGTTCACGATAAATCAACTCACTAAACAACTATGCAATGAAAACCCACTTTCGGTAGGGACTCGCTCCTGCATCGGGGCAAGATGCTCCTCCCACAAGGGATATCGCTCGCAATTGGGTACATGGGGGAAATTGCCATCGGTCGTGGAATAAAGGGAGTGCCTTGTATTCGCCGCAAGGAGTCAATGGACTAAACAATTACAGCCAGGGACATTTTGAATATTTCCGAACGCACGGCTATGTAGTTCTTCAGGATGCTCTAACTTCAGATGAACTCACGCATTTTGTCCGGCTCTACGACATTGATCGGGAGAAGTTCGGTCCTCCAAATTGCTGGCATCCTTTCGATGCATATCAAACACGAAACTGCAATGCTCTTGTCACCTCACCGGGATTCGATGCGTTGCTGCGCCATCCGAAAATTCTCCCTCTCATTACATTCCTGATGGGTGGGCCGGTGTGTTTCTCCGAAATTTGCCTTCGTCACATGGCTCCATATGATGGAGAACCGCGCCAACACTTTCATCGAGACCGGCTGCACTGGAAGAATCATCCGCTTCGAATGGACTATATGCAACTCATGCTTTACCTCACCGAGGTTGACGAGAGCACGCATTGCTTTTCCATATCGCCCGAATCCGTCAACAATTCCATTCTAGAAGGAGAAGCCCAGCTGGAGAAGAACGGGTGCGTAGATTTTCATGGCCCGCCGGCACAATTGTGCTTTTCAATATTGCTCTACTCCATACAGCTACGGTTCGCAAGACACAAAGAGAACGTAAGACCGTACAAGCATATTATGGACACCGCTTTCGTCCTTATTTGAGCAATTGTTCCGTGATTCCACCGTGTTTTTGGCGTAATTCCTACGATCCGGAGGTACGAGCGTTTTACGGCAATCTTAACGACACCAGCAGAATTTTCCAGGCTGCGTTTTCACCTGGGGGTTGTTGAACTCCTCTGCCGTAAGAGACAAGAAATTGCAGGGGATTAATGTCGATCAGCAACATCCATTCTACACAGCCTCGCTATAGAAAATGGGTAGTGGGGTGGCGAATAGCAGAAAAATCGCACACCGCAAGAAAAATGCACAAATAAACTTGACATTGCCGAGTCAGTTTGGTATAATTCCACGCTTGGTGTCACATTGTCCCTACTGACTGTTGCAGAAAGGGAGGCAAGCTATTCCGAAAAACCTTTATTATCTTTCGTAGTTAATGTTGGTTTTTAATTGAGAAGATGCCTTTGTGAGCCCCTTTCGGGGCTTTATTTTTGTCTATAGCATTAAATTGTGCTTGTGACGCTCTCGCGCAAACAGTTTTTGCGCGGCCATGTAGAGGTGACACCTAATTCCGAAAACAGGTAATTTAACGCAAGGAATTACCAATTACTTCGCCGGAGTAGAACATGCCAACAATCAATCAATTAGTAAGAAAGCCTCGAAAGAAAACTGCCAAACAGACGAAATCCCCGGTGCTTCAAAGTTGCCCACAGAGGCGCGGAATTTGTTTGCAGGTAAAGACTGTAAACCCCAAGAAACCGAATTCCGCCCTGCGAAAAGTTGCACGCGTGCGATTCACGACGGGGCTTGAAGCTACATGTTACATTCCCGGAATCGATCACAATCTTCAGGAGCACTCGGTTGTGCTGGTGCGCGGCGGTAGGGTCAAGGATTTGTCCAATGTCAGATATCATATAGTACGAGGAACATTGGATACGGCAGGGGTTGAGAATCGTCGGCAAGGCCGATCAAAATATGGAGCGAAGAAAGTTGGCTAGCAATGGTAAGCCTGAGACTCTGATGTCGGTTTTAGGTCTCGGATGGAGGAGAATATGCCAAGGCGCAAGATTGCCGTCAAACGCGAGTTAGTGCCGGACCCTAAGTTTGATAGTACGCTGATTACAAAGTTTGTAAATTGCTTGATGCTGGATGGAAAGAGAAGTACTGCTCAGAGGGTATTGTATGGGAGTTTGGACATAGTAGGCGCCAAAACCAAGCAGGATGGTCTCACTGTTTTTCGTCAAGCGATTAATAATGTCAAACCTGTCCTGGAGGTTCGTTCTCGGCGGGTAGGCGGACAGACCTATCAGGTTCCTGTTGATGTTAAGGCGGAAAGGCGTACAACATTGGCGTTTAGGTGGATTCTCCAATCGGCGAGGGCGCGAGGGGAAAAAACAATGGAAGCGCGCTTGGCAGGCGAGTTTTTAGACGCTTCGAAAAATGAAGGCGCCGCAATTCGTAGAAAGTTCGAACAACATCGAATGGCAGAAGCGAACCGTGCGTTTGCCCACTATCGATGGTAAGTGCTTCCTGATGGAAGTTCTTTAAATTTCTTAATGGTGAATTTTAGGTTATGAAGTCTGCGGTGAAGCAACAGTCCACATCTGAAAGTCGCAAGTCAATCGACCCGCGCCGTTTTAGTTTGGCTTCCACGCGGAACATCGGCATCATGGCACACATTGATGCTGGAAAAACGACCGTGACAGAGCGGATTCTGTACTATACGGGGCGAGTGCATCGTTTGGGCGAAGTGCATGAAGGTACGACGACGATGGACTGGATGGTGCAAGAACAGGAGCGAGGCATCACAATTACAGCGGCCGCTACTGCTTGTCGATGGAATGACAATCGCATCAATATCATTGATACTCCCGGACACATAGATTTTACTGTTGAAGTTGAGAGGTCTTTGCGGGTGCTTGATGGTGCCGTAGCGGTGTTTTGTGCTGTTGGGGGTGTCGAACCTCAATCAGAAACAGTTTGGAGGCAGGCGGATAAGTACAGCGTCCCGCGTGTGGCTCTGATTAACAAGATGGACCGCACGGGCGCCGATTTCTTCAGGACAGTTGAAATGATGACTGATCGACTCGGCACAACTGCAATTCCGATTCAGTTGCCGATTGGATCCGCGGAACAATTCAGAGGCGTAGTAGATCTGATTGAATATAAGGGGTTCGCGTGGGATGAGGCGAATCTAGGCACCACAGTCCATGAAATTGACATTCCTGCAGAGATGATGGGAATGGTTTCCGAGTACCGTTCTAGCCTGATAGAGACGATCGTTGAGTGGGATGATGATCTGTTGGCTAAATATTTTGATGGTGTCGAGTTGTCTGAGGCCGAGATTAGAACAGGCTTGAGAAATGCTACTTTAAGTGGAAAGGTTGTGCCCGTCCTATGCGGTTCCGCATTGAAAAATAAGGGTGTGCAACCGCTTTTGGATGCAATAGTTTCCTATCTTCCTTCACCAATAGATGTTCCTCCTGTCGAAGCGCTGAACCCTGAAACCCAAGAAATGGAAGAGCGTTTGCCTAGTGATGATGAACCGTTTTGCGCATTGGCATTCAAGATAATGTCGGATCCCCATGTGGGCAAATTGACGTTCCTGCGCGTTTATTCAGGCGTTTTAACTCGAGGAGCAACTGTTTACAATAGCACACGTGGTAAGCGTGAAAGAATTGGCAGGCTCATGCAAATGCATGCGAACAAGCGTGAGGAACGAGATGCCGTCTACGCTGGCGACATCGTTGCTGCCATTGGGCTCAAAGATATTGCGACAGGCGACACAATCTGTGATCGGGATGCGCAGGTCACGCTGGACACAATGGTTTTTCCGTTGCCAGTCATGTCTGTTGCCGTGGAACCTTGTACGAAATCTGATGTAGACAAGTTGAACCTGGCACTTCTTAAGTTGGCGGAGGAAGATCCGACTTTTAAGGTGCATCAGGATAGTGAGACGGGCCAAACTCTGTTGTCCGGAATGGGCGAGTTACACCTTGAAATTATCGTGGATCGGCTGATTCGCGAGTTTAATGTGTCAGCGAACATCGGGAATCCGCAAGTTGCATATCGGGAAACAATTCAAAGGCATGCCACATCGGAAGGAAGGTTTGTGAGACAGTCCGGCGGACGCGGGCAATATGGGCATGTCGCCATTGAGATCTTCCCGTTAGAAAAAGGTTCAGAATATGAATTCGTTGATGATACCAAAGGCGGAATTATACCTCAAGAATATATCCCGGCAATCAACAAGGGCATCCAAAATTCCATGAATACCGGAGTATTGGCGGATTATCCTGTTGTTGATGTGGGTGTGCGGTTATATGATGGCTCCTTCCATGCTGTAGATTCGTCCGAAATGGCGTTTTCAATCGCGGCATCAATGGCATTCAAAGAGGCTGTGAAGCGCGCGGGGCCGATTTTGCTTGAACCCATTATGAAAGTGGAAGTTATTGTACCTGATGAATATTTGGGCAAGGTGATTGGGGATTTAAATGCACGACGTGCGCAAATTCTTCAAACAGATCTTCAACAGAAATCGCGTGTCCATGTGATTCAAGCCTCGGTGCCGCTTTCCGAAATGTTTGGGTATGTTAAAACACTTCGTTCATTGACACAAGGACGCGCAAATTATTCCATGGAGTTTTCGCACTACAGTAGTGTGCCTTCCAGCGTTGCGCAAGACATCATTTCCTTGAAAAAAGTTTAGCGGCTTCGGTATCATGTGACGTCGAAGCCACGTAGCTAGTTTTGTATTGTCTTACCAAGCCTTACGGATTTTTGGCTTTTCCATGCGAGGAGGAAATTCATAACAAATGGCAAAAGAAAAATTTGACAGAACTAAGCCACACGTGAATATCGGTACGATTGGCCACGTTGACCATGGCAAGACCACATTAACTGCGGCAATAACCATGGTTTTGTCGAATCTTGCAAGCAAAGACTATGTGATGACCTATGATGAGATCGACAAAGCTCCTGAGGAAAAAGAGCGTGGAATCACAATCAATACCGCGCACGTTGAATATGAAACCGAGAATCGGCATTATGCGCACGTTGATTGTCCTGGCCATGCCGACTATATCAAGAACATGATCACGGGCGCTGCTCAGATGGACGGAGCCATCCTCGTGGTTTCTGCCGCTGATGGCCCCATGCCTCAAACACGGGAGCATGTTCTTCTTGCACGGCAGGTGAATGTCCCTTCTCTCGTCGTGTTTTTGAACAAAGCGGATATGGTGGATGATCCGGAACTGCTTGAATTGGTCGAGTTGGAAGTTCGCGAGTTGTTGAATGAATACAATTTCCCAGGGGACGATATTCCGGTCGTATCGGGTTCCGCACTGAATGCCATGGAATCGAGCGGAGACCCGAACAGCGAAGCCTGTGCGCCGATTCTTGATTTGATGGCGCAGGTCGATGAGTATATTCCCGAACCCGTGAGAGATGTCGATAAGCCGTACCTAATGCCAGTCGAGGACATTTTCACCATTAGCGGACGCGGTACTGTCGTTACGGGGCGAGTGGAACGCGGAATTGTACACGTAGGCGACACTGTCGAAATCGTTGGCCTTCGACCGACTCACTCCACTGTGGCAACAGGTGTGGAGATGTTTCGCAAACTTCTTGACGAAGGGCGCGCGGGTGACAATGTCGGCGTCCTAATTCGCGGCGTGGAACGGAAGGAAGTTGAGCGTGGTCAGGTATTGGCTGCCCCGGGAACAATTACACCGCATACCAAATTTGAAGCCGAGACCTATATCTTGAAAAAAGAGGAAGGCGGGCGGCACACACCATTCTTTAGCGGATATCGTCCTCAGTTCTATTTTCGCACAACTGACGTGACCGGTAATATGCAACTTCCGGAAGGTGTTGAGATGATAATGCCCGGAGACAACACTCAGATTACTGTAGAGCTTTCCAAGCCGATTGCTCTCGAAGAGGAACTCCGGTTCGCGATTCGAGAAGGCGGGCAAACCGTTGGCGCAGGTGTTGTGTCTAAGGTCATCGAGTAAGATTGATCCTTCCAAGATGCGGCCTGCGTGCCCTCACACTTAACAGGGAATCGTAATGGACAATCAGAAGATTCGCATTCGCCTTAAAGCGTTCGATCACCGGTTGTTGGACAAATCGTCGGGACAGATAGCGGATACTGCGAAACGAACAGGGGCAGTTGTATCCGGACCTATTCCACTTCCAATGAAAAAGCATGTCTATACGGTGCAGAGATCGACGTTTAAGGACAAGAAGTCGCGCGAACAGTTTGAGATGCGAATTCACAAGCGGTTATTGGATATCCTTGAAACGACGCCAAAAACCGTAGATGCGTTGATGCACCTGGATCTGCCTGCCGGTGTTGATGTAAAAATCACACTTTTATAAACGAGTTGGGGCAGTTTGTATTGAATTGTTGCCACCGTTTCAGGAATGCGATAGATGGTTAGAGGAATAATAGGAAAAAAGGTGGGGATGACCCAAGTATTCGATGAATCCGGCAAAGCGTTCCCGGTGACTGCAATCGAAGCTGGTCCGTGCCCAGTTGTGCAGATTAAGACCGAAGACCAGGATGGGTATCAAGCCGTCCAACTGGGCTTTGGAAATCGTAAAGATAATAAAGTCAATCAACCGGAACGCGGACATATCGACAAGGCGGGTGTTACACCTCCGCGAGTACTGTTTGAGTTTCCCGTTGATGATACCGACCAGCTATCGGTAGGTTCGATGATTGATTCGAGTATTTTTTCGGTTGGAGAATACGTTGATGTGACTGGCACCTCAAAAGGGCTTGGTTTCACGGGAGTGGTTAAACGGTATGGCTTTGCCGGCGGGAAAAAGAGCCATGGCGGTGAACAGGATCTTCGACGCACCGGATCAATTGGCGCGAGCGCACATCCATCGCGGGTGTTCAAGGGTAAGCGAATGGCTGGGCGGCATGGTGGTAGACGAGTCACCGTTCAGAATTTGCAGGTCATCCAGGCGGACGCTGATAGGAGCCTTCTGTTGGTTAAAGGCGCTGTTCCTGGGCCAACAAATGGGTTTTTGCTGATTAACAAAGCTGTCAAGATTGGTGCGTAGCGTGGACAGATCGGATTTGTGAATGAAGGACAATTGTGATGGCAACCTTTGACGTGTATAACCGTTCGGGCCAGATAATCCATCAGAAGGAATTATCAGACGGTTTCATTGATGCCCCCGTGCGTACACATGTGCTACATCAATGTGTTGTTGCGCACCTTGCCAACCAACGGAGCGGTACAGCCTCAACTAAAACGCGCGCTGAAGTCAAGGCAAGCGGCAGGAAGTTACACCGTCAAAAGGGAACTGGGCGCGCGCGTGTCGGAGACAGTGGATCGCCCACGAGAGTGCATGGCGGGGTTGCGTTTGGACCGATGCCTCGCAGCTATCGTCAACACACACCGAAGAAGATCCGAAGACTCGGGATCTGTTCGGCGCTGGCAGACAGGTTTCAAAACGCCCAATGTGTTCTCATTGAAGGTTTTACGCTCGATAGGCCGCGGACAAAAGATGTCGTTCAGTTCTTGGGTGCACTCAAACTAGACGGCAAGCTCCTTTTGGTACTAGATCAACAGGATCGGAACCTTCAATTATCTGTTCGCAATATCCCACACGTGAATACGTGTATATGGGACGTATTGAATGTCTACGATATCTTATGGCACGACAAGATTGTAATCACCGAGCCGGCTATTGAGAAGTTGCAGATGAAATTCTTTCAACCAAGTGACAGTGTGAATGAGCAAGTGTCGGAGCAATGAAAGATTTATATCAAATCCTATTAAAGCCTTTGGTCACAGAAAAAAGTACGGATCTTCGCGAGTCGTCCAACAAATTTTGCTTTGTAGTGGACACAAAGGCTACCAAAGCAGAAATTCGTCAAGCAGCGGAGGAACTGCTTGATCTTAAAGGGAAGATTCTTAACGTAAGTACAATGCGTGTACGCGGCAAGCCTAAAGGCAAGCTTTTTCAGCACCGACGCGGAAGACGACCTCACTGGAAGAAAGCTATCATTACGGTTGAACCGGGAACAGATGTCCAGATTTTCGAGTCCATCTAATTCAGGTGGACATTCGCTAAGACTCCGCATTTTTTAATCTCTCTGGGACTCGCCTACACGTACATTCGTTTAGAGGGCTATGGATTATGGCAATTAAGATATACTCGCCCGTAACACCAAGCCGGCGATCTATGACCGGTCACTCTTTTGAAGAGATTACCCGTCGAAAGCCGGAGAAATCTTTGGTCAAAGGGCTGAAGGAAAACGCCGGACGAAATGGTGCGGGCCGAATGACGGTAAGAAGGCGTGGCGGCGGCCATAAGCGACGCTATCGAGAAATCGATTTTCGGCGCAATAAGTTCGGTGTACCGGCTAAGGTAGCCTCAATTGAGTACGATCCTAACCGTTCTGCTCGGATAGCACTACTACACTATGTGGACGGTGAAAAACGCTACATCCTTGCCCCTTTAGGGCTCCAGGTAGGTGAGATGCTCAATTCGGGACCGGACGCGGAAATCAAGGTGGGCAACGCGTTACCGCTCGAAAGAATCCCCCTTGGGTCTGCCGTACATAATGTGGAGATGGTCCCCGGAGCAGGCGGACAACTCGTGCGTAGTGCGGGTGTGGCTGCTCAACTCGTTGACCGCGAGGGGCGATATGCACGTCTGCGGATGCCATCAGGTGAAATTCGTTTGCTCCCGGTGCGGTGTATGGCTACGGTTGGGCAAGTTGGAAATGTCGACCATTCCAACATTTCAATAGGAAAGGGTGGACGTTCTTGCTGGATGGGACGGCGTCCGAAAGTGCGCGGTGTTGCAATGAATCCAATAGATCATCCGCATGGCGGCGGAGAAGGAAAAAGTTCGGGAGGTAGACATCCTGTAACTCCTTGGGGCGTTCCAACTAAAGGGTACAAAACGCGAAACCCGAAAAAGAAGTCGGGTCAATTCATTGTTAGCCGACGTAAGTAATTCAACGAGAAATTTACCAAAGGCTTTGGTTCAATTGAATGCTGATTTTGCAGTGAAGGAATTAGAATGCCACGTTCAGTAAAAAAGGGCCCCTATATAGACCCTAAACTTCAGAAGAAAATTGAGACGTTAGAGCGATCAGGTACAAAACGTGTCATTCGCACTTGGTCTCGACGTTCTACAATTACGCCGGAACTGATAGGTCATACGCTTGCAATACATAACGGAAAGAAGTTTTTTCCGGTGTATATCACGGAGAACATGGTAGGACATAAACTAGGCGAATTTGCTCCCACGCGCACATTTAGATCGCACGCACGGGGCTCTCGAGTATAGGAAAGGCGTGTGTTGGAGGTTATCGAATGGAAGCGAAAGCGAGCATCAAGAATGTGCCAGTTGGCCCGCGAAAAGCGCGTTTGGTGGCGGATTTAGTCAGAGACAGATTTGTCGAAGATGCTCTAAATCAATTGGCATTCTTGCATAAATCAACATCGGTGGTGATTCGAAAATTAATTCAGTCCGCCGTGGCTAATGCACAGCACCAAGATTCAACCGTGGATGAAAGCAATCTCTTCATCAAGAAAATCTTCATTGATGAGGGAGTGACACGGAAATGGATCCGACCAAGAGCGCGTGGAATGGCGAATAGGATACTGCGGCGAAGGTGTCATATTACCGTTGTGCTGGATGAGGAAAGTGATAGCGATGAAAGTTAGGTTTTGGACATTTCTCAATGACAGTGTGTGACGTACTACCCAAACGGTTTCCAGCGTCAGTTTCGGCACATTTTAGACTGAGGAGGTTTTAGTGGGACAAAAAACGCATCCGCGTGGATTACGCCTCGGAATCATTGAAACATGGGATTCCAAGTGGTATAGTGAGAAAGAATATGCCCTTTGGCTCCATGAGGATTTGCAGATTCAAGAGTTCGTCAAAGACAAACTGGCGCGTGCGGGCATTTCACGGGTTGAGGTTGAGCGGGTCGCGGATAGATGTTCTATAAATATTCATACGGCACGTCCCGGTATTGTCATTGGACGCCGCGGTGTTGAAGCAGAGAAACTGCAGGTGGACTTGGAGAAATTCATCGGGCGATCGGTTCGCATTAATGTGACGGAAATTAAAACACCGGAACTTGATGCTCAATTGGTCGCGGAAGCCATTGCTTTGAAAATCCAGCGACGATCCCCCTTTCGGCAAGCAATGAAACGAAGCATCGCTGATTCTATGCGGGCTGGTGCTCAAGGCGTGAAGGCTACCGTTAGTGGTCGCCTTGGCGGCATTGAGATGGCGCGTACAGAAACAAGCATCGAAGGTAGAGTTCCCTTACATACGCTTAGAGCGAAAATTGATTATGGATTTTGCCAGCCAGATACGACGTACGGCAAAATAGGGGTTAAGACGTGGATTTTCAAGGGCGAAGTTATAGGTACTGCCGAAGCAGTACACGGTGAATCATCAGTACAAAAAACAACGGGGCCCGGAGAAGGTCGATCGCGTCCTCGCCGACGCGGCGAACGTTTCGGCGATGATGATTCGACGAGACGCCGAGGTTCGGGTAGATGGCGCGAGTAAGTTGACAGTGCTAAGTGCAGAGAGCGGTGATAGATTCAAATCCGTCTCACGCCGCTTGTTCAGAGTGGAATAAGCAAGACAGGAGTATAGGCAATGTTGATGCCCAAACGGGTGTTACACCGTAAAGTACAGCGCGGGAAGCGGCGCGGGCAACCTTATCGCGGTTCGAGAATAAACTTTGGCGAATATGGTCTGCAATCAATGGAATGTGGATGGATCACGAGCCGCCAAATTGAGTCGGCTCGAGTTGCTATAACACGCCATGTTAGGCGAGGCGGCAAGGTTTGGATTAAAATTTTTCCTCAAAAACCTGTTACCAAAAAACCTGCTGAAACACGGATGGGCAGTGGAAAAGGACCGCCTGAATACTGGGTAGCGGTGGTCAAACCCGGGCGTGTGCTCTATGAGTTAAGCGGTGTGCCTCTTGAAGAAGCAAAAGAGGCGATGCGGCTTGCTTCGCACAAGCTTCCGCTCAAAACAAAATTCATAAGCAGAGGCGGAGAATACTGATCATGACCGCTAAAGAGTTACGGATTCAATCTGTCGAAGATCTGACGAACGAGCTTTCGAATCTCCAAGAAAGTCTATTCAATCAGCGATTTCGAAACATCCTTGGGCAGCTAGAAGATACTTCTCAGCTAAAAAAAATTAGACGCGATATAGCACGGATAAACACAATCCTTAGGGCGAGAGAACGCGGAATTGAAAGTGCCCCATAGTTCAAAGTTAAGGAGAGGATGAGCTTGAGTCAAGAGAGTCAAGGACATCGGAAGAGTCAAACTGGTATTGTGACGAGCAACCGGATGGACAAAACGGTTGTAGTAGCCATCACGCGAGCCTACCAGCATCCGCTTTATAAGAAAATCGTGAGACACACGACAAGAGTGCTAGCTCATGATGAACAGAATGCTTGTGCAGTTGGGGATGTGGTGCAGGTCATTGAATCGCGTCCGCTTAGCCGGCGGAAAAAATGGCGTGTTCGCCAAATCACGGCAAAGGCGGAATCAGGAAGTGACAGCAGTTCGTAATTTACAAGCAGCGCAATGATTCGTAGAGAATTCTGGATACCTCGGATTCAGTACCTTTACTGTTTTATGCGGCTAATGTGTGAAGTGAGGAACACCCCATGGTTCAAACGTCAAGTAGATTGATTTGTGCAGATAACACTGGAGCAAAGCAACTAATGTGTATACGCGTGTTAGGTGGGACACGCAAGCGCTACGCTCGGTTAGGGGATGTTATCGTTGCAAGTGTGAAAGAGGCGAATCCCAATAGTCAGGTGAAAAAGGGGGAAGTCGTTCGTGCAGTTGTTGTGCGTACTACCAAAGGGTATCGTCGCCCGGACGGTTCATACATCAAGTTCGATAAAAACGCCGCAGTGTTGATTGATCCTCAGAATCAGCCACGTGGTACTAGAATCTTTGGTCCGGTTGCACGTGAATTGAGGGAACGAGAATTCACACGAATTGTGTCCTTGGCCCCCGAAGTCATTTGACGAGAATCACTATTCGTCTAGGAGGAGATAGTGTCAACAAGAAAAACTCATATAAAGGACAATGACTTGGTGTCGGTGTTAAGCGGCAAGGACAAGGGAAAGACAGGCAGAGTTCTTGGAATTATCCCCAGTAAAAATCGCGCCGTTGTTGAAGGCGTTCAGATGATTAAACAACACATGCGCCCAAACCAAATGGGACAAGGCGGTGTAGTTGAAAAAGAGGGAACGGTTCACCTTTCCAACCTGAAATTGGTTTGTCCCAAATGCAATGCACCCACTCGCACGAAACGGCAGGTCTTTGAGCGAGAGGCCGGGACTCGTACAAAAAAGTATCGCCTGCGTGTGTGCAAAAAATGTGGGGCGGTGGCGGAGCAGGAATAAGCTGCTCGGACCGTGGACAGAAGTTAGCGTAGAATCTGTAATTTGTATCTTTGGATTCCAAATCAGCACGATTTGACGAAGCTATGCAGCGAGCGTGAATAATGAGTGAGTACAGGACATTTTATCAAGAAGAGGTTGTGCCTGCATTGCAAAAGCGGTTCAATTACCCTAATGTGATGCAAATTCCCAAGTTAGAAAAGGTTAATCTGAACGTCGGACTTGGTGCTGCGATGCAGAATCCGAAATTGCTGGAAAGCGCGGTTGAAGAACTGACGCAGATCGGCGGTCAGCGTGCAGTTATCACGCGGGCTAAGAAGTCTGTATCCAATTTCAAAGTCCGTGCAGGCGCTTCTATCGGGTGTAAGGTCACCTTGCGTCGACAACGCATGTATGAATTTTTCAATAGGCTTGTCAATACTGTCCTGCCGCAAATTCGAGATTTTCGCGGTTTGTCTCCCGACGCCTTTGATGGACGCGGTAATTACTCGCTAGGTCTTCAAGAGCAGCTCATCTTCCCCGAAATCGAATATGACCAAGTAGACGAGGTTCGAGGGTTGAACGTCACTATCGTTACGACAGCTCAGACAGACGAGGAAGGTCGAGAGTTGCTGAAGGCATTGGGAATGCCCCTTAGGGAGAATTCTTAATTTCGTCCTGTTAGCCGCAAGAGAAACGTTCGTTTCTTATCGTATGTCAGTGTCAATCGTTACTAAAGGAAAATTAACAATCAACTAGGAGCAACCGATTTGGCAACAAAAGCATTAATTGCTAAACAGAAAAGAACTCCGAAATTCCGAACTCGGCAATACAATCGCTGCCGCGTCTGTGGACGACCTCGTGGTTTTCTTCGCAAATTTGAACTATGCCGCATTTGCTTTCGACTTTTTGCCAGAGAAGGTAAAATCCCCGGCGTGAAAAAAGCCAGCTGGTAAAGGAGAAAAGGTTACATGTCAATGACAGACCCGATTGCGGACATGTTAACACGGATTCGCAATGCAAATACGGTTAGCCATGAGCGAGTCGAATTGCCCGCATCAAGGGTGAAAGCGGAAATTGCTCGAATTTTGACCGAGGAAGGATACATCCGGAATTATCGTCTTATCAATGATGGGAAGCAGGGGATTTTGCGTATCTACCTCAAGTATGGCGATAACCAAGAGAAAGTTATTTCAGGTCTGAAACGAATCAGCAAACCCGGGCGCCGAGTGTATGTCGGAGTAGCCGATTTGCCTCGCGTTCACGGTGACCTTGGTATCGCTATCTTGTCTACGTCTCAAGGTGTACAGACGGCTTCTCAATGTCACGCTGCCAAAATTGGCGGCGAAGTCTTGTGCCATATTTGGTAAGTGTTTCTTGTTGAATTTTAGGGAAAGTCATCATGTCAAGAATAGGACAAATGCCCATTGAAGTGCCGGCGAATGTTAAAATAAACCTTGACGAGTCTCGAATTAGTGTGGAGGGACCCAAGGGGAAGTTGGATTGGACAATTCCCGACGGTAGTAAAGTGAAGAAAGAGGATGGTCGGCTTGAGGTTGAGAGATTGAGTAATCAGAAAATGCACAAATCGTTGCATGGTCTCACCCGTAGTTTAATTGCGAATATGGTGAAGGGAGTCACTGACGGATTTGAGAAAAAACTCCGCGTTGTGGGCACTGGGTATCGCGCAGAAATTAACAACCAGAAATCATTGGTGCTGAACGTAGGATATTCTCATCCCGTTACTTATGCTCCTCCAGACGGAATCACAATCCGCGTTGATGGCACCGAAAACGTTGATGGTCAACTTCATACTCCTATCATCGTAAGTGGCGTTGACAAACAGCTCGTTGGTCAAGTTGCCGCATCAATTCGTCAAATCAAGAAACCCGACGTTTATCAACCTTGCAAAGGCATTCGTTATGAAGGCGAACGTGTTCGCATGAAAGAGGGTAAAGCAAAAGCATAGACTTCGGTATACTTGTGCGCCGAGCGAACTTAGGAGGACAATCATTGAATCGACTCAAAAGGAAAAAACTTGCACGCGTAGCACGGAAAAGACATGTGCGACAGAAGGTAATTGGTACGAACCAGAGGCCGAGACTATCTGTTTTCAAGAGTGCCAATCACATTTACGCTCAACTTATTGATGACGAAAATCGTGTCACACTTGCCGCTACTTCGACCTTAGCACCCGAATTGAAAAAGAGCATTTCGCAAGGCGGAAATGCTAGTGCCGCGGAGAAAGTGGGCGCGCTGATTGCCAACAAGGCTAAAGAGTTTCAGATTCAATCTGTTGTGTTTGATCGGGGCGGAAACCTATATCATGGGAGAGTAAAAGCCCTTGCAGATGCTGCCAGGGAAGGCGGTTTGAAGTTTTAGGGGAACGTTATTATACAACATAGGGGCGGAGGCATTTGGTGTTGCTAAAGGAGGGTTTCGTTGCGAGTTGAAAAAATAGATCCGGGCGATTCTGAATTTGAAGAACGATCAATTGCGATTAACCGCGTTATGCGTGTCAGCAAAGGTGGGCGCACCCCAAGTTTTAATGCGCTTTCGGCAGTCGGAAACTTTGAAGGTATTGTTGGCATTGGGTTCGGAAGCGCCAACGATGTTCCTTCGGCGATAAGTAAAAGCATTGCTGATGCGAAGAAAAACTTAATCCGAGTACCGTTGCTGGGAGGCACCATTCCGCATGAGACCTTTAGTAAATTCAAAGCCGCCAAGGTTCTACTGAAGCCGGCGAGTCCTGGAACTGGAATTGTTGCCGGGCATGCCACGCGGACGATCTTGGAATTTGTGGGAATTAAAGATGTGTTGACTAAACGTCTTGGATCTAGAAATGTAAAGAATATTGCAGAGGCGACGATGTTAGCGTTAAAGAGTCTGAAAGATGTCAACGATGTCGCCCGTCTTCGCGGAAAACGCGTTGAGGATTTGACCGGCGAGAGTTCACCGTCGGCGAATCAATGAAATGGAGTTGATTGTCATGAAGTTGAATGAGCTCAAACCGGCACAAGGTTCAAAACGAGGCAAGAAGCGAATTGGACGAGGCGAGGCTTCGGGTTGGGGTAAAACCGGCGGACGGGGACACAAGGGCCAGAAATCGCGTTCCGGCGGATCTATTCCTGCTTGGTTCGAGGGCGGCCAAATGCCACTGGTAAGAAGGCTACCTAAGCGCGGACCTTCGGTAACCAAACATAAACGAATTAAATATGATGTAGTGAACGTCAAGGAACTGAACTGCTTTGAGAGTAACACGACTGTTACGGTTGAAATGCTAAGCGACAGAGGTATGGTGAAGCATAGGAACGCGCGCGTAAAAATCCTTGGCGACGGTTCCCTTGAAAAAGAGTTAACCGTGTGTGCGCACAGTTTCGCGAAGTCGGCAGTTGAAAAAATCCAGCAGATTGGCGGCAAGGTTGAGGTAATTTCCTAGTCAGCCCTATCTGATTCGTAGAGCGAATCGGGTAAGATTTTACGCTATGTACGCCCCTCACTAGAGTAAGTTTTGGCACCCGCCTAATCAGTGATTGTATGATGAACTCAAAAGACAAACCGCAGATGATAAGCGCCTTCCGGAATGTGTTCAAAATTCCGGAGTTACGGTCTCGTATCATCTTTACGGCGTTGTTGCTGATTGTTTACCGGTTTGGGGCACACATCACAATCCCGGGGATTGACGACCAAGCCCTAGAGGAGTTTTTCAACCAGTTGACAGATCGCCCCGGCGGTAACATGATAGGATTCGTGGACTTGTTCTCTGGCGGTGCGTTTAGTCAGATGACAATCTTTGCACTCGGCATCCAGCCATACATCAGTGCATCGATTATCATGCAGCTTCTTGCTGTCGTCGTGCCCTCTCTTGAGAGGTTATCGAAGGAACCGGATGGACGCAAGAAGATTACTCAGTATACGCGTTACGGCACTGTCATCCTGAGTGCTGTACAGGGATTGGGAATCAGTTTCCTATTACGCAATCCTGGGAACCTCGGAATAAATGCAGAAATCGTTATGAATGAAAGTTGGTCATTTCATTTCTTAACGGTTATCACCTTGATGGCTGGCACCGCTTTCGTAATGTGGCTTGGAGAGCAGATTACGGAAAGAGGCATCGGTCAAGGAATCTCACTCATCATCACGGTTGGGATTGTAGCGGCAGTACCCGGTGGTGTTTCATCTATATCTAGTCGCTTGATTAACGATCCCAACTTTGGTTTAATACAGCTAGTTATCTTTCTAGCGCTGATTGTTGTTGCGGTGATGGGTACGGTGTTCGTCACTCAATCTGTTAGAAAGATTCCTGTTCAGTATGGGCGACAGATAAAAGGCACACGGATGTATGGTGGCCAGAGGACCCATCTGCCCCTTCGCGTCAATGCCGCAGGCATGATACCAATAATTTTCGCAGTAACCTTGATGCAATTCCCTGGTACCATCTTGGGTTTTCTGCCGCAGGATTGGGGATGGGCGCTTGGGTTACAAGGAGTCTTAGGGAACCCAGGTCATCCGGTATACTTGATCATCTATGCTAGTCTAATCATCGCGTTTACCTATTTCTACACGGCTGTACAAATTAACCCTGTTGACATGGCGGATACGCTGAAAAAGCACGGTGCGCATATTTTAGAAAAAGGCGGGATTCGACCGGGGAAGCGAACTGCCGAGCACATCAACTTTGTATTAACACGCATTACCCTACCCGGCGCCTGCTTTTTGGCTGCAATTTCGATCATTCCGATAATGTTTGAGGGTTGGTTACAAATCGGTACCATGGTGAGCGGCGCGTCAGTGCTGATTGTCGTTGGCGTCGTGTTGGACACAGTGTCGCAGATTGAATCTCATCTGACGGATCGGAGTTATGAGGGATTCATTAAGGGACGGCGAATCAAAGGACGTCGGTCTAGATGATGTGCTGTAACTGTTTAGAGGGAGAAGGAAGCCGATGAAAGTCAAAGCCTCTGTTAAAAAAATGTGTAACCAGTGTAAAGTCATAAAGAGAAAAGGCGTCATTCGCGTTATTTGCCCTTCGAACCCGAAACACAAGCAAAGACAAGGATGACCGAAGCCAATACACTATCAATGGTGAGTTCAAAGGAGAAAGGTCATGGCAAGGATTGCAGGGGTTGATTTGCCCCGAAATAAACGGGTCGACATCGCTCTTACTTACATATATGGGATTGGTCGCCACAACGCATCGAAATTAGTGCATGATTTGAACATTGATCCAGCAAAAAAAGTAGAAAGTTTGGCTGAAGATGAAATCAGTCAATTAAGAACCACAATTACTCAAGAGTACAAGGTTGAGGGCGACCTGCGACGAGAAGTAGATCAAAACATCAAGAGGTTGATGGATATTAATAGTTATCGTGGATTGCGCCATCGCCGTCAGCTACCCGTGCGCGGTCAGCGAACAAGCACTAATGCACGAACACGCAAAGGAAAAGCTAGAACTATCTCTGTGGGTAGAAAATCCAAGGAAGCGGCTCGCAAAGGTGGTTGATACTGGTTTATTCTTCAACGTGAAAGGAGTTTGTTTTTGCGTTCTCCAAATCGAGCAAAACGAAGAGAAAGAAAGAATGTACCGGAAGGCATCGCTCACATCCAGGCTACATTTAACAATACAATTGTTACCATCACGGATCCCTCGGGCAATACAGTTGCATGGGCAAGCGCCGGAATGAGTTTCCCGGGTTCCCGAAAAAGTACTCCGTTTGCTGCACAGCAGACCGCAGAAGCATGTGCAAAGAAGGCTATGGAGCAGGGAATGAGGCGTGTTGAGGTGCGGGTTAAAGGACCGGGATCTGGAAGAGAATCTGCGATCCGTGCGCTTTCAGCAGCGGGGCTTGAAGTTACGCTAATGAAAGATGTGACCCCAATACCTCACAATGGTTGTCGTCCTCCAAAGCGACGCCGTGTTTAACCTCGATTATGAATCGCGAAGGAGAAAATGAGCAGATATTTAGGTCCCGTTTGTAAATTATGCCGTAGGGAAGGCGAAAAACTCTTCCTAAAAGGGCGACGCTGCAATACACCAAAGTGTTCATTTGAGCGCCGCGGTTATCCTCCGGGAGAGCATGGCCAAAGGCCGATTCGCGGAAAAGATGCTTACCGGCTGCAGTTGCGTGCGAAACAAAAAGCCAAGCGAATCTATGGCACCTTAGAGAAGCAGTTTCACAACTATTACAATAAAGCCGAACACCAGAAGGGAATAACCGGAGAAACATTGATAATCCTTCTGGAACGGCGGTTGGATAACGTGGTTTATCGCTTTGGTTTTGCAAGTTCACGACGACAAGCGAGGCAACTCGTTAAGCATAACCATTTTCTAGTTAACGGCGAATTGGTCAACATTCCTTCCTATTTGGTGACCGTTGGTGACAAGATTCAGGTCCGAGAGAAAAGCCTCAAGGCAGGTGTACTCCAAGAAGCAATAGAATACGCACAACAGACAGGCACGCCTGAGTGGTTAGAACTGGACGCTGACAAACGGACGGGTATTATTCAAGGTTACCCAGATGCAACCCAGGTTGCCGCCAACGTCCAAACTCAGTTAATAATTGAACTTTACTCCAAATAACATATACCTACGTGGAAGGACAACATAAATGGACATCAGGAAGCCAGAGCGTCTTGTGGCAGACTTGGAAAGCCTGAGACCGGACTATGGCAAGTTTATTGCCGAGCCACTTGCGCGCGGATTTGGAATTACCCTCGGTAATTCACTGCGACGCGTTCTGCTTTCGTCAATCGAAGGGGCAGCCATTGTTTCTGTTGCCATTGAGGGAGCAAAACACGAATATTCGACGATTGATGGTGTCACGGAGGATGTCATTCAAATTCTCCTCAATCTCAAAGAGATTCGATTCCTCGTCCACACAGATGAAGCGATAACCTTACGTCTATCAGCTAATGGATCCGGGAGGATCACAGCCGCTGATATTCAGCCCAATAGTCTAGCGGAGGTCATTAACCCCGACCAATACATTGCAACATTAGACAAATGTGATGGACTGAACATGGAATTGCATGTGTGTCGCGGACGCGGTTATACACATGCCGAAGAACACACCGATGGGAACCAGCCAATTGGAGTGATTGCGCTTGACGCAAAATTTTCGCCGGTGAAACGTGTCAATTTCCGAGTTGAAGAGACGCGGGTTGGGCCCATGACAAACTTTGACCGCTTGATTTTGGAAGTCTCAACCGACGCTAGCATTACAGCAAAAGATGCTGTCACGCAAGCCGCGGATATCTTGCTGGATCAACTACGGCTGTTTAGTGATTTCGATGAAACCTATGTTGAGCCGGTACAGGAGATTGACGAGGAAAAAGTGCAGCGCGAGAAGTACCTGTCAAAACCCGTCGCCGAACTTGAGCTTTCCGTACGTTCGTCAAATTGTTTAGAAGCTGCAGAAATCACGACAATCCGGGATCTCGTCGTAAAGACCGAACAAGATATGTTGAAGTTTCGTAATTTCGGGCGAAAATCTTTGAACGAGATTAAGGATTTTCTGGCTAATATGGGACTTTCCCTCGGAATGGAGCTTGATGATGAGGAAGATTAACAGAACGGAAGGAAGACCGGGGAATCATGCGACATAGAAAAAGTGGAAGAAAACTTGGTCGAACAACCAGCCATCGTAGAGCATTATTCCGAAATCAGGCTACGGCGTTGTTTGAACACGAACAGATTCGCACGACGTTGGCTAAATCCAAGGAATTGAGGCGAATTGCGGAACGACTAATCACGTTGGCTAAGCGTGGGGATCTGCATGCGCGCCGCCAAGCAGCCAGAATGATTATTGGGGCGAACCTACACGAGGGAGATGGCCAAGGAAAACATGCGATATTGCAAAAACTATTCGATGATATAGGCCCGCGTTATCAGGATCGAAATGGTGGGTACACCCGGATAATTCGGGGCGAGTTAAGGCGTGGAGATGGAGCTCAGATGGCTTATATTCAATTGGTATAATGACTTAAACTCAGTTTTGGCTTTCTATTAAACTTCTCCGGCGTTGATTGACGGTATCAGTCAACGCCTTTTTTTTGCTCCGGATATGCAGCACGAGTGAGTGCCTTTTACATATAGTTGTCTAGGGAGACCGTATCTCAGTATCGATACGCTGCCGATACAAATAGGCGGTTTGATGTCTGAGTGGTGGTGAGGGATTCAACCGATTGTTCCCACGAACCACGCATGTACGCAATATCGAATTTTACAACCTCATCGAAAACTTTGCCTACGCCGAACGTCAAGAAATTTCGATTGTTTCCAATTTCTTTTGCGTTAAATGGGATAGGATCATACACGTAACCTACACGAGTATAAGCATCAATTTTCTTAAATTCGTACTCTGCGCCAACGCGCACCTGAACCGTCATATCATAGAAGCGCTCAAAGTTGTCTCTAGACGCATCTTCGGATGGCGGTGTGCTATATTGTGTCTGTGTCCAATCGGTGAATTGAACGTCACTAGCTAGTGTCAGCGACTCCTGTAGAAGTTTCACGGCAATTCCCGCGCCGAGTTCAAAAGGTCGTTCAATATCGAAGAGAATTGAATCTTGGTCGGACTCCGTTTCCGATTCACCATCATCAAAGATCACGTCGGTTTCCTCTCGCCAAACTTCATCCACTTCAATGTCCATTGGAGCAACAGCAGTGAAACCGAGACTCACATTCTCGGTGATATAGGCAAGCATCCCGATTCTGCCGCCAACGCCGAAATATTCGCGGTCAATGGTATCATGAAATGCGAAGCCGGCTAATTCAGTGTCAATGTCATTCACGTCGGTTGCTATGCTATCTAACTCGTTAACATATGATCCGTGCCAAAAGTCCATTGAGGCACCGAGAATGATATTCTGTGAAATGAAAACTCCCGCACCGAAACTCCAAATTCCAATACCGCCACGATCACTGTTAATTTCATCTACGTCAAGGCCGCCGAAAGTCAGGTCGTCCGTGGGATCTATTCCCTGAATGGCAATTCGCGAGTCGAAGTTCTGTGCACGGTTATACCCTAACCCGATAGCGAAACCGCCTCGCCTTGCATCTAGGGGATAGACTATCCCCACGGAACTGGGCCGAGTCTTTGACCGGCTGGCATCTGTCGCACTTGAACCAGCAAATTGGGTTTCAGAGTTAATGTCGTGGTGTGACAAGCTGCCATACAACTCGAATTTTCGAATTTGGGCTAAGCCCGCGGGATTCCAATAAAGCGCGGTCGAGTCGTCTGCAATGCCGAGGAAGGTGCCTCCCATCCCCATCGTCCTTGCGCCGACGCCGAAAGTGTTGCCAATTGCAATCTCCTCTACTTGAGCACGGCTAGGAAGGGTCAAAGAAAATGTTGTGATGGACAGAATTAAGAATAAGATGTAGATGCTTTTCCAATCTACACGTGTTGGGATGATATAATCCAATCTTCTCATCTTTAACATTAGCGCCTCCTTTGATATCGTCTTGATTCCCTGCGTCTAAAAGTACCCTCTTTTGGAGTAGTTCGGTCTGATTCTCTGTCCATTTTCGGGCTTGGTCTATCGGAAGATGAACGACGATTCCCGACACCTCGATGACTTCGTGTGCGTCCCTTGCCATGATGAAAGTCTCGATTTTTATAGTAGCGGGGTGTGTAACGGCGATGGTGTTTCCGACCATACCTATAAGAATTCCAGTACCCATAGCTTCGGTAGTAGGGGTAGTAAGAGTAGTAGGGATAGTAGGAGTAATATGGTGAATAATAACCATAATAATATGGGTAAGGTTCCGATAAATGGTATCCGTCATAATACGGAATGTGGCGATCGTAATTTCGCTTGCGCCGTCCGTAATATCCCCCGTCTTCTTCTGTTTCCGAGCCATCCTCTACACTAGCCTGATAATCCTCAATATCTTCATGTTTATTCAATGTTTCTGATTTATCGATTTGATTTGTCCCTCGGGGGGCCATTCGCGGCGCGGTATCGTAGCCGAGCTGTGTAAAACACCCAACAAGCAGAATGGGCGCTACCAACAGCGCAGTCGTGAAGGTCAATTTGTTAATCATGATTATATCCCTCATTCAACGTTTGGACTTTCCAAGCACCACCGATTGTGAATTTGACAACCAATACAGCGACGAGTCATAGATATGTGTCAGTGTGAACCGACATCATAGTATATCATTTTAAGATTTAATAAGCCAATTGAAGCTAGCATTTGTAATGCAATAGAGTATTCGGAGTTGCGCCAAAGGTCAGGCTGGTATTATGCAAAACGCAGACCAACTGCTCACAGACGCTACTATGATGAATATGAGCCACAACAGTTGCCGCCAATTTGCGGAGAGTGCAGCGTTCCTACGACAGTAGTAACATTTGAGCAACAACATTGTAAGATTTTATTACCGTTTGACGGCGTCCCAACCGACGAATCAAAAATGATCTAGCCCGCCCCATCCCAAATGATATTGTGGCGACTATGGACGAGTTACGCTTCGACAGAAGCGTGGGTGTGCTTCCAACCGGAGGAATCTTGAATCCCGTGAGAATGATGCGGAGGAATAATTTGCCATTATTCGATAACTGGTGCAGAATATATCGAGTCTTGCGAGTGCGGCGTAACTGCCAACTCTTAAACCAGCTAATCATCGCATAGCGTGCCAATTGCCTGTTTCTTCTTGTCGATTCTCTTCTGAACAACCAAAAGCGATTCCTATCAGAGAAGTATTGGGTATTGTGAAAGAGATAATAGGTGTGATATAGTATATTCGAAATAGGAGAAAGGTGCTTCATATGAAAGACATCACACTCAAGGATTTCCTGCTGTTATTCTGTAACGTGTTGATTACCGTAACAGGGCAACTTTTGCTCAAGCACGGGATGCTCCAAGTTGGTCGCGTGGAGGGGATGAGTCGAGTAATGCACAAACTCATGCAAGCATTCATGAACCCGTTCGTTATTGGCGGCATCGCGACTTATGGTTTTACAACGATGATTTGGCTCGTTATTCTTTCGAGGGTTAAGTTAAGTGTCGCTTACCCTATAATCAGTCTCGGCTATGTTATGTCAATACTCTTTTCATGGATATTATTCAAAGAATCGGTTCCAAGAGTCAGAGTTCTGGGCGCGATGGTGATTTGTATCGGGGTTTATCTCGTCGCAAGCGCTAGCGATTGATCAAGAGGTTCAAGATGGTAAAAGTAGGAAGCGGAAAACCGTCCTACGTTGCTATGCTTTTGTCATTGATTCTTCCTGGTCTTGGACAGATTTACCTGCGCAGGCGGCTGAGAGGCCTTATTCTGTTTTTTGGTGTTGCCCTAGGTGGAATTTTAATCTATCTCAACTCGTTGCCAGTTGAAAGTTGGGATGACCTTGCCAGTTTTGATGACTTTACTGACTGGTGGGAGGAACGACGTTCTGACGACACGAGCACAGTCCAGTCATTGGACTCTCCAGATGTGATGGCAGAAATAGAAGAGACACCGGGATACCATCTATGGACGTTCGAGAATGGCAAGAAGTTGATGTACCGCCCTACATGGAAGCTGAAGATAAGCGGTCTTGTCCAAGGAATCATTTTCTGGCTATACGCCATTTTTGACGGTTGGCGCGGCGAAAGAGGCTTCAACAAACGAGCATTCAGAAAGCGGATGAGGGAGGTGAAGGAGCGGGAGGAAGTTGAAAAAACAGGAAAATAAACCGATGTCTAGAGCGGATGAAACTACAGTGCGTGAGGGAAACAAAAATGCCGGTTCGGAAACACAACGAGGAGAGTCTTTCGAATGCGCATTGCGGACCCGAAATCAACGACGATGAAAGTTCGGAATGCACCTCTGTCTCTTTTCACTCTCATCGTCGTGTGTTGATTTTCGTTCCATGTCTGGCGCGAATGACATGGCAGTTTACTCGGAAGATTACAACTCTTTATTGTCTTGTTCTCGTCAGCGGTACACTCAGCTGTCAGCGCGTAGAGGACACCTCTCTACGGCAAAGCAAAGAATTACTTCAGTCAGACATGGCATTGGAGGCTGCGAATCTGCTTGAAAAGATTGTCGAAGCAGACAATCGAAACGCCGAAGCTAGAGTCCTGCTTGGCCAAGCATATGATAGATTGGGACGCTTTCAAGATGCAGTTTTCCAACTGAAGAGAGCGAAGCATCTTTACACTGATCATCCCGAAGCAGAAGCTGAAGCACGCCTAAAACTTGCAACGATCTACATGAAATTGGGCAATCGACAGGATGCTCGGAACGAACTTCGCGCGATTGTCAGCAGCACTTCCAATGAAACCTTACTTCGTCAGGTTGCCGGCGTCGTTGGCGACACATATCAGGTTGTGCAACTCACGAGTGGAGAAGCTGACAATTACTCTCCAATTTTCTCGCCCGACGGCACGAGAATCGCGTTCTCCTCTTTTCGTCTGGACAATGGCGAAATCTACGTGATGGACCTTCGCGGGCGCATACATCAACGAGTTACCTTCACAACCGAAATTAATGAAACTTCGCCAGCATTCCTTAGTAATCCGAACTATCTCTTCTATAACTCCGAACCGAAAGACTCACGTGAAGTCAAGATAGTTTTACAAAGTAGTGGTTCCACACGGATATACTCCGGATTCAAGGTCACACATATTCACAGCAAAGAAACATATGAAGTTTTGCCGATAGGTTTTGGAGTTAGAGCGCCACGTATTGCACCAGATGGACACCGCATTGTTTATGAATCCAACACAGACGCCAACCTAGAATTATACCTGCTAGATATCGGAGGACTAAGCCTCGAAAATATCGATAGCAATACTATCCAGCCAAAAAGGATTACACACAACGAAGTGGATGATGGCGGCCCATGCTTCTTCCCAGACGGGCAGCAAGTCGTGTTTGTGTCTACCCGAGACAAGATTCATCAATTGTACACCGTAAGTATAGACGGCGGTGCAGAAAGGCATCTGAACCCGAACCAATATGACTGCTATAGTCCTGTCGTTTCCTTTGATGGCAAGTCAATTGCCTTCGTGTCGGCGCGCGATGGCGACATTGAAGTCTATATAATGAATGCGGATGGAACAGACGAAAGACGCTTAACCAACGGGGTCGGTGTGTCCATGCAACCTGCGTTCTCTCCTGACGGACGCAAACTCGCCTTTGTTTCAGATCGCAGTGACAACCTCCAGATTTATCTCATGTCTCTTGACCAACCGGTTACCCGCAACGAACTAGCCCAACGCCTAAAATGACATGGATTTAGATGCGCTCAAACGCGACATTGTGTTTGATGCCAACTTGCGAGGATTTGACTATTCCTTTTCCTCTACATGGGGGCTTTTTTCTCCCAGATCAATTGACCCGGGAACGCGCTTGCTCATAGATTATCTTCACATTAACGCGGGGGACACATGTCTTGATCTTGGTTGTGGGTACGGTGCGATGGGATTAGTGATGGGAAAACTGTCAGGAAACGGAAAGGTTTATTTGGTCGATAAAGATTTTGTGGCAGTCGAGTACGCCATCAAGAATGCTGAACGGAACAGAGTACAAAACTGTGAGGCGATAATGAGCAATACGTTCAGCCATCTCCCCGATATGAAGTTTGATGTTATCGCATCAAACTTGCCGGCGAATGCCGGAAAGGAACTCCTGCGCATAATTCTGCTGGAGGCCCGTGATCACCTTAAGCCCTCCGGTAAACTCTATGTCGTTACAATATGCGGGCTCCGGGAATTCATTAAGCGGAACTTCAAGGAGGTTTTCGGAAATTACCGAAAGCTCAAGCAGAGCGGGACACACGTTGTCAGCTTGGCAGTGCAGAACTCGCCAAGATTCTCCAATTAAACTTGCAGAATTCAAACTGCAAATCGTTTATTGACGAGATGTAATTTTTCTATACGCGCAATCTTGAGTTGGCTGAAAGGAAACGAGGTTTTGAGTCAGATAACCCGAAGTTTCACTTAGCTACAAAACTCTGTGCTTAGAAAATCGGAGTTCTCTCCAACTAAGTGGTCCATTTTTTTAAAAACATATGGCAAGTGTTGGGTGTCGGTGCGGTTAGATAGTGATTTCTATCGCGTTCCCTATTCGGCCACTTGCTCGCACCTATCGACGTGGTGGAACGATTTCTTGTGACAATCTCGTAATCGTTAAATACTTAGCGAGCAAACCACAAAGACACTTACGGACAGATTCCGAAGTGATGCTGAACTCCCCCTTTTCTCTTCCTTAGTGCATGACGCAAATGCCGATTAACACGACTATTCTCACCACGTATTACGAACCGCAACGCCTTCCGCATGAAGGTACTGCTTGATATTCTCTATTGTGAACTCTCCGTAGTGAGTTATTGATGCGACGATTGCGGCATCTGCGTTGCTTTCGACGAAAACATCGCGGAGATGTTTCGGTTTGCCCGCGCCTCCCGAAGCGATGACCGGTACGGGTGCCAGAGCAGCGATTGCCGCTGTCAATTCGAGATCGTATCCAGCTTTCGTGCCGTCTTGATCGATGCTGTTGACAACGATTTCACCTGCGCCCAATTTCACCCCACGTTGTGCCCACTGAATCGCATCTAATCCCATTGCACGGCGCCCTCCGTCGATGTAAATTTCAAATCCGCTAGGAATCAATTCGCTAGCCGGCACACGTTTCACCTGCATACTCAGTACCACGCACTGGCTGCCAAACGCCTTTGCACCCTGACTGATGAGCTGCGGGTTTCTCACGGCGCCAGAGTCTATACTGACCTTCTCGGCACCAGCAAGGAGCACCCGTCGCATGTCCTCAAGCTCCCTCAGCCCGCCGCCAACCGAAAACGGAATGAAAATCTCCGCTGCGACCGCAGAGACGACGTCAATCATAATATCCCGTTTTTCGTTGCTTGCGGTTATATCGTAGAAAACAAGCTCATCCACTCCGTTTTCGTAGTAAAACCTTGCCATTTCTACCGGGTCGCCAACGTCAACATTCCCCTCGAAAGCAACTCCCTTCGTAACTTTGCCGGCACGAACATCAAGGCATGGGATGATCCGTTTTGTCATCATTTCATTATGCTCCCGACGAAAACTCCACTGTGAGTTTCGAAATGGGCACGGGTTAAAATGTGCTTGTCCTCGTAGACGTGTGACACCACCGAAAGATGGAGAGAAATCGCAGTAACGCATCTATTGCTTCAGGTGTTCCGATCCACTCAAGTGCGACTGACGCATTGAAACGTACATACCGATTCTCATCTCTTAGCGCATTTATCAGTGCCGGTACTGCCTCGCTAGCAGGTTTCCCAATCTGCGCTAGTGCGAGCGCCGTGTCGAAACGAACATGGTCATCGCTATCGTCCAGTGCGTCTATCAATGCGGGTACAGCGTCTTGAGCAGATTCACCCATTGTACCGAGAGTTTCGGTAGCATGACGCCGTACCTCAACGCATGAGTCGCGCAATGCTATTGCGAGTGCTGGAACTGCCTCGCGGGCAGAAACATCCATCTGAGCAAGCGCATACATGGCGTTCAGACGTACCGATTCGGAAGAATGACTTAACGCGTCAACTAGTGCGGGTACCGCTGTCTCTCCGACAACTCCTAAGCCGTACGCGGCAGAACGACTTATTATTTCGGTATCACTTCTCAACACATCAATCAGCGTTGGGACTACCGAATCACTAATGTCACCAACTGCTCCCAGGGCATAAGCCGCATCAAGGCTTGCAACTTCGGAACTATCGTGTAACTGGTTTGCTAGTGCGGAAATATCGCCATTCATCGAAGAACGATTTCCGTTGGTTTCAGTGTTCTTTCCGCGGAGCCAGTCCCAAATATGTTGCCACATGGCTTCATGGTTTCCTAGGGGTGGTTCCCAATCAATAGTCTGCCATGCCGGAGTTTCTGGTTGCCATGAAGCAATAGAAGGCGGTTTCATCCGCACAAATTCAAATTTCATCATGAAGCGATGTTTCTGTGTCTGATTTGCCATTGCACGGTGCCGCAAATCAAAGTGAAGGAGCGTAACTGTGCCTGCTTCACCAAATAAAGGAACGCCTACATTCTCCTCTTCGTGAAATTGTGTGTTGTAATACTGCGTGCCGGGCAATACCGCCGACGGGCCAATCGCCTCGACAACGTCTTGCGGATAGTAGAACGCCAATACCCAATGAGGGCAATGGTGGCGCACTTTCTGATAACCCCAGTAGCTGTCTTTGTGAAAAGTTTGTGCGGAACTGCCCGGCAAGTTGTGATGCGGGTGACGATGCGAGTGCATGATATAGTCTGGTCCTAAAAGACTGGACAAAGCACCATGCACGACGGGGTGATCAAATACATCCTGAATCTCCGGAATTCGCGGGAGAAGATTATTCCCCGGATTCCCGTCTGATTCAAATATTGCTTTGGTTTGTTGGTAAATCTGCTCATGGAAACTTCGAGGGAAATCCGGTTTTACCGTAACATGTCCATTGACGATGAAGCGTCTCATGTCTTCATCACTAAATTCGTATGGCTTATCTGCCATGTTTGGTCTCCTTTCTAGCTGGTAAATTGAAAACCGAAATCGTATAGATTGTGGTTTACCGAATCAGAATGTACATGCAAAACGGCAAGTAAATGATGCGTGGGTGATTACGAGTCGAGCAATCGATTGAAGAGTTTTCTCGTGTCTTCCGTTATCTCTTGATAGTCTTTTAGGAATTGCTCTGTGGCAGTATGTTCCTGATCGAGATAACCGACACGTTTAGCGAGTTTATCCAACTCTGCAGATTGATCCGGCAATGCATCTAGCGGGCGGTCGTGAACAATTCGCAGGCTATTCTCGACGCGCCGAAGGAATTCATAATCTCTTACGAGGTGTTCTTGATCGGAAGTCGTGATGGCACCAATCTCGCTTAATTGCGCAATTGCATCGAGCGTGTTCTGCGCTCGGACCATTGGATTTTGTGTTCCGTAAATCAATTGAAGTGTCTGAACGGCGAATTCAATGTCCACTAACCCGCCATATCCTGATTTTACATCTCGGGTCTTTTTTCGACGGCGACGGCGTTTAGTCGTCACGAGGCGCGTTGCTTGGGCTTCTTTACGTTGTCGAGTATGGATGATTTCAGCTACTTCGTCTTGAGTCAGGGGTTGGCGATAGGCAAAAGAGTGTGCAACCTCGAGAAATTGTCTGCCAAGCCACTCATCACCAGCAACGGGACGTGCTCGAATTAATGCTTGACGCTCCCACGTTTCGGCATTTTCTTCGTAGTAACTCTTGTAACCGTCTAGAGGAAGGGCAAGTGCGCCCCCCGTACCGTAAGGGCGCAGTCGCAAGTCAAGCTCATAAATTGTTCCACTCCCCGTGTCCTTGAATCGGTTAATCAATTCTAAGCCTAGCTTAGAGAAATATTCCGCGTTGGATAGACCTTTTGTCGACTCTCCTTGTCCGGAATAGACCATCATGGTATCTAGGTCTGAGCTGAAGTTCAATTCTCGTCCGCCAAACTTGCCCATGCCTATTATAGTGAATGTAGCCTCCGTCCCGTCTCTTGTCAGGGGCACCCCATATTTTTGCTGAAATTGTCCACTGAGATGAGGAACTATGCTTGTTAATATAGCTTCCGCCAAATCCGAAAGTTCCGCCGTAGTCGTCCATAAATCTGCCCGCTTCAAGATGTTGCGAAGTCCAATTCGCAAGACTTCGCCATTCTTGAATTGTCTTAGCACATTGAAAACGTGAACGTCAGGCGCGTTGGCAATAATTTGGGCTGCACCGTCGAGCTTTTCTGCAAGCGATCTAGATTGTTCCATCACGGCTGGTACCGTCAGTACATCAAAGGATTCCGGATGGGCTATCAGCAACTCCGAGAGAAACAGGCTGGTTCCACACAATCGAGTTAGCATATCAAGAATAGATGGATTCTGCTGAAACATTGTGTAGTATGAGGCACGCGCCCCCACCCTATCCGTAAATGCTTCAATGTAACTCAGCGCCATGTCAGGGTCAGGCGTGTGGCGCAAACAGTTTAACAGCGTCGGCGCAATTTCAATGAGTTTTGTACGTACCCCCGGGGAGAAACGCGATCCTTCCGGTCCTTCAGCCATTAGCCTGATCCGCCACTGCGCCTCTCGCGGGTTCTCGAAACCGAAAGGCTCCAGTATTCGCTTTATCATTCCCAAGTCTTTTGTTGAAAGCAGCAGCGAGATGTCAATGTCCTCATCTGCCTCAGAAGTCGCGAAAATCGTATCAAAGACTTTGCGAACTGCATGTGTGTGTTTTTTGTAATCGTGGTGAAATGCATCTAAGGCGGATTCATCGTCGTTATCTCGGTAGCCGCTGCTCTTGGCGAGTTTAATTAGGTCCTCTTGTTTTGAAGGCAAGCTATACCGTTGCTGATCGGCTTCAATCTGAATGCGGTGTTCGACTGTTCGAAGGAACCGATACGCTTCTGACAATGTCTTCCAGTCATCCCTGCTCAGCAATTCGTGGTCGCGCAGCAGTTTGAGCGTTTCCAGCGAGTTGCGATTCCGCAGCGCTGCAATCTGGCCGCCATGAACAAGTTGAAGGTATTGGGTAACAAACTCGACATCGCGGATGCCTCCGAATCCCAACTTTACGTGAGTCTCTGGATTATCGCTTTCGGCGGTGATACGACGTTCGATACGTGCCTTTGTATGCCGAATATCCGTTTTAATCTCGGAGATTGACAAGCCGTCAAGATATCGCTGATATACAAACGGTTGAATGGTTTGAATAAATTGGTTCCCTAATTCTATATCGCCGGCAACAGGACGAGCTTTAATCAGCGCTTGGCGTTCCCAAATTTCGCCCCATCCCTCATAATACGCCTCATATCCCTCTAGTGAGCGTATAATGGTACCTGCGCTGCTTTCTGGTCGTAGGCGCACATCAACGCGGAAAACATAACCGCTTGCCGTAACCTCACTCATGGCTTTAATGATGAATTCACACAACTTTCCAAAGTATTCGCTGTTTTCGACCCCCTTCTCGGTGTGTCCGTCGTCGGAGTACACAAACATCACATCAATGTCAGAACTAAAATTCAGTTCATAACCGCCGAATTTCCCCATCCCAATGATGGCAAACTTGCTTTCGGTACCGTCGTCTTCGGCAAATGGAATCCCGAATTTTGGCGCGAGTTCAGCCACACCTATTTCATAACAGATCTGCAAAGCGGCTTCCGCAAGGCTCGTTAATTCTAGGGTAGTTGTTTCTACGCTTGCATCATCAAGAAGATCCCGAACTCCAATGCGCAAACTCTCTTTTCGTTTGTATCGCCGAATCGCACTCAACTTCTGATCGATCGAACAGCCGAGATTTACAGATTGGGAGAGTTCGGCGTACAGTGTTGCACGATTCTTCGGATTGTTCATTACCCCCGCATCAATCAGTTCATTGAAGTGTTCCGGATTGCGCACCAAGATGTCCGAAAGGTAGGTGCTAAATCCGAAGGAAACCGCAAGTATACGAAGAAGAAAGGGCGCATCATGTAGGAGACGATACAACCATGTACGATTGGGAATCTCCTCCACAAATCGATCAAAATTATTCAAAGCCGCATCCGGATCTGCAGAATCCGCGAACGTCCTTAGAACGAGTTCAATGACTTCCGCAAATTCCTCCCGCAACGGCGAATCTCCTGCTAGATTTTGAAGATTACGGTGCGATCGGGCGCAATCTTGAAAAACGTACTCCTTAAGAAGCCTGTGGGCTTCGTTCTCTGACAATCCAGGAATCGAGACTAAATCTTTTGGGTTCAGACTGTGGTTCACGAGAATCCCTATCAGTTTGAGTGCGGCGACTACGGCTGAAATCCGACGGATTTTCAAGAGGAAGCACACATGGATATTTTATCATAAGGAGTGACATAATGGAAACATCGATTGTAGTTGTGTACAAATCCAACCCACAATCTGAAATCTCGATTAGAATTAAAAATGGCTCAAGAAGTCACTCTCACTGTGACTCTTGTCATATAATCGAATGGAATATGGAACTGTGGGGTTTAAGCCGAGGATTACGGTTACTGTCGAGGAGAGGGTTGATAGTACGATAGCTTGATGGGAAGTAAGCTCAATTCCTAAAACGCCTGTTCAGCGGATGGCACCATTCCTGTCAGGAAAATACACGGGGAGGGGAATCGAATAAATTGATGCATACACTTCTCACCCGTTGTGCGAACCTAAAGAATTAGAGGTATTTGTACTACCTCTGAAGGTTTAGGCTGAGAAGCATGTGTCGTCCAGCGGCTGGGTAGAAGTAGAATTGACCACTTCCCGAGGCGTCGGCGTAACCCGTTGTGCTGTAGGATTGATTGAAGATATTGAATACGTCAAATGTAGCCGAAACTAGACCGAATTGGTACTTTAAACGAGAATTTACAATGGTATAGTTGGGCAACCTCATCGTATTGGCATCATCAAGAAAAATGCGGTTGGTAGATTTGACGGTAATGCTCCCTCCGACGCCGGATTTATGGGCAGCATTGATGCCGCCGTATATCACATCGCGTGGGATTGCTTTCAGGAATTTGCCTGTATACTCGCCAATTCGAGATTTGGCGGACTGGTGAGTGTAGTTGAGGAAAACATTCAGATTTGACTTTATCGTAAGCCTGAGGCCAGTTTCAACCCCTTGATGTCGGCTCCTTCCTATATTTACGTACTTGAGTTGCTGAAGATCGAAATCCAACTCGTCTTTCATGTCCATCGTGTACGCCGCGAGTGAAAATTCGCCGTACAGAAGGTTCGGGGAAAGTATCGCGCGATGATAGCTTCCCACCTCAATTGATGTTCCAAACTGCGGTTTCAGGTCACTGCTGGACAGCAAGACTTTGAACGGGGGATTTGGCGGGATTTGAAAGATGATAGATCGCTGGTCATAGAGCTGATCCAGTGTGGGTGTCTTGAATGATCGAGAAACGTTGGCATACAGATTGCCGATATGCCTCTCTGCATTCAGATAACGGAAATTCGCTCCCGCTTTTGGACTGAGCTCCGAGTGAGTTGTGGATTGCCTCTCCCCTTCGCTAGGTGATTTCGGCGTAAACTGGTCACGAACCACATCGGTGCGCACTCCCAGTATGACACGCAGTCTTTGAATCGGCAAAAGTTCGTACTGAAGGAATCCCGCGGCAGAGTGTCGAGTGCTGTCACCCTGTTCGTCCAAGTTTCCCCGGGTAACGGAATCCATGCTTCTATAGTCCGCCATTCCACCCAGGAGGAACTGGTAATATTCCGACGAGAGCGAGTGCAACCCCCCGTCAATGCCAAGACTGAGACGATTATCAAAGGGAAGGCCAAGTTGGTCGAACGTTAGTTGCAGTGAACTTGTAAGACGTGAAGCCGTAAGTAGACGATTCTTTGTGTCGGCAAATTCGGGACTCAGTTGAAGTGTCCTGACTGCGTCAGCTTCACGAATCTCCCCGGAAACCGAGCCAGAGAAATTCACCCTATCATGAAGATTATGATTCCCGGCTATCGCTGCGCGATGCGTACGGTCAGCCGTATGGTCAAACTTATAGAACGGCGTAGATTGGGAACGGGAGATGTCCAATTCGTTGCCGATCAACGGACCAGGCTCATCGAATTGTTGGAAGTGATGTGTTGTTGAGACAGAAAGTGAGCTGTTGGGCGTTTTAAGCAGCGTGAAAGTGCCTCCAAAGTTTTCTGCCGCGCGGTACGAATGTTTCCGGAAGCCCGTGTTCCGCTCCCCTGATCCGAAAACCACGTACTCCCGTCCATTCCAGATACCACTGCTTCGTGCTTGAGCGCCGATTGATCCAAAGTTTCCACCTGTTACCGAGATTTGGCTCAAGGGTTTTTGTTTCCCCGAAGTGGCGACCTTCACGATGCCGCCAATTGCCGAATCGCCGTACAGTGACGACGCGCCCCCGCGCAGAAATTCAATTGACTCAATACTCGACAGCGGAATGGCATTCCAATTCATCAACCCTTTCTCAAGTTCGTTGATTGACTTGCCATCTATCATGACAAGCAAATACTCCGCTTCACCACCGCCGTAAAAACCGCGTAGCGTTGCCAATGGATCTCTTCCCAATCCATCCCGGTTCAAAAACGCAATCCCGGGCAAGGTTTCCAGTGCATCCGCGAGATTCTTTAGCGGGAAGTATTCCATTTCGGCGCCTGTACGCACAGACACAGCAGCCGTGGATTCTAGAAGTGAATGCTCCATTCGTTCGGCGGTTACAATAGTTTCTTCAAATTGATAAATCTTATTGGAATCTTCGTCTGCAACCGCTCCATTTAGAAAGGTCAGCGAATATTGCGTCATGACACAGATGAAAGCCAAGACGCCTAAACTAGGACGCAGATCTAACATGAGTTTCCTCCGTAATCCAATATTCCCACTGCGGTTGGCAGCGGCGCGAACAATTTGCCATCTCGTGTAATCAGGACGACGCCATGATATCGTCAGTCAACCGACGGCCCCAGATGCCGTCATCAAATCTAAAGTAGCGCACTGGGCTCGCATTCTAGTCGGTGCGTATCCGAAATCTACCCTCGCCGGTTCGTGTTCGAAATAAAGAGCAAGTGTCATGCCAAAACCGATCCCAAATGAGAATGGAGTGCACCTAGGGCGTGTTGGCATTTAAGTAAGGCGTGTCCATAATTCACCGAAAAGTCCCTATCGTAGGGGCGAGGTTCCCTCGCCCAACGGGTTGGGAAACCCAACCACCAACTGAGCGAATAGCGAAGGCGGTAGAGATCCCCTACGGAAATTGATCCAATGTACGGGCAACCCTTGTCGTTGCCCGGCATACTGTCTCAAGTGAATCAATATTGGCTTAAGTTTCAAATGTCAACATGCCCTAGAGGTTTCCTATGACTCTCCTCAAATTCATCCGCCTAGGATGCACGACTTTTGGACATACATGTTCATAATCTGACATCGACCAACCGGATTGCCTGAACATTAGCGATCACGATAAATTGAGGAATATCAATTGTTCTGGGCATCACGCGAATCGGTGCCTAACATTAACGCGCCAAGTTCCGTTTCATGAGTCTGCGACGCCCTAACGTTTTTGACGATTTGGCCATTAAACATTACTGAAATCCGATCGCTCAGGCTCAAGAGTTCCTCTAGATCCGGGGAAATAAGAAGCACACTATTCCCGCGGTTGCGGGCTTGAATCAATTGTTCATACACGAATCGGGCTGCCTTTAGGTCCAACCCCCGTGTTGGATGCGCCGCGATAATGAACACCGGATTGCTTTCGAGTTCTCGAGCAACGACGATTTTTTGCTGATTTCCACCGGAAAGAGTATGAATTGGAGAATCAATTCCCTTGGCAAGAATGTCGTACTTCTGAATAGTTTTCTTCGCGAAATGTCGAATCGCGGTCGGTTGAAGCAGACCGTGGTGAGAAAAGGGCGGGTGATTGTGACGTCCGATAATTAGATTTTCATCTATTGTGCCCATTAGGTTGACCCCGTAACGGTGACGATCCGCTGCAAGGTGTGCCAAGCGTAACCGGCGGATTGCCTTTACGGATGTGTTTGAAATCAATCTTCCACTCAACGTTACTTCGCCGCCGTCAATCTTGCGTAATCCAGTAAGTACCTCAACGAGTTCGTTCTGTCCGTTACCTTCAACTCCGGCAATTCCTACGATTTCCCCTCCGAATACTTCAAGTGTTACTCGATTGAGCAGATGGCGGTCGTTTTCTGCACGGAGTGTGACATCCTTTAAGCGCAGTGCCGGAGCGGTTGAATGAGCCATCGGCTTTTCACTTTTGGCGGCAGGAGGTTTGGCAGCGTTTTTTTCCTTTGCCGCTGCAGGATGTCCTCGTGGAGCGGTTGACGGCATCTGTTCGCCAATCATCAATTCAGACAATTGGACAGGGTCGGTTTGGGATGTGGAGAGCGAAACAATTGATTGCCCACGCCGCATGACTGTGATGAAATCTGCAATCTCCATCACTTCTTGAAGTTTATGGGTAATCAAGACGACGCTCTTGCCCTCTTTCCTCAAGCCGCGAAGACAATCGAACAATCGTGATACCTCTTGCGGTGCGAGGACAGCCGTCGGTTCATCGAGGATTAGAATGTCGGCACCATGGTAGAGGGTTTTGACAATTTCGCTGTATTGTTGGGATGCAATCGGAAGGGATTCAACTGCGGAGTCTAGGTCTAGGTTGAACCCAAGTTGTTGAGCAATCGAAGTTATCGTGCGACGAGCGTGGGCATGGTCGGAAAGGATTTTGTGTCTACGCGGCTCTTTTCCCAGAGAGATGTTGTCAAGCACAGTAAGAGCGGGAATGAGTGTGAAATGTTGCTGCACCATTCCTATCCCGAGTCGAATCGCAGTTCGAGGATTCTCAATTCGGACAGGATCGTTACGAAAGAGTATTGTGCCCGCGTTAGGTTGGTGGAGTCCGTAAAGAATTTTCATCAACGTCGATTTGCCCGCTCCATTTTCGCCGACAATGGCATGAATTTGTCCGAATCGCAGCGAAAAGTCCGCCCGGTCATTCGCTACGGTGGTTCCGAACCGTTTCGTGATGCCACACATAGAAATCAGCGGATTGGAGTTCATTGAAGAGAGTCCTTTAGCACGGGGGTAGGCGGTTTCGGAAGGGGTAGTATAGAGTGTGCAGCTTTTCAGATAGGTCTCGGCTTAATTTCTTTCTGATGGAACGACTATCTCGCCGGCGATAATCTTGGATTGGAGATCGTTAACTCGTCTCAGCAAATCTTCGGACAGGAGACTGCGGTTGTCTTCATCAACGATGTATTGAATTCCGCCTTCCTTTAGTCCATAAATCTTTGTTCCGCCCGTAAAACTGTCCTCTACGACGCTCTGAACGGTTTGGTAGACGGAAAGCTCGACGCCCTTAATCATGCTTGTCAGAACGAGTCCTGGGGCAAGATGATTTCCGTTGGCGTCCACCCAAATAATGAACTTTTTCTTTTCTTTGGCCGCCTCAAGTATTCCCAAACTGGTCGCGCCTGCCGCCGCGAGAATCACGTCGGCCCCCTTGTTGTATTGAGCGAGTGCAAGTTCTTTTCCTCTGGCAGGATCGCTGAACGCTTGCGGCGTCACCCCGGCGTAATCGACCAAGACTTCAATCTCGGGTTGTATCACATTCGCCCCTGCGCGGTAGCCAGCCTCAAAGCTGTGCAAGAGCGGAACATTCATTCCTCCGACGAAGCCAATCTTGTTCGTCTTTGTCTTCAGCGCGGCGATTGCGCCGACGAGGTAGGTTCCTTCTTGAGCCTTAAAAATCAACGACACAATGTTTGGCCCCTTCGCTACTGCATCAACAATTGCAAAATTAACGTTGGGGAAGTCCGGCGCCACTCGGCTCATCGGGTCTTGGAACAGGAATCCCACTCCAATAATGAGATTGTACCTCAGTCGCGCAAGCTGTCTTAACACGCGCTCAATGTCGGTGCTTTGTCCGGGAGTAATCTCTTTAAGCTCAACTTTCCACTGTTCGGCGGCTTTTGTCGCACCGGCATAGGAGGCGTCACAAAAAGATAAATCACCACGTCCTCCGGTGTCATAGACTAATCCAATCCTCATCGGATCAGCGATACCATAATTCCAAAGACTTAGCGTCAGTAAGAGGACAACAAAGGAAATAAGTGCCCCACAAAATTTCACTCGCATTTTAAGAATTGCTCCATCGGTATACCATCTGCGATGGTTACGGCTCGGATTTTTTCTCCGAATCTCCTTGATTCTCGTGAAACATCTGGTAAATGGTAAAGTGATCGGGGGCAACCACCCCGCCCGAGACCAGCATTTTCATCGCGGTTTCGGGCTTTAGGTTCGTTTCGCGCAAGATATCAGAATTGCAGAAAAGTAACACTCCAGTCGTAGGATTTGGACTTGTTGGAACAAACACCGAAGTGAGAGGGACAGAATTTCCGTCCTCATACATTTCACCGGTAACGAATCCGATAATACGCATGCTCCGATGTGGTGACTCAATAGCAACAACACGCTTAAATTTGTTTGAATGCTCTGGGCCCAACACCATCTGCACCAACTGTCGTACGGGCGCATAAACATCCCGTACCAGCGGAATACGGTTAAGGACTTTCTCGCCGAGACCGATCAACTTTCTACCGACGATATTGGAAACAATCACTCCCGTAAGATAGACGAGCAGGATTGTTGCCAATAATCCCATGCCTGTGACATACTTCTCGCTTAAGATTCGCGAGACAACCGGCGCTAGCCAGCCATCAAGGGTGATAAATAGAAAGCGTAGAACGAAATACGTCACGCCTAGCGGTACAAGCGTTAGAATACCCGCTAAAAGCGTGCTCTTAAAGTGAGTTTTTACATTCATGTGTTCTGTTATATCTTGAATGACGCACTGTGAAAATATGGGAATATGCAGATGGAGGGATGTAAATATGTGTCCGATCAATTTATGATAGCACACAATCGCGGCATCGTCAACTCGTTCGCCGGAAGCTTACAGGGGAAACGCATCTAATTGCAGAAGAGGTCTCATGGTGGTAGAACGTATGGTTACTGTTGGGTTTCACTCGAATTTTGGCGCGTTCAAGCGAAATAGACACTCGAAAACTGTTACAAGATTAGCGATTACTAACGAATTTCCGTTCAACCCAACCTACGAGTCCTAAAATAGTGTCACAAACTTAGCCCGATTTTCTATTTCGTGATGCCGAAAATTTAGATGCGTTCCCCTGCGGAAGCTTAGCCGCTGGATCAAGGAGGGTTCTACATGGCGGTTGACTTTTAGGATTCCGTAACATATCATGTTTGAACGTTTGCGGTGAACTGCCACTACATAAAAATGGTGGCGGCAAGCGGCATCTCTACTTTTTAGTATCGGTGGATTCTTTCCTGACGTGGATTACGGTCTGCAGGAATGATCTTCGGCTGTGTGTATTGAGGTCCTTGTAGACGGCTGATGCACGAATGCTAACATTTGTGTCTTTGCTATTCTACGAATAGTGGAACCAGCCTGAATATTCAGCATATTGATGTAACGCTCCAAATTCAAGCCGAAGGCCTGCACGTTACTTCCTAAACCATACGGCGAGGGCAAATAAGAAATGGCATATTCAAACCTAAGAGATTTTGTCAGAGATTTAGAGAAAGATGGTGAGTTGAAACGAATAAAGGTCAAGGTGTCGCCCGATCTTGAGATCGCGGAGATTACTGACAGGGTGAGCAAAACAGGAGGACCGGCGCTGCTGTTCGAGAATGTGGAGGGGAGTGAAATGCCACTTCTGATAAACGCATTCGGCTCTTACGAGCGGATGGCCATGGCGCTTGGAGTAGAGACGCTAGACGAAGTCGCCGATGAAATTGAAGGCATGATTAAGCTTAGCGCACCGGAATCCCTTCTTGATAAGGTGAAAATCCTTGGCGTTCTCGCGAAGTTGACCAACTTTCCGCCCAAGTCCGTTAAACGCGGAGCTTGTCAGGAGGTTGTATTAACGGACGACCAAGTGTCGCTAGCTGCCTTGCCTATTATCAAATGCTGGCCCCTTGATGCGGACAAATACATCACGCTTCCGCAAGTTTTCACGCACAGTCTGAAGACGGGGCAGCGCAACGTAGGAACATACCGTTTACAAAGGCTTGACGACCGAACACTCGCAATGCACTGGCAAATTCATCACGATGGCGCCGCACATTATCGTGAATACCAAGAAGCGGGCGAGCGCATGCCAGTCGCTGTCGCCATTGGCGGGGATCCCGTGATGTCATATATTGGAACTGCTCCATTGCCAACAGGAATTGATGAACTTCTGTTCGCGGGTTTTCTGCGAAAATCGAATGTGCCGATGGTTCAGTGTAAAACCATTGATATGAGTGTTCCTGCTGACGCTGATATTGTTCTTGAAGGATACATTGAACCTGATGAAACCTGTGTTGAAGGTCCTTTCGGCGATCATACCGGCTTCTATTCGCTTGCAGATGAATATCCCGTGTTCCACCTCACCGCCATCACTCACCGGAAGAACCCTATCTATCAAACGATTATCGTTGGTAAGCCGCCGATGGAAGATTGCTATATGGGAAAGGCAACCGAGCGTATTTTTCTACCCTTGATTCGGACACAACTACCGGAAGTGATAGATATGAATCTCCCGCTTTTTGGTGTGTTTCATAATTTTTGCCTTATATCGATTGACAAGCGCTACCCATACCACGGCAAGAAGATTATGCATAGCATCTGGGGGCTTGGACAACTCATGTTCAGTAAGACGGTTATTGTAGTTGACAAGCATGTTGATGTGCAAAATGTAGAGGAGGTATTCTTTTACGTTGGGAGTAATGTCGATGCAAAGCGGGATGTGACCATTGTGGAAGGGCCGGTTGACGTGTTGGACCATGCGGCTCCACGCATTGGCGCGGGGTCCAAAATGGGAATTGACGCAACAACGAAGTGGCGTGAGGAAGGCTATCAACGCGAATGGCCCGAGGAAATTGAGATGTCGCAAGAGACCAAAGACCTGGTAACCAACCGCTGGAAGACGTATGGACTCTGATAAAATTAAAGAATTGAAGAGAGCGCGGCTTCTCAACGGCCCGGTGGGCAAAACCCTTATCTCACTTGCCATTCCTATGGGGTTCGGTCTCGCAACGATTTTCCTTTTCAATATCGTTGATACGTTCTACGTCGGGCAATTAGGCGCTAAACCGTTAGCGGCAATGGGATTCACATTTCCTGTTACTTACATCGTAATGAGTGTCGCTTTAGGATTCGGCATTGGGGCATCGTCGACCATTTCCCGAGCCATTGGCGAGGGACAGCAGGATAAGGTTCGTAGGCTAACGACTGACGTAGTTGGTCTATCGGTTCTTATCGTTACGCTTTTCGCCATGATTGGGTTGACGAATTTACGGCGCATTTTTTCCCTGATGGGAGCCGACGACGAAACGCTTGGGTTGATTTCGGACTACATGATACCGTGGTTTCTGGGCGTAGGATTACTCGGTATTCCAATCGTAAGTGACGGTGCCATTCGTGCGACGGGAGATACGAAATCCCCGGCGATAATTATGGCGACCGCCGGATTAGTGAACATCGTGCTGGATCCGTTTCTTATATTTGGCATCGGTCCTTTCCCACGGCTCGAACTTCAAGGTGCGGCATTAGCCAGCGTGATTTCCTGGAGCCTAACATTTGTTGCGACACTCTGGATTTTGGGGAAGCGTGAGAGGATGATTGAACTCCCTCTATTCGCAGCAAAGCGGAGCCTTGAATCGTGGAAGCAGATTCTTCGCATCAGTCTCCCGGCGGCGGGCACAAATATACTTGAGCCGCTTTCAATGGCGGTCTTGACGAGAATGGTTGTCCAATTTGGGGAGGAAGCGGTGGCGGCTTTTGGAGTCGGTAGTCGCGTCGAATCGCTGGCATTGATTGGCGTTGCCGCTTTATCAATAGCGATCTCGCCATTTGTCGGTCAAAACTACGGCGCACGAAACCACGATCGCATTCGAGCGGCGTTGCGGTTCGGCATGAGGTTCTCTCTGGCGTGGGGAATTGCAGTACTCGTGATTCTATTCTCGTTTGCGGATGTCATCTCACGCGTGTTTAATGACGACTCCGCAGTAATTGAAGCTGCGGTCCTTTTCCTGAAGATTCTTCCTTTCAGTTACGGTTTCCTTGGAATTTCGTGGTTGGTAAATTCGGCTTTCAACGCCTTAAACAAGCCATTGCAGGCTTCATTTGTCCTACTACTTCATCTCTTCGCGTTTGTGCTGCCCTTGGCATATTTTGGTTCTAGGTTAGGTGGATTGAAGGGCGTCTTCGCAGGAATGGCTATAGGACACGTGCTTATCGGGATTTCCGCGCACCTAATAGCGCATAGATTGCTTGCACGACTTGAATCCGAGATTCAAACCGCGATTTGCAGAGACTGCTGAATCGCTTCCTAGTTATACCATTTCTCTTGAATAACAGTGCATATGATGTCTGCATTATATCGTTTACCTTCTACGTAGGCGGGGCATCTTGCCCCGCCGGCTTGCGCGGAGGCGAGACTTCTTGTTCCGCTCCACGCAAATTTCTTGACCTGATTCACGCGATTAATGCACAAGCATTTTAGAGAAATGGTATTAGAAGGGAATTGTAGCGTGTGCGCGGTTTATGTGGGAGAGACGAACATGAATGATTCTCGGCAGCCGAAGTGTTCGACGTTGCATCGTGAGTTTTCTATTCGGATGCACCCGGTCGCTTAGCCGGTTGGGGATTTTGCGCCGCACGGAGATAAATCATCCTGAGATTATACAGCGTGCCCTCTAGGAATTCTCCTTCGGATGCAGTAAGATTACCCTGCGTTTTCTCCTTGAGCAGTTCGATTGTGTCAATCATGCGCCTTGCCATGCCAAGGTCGATTGTTATTTCATCTGTCTCAGAAGTCTGCAGTTGTCCCAAATGGGCAGAAGCCGCTAGTGCAAATTCGGAAATTAGAGTGGTGAAATTGACTGGTGGTAATTGTGATTCGTCTCTCTGAACAGACTCTTTTTCTGCCATGGCTTTCACTTTTTTCGGCAGTTATGCGCGGAACTGGCGGGGCACCTTGAGTACGATAAACTCAGAATCGGCGCTAACTCGCATCTTAGATTTGCTTCCCCATTCAAATCGCGGCAGGACATTTCCCTGAAGAGAAGTCAAGATCTTTCGTCAGCGCTCAATCATCTTCAAAAACGATGATTTGCGTCATCAATGACCCAGCTTGGTTGTTATTTTCGGCACTCTCATTCATTGCGAGGAAGATTACCCCATCGGCGGGTGCCGGATTATCATATCGTGAACCCACCGCAAAAATAACGTCGTCTATTTTGGCGAGAAGGGCACCGATATTTGCCCCTGGAAAGAGATAGTCCTCTCCACCGGGGGTGTTTGCAATCCCCTCTCCCCCGCACCACCCGATACGGTTTCCCAAGTCGGGCGACCATGCCCCCTCTGTATCAATGACGAGTCGCTGTCCCTTTTTGATGCTAACGTATGATTCCTGCCACTGAGGGCTTGGCCGCGCAGATCGAATTACTGTTAATGCCACTAATACCTCCTTAATCGATGATTTGGCTGCGCAATGTTCTATCAGACGCACTCCTGACTTGCACACGCACTACCGAACTCTGTCACCGATCTTGAATGAGTCCGATGATGTTTCACATTGAATTATTGTTGCTGCGTCTATTGCCAATTTACCAATTGCACAGTTCCCGGTTTGGCAGCCTCGTAACGTTTCACCGGAATGGCAGGAAACACTAAACTGCGAGTTTAGGCCAGTCAAGTTGAAAAACTGCCATTCTTAGATCATTGGGCCCTCTTTTGTTGGACACAATGCCGAGAATTTCAGTTGAAGGTAATTCTTTCCGAACGTGCAATGTCAAGCTTTTGTAACAACCGTCTACTCTTTAGGACGAAGTGCTGCAGACACAATCTTGTCATTCTGCTCAATTTTGTCCAGCACGTCGATTCCGCTGACAACTCTCCCAAAAACTGTATGAGGATCGTCAGTCTCAAGGGTATCGAGACAGATATAAAACTCGGATGCATGGGATTCTTCACCGTCTCCCGCCATTGCAACCGCGCCCCTTTTGTACTGCTGGTTGCTTGTCTCCAACGGCATGGTTTCATTTAGCCGTGCGGAGCCTGCTTGAATGAGTTGACCTGCCTCAACACGATGAAAGGGTTGACCGTCGTAGAATTTCAGCCGCACGTTCTTAGCAAAGTTTTTAGCCGTTTGGGGGGCATCGTCGGCATAAAACTCTATCTCGATGTCTCCTTTGTCGGTTTTGAGAAGAGCTGTGACATTTCGGACATCAGCCTGCTGCGGTTTCTCTCGTGGAGCTGATTGAACTCTAGTTGTGCGCGCTCTTGGTTTAGGCGCTTCTTTCCGCTCCTGCGTGCAACTTGCCAAGAATAAAGGAGCTATAAACACAATGACACAAATGACAGAAAGGAAGATAGTGCCGCTCGCGTGTTTGCTATTCAGATTTGACATGTTCTGATCTCGCCTCCAATTTTACGGTCTTCATAACGTCGCCGACCCTAAGTTTGTCGACAACATTCATGCCTTTAATCACTTGTCCAAATGTTGTGTATGATCCGTCGAGTAATGGTTGTGGATTCAAACAGATGTAGAACTGACTTCCCGCGGAATTTGGTGCACGAGTGCGTGCCATCGCAACTGTTCCTCTGAGATGGGGACGTTGATTGGGGTTGGTATACTCATCAGATATAGTATAACCGGGACCACCCGTACCATCTCCGTTTGGATCACCTCCTTGAATAATGCTCATGATCTCTGTGTTTTCCCGTCGATGAAAAGTAAGACCATCGTAAAACCGTTTTCTAACCAAGTTTTTAAAATTTTCGACAGCCACAGGAGCGGAATTAGGGTGAAATTCAATGACGAATTTCCCCTGTCTTGTCTTAACTACGGCCACCTGTTCTTCTTGTTCACCGATTGGTTCAATTGCGTCTTGGCGCGCGACGCAGCCTGTCATAAAGTTACAGAATAATACTACCAGCATGACGCCCGGAGTCCAACAATGTTTTCGCATACAAACGCTCGTCCTGTTCCTGCCTCTTTCACTCCGCCGTTTCACGAATTACACGTCACAACTTCTAACCAACGATCAAACTTGCCAAAAAATTGGTCAAGTTACGCTAATCATGGATTCATTTGACTTCAGCCCTAGGGACTACACATCCACATGGCATCCATTGTTCATAACGAGAGGAAAAACCGGTCCTGCCAATTTTTCCCCGTCCGGGACGGTGACAAAAGGCTTCATGGGATGGTCACCATTAGCATCATATCGTGTTTCGTATGTCATATAATGAATCCCAATCGCACGGCGCGGATTCCCGCTCGTGTTGGCGTGAGAAGCGTGCCAAGTTAGGGAATGATGATAATGGACATGGCCCTTTCGCACAGGACAAAACTTAACCTCAATATCGCTGCCTTCGAAACTGGACGGCATGGCATCCAACTCCTTGACCGTGTGCAGAAACTCAATTTGATTTCCCCACCGGTATGATTGCGCAACCATGCGCATGCAGCCATTTGATTCGTCTACATCATCCAAGGCAACCCATGCTGTTACTTGGCTCGTCTTCGGACTTAAGATTGGCCAATAGGGAGAATCCTGATGCCATGAGTTGAGTCCACCTACCGCGGCTGGTTTGTACTGGATTTGATCGTGCCAAACACGTAGTTCGTTTGCTCCGGTTAACTGCGCAATCTCTTCAACTATTTTGGGACTGTGGGCTAATTTGCGAAAAGGCTCACTCGCCTGCCAAATATTCACTATTTGCCAGACAGGACTCTTCTCTTCACGAGAGAGATTGACAATTCTCACAGGCTGTGGAACAGACGCGTCTTGATCTTTAATGACTCGCGCAATCTCTTCTTGCAACACGCGAACTTCATCGCTGTCTAAGACTTTTCCACCGAGTAAAAAACCATTTGAACGAAACTCTTCAACTTGGACTTGGCTGAGCATCTTCGTCCTTATTACCGCATATAATGTAACCCTATGTTAGCACATAATTTAGGTGTGGTAAAGCAAAAACTGCCGTGGGTATGGAGGGCCATTAAAATAGGTTGACATCTAGCTTTCCACAAAGTATAATTAGCTTGGTGTCATCATCACATTCAGAAGGTTCTCAACCTCTCATGTCGGATTTTGGTTGTACAGTTAACAACGTTGCATTTAACGCTTGGCATTACGATTGCGGAGTGGAGGTGCGACTGGAGGATTGAGGCTGGAATATATAGCTCGCTGTAACCTCAAAAAGCCGCAGGTAAACTTCATACCAGCGGCTTTTTTGTTGCCACTGAACAGGATGTAAATGGAACAATGCTACGAATCTGCGGCAAGGAGGACAAAATGAACCGTGTAGCCTTAACGGGTATTAAGCCCACGGGGCCACCACATATCGGCAATTACCTTGGCATGATTAAACCTGCACTGGAATTGGCTCGGGATCATCAAGCGCTCTATTTCTTGGCTGATTACCACGCGCTGACAACAGTGAAGAATCGAGACCGGTTGATTCAGCTGACCTATGAGGTTGCGGCTGCGTGGGTAGCCTTGGGCTTAAATCCCGAACAGGTCATGTTTTATCGTCAGTCAGACATCATTGAAGTGTTTGAATTAACATGGATTCTGGACTGTTTTACAGCTAAAGGCATGCTCAATCGAGCGCACGCGTACAAAGCCGTTGTAGATGAAAACCTTCAGGCGGGACGAGATCCCGATAAACAGATCAATATGGGATTATACAGCTATCCCGTGTTAATGGCTGCGGACATTTTACTTTACGGGAGCCATGTTGTCCCGGTTGGATTGGATCAGAAGCAACATCTAGAAATGACGCGGGATATTGCTATGGCATTCAACAAGAATTACGGGGATATCTTGGTGCTTCCAGAGGCATCGATCAAAGAAGAGGTCATGACAATTCCGGGGACCGATGGGCGCAAAATGAGTGCAAGCTATAACAACACCCTTCCCGTTTTCGCGCCGCCGGCAAAATTGCGTAAACGAGTGATGCGAATTGTTACAGATTCCAAGCGACCAGAAGATCCGAAGGATCCTGAGTCATGCAATGTGTTTGCAATATTTCGTCATTTTGCTCCCCCAGACACCGTTGAATCAACACGCCAGAAGTATATTCAGGGTGGTCTGGCGTATGGGGAGATAAAAGGGGAGTTGTTTGAACTGCTTGACTCAACTTTTGGGAGTGCTCGTGAGAAATACAACGAGTTACTGGCGGATCGGGATGAAATTGACAGGATTTTAATGAAAGGCGCCGAAGAAGCGCGCGCCATTGCCAAGCCGATTATAGAGAGAGTACGCCAAGCCGTTGGAGTTGCAAAGTAGATGCATCGACAAGTCGGCAATTGAAGTTCTCGCGCAAATGGAATTGGCACAAGTAATCAACCCAAGCGACCGAGGAACATCTTGCAGTAGGCGGTAACATGATTGCACTGATAGTGAAAGAGTTGCGTTATTATGCAGGTCAACGTAAGTTCAGACGTATTCAACTCATCATAATAGGTATGCTTTCTCTGGCTCTGCTGATTTCCGCATTCGAGTTATTTGCGTATGCACAAAGAAGTGGGCAATTCAATGTCGGCTACGGGATATACTCCATATTGGTGATTGCTATTTTCATAATGTTACTGTGTCTTGTTGTACCGTTACAAGCAATAGAAGCGGCACAGATTGAAAATTTGAACTCAAACATAGACCTTCTCAGAATAAGCCCACTCAGCACCTGGAAGCAGTTGGCCGCAAAACTCGCAGCGTCAATTATCGCCGCTCTGTGGTCAGTTTGGCTCATCAGCCCGCTATTCTGGTTCTCAATCTACAGCGGCGGTCTAACTCTTAATCAAACCTTCACATGCTTTTTGGTGTATGTCGCAAGCATTTCTCTTTTTTCAATGATTGGAATATGTTTTGCGTTTTCGGCGAACCCTGTTCAAGCTAGGGTGCGCAGCTTCTCAACGATTCTGCTAATTACCTTCCTACCGCTTGTTTCATTGTGGGCGCTTCCCATTGACGATACTATTTTAAGCCTATTAAATACCCTGAGCCCCGTGAGTGTCCTGTTATCCATTGTTGGATGGTATCCAAACACATTCATGACGGGATTCTCGCCGTGGTCGTGGATGGCATGCGTCTATTTTGCGGCATCTACTATTCTGTTTTGGATCGCAGTAAAACGGCATATCAGCGCGAATTGATTCTCTGCACAGGTTTCGGTGTAAGCGATATTACCTTCCACAGTTACCCGATTACTCATAGCATCTTCATCTGCGTGTCTCCGTATGTGCCACGCCGCTTCACGACAGTTCCTGGTCTCCTATAAGGTTTCAAAGTGCGCCGAATGCAAAGGTTCTAGAATTCGCTTTCATTGGTCGATTGCCGTTTCAAATTCCTCACGTATCTCCATTGCCTGAATCCGTCAGTTGATGAAATCATTCCTGCGGACTTCTGAGAATCCCTTGCAATCATTTTAACAGACAAGTATAATGGTGCCTGTTACCGCACCATCAGTGGTTTGAGGCAGGTTGTGTCATCTATATTCAAGATGCGATGGCGTTGTACTCTCGATTGAAGATTTACGTCTAATTCCCATTAAACACCAATGCATGACGGGCCTAGTCCGTAACTCAATGGATTCGCATGGATTTGCACAATGCCGCGGCTTTTATTCGTAATACTAATTGTTTCCATTTTTTTTCCGCGACCAATAGAGTCTTCGAAGGATGGGATTGAACTGTCCGGTCAATTTCGATCAAGAGGAGTATTTGACGCCACCGATTTCAATAGTGATACACCCGCACTCCGGAGTACGCTGCTGCGGACACGTCTCAACGCGGCGTTTCAGCCAGCAAAGAAAATCTCGACATTTGTGCAATTGCAAGATTCCCGAGTTTTTGGGATTGAGCACGGTTCAATTGCGAACCTTCGCAACGTTGACCTTCATCAAGCATATCTGCAAGTTGAGGATTTCTTTGCTCAGAAACTTACTCTCAAAATGGGACGTATGCAACTGGCGTATGCAGAGGAACGATTGATTGGTGCTTTTGATTGGAGTAATGTTGGACGAGCCTTTGATGGCACCCTGCTGAATTATGCCCCAAACGACATGTTCAGCTTGGATATCTTCGGGACGAAAATTGTCCAGCGTACAGACTATAAAAATCCGGCTGACACAGGTTTCTACTTTGGTGGATTATACGCCTCTCACCAACCTAAGGAGTCTTACCGTGTTGACCTCTACATCTTGGGTGAGTTGAATCGACGAAAGGCCGAGAATCAGGGAGCAGATCTGCAGCGAGTCACGATCGGAACATACGACACGGGAAAATTCGCTGAAATTGATTATGATGTAGAAGCCGCTGTGCAGTTCGGCACACGTTATAATGCATCGACCGGAGAACGTCAGCGTGTATCCACATTCATGTTGGCCGGTGAGATTGGCTATACGTTTGACATGGACAATAAACCTCGTGTCGCGCTCGGATACGATTACTTGTCTGGCGGAGAACCCACGGATGAAACTTATAGAGCGTTTGACACGCTGTTTGCCGCGAGCCACAAGTTTTACGGGTTCATGGATTACTTCGTGAATATTCCAGTTCAGACACAGGACCGAGGCTTGCAAGATTTTATGGTGAAATTCCGACTTGTGCCACACAAAAAGCTAACGGTTGGCGCAGATGTGCATCAGTTTATGCTTGCGAAAAGGATGATGGACAGGAGAAGCTATGGACAAGAGGTCGATATAACCGCCCTCTATCATTACCATGAGGTTCTCTGTTTTCAGCTTGGCGCCTCGATGTTCATGCCGGACAAATTGATGCAATTGAGATTCAAAGAAAATGACGATCCGGCATTTTGGGCATACCTGATGACAACAGCAAATTTTTAGAGCTAGCTGCAACTATACGCTATTCGGACTATCCTGAGCACCTCTTACCTGCCGCGCTACCCCTTTTCCAGACAAAGCCAACCCATGGATTTTGAACTTTCCGAAAAACATAGGATTATCCAAAAGCAGGTTTATGAATTCTCGCGCGAAGAAATCGTGCCCATTATTGCAGAACATGATAGAAAAGCCGAATTTCCAAGTCAATTATTACCAAATCTCGGCGCCCACGGATTTCTAGGAATATGTTTGCCCGTGCGTTATGGTGGCGCAGGTATGGATTACGGCGCGCTTGCCGTAGTGTCTGAAGGATTGGAATGGGCGGATTCCTCTGTGCGGGAAACAATTGCTGTTCACTTGGGTTTGCATGCTTTAGCGATTTTTCAATGGGGTACCGAGGCACAGCGGGAGTATTTCCTGCCTTCGTTAGCCAGCGGCGAAAATATCGGTTGTTTCGGTTTAACAGAAGCTGAATTTGGTTCGGATGTTTCCGGACTGAAAAGCCGCGCACAAAAAGAGGGCAGTCACTATATCTTGACAGGCAAAAAAACCTGGATTACCCTAGCCAACGTCGCTGACCGCATGCTCGTTTTCGCCAAGACCGATCCTAATCAAGGGACCCGCGGAATTACCGCGTTCATTCTGGAGCGCAACTGGGAAGGAGTGACTACGGAGTCCATTCCGGGCAAAATGGGCGTAAGGGCTAGCGATACCGGATGGATCAAAATGGATAACGTCGCCGTACCCGAGAGCCATCGTTTGGGTGAAGAGGGTGAGGGCTTTAAGATTGCCATGAGTGCGCTAGATAACGGTCGCTATGCCGTCGCCGCCGGAGCAGTCGGATTGATGAAGGCTTGCCTGCAGGAAAGTGTTCGATACGCACGTGAGCGCAAAACCTTTGGGAAGCCTATTGCCGAACACCAGCTAGTTCAGCAGATGATTGCCCTTATGCAGCAGCGTATTGACGTGGGTGAATTGCTGGTGCGCAAAGTGACCGACTTGAAAAACCGTGGTATACGCAATACCCGCGAAACGAGCATGGCAAAATGGTATTGCACGGATTCCGCGAATGCTACCGCCAATGATGCCGTACAAATTCACGGAGCATACGGTTATTCTGATGAGTGCAGCGTCGAACGTCACCTCCGAAACAGCAAAAGCGCGACAATCTATGAGGGCACCTCCCAAATCCATCAACTGATGCAGGCTGGGTACGTGTTCGGATTTCGCGAGAATAAGCCATTGCGCTGCGAATTGCCCGCCTATGACCCAGACTATTGGCAAGTTGAGGCATAGCACGCAATTGAGGCGGTCAGCGGTCAACAAGAACAACAGACCGCTTAAAAAAATTGCACTTTTCACTCCAGACAGTGCTTGTCGGTAGATTAAGAGGCAGGATTCGCCAGCGTGTTTTCACGAGGATTTTCATGCGTCATGTAACAATCATCGGCGGCGGGATTTCGGGGTTGGCGACTGCGTTTTATCTGCAAGAAAAATCCAGAGAGTGCGGAGAAGAAGTTCAATATACGCTCGTCGAAAGTTCCCCCAATCTCGGCGGGAAAATCACCACGGAAAGGGTCGGAGATTTCGTCGTCGAAGGCGGACCGGACTTGATGTTGACCCAAAAGCCGTGGGGCATGCAACTTTGCCACGATCTCGGTCTGGGAGACCAACTCATCTCTACAAACGATGATCGACGACACACCTTCCTGCTTCAAAAAGGCAAGCTCGTACCCTTTCCTAACGATTTTACGCTTCTTCCCACTCGACTAACCTCATTCGTCAGATCTCCCATGTTCTCCATCCGGGGAAAACTCCGAATGGGGATGGACCTGATTATCCCCGCGCGTAAGGAAATCGGTGACGAGAGCCTCGCGGATTTCATTCGTCGTCGGTTCGGGCAAGAAACTGTCGATAAAATCGGGGGACCACTGCTTGCGGCGATCCATCAAGCTGACCCAGAACGGTTGAGTCTACTGTCCACCTTTCCCCGATTTGCCACTATGGAGCAAGAGCACGGGAGTTTGATTCGAGCCATGCGGGCGCAAAGAAGGAAACGACCATCGCCGCAAGGCAGACCGCCAGCGATGTTCAAAAGCCTAAAAACGGGACTAGGCGAGATGGTAGACGCATTGGAAAAAAAACTGAATGGCTGCATACGGAAAGGGTGTCCTGTGACCGAGGTGCGACCTCGAAGCCATGGGTTTGAAGTGACACTGTCCCGGGAGATGTTTCTTACCGACGTGTTAGTGTTGGCAGTGCCAGCCGATGTAGCAGCCGAATTGGTAAACCCGTTTGCGTCTCAACTCGGTGAAATCCTTGGAACAATTCGCTACGTTTCTACGGGCACTGTGTCGTTGGGATATCGAAAGGCGGAGATTGCCAACCAGCATGAGTTGAACGGTTTCGGATTCCTAGTTCCCAAATCGGAGGGCAGATTTATTTCAGGATGTACTTGGTCATCTTCCAAGTTACAGCACCGTGCCCCCGAAGATGGAGTGTTGATACGGGTTTTTGTCGGCGGTCCCGGTCAGGAAGAAATAATCTCCTTAGATGATGGCGATTTGGTACAGTTGACACGTCGTGAAATCGGCGATATTTTGGGAATTACCGCTAAACCGATTGTTCAGCGAATCCATCGTTGGCCGCGGGGTCGCCCGCAGTACGATGTTGGACATCTGGAGCGCGTCGCTAGGATAGAGTCACTCGCCGAGACAATCCCGGGGCTGTTTCTTACCGGTAGCGCGTATCGTGGTTCGGGTATACCGGATTGTGTAAGGGAAGCGCTTCACACAGTGGACCGCATTCTCGGAGTAAGATGCGGAGAGGGTAGTTGAAGCTGTGATGACATGTAACCGCTTTGTAACCATCCTGCGCTCCGGCGGAGCGCTATGCGAGGCAATCTAAGGCTGGCGGGGAATTGGCTAACTGCCTTCACTAAACACTTGCGATCTAAATGATAGATTGCATACGACTGAATGATAAACGGTACCGTGATTTATGGGCTGATGGATTCCTCCTTGTTCCGGAAGCGTTCATCTAAAAACCGTCGATTGGGATTACGTCGGGCTGCCGCGCGGCGGGAAAGAGGGCTGTGCCACAACTAAAGAATTTCCAAGTCGCGACCCTTATATTCAACAGATCGGGATTGGCCTAACCGGAATTCAATCAATGTCTTTTACAACTCTATCTATCTGAACGACAGTCCCAAGTATAGATTCCAACTGCTCGAGGTTAACCATGTTGGGGCCATCGCACAACGCCTCATTAGGACGATTGTGTACCTCCATGAATAACGCATCGATTCCCGTCGCTGCCGCCGCCCTGGCGAGATGCCCTACAAATTCCCTCCGTCCCCCCGAGTATTTTCCCAAACCCCCCGGTTGCTGAACGCTGTGGGTAGCGTCAAAGACCACGGGAAAACCTGTTTCCCTCAAGACCGGGAGAGATGTCATGTCTACCACGAGATTATTATATCCGAACGAACTTCCCCGCTCGGTCAGCAGGATTTGCTCATTCCCTGTAGACACTATCTTTTCAAGGACGTTCGTCATGTCCCACGGCGCCATGAATTGTCCTTTCTTGACTTTAACCGGTTTTCCGGTTTTGCCAGCGGATACCAGCAAGTCGGTTTGCCGACATAGAAATGCGGGGATCTGCAGAACGTCAAGGATCGATGCCGCGGGACCAACTTCGTTCACACAGTGGACGTCCGACAGCACCGGTACGCCGATTTCTCTTTTGACTTCCTCTAAAGTCCGAAGCCCCTGCTCATACCCGGGCCCACGGTAGGAGTCGATTGACGAACGGTTCGCCTTGTCATAAGAGGACTTATATACAAAACGCGTGCCCAATTTCTCGGAAACCTTGTTAATGGCTTCTGCCATTCGAAGCGCGTGGTCGCGGCTTTCGATGACGCAAGGTCCGGCAAACAGTACCAACGGGTGTCCGCCTCCTATCTTGATATCCCTGACCTGAACGATTTTTCCCTTCACTTCTATCCCTTCGGATGGTACCTCCTTTTCTGATATTATTAAATCGCATATTTCCCTAACAGCCCCGGCGCCGCCGGATTTTTTTGTTACATAATCAGCACGACGCTTGACTTGATCGTGTGCATTGGCGACGGCAACGCGGAGTCCAACACACAAGAGAGCATCAAGATCTCCTACATCATCACCAATGTATAGTGTTTCTTCCGCCGAAATGTCGTAGGTTTCAAGAATCTCTTTTAATACCGTGGGTTTGTCGTTTACACCCATATGAACGTCATCTATAGTCAATTCTTCTGCTCGCCTGCGGAGTGATTCGCTGCTTCTTCCCGAAATAATGGCGGTCCTGATTCCATGCTGTTTAATCTGCTTAAGTCCTTCTCCGTCCTGGACATTGAATGCTTTAATCTCTTCTCCTCGGTCCGAGTAGTATAGTTGGCCGTTTGTTAGTACACCGTCGGCGTCTGTCACCAAGAGCCGGACTCGCGGTAGTTTCTTTATGAAGTTCATGTTAAGACTGTATCCCTTTTTGGATCGAATTATAACGGCTTTGCTGAATCAAAGTCAAACGCAAAAGATTCCAGCGATTCCCGTTGACATCAGCTTCAGGGTCGTCTATAATTAGATTTAAAGTATGAGGTGCGAAACTCGGCACGCCATTCGATGACGAGCACGTTGTACGTTCTCCAGATGTGGTAATCTAAGTGAACACATCCAGTTTTGCACGATGCTAACGCACAAATAGAAGTCAAGCCTGATACTTGGTTCAGCGGGTACGCGTCACAGATTAAAACGCATGAACTAGGCCTCTGAGGATTTTACAATCGCGCGGGAATATAGGCCAAATCAGCTTTTTCACATAGAGGTAACTACAAGGGGAGGCTTCCATGAATATTTACGTCGGCAATTTATCATTTGATGCGACGGACGAGGACCTGCGTGAAGTTTTTGAACAGCACGGTCGGGTCGAATCCGCGAAAATTATCATGGATAGTTACAGTGGTAGATCCAGAGGATTTGGGTTCGTCGAGATGCCAGACGAATCAGAAGCCAGGGCCGCAATTTCTGGGCTTGATGGACAAGAATTTATGGGAAGGGCGTTGAGAGTGGATGAGGCTCGTCCCCGCCGACAGGGCGGAGGTGGACGAGGCGGGGGCTTCAATAGACACGATGATGATTCCTGGTAGAGATTCGCGCAATACCCACAATTTGATTGAAACGTCCTCCTAAAGAAGATAGGATCGGATTTAAAAAAGCAAAGTGCCCAAGTTTCCCGTTAAGGCACTATGCGGCAATTCTGAGAAGCTGAGACGTGCCGCCTAATTTGGATTGCCAAATCCGTACACATGGCGGAAACAAGCACCTTCTCAAGATAAGTGAATCGAGTCGCAAACTCTCCGATTGACTAAAGATTGCAACGCATTTTTATGGCAGTGTTACTTTGCTAAACTGGCGCAAACTAACTCCCTATCATTCCGCACGAATACATGCTTGCCGGCAAATGCCGGGTGTGTCCAGCATACTCCCCCACGCTGGTTCAGTTGATCACGAGTAGGTTCGATCAGTTGCGCTCGGCTGATGATGTTTAACCCGTCAGGCGACAGGCTCGTGATGAGCAACTCTCCACGTTCGTTGAACATCCACACTCTGTCCCCGTTCTGGACGAAGTGAATTGTGCTCCAGCGCGCCTTTGGAACCGCTGACAAATCCTCCCAGATGCGGTCGCCGGTGTTAGCGTCCAGACAACGCAGTTCGCCATAGCTATCGACCCCGTAGATGTGATCGTCCAAGATAATAGGCGTCGAAATGATAGGCTGGATGCCATCAGTATTCTTTTCATCGGCGCCTCTCCGCCACCACACCTTTTCAACCGCTAACCGCTCAGAATCAACTTTGAGCATCAGCGAACCCTCGAAAAAGCCAGCCATGAACAGTCGGTCTTTGTAAAGTACGGGAGTTGCTACGGCGAGGATGACACCCTTCGGAGGGAACGGGTGTACCCAGTACGACTCTCCATTCTGTGGATTGAGACCAACCACATTTTCACCTGTCCAGCAAACGAGTACACGTTTACCGGCTTGTTCGATTACAATGGGTGCGGCATAAGAGGCGCGATCGTCCAGCGCTTTCCACCTTTCCTCTCCGGTTTTGCGATCAAACGCAACGATGCAGGCACCAGGTGATCCGCCGATCTGGACAATTAAAAGATTGTTTTCAACCACGGGTGGGCTTGCGATGCCCCATACCGGCATCTGAATGTTGTATTCGGCGTTGAGGTCCCTTTTCCAGCGCAGATCGCCGTTAGCGGCATTTAAGCAGTGTAGATGCCCCATCGTTCCGAGCGCATAGGCAAGTCCATCGTGCACAGTAACGGAAGCTCGCGGTCCAGCCATATAACCGACATTCCTGTATTCGCAATCATAAGAGATTGACCAAATCTTGCCGCCCGATTCAGCGTCGAAACAATGTACCCGCTCAATCTGCTTGGGAAGCGTGACGCGGTCCATCACGAATACGCGGCCATCCGCGACCGTTGGGCCGCTATAGCCGCTTGAAACAGGTACGCGCCACCGAACGCTGACTTGAGGCGACTCGAATTTCTCAATAATGCCGGTTTCATGCCATACGCCGTCTCGGTTAAATCCCCGCCACTGAGGCCAATCGTCAGCAAATGTCGGCGAAACAATAATAGCTATAACTAACAATCTGAACAGAATAATCTTCATGACATTACTCCTGTGACAAGGAATTGGGAGGTTGATTCATACGTTGTTCGTTTAGAATTGGCAGCGCTTCAGGAAGACATAAACTTGAAGGCTTTTGCGACACTATGCCGGCTATTCTCGGTAGTCTTCCGCGGCGCCCGCGGGTACGTAGCCGATAACTTCTCGAGCGTGCTCAAGGTCGCGGAAACCCCAGCGGTTATCCGACAGCGCGTAGAAGATGTCGTATTTGAGGTCGGCAGGCGCATCAAGACAGCGCTCCACGATCTGAGCAATGTCAGCCTTGCTACAGTAGACCGCGAACTGGCGGGGGCTAGACGGTTTGTCTTCCTGAACGACACCACCCATGCGCAGACAGAGGATGGACAGATTGGTCGTATCCGCATAGTGCCGTCCTAGAACTTCTCCAAAGACTTTGCTGCAACCGTACAATCCTCTGGGCCAAACGGCAGTCTGGTGGGTCAACTTTTCCCAGTTTTCCGGCGCATCTTCGTAGCGACCCTCGGATAGCGCTTTGTAAGGCATTACGCTTTCCCAGCCCGCCATGGCCATTCCGCTGCTGGCGAACACGATTCGCTTGACACCCGCGCGGCGAGAGGCTTCGAATACATTGTATGTGCCGACGATGTTGTCGTTGAGAATCGTATCCCAGGTCTCACCCGGCCTCGCGAATGCAGCCATGTGAACCACGGCGTCAATTCCTTCAAACGCAGACTGAATCGCGTCCAGATCACCAATGTCGGCGGTGTGACACGGCACTCCCGGTACGTTACGACGATTCAACGCGCTCAACTCAAATCGGCTCTGCAAATGATCGCGTAGTATACCACCCACCAAACCGCTCATTCCCGTGATTAAGACCTTCTTCATAAAGATAATCTCACTTTTTTGCTCGAATGATTCTATTTTGGGACTTACCCAAGATTAAGCCGATACAATTAGCAGGCCTTTTGCACTCGCACTTAATTAACCTAAACGCACTTGCAGGTCAATCCGCCATCGACAACAAGTTCAGTGCCGGTGATATATTTCGCTTCATCGGACGCCAGAAACAGTGCGGCATACGCCACATCCCATGCAGTGCCCATTTTCCCTGTAGGGCAAAGGTTGTCGCGAATCTCGATCATCTTCTCGACATCACCGTCGGCATAGGCATCCGCAAGCCCTTCGACCACCATCGGCGTGTTCATGAATCCAGGGAGAATAGCGTTGGCGCGAATGTTCTTTTTCGCGTACTGTATGGCAATACTCTTGGTTATCTGGTTTATGCCTCCCTTGGTTGCGCTGTAAGAAACATAGGGTACCCCCAGCCACCGAGTAGAGGCGATTGACGAAATATTGACGATCGCGCCTCCACCCTGCGCTTCCATGTGGGGCAGCACATATTTGCATGTCAGAAACACACTTTTAAGATTGACATCATTGACGTGATCCCAACTTTCCTCACTTGCCTCAACACAACCTCCGATTTCTATAATCCCGACGTTGTTGTGAAGAATATCTACACGACCGTATGCGCCAAGGCAATCTTCCACCATCCCCTCAACATCGGAAGCTTGGGATACGTCAGTCGCACGGATAACGCATTTGCCGCCTTCCACATCAATGATTCCCTTCGTTTCTTCAACCGCGGTTGGGTTGATGTCGACGGCAAACACTTTTGCGCCTTCGCGTGCGAAGAGTACGGCAGTGGCTTTTCCATTACCCCAGCCCGGGCCAATCGACCCGGCACCGGTGACAATTGCAACTTTGTCTTTTAAGCGCTCTCCCATAGACCTCTCTCAGTAGTTATCCACTATCCAAACGACATTGGAAAGCCGGCGGGACGCGTATACGGTAGATATTTTGTCTGTCCCCGTGACATACCGTCTTGACTAAAACCATCCCGCCGAGGGTCAACGTACCGGTTAAACCAGTCATCCAGCATACCGCGCATTTCTTCAATTCGGTCGGTTTGCGCCGCCTCGTCTACGAGATTCTGCCGTTCACCGGGGTCGGTCACAAGATGATAAAGTTCGTGAGGGCCGTGGCTATGCCGGTAGGTGTATTTCCACTCCGGAGTACGAACCATGCGCACGGGGCCATATTCATCGTAGACCACCACCTGTTCGAGAGCATGAAAGGGTCTGCCTTCTAGCGCTGATAGAAAACTACTGCCGGGCAGGTTGTGTCCGTCCGGCGCAGGCAAATCCAGGTATTCAAGTAGTGTAGGCATGAAGTCGTAAGCGCTAACCATCGAGTCGTTAGCCACTCCTTGGGGAATGCGGCCGGGTTGGCTGAATACAGCGGGAACTTTAATGGAGTTCTCGTACATGTTGCGCGGCATGGTCCCGTTGCCTTTTCCCCAGAACCCGTGATGCCCACACGAAAACCCGTTATCGCTGAGGAACACAACGAGCGTATTGTCACGCAGACCTAGTTCCTCGAGTCCGTCGAGAATACGACCGATGTTCTGATCCATTGCGGTTACCGCAGCAAAGTAACCTTTCAACGCCTCTCGGTTGCCCAGAACATCGTCTGTAGACATGCTGCTATCTACTCTAACCCATGGATGACGCGGTTCCTGTGGACAGGTCTCGAAGGGGCAGTCGTCATAAGAATCTACAATTGATTGGGGATGTTCATTCACCCATGGATCGTGGGGCGCGGTGTAGTGGACGCTCAAGTAAAAAGGGTGTCCTCGGTCGGCATATTTGCGCAACATCTCAAGGCCTTCGTCGGTGATGGCATCCGTAAGGTATCTCGGCTCGTTCAAGAGTTGACCATTCTTCACCATGGGTGCATCGTGATAATGACCGCCGCCCCTCTGATGGGCATACCAATCAGTGAATCCGTGTTGCGGTATCTGGCTGTCGCCGAGATGCCACTTGCCAGATAGTCCACAAGTCCAACCGTGCCGCGCCATGATGTCCGTGTATCCCACCTCACCTTCTAGGTAGCGGATAGCATCAGGACCGACATTCCCGCCCCGAATCCAATCGTGGACGCCATGCTGGGATGGGATACGCCCCGTCAACAACGTCGCGCGACTCGCCGAGCATACTGGAGTCGCAACGAAGAAGTTGCTGAACTGAACGCCTGTTTCGGCTATCCGGTCGATGTTGGGAGTGCGTATCTCAGGGTTGCCGCAGCAACCCGCTGCCCACGGTCCCTGGTCGTCGCTCAGAATAACGAGAACGTTCGTTTTGTCTGCATTACTCAAATTGTTACCTCTTGGTTGGCAGCACCCCATTATTCCGATCGGAATAATTCTTTCAGCAAGTAACACTCATTTTTCGCTCTATGACAGGTTTTGAAAAAGCGTTCCTTCGTAGAAGGGTCTTCACTCCAGAGGATCAAGCGACTGAATAAGGAGTGCGATAGAGATCTTCAATGTCGAGTGTTACTTGATAGCACCCCATTATCCCTGTCGGAATAATTCTTTCAGCACGTAACACTTGTCACTTGTAGAGTCCATTCTTTCGATCCGGAGGATCGACATGTTGATAGCATGCGGTATGTCCAAATTCCCGCGCTCCAGAGGAGATCAAGCGACTGAATAAGGAATGCGATAGAGATCTTCAATGTCGAGTGTTACTTGGTAGCTAATGGGTATTTTGGATGCCTTCAGGGAATCGCATCGCTATAAGGCGCGAAGCAGAACAGCATTCGGAGTTATTGGAAATCTTATTTAGTGTCCTTGGAACAATTTGAAAATCGTTGTAAAGCAGTCTCGGGACATTTCACAATTTTCATATCAAATTGGAGTTTTCGGTTGACGCGGAATAGGGGGTGGAACCCTTGATATGACTGGATTGTGCGGTGTTTGGATATTTGAACCATTAAGAGACGGCATGGGAATTTTGTACGAAATCGCAAGTGTTGCCTAAGGCAATTTCGAGTTTAATATTGATGCTATTTCATGAGAATTGATGACTTCCCTAACAGGTTCCAAAATAAAGAGCATTTCGTGCGAAGACATACAGATTCATCGCCTAACAGGAAATCACTTTTGCATATCTATCGGCGTAGCTTAAAGCTATATTTGCTCCGCGGCGTTCTTGACATCAATTGATCCAGTTCCTTAAGTCTATCAATAGGAAGGCGCTCTCCTGAAGTAAATCGACGGGAGATTTGTTAAATTGGCATGAATATTGTTAAGGATTATGACGAGAAGAATGAAAGAGATGTGGGAAGCGCGGACCGCTCTGTTTTCTCTCCTTTCGCCCCGAATGCCGGCAAGCGAATCGCGACAAGACGAAGATATGGTCGTCGTCCACAGAGTAGGCTACAAAAAGCCGTTTGGATAGTGTTGAGCGTGTTACCCTCCACGGATGGTGGATTCCCCTGATGTTAAAAAGTCAGAATCCCCACGATTCACCTCGATCTAACACAGGGTAATCCTACTCAAGGTCATTGTATCATTCTGTAATATCTATTGCAAGGGGATAGTCGAATTTCGGTTGCCGACGCAATGCTGTTTGGCTATAATGAATCCATCGGTTTCCTTTGCTATTCGGTGACACACAAGAACTGTTTTTCCATGGCCGCGAAAACTAGAGACACAGGTGAGTAAGAAAGCACATAGTCCGACTTACTCACTGAATCCTTTGTCATCTTGGAGTCCTGGCAGTTCGCAGTCTTTTTGGATTTTTGGAATAGTGAGTTGGTCGTTCAAATAGAATGTATAACAATCTAACAACCCTGCAGCGCGCAGTTGAAGAGATTCTCCGATGTGATTTGGCAACTGCTATCGGCATTCCGGACAGAGGCGAGGCGGAAAGACGAATTGAGCAGTTTCTGCATACGATTGCAAATCGACCTAACGAACGCAGTCTCGCGCAATGGCTTGATCCGCAGTGGGTAATTCTGGCGGGAGGGCAGGGCACTCGAATCGATCCGTCTGGGCGCCTGAACAAGACTCTAGATTTGTGGTTCGGTGAGTACAATACGTTGCAAGTGTCTCGCAGCTACCTCCCCGGCACTCGTCCCCATATCATTGTTGTTAACCCGAAGATGTCAGAGCGTCTGGTGACGGCCAAAAGTACATTTGACGGCGTCATTCCTTCATCGGCGCTTGACATGGAAGCGGTCAATCGGTTGTGCGGACCGAATGTCATCCTATGCGTGCAACCTGAGCAGAACGGCACAGGAGGCGCGCTGCGAGCGGCAATTCCGGCTATTAAGGAGTGTGACGCAGAGTGGATTGGTGTCGCGTTTGGTGATGAGCCGTTTCTCGATCAATCCATTTTTTTGCAGACACTTGTTTCTCATTTCGTCTGTGGAGCGGATGTCACACTTTGCGGCAAAAATCCTGAGACGGTCGTCGATAAGGGAGGGTTATTATTCGACCAAGGCGGTAGATTTGTCGGGACGAAAGAGTGGAACGAGATGACGGATGAGGAAAAAAACGAGATGTCACGACGGCTACACACCGGGGAAGGCTACACCAATACGGGAATTACTCTAATTCGCGGCAGTGCGGCAATTGACAGAATGAACCGATTGCAAGCGCATGGCAGCAGATCTGAACTTCATCATGTCGATCTCATTCGATACTGCTATGAAGATGGGCTGAAGACACATGCCTATATCTATCCGGAGAGGGCAATCTCCGGTATCAACCGGTGGTCGAATCTTCTAGAGGGCGAAGAATCTCTGTTTGCAAAAACTAGGGCTAAACTGGCTCAAATGGGGGCACGGGTAGACCCTGCCGCTCAAATAACGCTGGCAAGCGACGATATCGAAATTGGAAACGGCTGCTATTTTCTGGGGCGGATTCATCTCGGCGACGGAGTCAAGATTGGAAACTATTGCCGCTTGGAGAATGTCGAATTGTCCGGAAGCACCGAGGTTGGAGATCTCGTTGGATTGAAGGGTGTAAAGGCGGCAGACACGGTCTTCGAATCTAATCCGTTATCCGAAGAGATCGGGTCGCCGATTGCAGGGCTGGAAGTATTAAGTGAAGTGGAGCACTGTCAATTTGATCGAGTAAAAGTTGGAAGGGCAGTGCAGCTCAGATTCGCGAAGGCGGCGGCAACCGTAATTCCGGCTGGTATGTCAATTGACCACCGGGAATTGGGAGTATTTGGCAGTGCGGATTTAGGCTTACCCTTGTTTCCCTTGGACACAAAATCGGAGTTGGCGGAAAACACTTCAAGTGCTATCGGTCAACTCCTCGTGCCGGAGCATATTCCGGGGGCCTACACGTTCGGTCAAATGCGTGGGAAACCCGACTGGGAAAAATTATGCCTACACGTTCGATCCCATTCTAACGCCGAACTCATCCCCCGCGCAACCAACAATCCCGGACTGCGGCGCGTCGCATCAAAGGCGGTCGACGATCTGCTGGACATGCGGAGAGCGGATGGTACACACGTCACAGATGACTTGACGCCCGAAGAAATATGGGGAGTTATATTTGAAATTGTCACATTCGCTACCGGTAACCCGGATCCGTACCGCAAAGATAAACTAAGAGCTAGACAGAGTGCGCTAAACTTGCTCGACCAAATTCCCGCGTGCGGCTGGATGGAGCGACTGAAACTCGTTATCGCGGCAAACATCATAGACTACAGCAGTGCCAGGGTCATTGCCAGACTTGCGGAGCAACCCGATTATTTCAACCGTGTTTTGCGGGAAGCCGTTCATGCTCCGCTCGCGATTGACTGTTTTGAACAGTTTCAGTCAGCCGTGATTGAGGGCAGCCCCAAACGCATGGTCTGGCTCATTGATAACGATGGAGAAGCGGTGTTCGACCTGTGGCTGATTCAAATGCTGATCGATTGCGGACACCAGATAACGATTGTCGGAAAAGCCGCCCCGGCGAGCAATGACGTTACTCTGACTGATTTAGAGGAGATAATCGATTTTCCGCAGTTCCAAGATCTTCGGAATGCGGTGACCGGCGGGGAAGTTTCGTTGTGCTCTTCCGGATCCAAAACTGTAGGGACGAACCTATATCAAGCGACACCCTCATTTGTAAATGTGTTGCTAGACGCCGAACTCGTTATCTCGAAGGGGCAGGGGAATTTCTACACAACGCAGGGGTTAAAGCGAGATACGTTCTATCTATTGCTCTCCAAGGGTGTGACGGCTGAGCGGTTTACCGGGGTGGTACCGGATCCGAACAAAGACATTGATGGACTGATACTCGCGTATGTGCCGGCGGGGACGAAGTTGAAAAGTACACTTGCGGCGTTTTGCGGAGCGGCGTCAGATGGTGTAACTAGTGTATCCTCAACGACAGACAGTTGTATGTCTCGACGAAAATAGTTCTATTGTTGAGAACGAAATAGTACGTAAGCAAACGAACCATCCCCCCAATTTACCATTTGAACTGGGTAGAGCTTAGAAACTTTGGCATAACCTTGGCAATTCTTCCTCGATTTTAATGATCGGGGTCCATCCTGGTATCACGTTTTCCTGTGGAGAAATGTGGTGTAGGGGGTATTTATGTTCAACATCGGCGGTGTTATCCACTACACGATAATCTTTCCATTTCACTAAAGAGGCAAGTTCTCTGTTTGTTGTCACGGTTCCCGTCGCCAAATCAAAAATCCCTTGAAGTTGAGTTTTGATACAGGTTCGAACCGCATCAACAACATCGGTGACATGCACATAATCTCGTCCCCAATCGGAGTACAGATGTTCCAACTCCCGACTGGCTAGAAGGTACGGAATCGATCTATCACCGACACATCCAGATTCGTCTCCCCACATTACGCTGGGCCTCAAGATACACCAATTGTGGGCGTCCCATTCATTGTTCTTGATATACTGTTCGGCGAATAACTTTGACCAGGTGTAATAACTGACCTGATGCGGATCCTTCTCCGCCTCTGCGACCAAAAATGTCGAAAAGAATATGAAATAAGGAGACCTTGATTTTAGCATCGCCCTCTCGAACAGGTGCTTCGTCGCTTGAGCGTTCCACAAGAAAATGTCGGGATGTTGGTACTGGGTACTAGATATCGCGCCGGCGTGAACAATGACATCAACTGGTTCGGATACAACAGCCTGCAATTTATCTTTCCAATCGTCGAATGACTCACTCTTTTCAAGGGTCAGAATCTTATGATGGTTTTCAAGTGCCTCCTTGAGGTTTCGTCCAACGAAGCCCTCATGTCCCGTAATTAATATTCTCATAGAAATTTCGCGGGATACCTGCCATTATGGTAGCAAGGAAGCCACTTCCTTCCTAGATTCCCACATAATACGTTGTTTATTCAAAAATGCCAGGTTAATGCGATATTTTAAATTGGCGGTGCATTAGCGGCCTATATCAGGCCTCTCCGAAGCGGAGAAAGATGCCCCGTCTACCAAGTTTCGGGTGTGGGGTATAGGTCTTTTCACTATAGATATTTAAAGGCACAAGACCTGGTATGCAGGTGATTTTCATGGAAATTTTATCGCATTCGGTCGCTTGATTGCTCCTTATTCAGACCCTCACCCGCTAAGATTATCAATCTGTTTCATTTCTTCGGCGCTAAGCTCCCAACCGAATAGGTCAAGGTTTTCTTCCAAGTGTTCTCTCGAACCGGACTTGGGGATAACGCTGATTCCCTTCTGCAACAGCCAACGCATGGCAACTTGCGCTCCAGTCTTGCCGTGTCGATTGGCTATATCGTTCAGGAGGCGTTCGTCTCCGATTTTCCCTTTTGCCAATGGGCGGTGGGCGGTAACGTGTATGCGATGTTTCGTGCAGTGCCGCAACAGCTCCTCTCGATTGCGGTGGACGTTGTATTCCACTTGGTTCGCGCTGATAGGCACCGCGGACGCGTTTCGCGCTCGATCGACTTGGTCGCTGTCGAAGTTGCTGATACCGATACTCTTGGCTTTGCCAGCATCAAATATCTCTTTGAAGGCGCCAAGCGTTTCTTCATACGGCACGTTATGGTTCGGTGAGTGGATAAGCAAAAGGTCTACGTGCTCCATCTGTAGATGATTCAGGCATTCATCGCACTGTGATAGCACTTGGTCGCGTTCCATGTGTGTATACCAGATTTTCGTGGTTATGAACAATTCCTCGCGTTTCGCTCCGATCTCTTTGAGTGCTTCACCGATCTCACGCTGATTCGCGTACATCCATGCCGTGTCAATATGAGTGTATCCCATTTCAACGGCCTGTTTGACCACAGTCTTGCATTGTTGATTTCGCAACTCCCACGTGCCCAATCCCAAAGCGGGCATCGTATGACCTGACAAGAGTTCAATGCTTTCCATTGGCGTTTTCTCCTTCAAGTGGATTAGATGACCAACATCTCCATGAATTCGTTGACAGGAATCGCCTCTAGTCGCTTCTGGTCGTTACAAAGTTCTATAATCGCTTTTACCCGTCTTTCCGGGAAGCGCGATGCCAGATTCTTGGCGAACTTTTCTTCCAGCAGCGATATCCCTTCAGCGCGGCGCCGGCGGTGACCTATCGGATACTCGACGGCGATTTTCTCGCTGGCAGATCCATCTTTGAAGTGAACCTGAAGCGCATTCGCAATTGACCGTTTGTCAGGGTCAAGATAGTCTCGACTGTAGCGCGGATCCTCAACGGTTTCCATCTTTTCTCTCAGGGTGTCTATACGCGGATCTGCCGCTACGTCATCTTCATAGTGTTCAGCCGTTAATTTCCCGAATATCAATCCTATCGCCACCATATACTGAATACAATGATCTCGATCCGCCGGGTTATGCAGCGGACCGGTTTTATCAATAATGCGAATCGCGGATTCATGTGTCGTAATCGTGATTTTTTCGACCTCATCAAGGCGATTGCAAACTTGCTCATGTAATTCGAAAGCACATTCTACGGCAGTCTGCGCATGGAATTCGGCAGGAAATGAGATTTTGAAAAGGACGTGCTCCATTACATAAGATTCGTAGGGTTGTTTGCAGACAAGAGCGTTGCCCTTAAACAGTACATCCTCGAATCCCCATGTGTCTGCGGAAAGGGCTGAGGGATATCCCATTTCTCCCTTGATTGCCATTAACCCCATCCTTACAGCGCGACTTGTCGCATCGCCTGCCGCCCATGATTTTCGCGTTCCGGTATTCGGAGCGTGTCGATAGACCCGCAAACTGCCGCCGTCAGCGAATGCGTTCGAAAGTGCGTTCACGATTTCATCAACACTACCGCCTAGCATTTTGGTTATAACGGCTGTTGAAGCAACTTTCACAAAGTGAACATGATCCAATCCAACTCGGTTGAGGCTGTTTTCCAATGCAAGCACGCCTTGAATTTCGTGTGCTTTGATCATGGCGGTCAATACATCGCGCATCACAAACGGAGAGTGTCCAATAGCAACGTTTCTGAGACTCAAATAATCCGCCACCGCGAGGATTCCTCCGAGGTTATCGGACGGGTGTCCCCACTCTGCAGCGAGCCACGTATCGTTGTAGTCCAGCCAGCGAATCATGCACCCAATATTGAACGCGGCTTGAACCGGGTCCAACACGTACTGCGTTCCGGGCACGCGAGCGCCGTTGGGAACGGTAGTACCAGGGACAACCGGTCCGAGGTGCTTCGTACATTCGGGGTAACTGAGGGCGAGCAAACCGCATCCGAGGGTGTCCATCAGGCAATGCCGCGCCGTTTCGTAAGCGAGATTGCTTTCAATTGGGCGATTCGCTACGTATTCGGCAATGTCAACCAGTAGTCGGTCTGGCTCCGGTCGAATATTGGAGTTAGGGGTATTCACAAGGAGGCGTCCCTTTCGCAGAATTAATTCTAATCTAAAATTCCCAACTGAACAGCGTAATTCGGTTGCGCCAAACGACTGTTCCCGAAATTGTACCAACGGCGGCGCCCATTAACACGTCGGAGGCGTAGTGCCTGCCCAAGTAGATTCGAGACAGCCCGACCAGGCCGGCGCCAACATAAAGCGGTATCCGCCACTTTGGATATTGGTGTCCAAGTATGGTTGCCATGGAAAAGGCTATCGAGGTATGCCCGGATGGGAAGGATGGGTCGCCAAGTTCGTCTTCCAGTGGTCTTTTTCGGCGGACCGACTGCTTTATTCCGAGCACTACCAGGCCGCCCGCTATAAAAGTCGAGGAAAGTAGTCTGCCGGTTTCTCGCGGTTTGTCATCTCCGTATGCCATGAGAAGAATCGAAAGCCCCATCATCGCCTTGGGATCGCCAAATTCCGTGACTACGTCCATGACTGTGCCTAGTGGTTGACGTTGCGGCGGGGCATCGTAGATAGCATCGAAAATCTCTTGATCCGAACGTGAGAGGAGGTTCTCGGCGGACGCATCTAATGGGGTTGAAAGTCCAGTGATAACGAAGGCTAACCATCCCCAAATGATGCGGAATCGATAAACTTCCCGTCGCGAAAACGGTGCAGATTTGTTATGACTTGACCTCAACCTCTGACTCCTTCGCCCTGTCCCAAATTTCGTCGAGGCCTGCCAAATCGTAATCCTTGAATGAATCGCCGCGACGTTCCAATTCCTTCTCCATCGCCTTGAAACGACGGACAAACTTGCGATTTGCCTTACGGAGTGCCTCCTCCGCTCGAACATCTAAAAATCGACACAGATTGACAATCGAAAAAAGTAGATCGCCGATTTCCAATTCAATTTCTTCACGGTCATTCTCTTGGATGCTCGCTTTCAACTCCGCAATTTCTTCGTCGATTTTCGGGAGCACGTCTGAAACCTCGTTCCAGTCAAATCCCACACGTGCGGCTTTACGCTGAATTTTCTGTGCTCGTTGCAGGCTCGGCAGGTGGTCGGGAACTCCGTCAAGGACGGATTCACGATCTTCGTAGCCAGACTCGCTTCGCTTGATTTGTTCCCAATTTTTTAGGACTTGATCGGCATCGTTCGCGTCCTCGTCACCGAAAACGTGCGGGTGGCGGCGAATGAGTTTTTCCATAAGTATCGTAATGATATCGTTGATATCAAATTCTCCCTCATCTCTCGCGATTTGTGCGTGCAGCATGACATTGCCGAGAAGATCGCCTAGCTCTTCCCGGAGTTTCGGTGTATCGCGAGCATCGATGGCTTCGATAACTTCGTAAGTTTCTTCGATGAGATCGGGTTTGATCGATTCGTGAGTCTGTTCGCGGTCCCAGGGGCAACCGTTTTCACTTCGCAGCGCGGCAAAAACTTGCACCAGTTGATCGAAAGGTCCTTTGCGCATAATGAAACTATCCTCATGGATGGGGTGTTGAGAATTGCGGGGTTAGTTTACTATCGCTGCTAGTGTCTGTCAAGTCGGAAAACCTTTGACAGGCTAGGGACTCGGTGATATGATTCGCTAGGGCAGGAGTGTTCATAAAGAGCGGATTTTACGATTCTAGTTTCATAGAGGATGGAATGGAGTATACACTCGAGAATTGCCAAGAATTAGTAGATGAATGGATTCAAACCATCGGCATCCGATATTTCTCCGAGTTGACGAATGTTGCCATCTTAATGGAGGAGGTGGGCGAGTTGGCGCGAGTCATGGCACGTGAGTACGGCGATCAGAGCTACAAGGAATCTGATAAGTCGGTCAACTTGGCTGAGGAGATGGCGGATGTGCTGTTCGTGCTCATCTGTTTGGCGAATCAAACGGGGGTGGATTTGGAGGAGGCATTCCGTAAATCAATCGAGAAGAAGACCAAGCGAGACAAGATTCGACATCGTAAGAACGCGAAACTCTTTCTGGGAAAAACCGCCAAGAGTTAGGTTCCCATTATGAGCATGTTCCGCGAACATTACATCGGCGGGCTAGTTTCCTACACGCTGTTTTTCGCCCTTTCATTCGGCGCCTCGCTCTTCGGTCAGGTTACGATGCATGTACCGCTTGAGCGGAATCCCACCATCCCTTTCAATCTATGGAGCATTGGAGCGTGTTTTGTGGTTGCGGTGCTCTCGGGACTTTGGCCAGACGTAGACATCAAGAGCCGGAGTCAGCAGATCTTTTATCGGATTTTCCTCATATTCAGCGTCATACTGATTCTTCGAAAGCAGTACCTCCAATCGGCAGTTTTAGGGATTTTTTCCATGTTACCGCTCCTCGGCAAGCACCGCGGCTGGACGCATTCGCGGCTAACGATGTTGCTTTTGCCTACCGTATTTCTCGTACTGCCATTTTATTTCAAGGGGGCTGCGGTCGATCTCGACAACTTGAAGTCGTCGCATAATTTGAATTTCATTCGGTCCGGATTCCCATTCTACACGGCGAGTTTGATTGGGTATGCGACACATCTGCATTTGGACGGTATTCTCTTACGCTCTCGGAAAGCGCGGCGGGCGAGGGCGTGATCTCGGTAGCAGTTGCCAAACGAAAGTGCTTTGAATTCGGCTTATTCAGGTAGCGGAATCAGAGTTTTTTCCAGTATTCAAACTCAATTTTCACACTCGAAAGGACACGAAAGATTATGTTTGGTTTTTACCGTGGCATTCTGCTCACTTTCGTTGCAACTGTTGTCGTCGCCGGATGTGCCGAAAATTCGGATCGGATGGATTTGCGGGTTGGTCTTTTTTTCGCTGAAAACACGCGAAATTTAATGCTTGCGGATAATGAAGGCGATTTACAGTTGGGTGAAGACCTTGTGTCTAATCTTACCAGATCAATTCAAGGCATTTTCACCTCTGTTGAGGTGTTGGATTCATATCCAACACGAGCGTCTATTGCCGATGAACAGTTGAGCCTCGCCGTCGTTGTACAATTTGGGAATATGGACGGCTCTAGCAAATTCGAAGGAAATGGTTTGCTGAATCAGAGTGAAGCAAGCCGCACCATAAGCGTCGAACTGAACTGTTATGATCCCGCAATGGTGGAAATCGCCCTAGTGAAAGCGTCAGGGAGAGGAAACGCTTCGGCTCACGGCATTGTGTTTAGCTCAGAGAAGAGTGCTCGTGTCAATTCTGCAAAGGCTGCCCTCCGCAATCTTGGAGACGACGTGGCACTGCAAATGTCTTCCAATCCTGAGATTCGGAACATGGCGGAGAGAGTAAACGCGATAATTCCTCCATAGACCAAACTAAGAAAAGCAAGTTAACACATTGCAGGTTGGTTCAAGCCACGATGAATTCTGAAATTAAGATTAGAGAATCGGTTAGCTATATGGCCATGAATGGTAGTCAATTGTTGATTGACTGGATAATTCTACAGTATATACCGGAGGTTGGAATGAATTTTTGATCCAGACATAATAATCCATTGTACCTGCTCTGTTTTGTAGCGGGGAACCCTAAGGGAGCTTCAACTGCTGTAAAAATTGCGCAAGACATCTTGAAAGCGTAAGAATAATGGCATCGGAATCAAAGATAGAGTGGACCGAATCAACATGGAATCCGGTGCGCGGCTGTGCACGTGTTTCGGATGGCTGCCGTTTCTGCTACGCGGAACGTATCGCCCAACGATTCGCCGGAAAAGGTTTAGCTTATGAGGGGCTTGCCATTCAAACGAAGGCCGGACCTCGCTGGACAAATCGTATTAAGCATGTACCACACCTCCTAGAACAGCCGTTGAAATGGAAAAAGCCTAAATTGATTTTCGTCAATTCCATGAGCGATTTATTCCACGAGGCTGTGTCGCCTCAATATATTCGACAAATCTTTGATGTTATGAGGCGTTCCGACTGGCACCAATTTCAAGTTTTGACCAAACGTGCAGAACGCCTTGAGGAACTCAGCCCTGAAATTGACTGGCCAGACAATGTGTGGATGGGCGTTAGCGTTGAAAATCCGGATTATACGCCACGCATTGACTGTTTACGTAAAGCCGGCGCGAAGGTTAAATTTCTCTCGCTTGAGCCTTTACTTGGTCCGCTTCCAGACTTGGAACTTTCGGGGATCGACTGGGTGATTGTTGGAGGCGAGTCCGGTCCTGGAGCAAGACCGATGAAGGAAGAATGGGTGCTGCAACTTCGAGATAATTGTAAAACGTCCGGCGTACCGTTTTTCTTCAAACAGTGGGGAGGGATAAACAAAAAAAGAGCAGGACGTGAACTTCAGGGACGGACATGGGACGAGTTGCCCAAATCAATGAGGAATCAACGGCAAACGAGCCACGAACAAGATATGACGGAGAGTTAATGAAAAGAGTTCAAGTTGCGAAATTTAGTGAGTTACTGGATCGACAGCCTGCTCACGCCCGCATCGGTGATGTGGATCTGGTAGTCATCAAGTATGATGACGAGGTGTCGGTATTGTACGGCAGATGCCTCCATCGCGGCGCGCTGCTTGCGGACGGGCACATTGACGGGCAGAACCTAGTTTGCGGGGTGCACCATTGGGACTATCGCTATGACACGGGGATCAGCGAATACCACAACGAAGAGCAGTTGGAGAAATTTACTACGTGGATTGAAGACGACAGAGTTTTGGTTGATGAGGAGGAGATTCTCGGGTGGGAGAAGAACAACCCTCAACCTTACAAACGTGACGAGTATCAGGGGGAATACCAGGATATTCACGGCACGCCGGAAGAGCCGTATGTGAACTATATCCGTCATCTCGCAAGCCACGGTTTATCGAAGGTAGGACATCACGGTCGGGTAGATGCGATGGGGGTCCCGCGGGAACAGCTTCCGCAATGGGGTGACCTGCAATTTGTCACCGCGCAGCTTCACAGGTTGCCACAGTTGGATGATGTTGAGGTTGGCACTAAACTTGTCATTGGGCCGCGGTCAGGAAAACCGCTCAAGCTGGACATACCGATTTTTGTGTCGGACATGAGTTTCGGTGCGCTGTCCGCAGAGGCGAAAATCGCCTTGGCACGGGGAGCAGAGATGGCGGGCACGGGAATATGCTCCGGCGAGGGCGGGATGCTGCCGGAGGAACAGGCTGAGAACAGCCGTTATTTTTACGAATTGGCTTCGGCACGGTTCGGCTTTTCGTGGGATAAACTTCACCTCGTGCAAGCATTTCATTTCAAAGGGGGGCAGGGTGCCAAAACGGGTACCGGCGGCCACTTACCGGGTGAGAAGGTACAGGGGAAGATCGCCGAAGTGCGCGGATTGATTGCCGGTCAACCGGCGGTCTCGCCCGCTCGCTTCCCGGATTGGGATAGTTTGGCTGATTTCAAGGGATTTGCCACCGAGGTTCGCAGGGAGACAGGAGGTATCCCAATCGGTTTCAAATTGTCGGCTCAACATATTGAAAGGGATATTGAAGCGGCTCTCCAAGTCGGGGTTGATTATATCATCCTTGATGGACGCGGTGGAGGCACCGGAGCAGCACCGCTCATTTTCCGGGACAACATTTCCGTGCCGACGATGCCTGCCATCGCGCGGGCGCGAAAATTCTTGGACGAGACCGGGAACGGTGATGTTACCTTGATTGCAACGGGAGGCTTGAGGAGTCCCTCGGATTTTGCGAAGGCGCTCGCCCTGGGCGCGGACGGAATGGCGATTGCAAACTCGGCGATGCAGGCGATCGGATGCGTGGGCATGAGAGCCTGCCATACCAACAATTGCCCGGTGGGAATCGCGACACAGAAGGAAAGTCTGCGGGCGCGTCTCATTGTGGACGAGGCGGCTGTTCGGCTCAATCGCTTTCTCGGCGCAGCAACCGAATTGATGCAGACGCTTGCGCGCGCCTGCGGGCACACCCATCTCAATCAGTTTTGTGCGGATGACCTTACGACGTGGAACCGCGATGTGGCTTATTTGACGGGCGTCAAATATTCAGGTGTGGTTCCGTTGTGTGCAGATCATCCGTGAAGAAAGTAGCGATTAACGGAAGTTCTTATTGAATCGTTCAGGATTCGGAATTCCATCCTACAATGGGGAATCGGAAGGGATTTCAATTGGGATCTACTATCTCCTTGAGTTCTCAATTAATCGCAATGTAAACCTTACAGGAATGGTGGGAGGTCCCCGCCCTACGAGAACACAACAAGAAACCTATTTGCGTGCGCTCACTTTCTTCTACTAGTAGTGAAAGCGCTGCGAATGCAATCCCTCTTCGTACTCGCGCCGCCGTTCCTGTGTTTCAGAATCGTCGCTCACCTCTGCCGCCGCCACGTCCCACCACACGCCGGAATCCGGAAGGTAGTGATGGGGTTCGACATCAGCGACAATCACGCAGGTTTTACGCTCGCTGCGGGCGTCCCTCAACGCATCCCGCACGCCATCAGGCGTTGTTACATGCCAAGAGCGTGCACCGAAACTCGCCGCGTTTTGCGCGAAATCTATCTTCATGTATTCGCCTTCAAGCCGATTTACCTCGCGATCCCGTGATCGGAACTCATTGCCGAATCGGCGCCCGGCGCGGAGCATTTGTAGGGCACTGATCGATTGAAAGCCGTGATTTTCGGATATAATTACGGTGAGTTTCAAACCTTCCTGCATTGATGTCACGAGTTCCGTTGGATTCATCAGATATGTTCCGTCACCGATAAACACATAAACTTCGCCTTCCGCCTGTGTCATTCGGACCCCTAGCCCTGCAGGTATTTCATAGCCCATACACGAATAGCCAAATTCAATATGGCACTTTCTATTTCGCGTGGCATCCCACATCTTCACCAAATCCCCCGGCGGCGTTCCGGCGGCGGCGACAATCGTATCGCCTGGCTGCGCCTCCTCGTTTATGACTCGGATTAACTTGCCTTGGCTCATTGCCTCGCCGGGGACTTCCTCCGACACGGCAGCGCCAAGTTGCTCCGCCCAGTCCCGGTTTATGTCTTCAATTTCCCGAGTGTATGCCGCGTTTGGTTGAATGCCTGCACCTTCGGCGGCTTGCGTCAGTGCCGCGAGCGCCTCTCGCGCATCAGCAATAATCGGTACCCCGCTCTGCTTGTAGGCGTCGTGTCCTCCCACGTTGATGTTGACGAATCTCACCTGCGGGTTGTTGAACGCCGATTGAGAGCCGGTCGCAAAATCCATCATGCGGCATCCGACGCCGACAACGAGATCGGATTGGCTCGAGATTTTGGCTGCGGCAGGTGTGCCGGTGACGCCCTGTCCGCCCAGTAACAGCGGGGATGCTTCACGAATCGCGCCTTTTCCGGCGAACGTTTCGCTGACTGGGATTCCAAACATGGAGGAGAACTCCTGGAGCGCCTCCCAGGCTTCCGAGTAGTGGACCCCGCCGCCCGCGATTATCATGGGACGTTCCGCTGCCTTTAACAACCGTACAGTTTCGGCAACGCGCCTCGGGTCGGGTACACGCCGCTCAATTCGCCACTCGTGTCGTTCAAAGAAATTCGCGGGGTAATCGTATGCATGTGCCTGCACGTCCTGAGGCAGTGAAACAGTGACGGGGCCCGTATCGGCGGGATCCGTCAGTACCCGCATGGCTTCGGGCAGCGCCGTGAGGAGTTGTTCGGGGCGGGTTATGCGATCAAAGAAACGACTTACGGGTCGAAAGCAGTCGTTGACGCTGATATCAGCGGAGACAGGGTGTTCGAGTTGCTGGAGTACCACTCCTTGAGATCGCGTGGCGTAGTAGTCCGATGGCAACAGCAGCACGGGGAGTCGGTTGGTGGCAGCCGTGGCTGCTCCGCTAATCATGTTCGTTGCGCCTGGGCCGATGGACGACGTGCAAGCGAGTGTAGCGAGCCGATTGTTAGCCTTCGCAAAGCCCAGCGCGGTATGCACCATGGACTGCTCGTTTCGCGGTTGGCGGTACGGCAGATCTTCGCCATGTTCATACAGTGCTTGACCGAGTCCGGCGACGTTGCCGTGCCCAAATATACCGAAAATGGATGGAATCAGTCGTTGAGTTTTGCCGTCGCGTTCACTGAATTGTACTTGCAGGTATTTGACGAGCGCCTGCGCCATCGTCAAACGAATAGTTTCATGAGATTGCGGCAATTTGCAGTCCCTCCTTTTCATTTCTCAATGGGATTTGCGCGACGGAGCCGCGATGTGATTGTTCCGCTATACAAGTCCTAGCAACATAGTTATTTCACTCTATGTACTGTAGATCGAATGAACGCCTCGACGCAGCGTTAACTCTTAGAATCGACGACAACGGGCACCCTGTGAATGACGTTTCCAAGGTATCCTTTGGGATTCCACGGCTGGTGGAAGGGTTGCGCGTTGCCTTTGTCGTCGAATGCTCGCGCCCATAGTTCATAGTATCCCTTGTTTTCCAGAGCGAGTTTGATTTCCCAATTGTACCACGCATAACGATTCAAGGGCGAAGTCAACCGTGCTTCTTGCCACCGCACCCCGTAGTCTTTGGAAACCTCAACCTTAGTAACCCCATCCTCCCCTGCCCAGGCATGTCCGCCGACCGTTACGGGAGTTTCCGATTGGATCTTCGCGTCCGATTCGGGCGCCGTAATAAGTGATTTCACGATCCACGACGTAGCGATTACCATATCGCGCTTCGCCGGTTTGCTGCCCGGTGCCACAGGATATGACGGCACGCGATAGGAATACCCACTCATCTTCTCCGAATCGTGAACTCGATCTCTAACCCAAATCCGGTTTAGCCACTTCTGCATTGAGCTGCCGATCCAACCGGGAACAATCAGCCTCGCAGGAAAACCGTGGGCTGCAGGCAAGTCTGCTCCATTCATTTTGAGGGCAATCAATGTATGCTCATCCATGGCTTTCTCGAGTGGAATCCCTCTCGAAAAAGCTTCGCCCGAGTTGACCGGAACGTCTTCTCCGTAGTTTCCCAGATAAACGGCATGCGATTTCAAGCCAACGTGATTTAAGACATCGCGTAAACGCACCCCGGTCCATTCGCTGCATCCAACGGCGCCTCGAATCCACTGCGTACCGCCAACTTTCGGATCAAAAAGGCTCCTTCCGTTACCGGCGCATTCCAGCACGACTTTCAGACTCACTTGCGGAAAACGGAGCAAATCGTCCATGGAGAGTTCGAGATTCCTGTCAACTGCGCCATCAATGGTCAACTTCCAACCCTGAGGGTCTTTTCTTTTCGCTCGTTCCGGTATGTCCCTGTTATTGCGCACGAAATGTCGAGAAGTAGGGGTAACGGTATCATGTAGCAGATGAGGCGGAAACTCGGCGTTAAAGGGGGTTTCGGAGTGGACAATCATATCCGGTTTTAGCAACGCCTCCGCGTGCACATCTGCCGTGGCACCGGGTATAAGACCTTGATCAAGCGATTCTCTCAGGACAGCGTCGAGAGTTGTACCAGAGATACCCCAACTAGCGAGTGCGGCGCTTTTCCCAGCGACTGCGAGAAATCGTCGCCGCGAGTAAGGAGACATGCACAAGGGCGTCTCTTCAATTCTTGATTCTTGCATGATTAGAAGGTTCTTCTTCTTGAAATTGTTGACCGCCTGATTTTAGAATCTGCTAGGGTAATGGCGGAAACAGCCGTTTTAGTTATTTTGCCGGGAGAGGCTTTCACGAACTGGAGGTCGCTCCTACAGGATAGTGCACCAACCCAAGGCTGATGGGCAAGGAACCTCTGTAGCAGTTGCATTGACATTTCTATCGCACGGGTTTTACTATCAAGATTGGCTATCGCAGTCGAGAATCCCTCCTTATTCAGTCCGATGATTGCACCCTACAGGGCTAGAACAATCAAAAGTTTCGCCCGCGAATGAAGTTCTCGATCAATTAGAGATTATATGATATACTGTTATGAAATTGGATGCAACACTTCTCTGAAACAAAGCAATTTCCTTTGACGTGTGTGGGGGTGCATCGCACCGCGTGTGAGGCTCGCAGGCGAGCGCGTACCTTTTGTCGTAAATCACGACGTGCAAAACGGATGAGTTAGGAGTTTACGGATGGCGATTGATTCAATGCTGCAACGGCAGGTCATGGGTCGTTTTGCAACTGGCGTCACACTATTGACGACGCGGTTTGACGAAGGAGTCTTGGGCATGACGGCGAACGCCGTGATGTCTCTTTCTCTTGAGCCGCCTCTTGTTGTTGTCTCCGTTGACAAGAAGAACTCCATGCACGAGTGCGTGATGAGAGGCAAGTGCTTCGCTCTGAATATGCTACGCGCAGACCAAGAAGAGATTTCGCGTCGATTCGCCATCTCCGGTCCCAAAGATTTTTCAGGTCTAAGGTTGACGGCGGCAGAAACCGGTGCTCCGATTCTCGTTGATGCGATCGCCTATGTGGATTGTAAATTGGTTGAAATTCTTCCCGGAGGCGATCACGACATGTTCGTTGGTGAGCCGATCGCCGGGGAGGTACGCGAAGGAGAGCCGTTGATATTTTTCGGTGGTGAGTACAGGTGATTGTCAGCGAGGTTGTAGGTAGCGCACCATTATCCCTGTCGGAATAATTCTTTCTTCAAGTAACTGCCTCAAATTTCCATGTAGGAGGGGCATCTTGCCCCGACGGTTTGTCTATAGCGCACATTATCCTTGGCGGAATAATTCCCTCATCAAGTGACATTCAACTCTCGTTCTATAACGGGCTTTGAATAAGCGTTCCTTCGTAGAATGGTTTTCACTCCAGTGGATCAAGCGACTGAATAAGGATCAAACGAGTGGATAGCGAGTGCGATAGTAGATCCTGTGAGGTGTCAATAGAACACGATTCCTCCCCGCGTCTGCACTCCAGGGGAGTGCCATGTCAATAGAATCGTGATCCGTAGAATCTCCGCGCTCCAGCGGAGATCAGCGACTGAAAAAGGAGCGCGATAGAAATCTTCAATGTCGTGTGTTATTCGAGAAGAAAACTCGGTTTCTTTGAAAATTCTTAAGTTATTTTGAGGTGTTGTCGGTGCTAAGCAAGTAGCTGAAGGCGCCTGGCACTTGCTCTACGAAGGTGAAACCGTCTGACTTTCGCATTGTCGTAGTTCCGATTTCATTTCTTTCTTCGTCCAACGCCACGACTTGATTCGCATCGACGGCAAAACCGCACTCCGAACCTTGCGGCAGAATCACCTCGTATTTCCTATCTGGAAGAATTCGGCAGATTCCGACTCCATTTCCTTCCGCTTGCGGGAATCGCGTTAATTTGCCGCGACCATCGATGAAGATATATTCGGGAGTCACCGCGTAGTCCGCTCGGTGCCCCTCAATCTCTCCGCTAAAAACCTCAATCGCCCCATCCTCGGTCCAACCCGCATATCCGTTTGGTGGTAGGTCTAGCTGTTTGCCGTATGTGCTCACGAGCATGCGTTCGTCATGTGCATTTCCGTTTACGGCAGTGATGCACCCGTTCTCATAGCGGGTCACAATCTGCGAACGCTTGTAGGCGCCGGATGCCACGGCGGCGGTGGTATCCAAGAGATTGCCATCCGCGTCCGCATACCGTATTTCCGCCACACTTGAAAGCGTATAGCGGCTCTGCAATTGCTGTAGCATATAGTAGATTCGCAACACGCGCGGTAGGGGGTCTTCGTATTGGAGAATACCGACGTGTCCGAACGCGATGGTCGCAGCGATGTGCCGGTCACTGCGCGGATCTTCGCCCGAACGACCACTGGGCTCCGGTTCCTCCCCGCGGTAGAACATGCCGTACTCTCCCATGGCGATATTCGTGCACAGATCGTGGGTTTTCCGAAGTTCAAAGTCCACCAACCAGGGTCCCCACGCCAACTTCACCTCGCCCGCACGATCTTGAGCGTAATTCCCGTCAATGAGACCGCTAAAGATGAAGTGGTGCCCTCCCTCGGAGAAAACAGGTCCTTGGAATGCTTCCTTCTGAATTACCATGGTTTCTCCGTAGGCGTAGAAGGTTGCAGCGAACGTGGCGGCGCCCGGCACGCGGTAGTCGTAATCGACGAAATCCAGGGTGTGAAGTGTATGCACGTCCAGATAGCTCGCGTTGAATCCGAATTTTTCTTTGATGGTAGGCGACAACAACTCGCAATATTCCGGAGATCGGGCGGGCTTGGCTCGGTAGCAGCGGCGCCAACCTCCGTGCATCCGATTGTCAGGAGTTCGCGTCATCATATCAGTGTCCCAAAATTCATTGACGGCTGCAATATCGAGGAACTGCGTGTAAGGACCGTATCGGTAACCGATGTCGTCCCGTAAAACGCGGGAATATTCAGCCCATCCGTCATCGCCGCCCTTTTCCGGGGCGCCGCGGGTACGGAACGTGAAACTTTCACCCCCATCTCGCCATCCGCCTTCATGGTCGGTGATAGTCATTTCAGTGATTCCGTAACGGTGAAGTTTTTTGAAAAAGCGTATCCCGTCTTCTCGTGGGTTTTCGGACTGATGCGCCTTCCAGAGCCGGGTTCCCACGTGCTCCAGCCATGGGGATTTTGGGTTCGGAATAGTAGGCAGCATCTCTTCGTAACGCGGGGAAACGGTGATGAAAAATCGTTCGTAGCAATCAACCCGCGCGCCGTTGGTTTTGGGGATGTATCGCGTTCCGGTATTGTAGATGACTCCGCCTGGAGTAATAGCGGGATAGGGCAGCAGCATAGAGGCGTTGGATAAATACCAGTCCGTGTTTCCGGTCAGGAACAATGGGTCGTCTGCCGCACCGCCGACAACGACTGCAGGGCGGCCATCGGGGATGTAGCCGTTGTAGGTGTAAAACGGGTTGGCGACCAGCCGTGGATTCTCCACGCCGACAGCCTTTCCGTATCTTACTTCGGCAACGTTTCCGCCGGGTGCAAGCGTGTCAATCACAAGCGATTTGTTCCAGAGTCTATACACGTAAATCACGTCTTGGACCACTCCTTTGGCTTCCAACCGCCATCGGGAGACGACCTTCTCATCTTGGAGGTCCGTGCCCAAATGCTCGGTGGACTCAGGAGGAGAGGGGGAATCCGCCTCGGTCGCCAGATATACGCCACCGCCGACGCACGGCCGAATGGTGCCGCCTCGTCCCTGCCATTCGGCGCTGATGTCCTCAAAAGTGCCGGTGCGCGGCTGAAGCCTGTAGATTAGCGTGCCGTCCGCGCCTTCATAGTGAAAAGAAAACCCATCACTTTCCTCCTGAATGCTCGTCGTGAATTCTTCGGTCAAATTGTCGGGCAGAATGGTTTCCTTCCGTGTTGGAAACGGGAGTTCGCCCGGTCCGGTATTGGTTCCTACTCCTTGTCCGGGGAACATCGGGATGCCGCGTCGAGGACGCGGCTTGAAATACAGCGGTTTGAAGTCTTCAGTGAACACGGCTAAATTGTCAAAGCAGATTAGGCGATCTTCCGGTTCGTTGGAATCACGAATGATGAACCCGGTGAAAGTGGAGCCGTCCGCGACGAGATCAATTTGATCGGGGGACAATCGGTAGTAAGATTGAAACCATCCCCAGTTATCCCAATCGGCGCGCATGGAAAACCGCATCTCGCGTCCATCGGAAGCTTTGAACAGCGCGGAAATCTTCGGGCGATGGCGTTCTTTGCCGAAGATCCAGCAGGAGACCACTTCAAAGCCGTTTTGAATCGGTATGGGGGCTGGAGGATTGATGTGGATTTCGGGATTGGATTCCGTCGCGCGGTAGGCGAGTTTCGCAACGTATTTCCCCCAGAGTTGCTGTTCTCGCGAGCGTTGGAAAGTTGCGGTCGCATTAGAGGTCTCAACGCGCCATCCTGTCAAGTCTTCAAAATCAATTAGAGGCGCGTGGGTGTCTTCGGTGCGGTTTGCCCATTCCATTTCGTAGGGGCGTTCACCGACACTATCCTTTTCCTCGCCCCAAGTTATGTTGTTGGTAGCGAGAAATGTCGCCATGAATATGGTTGTGCATACGATTTCTGTTGTCAAAGTAGATTCCTCCGTAGCGGTGTGATCAAATTCAACGAATTTTTGCTTTATCTCATCTCAGTAGAAAACGAGTCGGGGGTGTGATGATTGTTATACTTCACGCTGCTGGAAGTTGCGCGTTTTCAAGGGATACTTTCCCGATGGCGATAGAATCCCGTACCACGATCTGTTAGATTGTGATCGCATCTGTACGACGATGGATCCTCCGTCATGCTATCTGTGCCAGTAAAGCGCCCAAAACCGCTTGTGGGAGCAATCAAACGAGTGGATAACGATTAAGCGAATAACGAGTGATCAAGTGAGTGAATAACGAGCTATCGCCCTCCCTGTTTGGTCGGTTGATCGCTCCTTATCCAGTCGCTTGATCTCCTTTGATCCCACCCTATTGAAGTTATCCCGCTACTAATTTGGCGGCGAGGTTAAATGCGCACAGAAAATTCTGCGTGGAGGCGATTCCTCTATAGGCAATGTCAAACCCGGTGCCGTGATCGACGGATGTCCTGATTATCGGCAACCCAAGCGTCACGTTTACGGTGTCGTGGAAGCCGTGCAGTTTCATTGGGATGTGACCTTGGTCGTGGTACATGCACACCACGGCGTCATAGTCTCCTGCCAGGGCTTTCATGAAGAGTGTGTCTGGCGAAATGGGACCGTGCGCATCAATGCCTTGGCACTGTGCTTCTTGGATAGCGGGTACGATCTCGTCGATCTCCTCGTTGCCAAAAGCGCCGTCCTCCCCCGCATGGGGATTAAGTCCGGCGACGGCAATCTTAGCGCGGGGAAATAGCTTTCCGGCGGATTCGTGTGTCATTTTAATCACGGAAAGTACACGCTCACGTTTCACGAGGTTTGCGGCGTCCTTCAATGAAACGTGGGTTGACACATGCGTGACAATCAATTTGGGCGCTACGAGGCTTAGAACGTAATCGGCGACGCCGCACATGCCGGCGATGAACTCCGTGTGACCTTGAAAATTCGGAAATGTGTGGCGGCAGGCAGCCTTGTTTATCGGGAGCGTGACAATGGCGTCAATTTTATTCTTTAGGGCGTGTTCGGCGGCAACCTGAACGTATTTTACCGCGGCAGCCCCGGCCTTCGCCGAGATTTTGCCTATGGTGACATCCGTCTGCCTGAGCCCCCGGCAATCGAAGACATTGAGGAGTTCCGGTTTGGCATCGTCGACAGAGGTGACGGGATGAAAATTGAGATTCATATTGAGTTTATCCCGGGCGAATTCCAAGACCTCCAGATCGCCGAAGAGGACGAACGGCTGGGACAGCCCCTCCCCTGCAACTGAACGCAAGAGAATTTCGGGGCCTAAGCCGCAGGCGTCTCCCATAGTTACGCCGATTAGCACGCGAAGAATCCTTCCAATTCACAGAAATTAATCTAAAATTGCGTTTCCAATGGCGAGTGTACCTTGAGGAGTTATGGCCGATAGTGTCAACACTACTGCTCCAGCCACACCTCAAGGGGGTGTCGGCGTTCCGTTAAGGGGATCGATACCCTCGCGCCGAGTCGATGGGATTCGTAGGTGCCTAGAATGAGTTCGAGCGCCTTCACGGCTTGGACGCCGCTTATCGGATGCTCGTCACCGGATTCGATACACCGAACAAATTCTTCAACGGCAATGCGGTAGACGGCGTCCCAACTCCCGGGCCCGCGTCCGGCGAGTTCAGCCGCCGATAGCTCTATCGGTTGCCAGACATTGTCCTCGGGGCGGTCGGACCACAGCGCATCCGAGCGATGCATCAGCGGACAGGGGGATTCCGGCACGCGTAACCCCAAGGCGCCCTTTGTTCCAATCAACTCGATACCGAAGTATTCGGGTTCCGCCCGCCAGAATTCGACTGTCGCGGTAACGCCGTTCTTGAATCCTAACGTAGTCGTCGATTTGTCGCCTGCCATGGGCCCCATTCCCCCGGGATGGGGTTGAATATCTTTCGGAGTCGCCGGTTTTCCGTCGGTCGTCACGTAACCGTCAAGCCAATCCACCTCTCCGGCGAAGAAACGAGCGATGTCAAAGAGGTGGGTGCCGAGGTTGATGAGGCTGTGCCCTGATGGGTACGAATTCCGCAGTATCGCACGCATCGACAAGAGGTCGCCGATGTATCCCTCTTCCAGGAGCCTTTTCGCATGGACGTGGTAGGGGTCGCATCGTCTGATATTGTAGATTGCCAGTTGGATTCCCGCCCGATCGCATGCCTCCACCATCTCGTCCGCATGGGTGAGTGAGATGGCGATGGGCTTTTCGCCCAAGACGTGGATGCCCCGTTCCGCCGCCGCAAGCGTCATGTCGTAAAGTTGGATGGGATTGGTGTCTATTTCGACGATGTCCAGATTCGCGTTGGCTAACATGTCGTCATAGCTTGAATAGATTGTAGAGATACCGTGTTCTTGGAACCGGTCTCTTTCGTCGTCGTTACGAGCGGCGGCTGCGACCAACTCGACTCTTGCTGCGGCGTTCAATGCGGAGATATGGGAACTCAGGTGTGTTGTTCCGACGATACCTGTACGGTAATTCTTCATCTTGGGGTCCTAGAATGAGTGCTGGGGAGTAGTTGCTTCATAATTCACGTGCCGTTGGCGTTTCTTAAGACTGGTGCGCCGTGCGCACCCTACATAATGGCAATTCGGTGGTGTATCTTGTATGACGTGTAGCTCAACGTTGTCTGACAATAGCAAGAGTGTGGGTTTCCCGGACTCCGGTTGCCAATTATCGAGCGGCAAGACATTCGTGCCGACGACTCTGTCATTATCGTCCCCCAGCGCTAAGCCGGGGACGTGCCGATCGTAAACTTCCTCGGTCCATTACTTATGAAATCGTAGCGTCGGCACCCAGGTTCAGTTTCAACTGTAGCCTTGGCATTGAGAATAGCTTTGCTGATGACATATCCAACGGCGAGGTGGCTCCAGTGCCGACCACAGATTACAAATCTTATCAAGGAGTGATAAAGTGCGTCAAGACATTTCAACATCCGAACTGGCACAAGAAACGGTTTTGCCACGCCGGTAGGTGCGGTTTCTAACCGCACCGGCACCCAACACTAACCATATTTTTTTGGAAAACAAACCATTTAATTCCTTAGAGCGAAGAAAGCCGTGTATCTGACTGACGCATGAAATCCGCCGTATTTTCCGATCGAGCAGGAACAGTCCGGATGAAACCGAGAGGCAAGTTTATTCTTGTAAATTGGAGGTGGGCTTGCTATAATCAATTGCTCATATGTCAATCGCGATCCAACCCTTCTCATTGAACGTTTCACAGGAAATACTGGACGACCTTCGTGTGCGATTGGAACGCACACGATGGCCGGGTTCGGTGGCGGGGACCGGCTGGAGTCGAGGTGTAGACTTCGACTACATGAAGGGTCTGATTGACTACTGGATTAATGAATACGACTGGCGTGAACAGGAAGCAAAACTCAATCGTTATCAGCACTTCAGAGCGGACGTTGACGGGCTAGGTATTCATTTTATTCATGAAGAGGGCAAGGGACCGAATCCCATGCCGTTGTTCATGATGCACGGGTATCCGTGGTCGTTCATTTTGTTGTTGCGAATCCTACCGATGCTCACCGATCCCGCCTCATTCGGGGGCGATCCGGCTGATGCTTTCACTGTAGTCATCCCGTCTATTATCGGTTTTGGATTCTCGGATTATCCCGAAGAGGACAGTTTTGGGTTCCAGCATCACCCCGAGATATACGACAAGCTGATGACACTGGGGTTGGGTTATGAGCGCTACGGAATTGAAGGCGGGGATTGGGGCGGATTCATCACGGCTCCGTATGGATATCATCATCCTGAGCACTTAATCGGTATCCACTTGAACTGTCTGTTTCCGAGGTTGGGGGATGAACGAGAACCGGAAGACAAAGATCCGGACATCCTGCGCGGTCTCGGCATGAAATGGGCGCCCGTCAAGCCAAACGATCCCGACATGTTGCGTTATTGGAAGAACGTTGAGAGGTACTGGATCGATGAAGGCGCTTATTGCCACCAACAGATGACGCGCCCTCAGACGCTTTCCATCGGTATGACCGATTCACCCGCGGGGCTTGCAGCATGGATTATTGAAAAATGGCGCGCCTGGTGCGGCTGGGGCGACGACTTCGAGAAGCTCTTTCCTAGGGATATGCTTATCACGAATGTCATGCTCTACTGGGTGTCGAACTCATTTTGGTCCGCGATACGGATTTACAGTGAGTCGTATTATCACCCGTGGGAGCTTCCGCCGGGTCAACGAATCGAGGTGCCGACAGCGGTTGCCGCTTATCCCCACGAACTGGCGCCGATTGTCCGAAAGCGCGCGGAGCGATACTACAACGTGGTGCATTACAACGATTATCCGGAGGGCGGACATTTTGCCATTCACGAACGTCCGGAGGAGATGGCGGCGGATCTGCGGGAGTTTTTCCGTCCGCTACGCACGAATAACTGAGCGTCGCCGCGTGCGCAAATTTTTGTAAGCGGTGTCCATGTCGATGCGGCGGACAGGGCGGATTCATGAAGTGTCTAGGTATTGATATTGGTACTTCAAGTATCAAGGGAGCGGTATTGGATCTTGAAAATTGCGCTGTCGGAGAAGTTGTCAAAGAGGATTTTCCGGCCTCAATTTCGGGTCTACCAACAGGATATTTTGAAGTGGAACCATATCGAATTCGGGAGGTGGTCGAAAATCTCCTCGCCCGGTTGTTGAATTTGGCTCCGGAAGTCTCAAGCGTTCACTGGACGGGGCAGATGGGCGGAGTCATCTTAGTCGACGAGTCGGGGAACGCACTGACAAATTATATTTCTTGGCGCGACCAACGTTTGCTGGAACCATACCCCTCCGATGGTGGCAACTACTATCAATTACTTGAACGGAGACTGACCCGAACGCGATTGGAGGAACTCGGAAACGACTGCAAGCCCGGTTCGGCGCTTAGCTTATTGTTTTGGTTGGCTGAGCAGGGGGCGTTACCCGACTCGGCAATTCCGTTGGCGCTCGCCGATTATGTTGCGATGATTCTCTGTAATGCGGAATCGGTGACCGAATATACAAACGCCCTTGGCACGCTGAACGTGCAAACAAATCAGTGGCATCGGGAGGCGTTCACCGAGTTGGGCATCGGAGGATTGCACTGGCCGCGGTTGACCGATGCGTATCACGCCGTAGGTGAGATGGCGGCGCATGAAAGTGCCATTCTATCATATCCGTCAGTCGGAGACCACCAATGCGCCTTAGTCGGAACGCGATTGCGGAGGAACGAGTTGTCCATCAACGTTTCGACGGGATCGCAAATCGGCTTATTGGCTGACGGCTATCAACCCGGCGATTACCAAGTCCGCCCCTACTTTGATCGACAATATCTCAAAGCGCTGACCCATCTGCCCGCCGGCAGATCGTTAAACGTGCTGATTGACCTATTGAGCGAAATTCCTCAAGCTCAGGGACTTGAGGTTAAAGATCCTTGGCCCTACATCGCAAAGGCCGCGGCTGACACGGACACGGATCTCAGTGTAGACCTTTCCTTCTTTGAGGGGCCGATGGGTAGTCGCGGCGAAATCTGCAATATCGCGGTGGACAATTTAAATGCCGCGAATCTCTTTCGAGCGGCTTTCGAAAACATGGCGAGCAATTATGAGGCATGTGCTATCCGCTTATCGCCAGAGCGGAATTGGCACGGATTGGTTCTCTCCGGCGGATTAGTAGGAAATTGCGATATCTTACGCCAATTGATTGTTGAACGGTTTGACTGCCCTTCACGCCTGTCCGCAACATCGGAGGAGACAATGGAGGGTTTGCTGATATTGGCGCAGGTGGCACGTGGACGGTTCGGTAGCGTAGCAGAAGCAAGTGTGGAAGTGGAGCGTCGACAAAAAGCGCTCGTGGCGGAAAATAAAACGGCTTAGATGGACTGCATGGTGAGCATTGCCCGCCATATGGTGAGGAAGCGGAGATTATTGAGAGTCAATACTTGAGAACACTTCTAAAGGAGACAATGAATGGAACAGGATATTTCTAACGAAAACAGTTGGTCGGACGTGTTTTTCACCGAGGAACCTCACCCGACATTGAGTTACCGTTCGGGGATGATTGTCTATGAAGAGTCGCTCATCAAGGGAGGTTTCGTATCCAGAACTTGGAACGGTTCGGGCTACGTCAACGCCTGGGAGGATGTGCGGCTTGACCCTGCTCAGCATTCCGCGCCTCAGTCGTTCTGGCTTGAAATAGACGGGCAACTCCTTGCATCACATTGGGAGTGGGTGGATTACCAGAAGAACGAGGAGACTCGGCATGGATCTCACGGCGAGTGTACTTGTCTGCACGCTGTCGTAACGCTCAGACATACGATTCGTCCGGTGACGGTGAAGGTTCACATGCTGCTAGATGGTACCGCGGTTATGACTCGATGGCTCGAGATAACCAACACGGGCGATCAACCCGCGGCGCTCTCGGCAGTATTTCCGTGGAGCGGCGTTTTGAAATTTTCGGGCCAGTGGGGAAGTCATGCCGTACCGGTAGCGACTGACATGTCGGATCTTTATTCTATTGGATACATGGCTAATTCCGCTTGGGGTGACGAGGGAAATTTCAAATGGCACTCGATTCCGACGGCGGGATACCGAGTGGATGGGCGGTATCGCCGAGATCGGCATCGCCACCCGATGTTTGTCCTGCGGAACAATGCGACCGGCGAGCATTTCGTCTGCCAACTCGCTTGGTCGGGTGGTTTTTCATTCGAGTTTGATCTTGATGCGCCTGTCGGCGATGTGGGAGCTTATAGCCTCTTCTTCCGCGCCGGTCCAGACGCACCGCCGCCGCATCGTGTCATTGATCCCGGAGAGACGGTCACGTCGCCCGAAGTTCACTTGGGCATGGTGTTCGGCGATTTGGACGCGAGCATTCAAGCAATGCATGATCATCTGCGCCGCAGCGTATTCATGCCGCAACCCCGAGGCCGCGGCGGTTGGATTGAGTCCGGAATCGGCCCCGAGCTTGAAATCACGACAGATTATGTGTTTCATCAGATTGAGAATGCTGCGGCATGGGGCAGCGAGGTTTTCTTTATCGACGCCAGTTGGTATGCGCCGCCATACGGAAGTTGGTCGACCACTGTGGGCGATTGGCAGGTGGACAGGGTTCGTTTTCCTGACGGAATCGGACCGTTTCGGGATCGGTGCCATGAACACGGAATGCTCTTCGGGCTTTGGATGGATGCCGAGCGCATCGGGGATGAGAGTCAAGTTGCACAGGAACACCCGGAGTGGTTGGCAACAGCGTACGACGGCGAAAAAAGACTCGGACGAATGTTAGATTTAACTAATCCCGACGCGGCGAAATGGATGGAAGATCAGATCACTCGCGTGATTTCTGAAAACCAGTTGGAGTTTTTCCGGCTGGATTACAACGTCGGGGGGATTCGTCAAGGCGGACAGACCGTACGTAACGGCTATGTGGAGAGCCTTTACTGGCGATACTACGAAACGCTATATGCGATGTATGATCGTTTGCGCGCACGATTCCCGGACGTTATCTTGGAAAGCTGCGCCGGCGGAGGCGGCCGCACGGATATCGGCATGGTGCGGCGTTTTAGTCACTCTTGGGTCACGGATTGGCAGATTGCGCCGCGTTCCTTTTCCATTACCAACGGGATGTCGATGGCATTACCTCCGGAACATGTTGACCGTCTGGTCGCTGGTCAGAATGGACACATTGTCGCAGAACTCGATTTTCAGTGGCGCTTGTTGCTTTTCGTCAGACCTACGCTGGCGTTCTTTCATCCGCTCGGCGCGAGTTGGAATCCCAACCAACTTGCACGCATTCGGCACTTCATCAACTTATATAAGCACTTCGTTCGACCGTTCATGAACACCGGACGAATCTATCATCATACGCCCACCTTTGAAGGTACGGAACCCACCGGCTGGGGTGTGCTAGAGCTTGCATCAAGAGATCGCAGGCGCGCTGTTGCGGGCATATTCCAATTGTCGGCGCCGAAGGAAAGTGAATACTGTTTGCGTTTCCGCGGCTTGGATGTTTCCAAACGTTATCTCGTTACGTGGGACAATAGTGGTCATACCTGCGAGGTAGACGGCTTTACGCTCATGAAACAGGGCTTGACGATTAGACTTGAAGGAGCGTTGACCTCGGAGTTGCTGCGATGCAATGCAACCGAATAAATCCACAAGGAGAAATTTCAATGACATCAATGAAGTTTCACTCTGGTCTAGCGGTTTCATTTTATCTTTGTTTTGTCACCATGATGACTTTGGCAGCGGTTTCCGTCGTTGCCGAAGAACCGAAGCAAGTGTCCGTTCCCGAGGAAGCCCAAGATCCGCCATGGTTGGAAACCCGTAGACAGGCGCAGTTGGAGACAGTCGATCAATTCAACGTTTTTTACGATTTTCAATTCACGGACCGCGTCATGGAAAGCGGAATACAGTTCGTTCACCAGATAGTGGATGATGCCGGGAAGGAGTATAAGTTAGTTCATTACGACCACGGAAATGGAATTGTCATCGCGGACGTTGACAAGGACGAACTGTATGACATCTACTTCATCAATCAATTGGGGGGCAACGAACTGTGGAGAAACCTGGGGGATGGTAGATTTGAAAACATCACGGAGTCCGCAGGTGTGGCAGTAGCCGATCGTATCAGTGTCACGGCATCCTTTGCCGATATAGACAACGATGGCGATTCCGATCTGTTTGTCACTACGGTCGGCATGGGCAACCTCATGTTTGAAAATGACGGGACCGGAGTGTTTAACGACATAACAGAGACGGCTGGATTAGGTTATGTCGGGCATTCGTCCGGCGGCATTTTCTTTGATTATGACCTCGACGGTCTGCTAGACCTCTTCTTGACCAATGTGGGGGTCTACACCATACCGCTCAAAGGACGAGGCGGCTATTGGGTCGGTCTTAGGGATGCCTTCACCGGTCACCTAAAACCTGAGCGCACCGAAAACAGCATCCTCTACAAGAATATGGGAGACAACCGTTTTGCGGATGTCACCGAAGAGACCGGATTAATTGATGGAAGTTGGAGCGGCGACGCCTCGCCGATTGATGTTAACGGCGACAATTATCCCGACCTGTATGTGTTGAACATGCAAGGCCATGATGAATATTACGAAAACGTAAACGGCGAATCCTTCGTAAAGAAGAGCCGTGAAGTCTTTCCGAAAACCCCGTGGGGCGCGATGGGAATCAAAGTTTTTGACTATAACAATGATGGTTTGCTGGACATCATTATTTCGGACATGCACTCGGACATGTCCGAGGACATCGGACCGGAGCGTGAGAAGTTGAAATCGCGGATGCAATGGCCCGAATCCTCGCTGCGGTCCGGGGGCAACAGCATCTTCGGCAATGCATTCTTCAGGAATGAGGGCGATGGCAATTATGTCGAGGTCTCGGACGAAATAGGCACCGAGAATTATTGGCCCTGGGGACTAAGTGTCGGCGACTTCAATGCGGACGGATACGACGATGTGTTCCTTACCTCGAGCATGAACTATCCGTTCCGGTACGGTGTAAATTCCCTGCTGCTCAACAATCGCGGCGAGATGTTTCTTGACAGCGAATTCATCGTAGGCGTTGAGCCTCGCCGAGATGGACGAACAACGAAGCCGTGGTTTGAACTCGATTGTTCCGGTGAAGATAGGGGACACAAGGATTGCAAGGGGCAAACCGGGCGGATTACGGTGCTCGGCGCATTGGGGACGCGATCATCCATCATCTTCGATTTGGATGACGACGGCGACTTGGACATCGTCACGAACGAGTTTAATTCCGAGCCGCTAGTGCTTATCAGCAATCTCACCGAGAAGACAGCGATCAACTTTTTGAAGGTGAATCTCATTGGAAGTGATTCAAACAGAGACGGGCTGGGCGCGAAGGTTACCGTTACCGCAGGATCCGAGTCCTATGTCAAAGTCCACGACGGACAGTCGGGATACCTTTCGCAGAGTCTATATCCACTGTACTTCGGATTGGGCGGTGCGGACAAAGTGGATCAAATCGATGTCCATTGGCCCTCGGGAAAAAAGCAGGTGGTTATGGGACCTCTTGATGCGAACAAGTTGATTGAAATAAAGGAGGAGTAATCTAAATTTGGACAGAAGAATGGATGATTGCGTTCCACCACAGTTTTAGAGCCTGTTTGAAAAGTGCATCTGTAAGGTGCGCACTGCCCACCAGCCTCTAAAAGCCCCAGCGGGGCGAAAGGTACGTAGTAGATTGCAATTAACACATGAAATAACGCCCTACAAGTGACCAAAAATGGCTTTGCTACGATTTTTCAAACAGGCTCGTAATCTTCTAGTGGACAGTTGAGAGCGCGCCATAATCCCTGGCGGTACAATTCATTCTGCAAGTAACACTGGTTTTTCGGACCTTGGTTAGCTATTAAAAAGCACCACTTGATAGAGATAGTCCTCGTCTCGCACTCCAGCGGAGTGCAATGTCAATAGAACACGATTCCTCCTCGCGTCTGCACTCCAGAGGAGTGCAATGTCGAGTGTTACTTGGTAGCGCGCCATTATCCCTGTCGGAATAATTCTATCAGCACGTAGCACTTGTCACTTGTAGAGTCCATTCTTTCGATCCAGAGGATCGGCATGTTGATAGAATGCGGTATGTCCAAATTCCCGCGCTCCAGAGGAGATCAAGCGACTGAATAAGGAGTGATCAAGTGAGTGGATAACGAACGCGATAGTAAATCCTGATAGAGATCTTCAATGTCGAGTGTTACTTGAGAAAGTGTTTGCATATTCCTGATCTGCGGCTGCGTAATACGAACCGATACAAATGTAGTTGCCGATTTCGATTTCGACAGCCGTAAAATTTTATTTCTTTAGCAAAAAAAACTGTTGACACGCCACTGGAATATCATTATAATGGGTTATTCCGACTAATATTAAGTTGTCGGAGAAGGCAGCAATGATGTTTTTTGATGCCACAGTTGAGTGATAATCGTTAGAAATTGACAGACGGTTTTCTTCCGACGGTAAGCGTACCGTAGGGAGGAACTATGGGCCGGGTACATTAAGAACCCGGAATGATGTTTGCGGGCTAAAAATTCCGCAAATATATAGGTGTGAGAGGCGCGTCACCGCGTACTCACGCCAATTATAAATACAAAGGAGACTGAAATGAAAATGGGTTTTGTTAGGTCAAGCCTATTATGCCTAGGCGTGCTCTTGGCGTGCTTAGCCTTTACAAACGTTAGCGACGCTGTCAAAATGGACGAGGTCGTGGCTATCTGGACTCTCGACGAAGGTGCTGGCGACAAAGTCGAGGATAGCTCCGGCAACGGAAACAACGGCGCGTTTGCAGTCGGAGAACCCCAGTGGGTCGACGGCAAATTTGGAAGCGCGTTGCGGTTTGACGGCGCGCATCAGGGCGGTTCTTTTGTCGAAATGGGTGCACCCGTTATCGTGGACACCGTGGACTTTTCCATGGGGTGCTACGTGAATCCGGGCGACTCCCAGAATACGTGGACGAATATCCTCTCAAGTCACCAGGAACCACCGCGCCGCGGTATTTCGTTTGAGATGATTGAAAACAATCTCAATCTGTTCGGCATCGCTATCGGCGACGGTCCGAACTGGGCCGGGAATGGTACCGTTCAACTCGACACGGACGTGTGGAACCACATGGCTTTCGTACGTACCGGCAACATCGGTACTTGGTACTGGAATGGCGTGCCGGATGAATTCGAGATGCCGGGTGGCAGGTTTGAATTGGCATCCGCCGATCCCGTTGTCGCAGCCACGTCCAATTTCCGCATTGGCAACTGGGTGCTCGGAGGCCGCGAATTCAACGGCGCCGTTGACGACGCGTTCCTATTTGAGAGAGCGCTGAGCGGCGAGGAGATCGCGGATATCGCCGCGAACGGTATCGCAGCCGCACTTGCCGGCGCTGGAACCTCTGTTGACCCGAGAGACAAGGCATCGGTTACTTGGGGCCAGATTAAAGCCCAGAAGTAACTTGAGGCAGCCACCTCTTGGATAATCAACATCGAATGGTGAGGGCACGAGTTTCATGTGCCCTCACATCTCCTATTTGTCTGAGCATTACATTAACGCTATTTGAGTTTTCTTAAGGGAAATTTTGTGTATTGCTTCTTGCGTGCTGCTTCTATTGTGTTAAGGTTTTAGACGGAGTGTAGTGAATTCAGGAAAATAGCATACTCCTGACGCCACAGATTATTTCCATCTGTGACGACACAGTAATTGGCGCTGTTACATCTCGGAAAGGAGCATCAAATGATAAATCTTAAGAATTTCAGACTTTTTCACTTCTTTCTCATATTAGGTTGCGGCGCTTTTCTCTGCACGAACTTTGCCGAGGCTCAGTTGGATTTTGACGACGCCGTGGCGATTTGGCTGCTTGACGAAGGTAAAGGAGTTGATGTCGAGGATTTCTCAGGCAACGACAACGGCGGGGCATTTGGGCAGGGCCAACCCAAATGGGTGGATGGTAAGTTCGGAAAAGCGTTGGAGTTTGACCAGCAGAGTTGGGTGACGATGAACAACCCTGTCGTGACCGAGAAAGACATGGTTGATTTCAGTATGGGATGCTGGGCGAATCCCGAGGACAGCCAAAAGACTTGGACGAATATTCTATCCAGTCACCAAGAACCGCCGCGTCGAGGATTGTCGTTTGAAATGTTTGAAGACCAAACAAACTTTTTTGGGATTGCATTCGGCGACGGGGAAAATTGGGTGGGCGGAGGATGGGCGCAATTAAAAGCCGGTGTATGGAATCATATGGCATTCGTTCGCACAGGAGATATCGGAACTTGGTACCTCGACGGAGAAGAGTCGATGGAAGTCAGATTGGCATCGGATAAGCCGGTTTTTCCCGCCACATCAAACTTCCGAATCGGAAACTTTGTACTCGGGACGAGAGAGTATAACGGTAAGGTTGATGAATCATTTATTTTTAGCAGGGCGCTGGAGGCCGAGGAAATCAAGGACATCGTTGACAACGGTATTGCCGCCGCACTTGCAGGTACCGGAACAGCTGTGGATCCGAGAGACAAAGCATCCGTTACTTGGGGCCAGATTAAAGCCCGGAAGTAACTTGAGGCAGACACCTCTTGGATAATCAACATCGAATGGTGAGGGCGCGAGTTTCATGTGCCCTCACATCTCCTAAAGGAACGTTTATGATATGATGAAAATCTCAAATCTTAGCCTTTTTCTAGTAATTTGCGGGTGTCTTTTGTGGACGAGTATATCTACGGCGAAACTCGACTTGGATGGCGCCTTGGGAATTTGGCTGCTCGACGATGAAGGCAGGAAGATTAAGGACTATTCCGATGCCGGTAATGACGGGGCAATTACGAATGGAAATCCCGAATGGGTGGATGGCAAGTTTGGCAGCGCATTGGAGTTTGACCAACGGAGTTGGGTGACGATGGATACACCTGTCGTGACCGTAAAAGACATGGTAGATTTCAGTATGGGTTGTTGGGCGAATCCCGGTGACGCGCAGAAGACGTGGACAAATATACTCTCCAGTCACCAGGAACCACCGCGGCGCGGTATCTCGTTCGAAATGCTTAACAACGACCTCAATGTGTTTGGAATTGCTATAGGCGACGGACCAAATTGGGCGGGGGCGGGAAATGTCCAATTGAAAACCGGCGTGTGGAATCATCTGGCTTTCGTGCGCGACGGCGGTACCGGTCGATGGTTTTTGAACGGGAAACTTCAATCGAAGAATAATTTGGCATCACGTGATCCCGTTGTTCCTGCTACTTCCAGATTCCGAATCGGAAATTGGGTTTTAGGTAATCGAGAATTTAATGGTATTGTTGACGAATCGTTTGTATTTAGCAGGGCGCTGGGTGACGACGAAATCGAATCTATCTTCAAGAATGGCTTCGAAGGCGCCCACGCCGTCACCTCGAAAGACAAGGCGGCTACGACCTGGGGTAAGATTAAATCTTGGTATGAGTGATTCGACACTGTAGGAATTCCCGCATGAGTCTCTAATGAGATTCTGTTGGTTTGCGCGGGCTTAACGGTCCCCACCTGAAGCATTTTTAAAAATGGTTGTTGATCGGAATGGCGCGCGCCATCCTCGGGCAATTGCCACAATTCCGACCCTATAATTTTGATTTATCCGTGAAATCACGGGTAACCTCACATCTTGGAAAGGAACCTTTAAAACATGATTAAAGTTATACATCTCAAGCGGTTCCACTTTGTTCTCCTACTTTGCTGTGGTGTTCTTTGCTGGACTAATATTGCCTCGGCGCAGTTGGACTTTGACGGCGCACTGGGAATTTGGCTGCTTGACGAGGGAAAAGGCGATGACGTTGAGGATTTTTCCGGTAACGACAACGGCGGGTCATTTGAGCAAGGTAAACCGAAGTGGGTGGCTGGGAAGTTCGGACAGGCGCTGGAATTTGACGGGAAAAGTTGGGTGGCGATGAACAATCCTGTTGTGACAGTCGAAAAGATGGTTGATTTTAGCATGGGGTGCTGGGTGAATCCCGGTCCCCAGCAAAAAACCTGGACGAACATTCTTTCCAGCCATCAGGAACCGCCGCGCCGCGGTATTTCGTTTGAAATGATAAACAACAACATCAATCAATTCGGGATTGCTATTGGCGATGGACCGAATTGGTTCGGTGCTGGAACCGTCCAGTTAAAGACCGGCGTTTGGAATCATCTCGCATTCGTTCGCTCAGGAAGAACCGGAACATGGTACCTGAACGGAAGAAGTCTGGGCAACATCGGATTAGGCTCGGGTGAACCGGTTGTCCCGGCCACATCAAACTTCCGGATCGGTAATTGGGTCTTGGGGAATCGAGAGCTCGATGGCTTGGTTGACGAATCATTTTTGTTTAGCAGAGCGTTGGATGCCGAGGAAATTGAGTCAATAGTTGAGAAGGGTCTCGAACATGCCCAAGCCGTCAGTGCGAAAGACAAGGCGGCTACGACTTGGGGAAAGATAAAGTCTTGGCATCAATAGTTAATCACGCTGTAGAAAATCTCTCTTTGAACTCTCACTGTTAGCACAGGCTTCAACCCACCGCCGAACATCGCAACAATGATAATTGCCGGATTGGTTCACGTGTAACCTCTGTTGCGTTAAGGATTTGGGTGGAGTTTCCGGAACTTTAAGATAGTCGCATTCTCCTGCCACTACCTATTATATGTCCGTACGGGCCAGAGTCCTATGAGCCCTCGCATATCCGAAAGCGGAAAGCCGGAAATGATGCAAATCACCAATCGCAGTCTCCTCCGCACTGTTATCTTCCTTGGTTGCTGCGCCCTTATGTGGACAAACTCCGTAGCGGCACAGTTGAACTTGGACGGCGTTCTGGGGATTTGGCTGCTTGACGAGGGAAGTGGCAATAAGGTTGAGGATTTCTCCGGCAACGACAACGGCGGGGCATTTGCGCATGGCAAACCGAAGTGGGTGGCTGGGAAGTTCGGAAGGGCGCTGGAATTCGGGCAGGACAGTTGGGTGGCGATGAACAATCCAGTCGTTACAGTAGAAAAGATGATTGATTTCAGCATGGGGTGCTGGGCGAATCCCGAGAATAGCCAAAAGACCTGGACGAACATTCTTTCGAGCCATCAGGAGCCGCCGCGCCGTGGTATTTCCTTTGAAATGCTCAATAACGAAACAAACTTGTTTGGAATTGCTATTGGTGACGGACCGAATTGGTTCGGCGCTGGAAACGTCTTGTTAAAAACCGGCGTGTGGAATCACCTGGCGTTTGTTCGCACGGGAAAAAAAGGACAGTGGTTTTTGAACGGGAAAAATCAAGGTAAATACGATTTGGGTTCGGACCAGCCGGTTGTCCCTGCCACATCAAACTTCCGAATCGGCAATTGGGTCTTGGGCGGTCGGGAGTTCAACGGCAAGGTTGACGAATCATTTTTGTTCAGTAGGGCGTTGGATGCCGAGGAAATTGAAGCAATAGTTGAGAAGGGACTCGAAAATGCGCAAGCTGTCACGCCGAAAGAGAAAGCCGCTACGACGTGGGGTAAAATCAAGTCGTGGCATCAATAGCATAAATCTCAGTCTCTTCCGAATCATTCTCCTCCTTAGTTGCAGCGTCCTTATGTGGACAAATACTGCACCGGCTCAGTTAAACTTTGACGGAGCCCTGGCGATCTGGCTGCTTGATGAGGATGGAGGCGTCGATGTCGGGGATTTTTCAGGCAACGACAACGGCGGGGCATTTGGGCAGGGCCAACCCGAATGGGTGGATGGTAAGTTCGGAAAAGCGTTGGAGTTTGACCAGCAGAGCTGGGTGACGATGAACAACCCTGTCGTGACCGAGAAAGACATGGTTGATTTCAGCATGGGATGCTGGGCGAATCCCGAGGACAGCCAAAAGACGTGGACGAATATTCTGTCCAGCCACCAAGAACCGCCGCGCCGAGGGTTGTCGTTTGAAATGTTTGAAGACCAAACCAACTTTTTTGGGATTGCATTCGGCGACGGGGAAAATTGGGTGGGCGGAGGATGGGCGCAATTAAAAGCCGGTGTATGGAATCATATGGCATTCGTTCGCA
>JAJDTR010000010.1 GCA_022827055.1 Candidatus Poribacteria bacterium | reverse complement strand
GAGTACGTAAAAGTTTAATTTCTCAAATGGCTGTTATCCGGTAGCACCCCACTAAAGTATGGAGTATTGAAATCACCCGTTACCCAAGGAAAATCATGTCATACAGCAACGGGCGTTCATAAACAAACCCTTGTCAACACTAGGTTTCTAGCGTATCACATAAGTTTGGCGTTTGTCGGTATGTCTCCGTTTTCGACCACAAATCTAGTCTCATGATGTCCACCACACTTAACTGCGGCGCTACTTGTCCCCGCATCATAATTGACAGAAATGAAACAAATGATGAAAGGGCAAAATCGGTCAATCAATCGGATTCGCGGCAATATCTAGGTGACTTCTGCTCGTTCATGCCGGTATACCCCAAGATCTAGTATGTGAAAATTCGAGATTACACAAGCTCTATTATGCGGATGATAAGATCAGGTGTTGCGTATGTGAAAAAACGTTCATTGCTTGAATCGTCCACCAACTCTCTAGCTCTGTTTCCGAGTTGCCTGTCACCAGCAAGAAACCATAGTAACGTGGTCGGTATCTAGCAGATATTTCATGGCGTGTACTCGCTGAACTCTGGCAGTTCTTCGTCAAAATCCTTAGCCATGTCCATGAGTCCTTTCGCACTTCCAAATCCCGTTTTTATCCACGGTTCAAGGAAAATTTCTTTCCAGTTATGTTGATAGATTGGTGTCAGGGTGTTGAGCCTTTCGGCATAAAATAGTGAATGGTATTTAATATACGTCGATTCAAGCACAGAAAAGCACTCGCTGGTTTCGATGGACGTTGGTACAAGCTCTGGCACGCTCTTATCCCAATGCGCGATACGTTTATCAATGTACTCTTCAGCGACTCCAATTGCAGACCTGAATCTCCCCAAATCAGCCTCAATCATCTTTGGACAAACATGTTCTCCGTTGGGGTTTGCACACTTTTTAAAATCTTCTTTGGTCATGTACATCCCCTGGCCGGCTGCAGATTCAGACGCGTTGGAGCAAAAATACCTAAAAGACAATTCCGCGGGGTTCTTTGCGATCTCCTCAAGTAGTCCCACTAAAGATATGCTATCTTTATGCGGTCTGATTTGCCGACGTAAACCTGCTAATGTGTGAGAAAGATATGTCCTTTGAAGATAGTCATAGAAGACATTGGGCTTGTGTAGCCGTGGATTCTCACGGATGATGTCCTGAATTTCCCAAAACATGCTTTCGTCGCGAAGCAGCTCCGAAATCTCGTTACGAATTACTTCCATCCAACGCAGCCACTTTTTGAGTTTTGGGCTTTTCCCGATTTCCTCATTCATTGTTGATCGTCCTTCGAGTGACGGAACCACGATGCATCTCATCAAACCGCGATGACTCGCGCTGTATCGTATTCCGGTGCATAAATATGTATGCTTACTTCACAGTTTAGGCATTCAAGAAACCGCAAAAGCCGTTCAACGCTGTAATCAGATAGTTTGGCGGCGTATAGGTGGAAAATTTCAGCTTGTTTTACTCCGAGCAGCGTTGCCGCGTCTGTCTGCGTTAGCTTTCGTTCCTTTAGAATACGGAGGATTTCTACCCCCAACTGCGCTTTCAATAGTTCGTCCTTGGCAACGTCATCAGAGAACCCTAAATCCTTGAAAATATTATCGCTGCCCTCTTCAACCTTGATTTCATTGCTCATGAATCTGTCTCCATCTCCTTCGCCCGTTTTAACCTACGTTCAATTAAATCAATTTCCTCCTTGGGTGTTCTAATCCCTCTCCTTGACTTCTTCTGGTAACAGTGTAATACATAGATGTTACTGCCAATCTTTACGGTATAGACTACACGATAAGTATCTGTGTCATAATTGTCAACAATCTCATAAACACCAGTGTCTATGCCCGTCATCATTTTTGCGGATGGTGGTATTTCGCCAATCTGTACGCGATACAACGCATGGCCAATATCTTTCCGCACCGCCTCTGGGAAATCTTGTAACCGTTTTCTTGAATCGCCAATCCAGCGGACCTTTCTAAGAGGCATTATATTTTGACTCAGCGTGCTTGAATCATATTTAATGTTCCGGTCTAATTCCCTGTTTGTCCTATTTCTGAATATCGCATTCCCTCAAAGCCGATAAAACTCCTTCGCATTCTCCGACAATATCCTGCGTGCCAGCGTCTTCGGTAGCTTTGACGGAAACGCCTCCTCGGCGGAATCAAAATGCCAATGGGGATAGTCCGTCGAAAACATCAGTAGATCGTCCGAATCAAGTTGTCCGATAATCTGTAGCAGTTGCTCTGCGGTTGGAGGTGCGTCAATTGGCTGGAGCGTCAACCGTATGTGCTGGCGGATATATTCCGAAGGAAGTCGTTTGACCCACGGCGTCAGCCGTCGCAAGCCGCGCCACTCCTTGTCAAACCGCCACATCAACGACGGCATCCATGTGAACCCGCCTTCGATCAGTGCCACGCGCAAATCCGGGAACTGGTCAAAAGCCCCTTCGGACACCAAACTCAGCACCTGCGCCTGAAACACCTGAGACATCCCAACATACTCTTCGAGATACGTCGAGGGCCAGCCCACGGATGTCGGCGGCAAACCGGGCGCGCCGCCGTAATGAATCCCGATTGCGAGGTCATGTCGACACGCGGCGGCGTAAATAGGATGATAGCGTCTGTTACCGTAAGGCGCCTGCGAACGCACTGGCAGCATGATCTGCACAAAACCCGGATGATCGCCCAACCGGTCGATTTCGCGCGCCGCCAACTCCGGATTCTGGCTTGGAACAATCAGCGAAGCCTTGAGTCTCGGCTCAGGATCAAGCCAATGTTCAATCTGCCAATCATTGACTGCGGACGCAAGTGCTGCCGCGAGGTCCTCGTTGTGCACGCTTTGTACGCGATAAGCGCAGGTAAGAATACCGCGTTCTACGCCCCAGGCATCTAGGGCATGCTCCCGTAGGAGAGCCAAATCGGACGCAGGTCGGTCTCCCGTAGGCTCTTTGATTCCGGGTCGCGTCGATGTCGGCGCACCGCGCGGATAATCATTTGCGTCAGGCCCATAGAAGCCGGAATCCCTGCAATGATCCACCCAATAGTCCGGCAGGTACGGGTAGAGCATGTCAAGTGGCGGCAATGGGTTGTGGAGATCGCAATCTATTACCGGCCAACCCGCTTGAATGAAGCCAGGTTTTCCATCCTCGGTTGACATTGAGCGCCCCTTATAACGCTGATTTCACTGTCGGGTTCGACCTAAACTCAGTTCGATTAGCATACCCTCTACATCTGGATTTGTCAATACAAAACAGGTGTCGACGGGACGTTCTGACGCCTTGGAATCGCACCCGTGGTACCGGACTTTTAGTCTCCACCACTCATTGCACGAGTGTCCGCTGCGCATCCCTTATCTTACGGATGAAACGGCTTTTTCATCCGCGTGACGGTTCGCTCATCTGCTCTCGGGCCTGACGGGAAAGTTCTGCCAAATGCCCATCGTTCGCCAGGTTTTGCTCCAGATGCCGCATGCGTTCTGGACCGGCAGTGCGCACCATTTTCTCCCCATATTTGCGCTCAATCCAAAATCGGGACGCAGTGGCGATGTGCTTGCGTAGGTCATCCAACCTGTTCTCGGGATAGCGCTGACTCAGATTTATGGTGAACATGCGTCGCCGAGTGCCTCCGCCAAACGCGGCGTGTTTCGTGTTATGATTGAACATAACAAGGTCGCCGGGCTGCGTCTCTAATACAGCCGCCGGTATATCACGTCCGTGTAGCGCCCATTGTTTCTGACTATTCCCAATCTGATTGCTCAACGTATCTGCATACCCATCACCGAGGAGATGGCTGCCCGGTATGACCCGCAGCGCTCCGGTGTCACGCGTCAATGGATCCAGGTAGAAAGCGATTTTAATGTGGATGGGATCTTCCGGTGTCCGTGCCCCGTCTGAATGCCATCTGGTCTCTCCTACGTAGAAGTTACCGTCGCTGCCCGTATAATTAAAGTCATCGCCTAAGATTGAATAAGCAATACCAAGGATACGTGGATCATCCAACAGAGTACACAGCACCTCGCTTTGGTCAATAAACGGAACGATGCATGAACGAGCTTTCCCTTCGTGCGGTTTGCCGTTGTGTCCGCCTCCATGTGCTTCCCAAACAGCCTCGAACTCGCGCTGAATCGCCGTAATTCGGTCAGCCATCAGCCCGGGAAAACTGAGATAGCCAAAAGTGCGAAAGAAACCCAACTGTTGCTCGGTTAGCTTAAATTTCTGGTCTTCCATTTTCATCTATTTATCCGAATTGAGTAATCAGTGAACTTGAATCTTGGAAGGATGCTCCTACCATCCCATCGGGCACCACGGTTTGAGGTGGTAAGAGAACATAGCATCGGCGCGCCCTAGAGCCTCGGGTACGCACGCCTCGATGCACCCGGCGCGTGCAAGTGTTGAGAATGTCACACCACCCAAATAGGTGGCGGCCAAATCAGAGGCGGTCATTACAAGCTCCGGCGATTTGCTTGAACGCCGACATTCCGCCCCATCCGGACCGCCCGCCAACTCATAACACCCTTCATTCCAGGGACAGAACGTGTCGTGTAATTCAATCACCAAAGATCCGCTCTGAGAATAGCATCGACTGGATAAAGCCTTTGGCACATTCATTAACCGCAGCCATTTTGCATCTTCGACCGATCGCTGCAAACGGCGAGGGTCAGCCAACATCCACATTAAGGGGTCATCCACGGGACGATTCTCGGCAATAATAGAAGATTTGAGATCGACACCGAAGCAGAATTGCCACAACGACGCGTAGGCGTTACGAGACGTTGCCATGAGCCCCTCCACCTTTAGCGTGTCGCCAATTGTCCGGTAGATTACATAACCATCAGCGTTGTTGTCCTCCTCATATACGACGTAATAATTGGCGCTGCAACCGTCTCGCCGGAAGTCGAAATCACTGGCGATGCGATCCCATACATAGTCGGGGCGGCGCATCCAGCCGGGTCTGTCCGCCCCGGTGCGCTCGAATACCTCTGGGAATACCCTTCGCATCTCGCCAGTCTCTACATATCTCGTTTGTCCTTTGGATTCTATTGGGGGGTGAAACGCTGTGTGTTCCCTAGCAATTGTCCAGTTCTCGCGATGCGTCCCGATGCCATACCCGAAGCGCCCGTAAATGACACTTTCCGATGCACCTAGCCCGGAAATCGGCTCTCCGCGGTCACGGATGTCTTGAAACACTCGCTTCATCATCGCCGTCATGATGCCGCGCCGTCGATGAGTCGCCTGTACACATACATGACTCACGCCTGCCATCGGTAACACATTGCCGGGCACCCGCATATCCAAGGAAAAAACGTGAATCGTCGCGACGATCTCCCCCTTGTCGAATACCCCCAACGCACGGTCAATTTCAAATTGGCGCCGGATCAATGGCAATTCCAGACTAAGGTCGAATCCGAGCGTGCGCCCCATAGGTTTCGTCCATGCCTCATATTGGTTGTCCCAATCTTCAATTGGACGAATCTCCAATTCCATATCTTGGCACTCCCTAGAAGTCTATAGTTAAACTTCAGCAAATGTGCGCATACTTGCTGGCGAAAAAAGCTGTGTGAATCGTTTCGATAGAACTACCGTAAGAGATTAAGCGCGTGTACCCCGAGTAATCAACTGACTGAATAAGGATCAGACGAGCGGACAGCGAGTGCGATAGCATATCCCGCGCGATTGTAGATCTCCCGCGATGGAGATTTGTTAGTGAGTGCGATAGAAATCCCCTGCCCGCCATTTCTTGTAGGATTCGATTGACAGTCGCTGCACTCATCCGTTATCTCAAAATTCGTATTAATTGTCGAATCCGATTAAGTATTGAAAATTGAGCTAAAGTGAATTCCCAACGGGCAGGTCTAGGATTCCCCCTTAAAATGAGCAATTTCCCTTGTCTCGTAAGACCTGAGAAAAGCCTAAACATGTTGGCAGCGCGTGTTAGTGGTTGTCATCAAATTCCTCCTGTATGGGGATAAGAGCAAAAGTCAACGGCTGGTAGATTCATCTCTCACATTCGCCTTTTGCATACGTGCTACATTCCCTTGAAAAAGTCAACCAAATCTTTCCCATGCGTTCTTGCATTGACATTGTCGTCAATTTTGGAAATCTTCCCCGCTTTGTCAACAACGATCGTAATGCGCTTGCTTAGGTCGCTTGGACTATCTGCAGCACCGAAAAGCAAGCTAAGGTTGCGCCCCGCGTCCACAAGCAGAGGAAAGTTCAGGTCATGCTCTTGCACGAATCTCTTATGCGACTCGGCATCTTGGACACTGATCCCGAAAATCTGGGCATTATGCTTGGAAAAAGCGCTCGACTCATCCCGGAGCGAGCAAACCTCTGCCGTTCAGCCACCGGTGAAATCCTTGGGATAAAACGCTAACACAACACTCTGCTTCCCTCTGAACTGACTGAGTTGGTATCTCTCGCCATCCTGGTCGACTGCAATGAAGTCCGGCGCAGGTTGCCCGACCTCTAGTTCAGAGGGCACGTGCTCCTCAACAAACTTGACGACATCTGTGCCGTGATTCGCAACGTCAACGTTCTCGTCAATGACTCTGATATATCCGGCTTTGTCGATGATGAACGTTACACGATTAGAGGCGTTGAACCGTTCCATTATCCCACTATAAACTTTGCTTACCGCAAATTCAGTGTCTGCAAGCAGTGAAAAACCAAACTTCTCGGCCTCTTGAAATTTCTTGTGAGATTGCACATCATCAACACTGATTCCAAGCACTACGGTGTCGGTACCTTCAATCCGGCTCAACTCATCCCGGAGCGAGCGTAACTCCGTTGTTCAGCCACCGGTAAAATCCTTGGGATAAAACGCCAAAACAACGTTCTTGCTGCCGAGATAATCGCGCAGGTTGCGTTCAACGCCATCTTCATCCATTAACGTGAAGTCCGGCGCCGCCATGCCAATCTGCAGTGACTTGAATTCCTTCATCAACTCCCCCTCTGAATCTGCATGCACTGTGAGTAACGCGAATGTAGTTAAAGTTAGGACGACTGCGTTTATTGAATCGCTATACATTTCATGCCTCCTTGAGGACTCTCGCTGTAGACCTCTGCGCATTATACGTGCCCGGCAACTTCCCTGTCAAGATTCAAGTATTGACATTTCGTTTCGCATTGACGCCATTGAGGAAGTCTGTTATTATCATTTCTCGCTAGGCACATCCCACCAGTTGCCGACCATCAAACCTCAATCACCAACCGCGCCAAATTTGTCATGGAAAACCGGATTGAAACATCAATCTCCGAGAACTTTCTAATCATTGCAAACCCAATCTCCGGAAAAGGCAAAAGCAAGGAAATTGCCGAGAATGCACTTAAGCGACTCACAGCCAACGGAAAAAGCGGCGCACTCGCCCTGACAACCCGGCGAGGCGATGCGCATCGTCTGGCACAAGAAGCCATTCAGAACGGATGTCGGTGGTTGATTGCATGTGGCGGTGATGGCACAATCCACGAAATTGTCAACGCGATCGCGGCAAAACCCAACATCGTATTGGGACTGATACCGTGTGGAAGGGGTAACGACTTTGCAAGGGCGCTCAAGATTCCGAATAACCCGGAGCAGGCTATCCAAGTATTACTGAACGGAAAACCGTTTGAAATTGACGTTGGCAGGATTGGGGACGTATATTTTGATACGATTGTCACGTGTGGGTACGATGCCGAAGTGAGTCGACGGGCTTCGGAAGCAAATGCTCCCTTTTCTGGCACGGCAACCTACGTATACACCGCAATTACGACACTATTTTCTTATAACACGCCTGCGGCACGGCTTGAAGGTGACTTCGGTGTGTATGAGGGCGATATTCTCTTGGCGGCTTCCGGGATTACACCCCATTATGGGGGTGGTTTCAAGATTGTACCTGACGCGGTCTTGAACGATGGTCTGCTCGATGTTTGCATCATTGAACCCGTGTCTCGACCAACCGTGCTACGCATGCTTGTTAAACTGTTTTGGGGCGGACATACATCCCATCCAGCGGTCAGTATCCAACGCACAAAATCGCTGACCATTGAGACACAACCCCCAACCCTTCTTTACGCGGATGGCGAGAAAGTAGGTTACACCCCTGCTACGGTGGAACTCGTCGAGCGCGGGCTTACGGTACTTGTGCCCGTGGGATGATACACGGAAGCGCGGCGTGGCAATCGTGAACGCCCTCCACGGTACAACTCGGGAATGGACTGTCGAAATCTAGCCGCCAAAATTCACGCTTGTTTATGCTTGCCTACACTGCGAGCGTGTTGAATACACGTGTATAATTTGCGTAGCGAAGGTTCTGCCGTCCGCCAAACTCTCCGTCTCCATTGCGAATGAATTTTTATGTAGTTGCAAAATTCGAATCTCTGCGCCTTGTACTGCTCTTTGTGGGCAATCAGACCGTGATGTTCGGGCGGAGAGGCTCCAAAATCCACGCACCCATATCCTCTTTCGCAAGCCCAATGAATGATGTGGTGGAAGATTGCATTGTTCGGACGATGTTCTAAACTTTTCGGATCTGATGCTTCGCACCATAGTGTTACAGTTCGATTGAAATGAAGATACAACAATCCGGCAATGACAGCGCCATCGCGCTTTGCAATCGCCAATTTCCCAATTCGACTTCGAAAGAGAAACTGAATTAGAGATCGCGGCTTGGGTGTGCCGCCCAATCGCTTGACCGTTGCAAGATAGAGTCTATAAAACGCTTCCAACTCGGCGTCGGTATTCGCGTCAGAAACGCTCACGCCTGCTTTTGCCGCCTTCCGCACCGCTCCTCGAACCCGCTTGTTATACGCTTTCCACAGCACCTCATAGTCTTCCGATGTTTTGAGAAGATGCGTGAATAGTGTCCTGTGTTTTTGGTAACCGATTTCGGGGAGTCTGTGACCATATTCCACGGTTTGGACGGGCGAAAGCGTAAAAAACGCCTCGCAAATTTTCTGACCGTGTACCGCGTCTTCGAGCTCTTTATCCGTCGATTCAATCAACGCTTTGATATCCACCTCTGCACCAGCGATGAGCTGGACACCCCCGAACAGATTCCACGGCATTGAATGTAACATCTTGACACCTGGAATCGGTTTGAAAACGAACGCAGGAAATCCGCCAATCAAGGTACTATTCTCCTTAATTAGGTAGTACATTGGTGACAGTTGTACAAACGCTTGGTCGAGGGCGGCTCTCCACGCCGTTGAGTGAAATGCATTGCTTCCCGGACACTGTTTCAAGACTTCATCCCACGTGTCCTCACACTGAGAGTCTAACGGTTCAAATGTATACATGCGTGCTTTTATCAGTTGCCGTACCCTTCAATCGTTACACACAATCCGCCGGATGGCCCTCGAATTTCTACATTAAGATGCTGCGATTATTCCAACGTGTGCCGCTCTCCGCAGGTCTCCTAAACCCATCCGACTTCAAGCATTATATCTGACAAGTGGAGGTTCTGCAAGTACATCTAATTTTTACGGTGGACATAGCCTACCATCCCAATACGCGTGTTCTGCATCACACACGCAACTCGAATTTCCATCGGGATTCGTTAATCCCATTCCTCAGGCTGTGTCTCGGGTTTTCAAGCGCCAATCATCCTTTTCGCTTGAGCAGATTGCGAAGCTGTGGTATGATTCGATCGTGATTTCGGATTGATCGAATTATTGAGTGTTAGGTCAGCGCTAGTCGTGCGTATTTGACCTGCAAAATTTAAGGATTACATATGCCAGAGCAAAATGGATTCTCCGAACTAGCTAGGTTGATGCATCAGCATCCGGATCAGAAGCATGCGCTGAGGAGTACCCTGGCGGAAAAATATCCACAGGAAACGCTTATAGATTCATTGGAAAATCAGAAACCGCTTACATGTCGAGCTGCTGCGTATGCGCTGGGTGAAATTGCTAACAAAGACGCCATACCGTCTTTGGTTACTGCGCTTACGCATGAAGATCCGGGGACACGCGCCAATGCTGAGCAGGCACTGTGGTCGATCTGGTTTCGGTCTGACGATGAATCGATCGACGCCATGATGAAAAAGGGTGTAGACCACATAAAAACACAACGTTACGACGAGGCGGTTCAAGTATTCTCGGAGGTCATTCGAATTGCCGCTAATTATGCGGAGGGATACAATCAGCGTGCAATTGCATACTTCATGAGTGATGAAATGAGCAAATCGGTTGAAGATTGCAAAAGGACACTTGAACTCAATCCTTTTCATTTTGGCGCACTCGCGGGAATGGGGCAATGCTATCTGAAACTGGGAGACCTTGCGGCAGCGTTGGACGCATTCCAACGAGCTTTAGAAATCAATCCGAACCTCTACGCTATTGAGCGGATTGTCTTGGAGATACAAAGTATGCTGCAGCAGCATTTCGAAGAAAATTAAAATCAAGCCGTTTGCTTCACGTTTATTCCCGGAATGAATACACCGATGCGCTTGAATGGACCAGAGGACAACAGTCGCTGTACTGGCAAATCGAATCATTTGGTGAAGCAATGGACGTTGCAGCGTTTCCTGCTTTCCGTTGTGACACTCGCCCTCCTTCTGTTGATTATTAATCAACTCTTGTCGCATGTTGGGCTTCGCAACAGTTTAGATACGATGTTCCTGTCGCAAGTCCTCTTGGTCCTGATCGTATCACCCTACTTTTCAAGCCGCGCACTCGCCAATCAATTTAACTTTACTTCATCAGATGAACTCGTGACACTGAGCCCGATACGCTCTACACCCACGCTTGGCCCCATTGTCGCGCGTAGCCAAGTTACCCTTATGTTCTTCCTTGCCGTGTCAACCCTGGCAATGGTGCTTTTCAACGAATCGAGTCGCGATGTGCCGTTTCCAAAACTGCTATCCTATTGCGGAGTGCTTCTTGCAACCGTATTTTCGAGTTCACTTATCGGTGTATTGGGCTGGCGTTTTTTTTGCAACGAGATTCACGCTGTTCAATTTGCATACGCCGCTTCACTGCTGATGATAGGCGGCGTTTTCATGTTATCGCTGCCGAATCGATACCTTGGCACTTTAACGGTCCTTGGTCGTTTTTCAGTTATTCCTGTGTTCCTGTACATCAACCCGCTTGTCGCGGTGTGCCAGATACTTGATATCGATATATTCAGAGTGCCGCACTTGTACGAATTGACCCCGCTTCCATCCTACGTGTATTTTTATCCCAAATGGTATGCCGTCTGCGGTTTTCAAGTTTTGCTCGGATTATGTTGCCTCCTCATGGTATCACGGTTTGGTTTTGTGGAGGGGTTTCGCCGCGATAAGGCATAGATTCTGATTTATGGACGCTCCCATCGTCAGTGTGTCAGGTATTCGTGGTATCGTTGGCAAGTCTCTGGATGCGGCTATGTTGACACAGTTCGCTTCCGCTTTTGGCACTATGGTTAACACATCAACGTGTCAACAGGACAACGAAATGGGGAATGGCCCTGTTCCTTCCAAGACTGTAGTAGTTGGTAGGGATTCGCGCGTATCGGGTGAAATGGCGCGCCATTCAATTCTAGCCGGACTAATTTCTACCGGTTGCAGGGTGATTGATATCGGAATGTGTCCGACGCCGACGATTCTGATGATTGCGAATGAATTAAAGGCGAACGGCAGCGTCGCCATCACTGCAAGTCACAACCCCGCGGAATGGAATGGCTTGGAATTTGCGCTTGAATCAGGTCGCTTATTGAATCAAGGTGAGCGAGAGCAATTCATGGAAATCTACCGTTCCGGGGATTTCCATCTTGCCAAATGGGACCATCAAGGAGCGGTAGAAACCTATCAAGGTGCTGTCAATCGGCACATAGAAAAGATTCTGAGTTGCGAGTGGATAGACCTTGAATTGGTTCATGAACGTGCCCTTCGCATCGCAATCGATTGTGGTAACGGCGCGGGTAGCATCGCGAGCCCGCAATTGCTCAGGCGGCTTGGGTGCCAAGTAGTTGAAGTCAACTGTGTGCCCGACGGCAATTTTCCACGCTCGGCAGAACCGACCCCGGACGCACTCGATCGACTGTGCAAAACCGTCCGGGCGGAAGGCGCAGATGTCGGGTTTGCACACGACGGAGACGCTGATCGGCTCGTTGTTGTGTCTGAAGACGGTTCGCCGCTGAGCAGCGAGTACACATTCGCGCTTGCCGCCGATTTCATCCTTAACAAAAGAAGTGGCGATGTGGTTAGCACGGTCTCCACGAGTCTCATGATTGACGACATTGCTAATCAACATCACGCTCAAGTTCACCGTACCCCCGTTGGTGTTGGCTTTGTCGTGGAAAAAATGAGAGAAACCAACGCTGTCATAGGTGGTGAGGGTACCGGAGGCGTTGTTTTCCCTGAAATCCAATATACGACGGATGGTCTCGCATCAATCGCTGCCATCGTTCATCATCTCTCTGAATCTAACACGAGAATTTCATCGTTGGTTAAATCAGTACCAAGTTATACAATGTGTCAGAAGAAGCTGGACAGTCCTTCACAATCGGTTTCCGAAGCGACAGTACAGCGTGCTGCGGAGATCTACGCGGAAAAAGGTCAACTGGCAACGGAAGACAATGTGTCACTCGACCTAACGGACGGTGTGAAGCGCGTCTGGGAAGACAGTTGGGTCAACATTAGAAAGTCGGGTACCGAGCCGGTAATTCGGATATTCAGCGAGGCTAAAACTACTGACCGTGCTGAAGCGCTCTGTAATGAAACAGTTGAAACCTTGAAGCGACTGATGACACACGAGGGTTAAACAAGAATGTAAACTCGAAAATTACCCTCATCCACGGATATGTTGAACTTGTAGGTGACGCGCGCAAATTAATCGCTCTTCCTGATGAATCGCTAAACATTAAGAACCTGTTTGAATAATCGGTAGCAAAGCCATTTTGGTCATTTTTAGGAAAGATTTTTCGCGTTTTTAGATTTGTCTTCTGCGTACCTGTCGCCCCTCTGGGGCTTTTAACGGCTGGTGCGCAGTGCGCACCCTACAAATGTACTTTTCAAACAGGTTCTAAGTCATTTTCACTGGAGTTCGAAATTGCCCTGAATTTTTTTATTGATAATTTATGGAGAGATTTATGACGGACAATAGTGCCTTGAAACTAGCATGCATCGGCGGCGGAACCGGTTTGTCGTCCTTGTTAAGCGGTATTAAGAAGTATACGAGCGCAAAAAATGACCGGTCAGAAATCATCGATATGAACAAGCTCGCCGCTGTTGTGTCTGTCTTCGATGACGGTGGCAGTACAGGAAGACTGATTGAAGAATTTGATGTGCTTCCCCCGGGGGATACCCGAAAGTTACTATATTCACTTTCCGACGCGGACGAATTGCTTGCACGGTTATTTGAGTACCGTTTTTCCAGTAACGGCGACTTGGGCGGACATACAGTCGGAAATCTGCTCTTGATTGCATTGACCGAACTGAGTGAGGGCAGTTTTCCGAAAGCGATCCAGGCGGCCTCGGAACTCCTCGCCGTACGCGGAAGAATTATTCCCGTGAGTCTGGACTATACTATGCTATGCGCGGAGTTGGCGGACGGTGACGTGGTCCGAGGGGAATCGCAGATTCCAAATCGTCGAAACCGCGAACCGATTCGACGGGTATTCCTCGCTCCGCGCGACAACGGGAAGATTCATCAACACTCATCACTAGATTCCTATCAATGTGTCGCCCATCAGGAAGCTATCGAAACCATAGCAAATGCTGATGTGATAATCATTGGCCCCGGCAGCCTATATACCAGCATTATGCCCAATCTTGTTGTCAAAGGCATTGTAGATGCAATTCAGGCTTCGGATGCCATGAAAATCTACATCTGCAACGTCATGACTCAACCTGGAGAAACGGACGGGTATTCCGTGACTGACCATGTCCGGGCAATCTACGATCACGCAGATGTGTCGCTGGACTACATTGTAGTGAACAATCAGCCGGCACCCGACGAACTAATCAAAAGGTATGTTCAGAAAGAACTATCGGAACTCCTGACAAGGATTCAATCGCGTGCCGAAGAAGGGCTCTCGCTGCTTGAAGACAACAAGGTCCGTCCAACAGATTTGGTTATGAGTCTGACAAACTACATTTCTCAAATATCCGATGAAACTCGGGAACAAATGGCTGACACGACAAAGGTACAGGTCCTTTACGATTTGGAACGTGACAATTTTGAGGAAGGCTATGTCGTCGAAGCCGACCTCATTCGCGACACAGTCGTTGTTGAGAATGGAGTTCAACTGAATGTGATTCGTCATGATCCCGAAAAACTCGCACGCACTTTGATCAAGGTGTTGGGGAATCATCGAAAACTTCAGGAATCTGTTTAAACCTTTAGCAATACGTGCTGTAACTACCGACCAAATCTTTCCCTTCTAGCGCTTCATCTGTTACACACTTGAGGTGTGTATCCTTCTCTGTCCTCCCTTGAATGACAATCTCCGCTCCATTCTGGAAATCTGTTCATAGCTTTCTGTACCCTCCTAACAGTCTTAGCTCGACTTTGTACAAAACTGAAGTCTGTAGGGTGCGCACCGCGCACCAGCCTTTGAGAGCGCCAGCGGCGCGAAAGGTGTATAGCAACACCGGATTGCCCCGCATCAAAGCCCCAGCGGGGATCAAACGAGTGAATAACGAGTGATCAACTGAACGGATAGTGAAGGCGATAGTAGATCCTGATAGAACTCCCACAGGTAATAGCATTCAAATGTTCCTAACTAGCTTCGCTATTTACTTTTAAATTAGGCTCTAAAGGTGCCCCAAAATCAGATGTGATTTCCTCGGTAGAATCCAGAATTTTGTTGAGAAGTGTGGCAAAATCGTGATACACTTCTCAAAGAGAGAAACGTCGGTATTAACGGAAAGGAAACTGTGGAATGGGTCAATTTGTGAAGGCGGCAAAAACTGATGAAATTCAAGCGGGCCGCTGCATTGGTGTCAAAGTTGAAGGTGTATTTGTCGGAATCTATAACGTCGCCGGTGAATATCATGCGATGAACAACATTTGCCCTCACCTCGGAGGAGTCTTGAGTTATGGATTTCTGAGTGATAGTGTGATTACCTGTCCACTCCACATGTGGGAGTTCGATGTAAAATCCGGGAAATGTGTTTGGCCCGGGCAGACGTGCATTGCAACTTATCCCGTAAAAGTACAGGGAGACGACATTTTAGTGGATGTCAACTCGCCGGTTTACGCGAAAGTAGAGGCATAAAATTGGTTCCCCAGGCATTTCTGTGTCAGAGATAGGTTCTATCTGAGCATCAACAACCAATTGTAGAGATCAAATCCGTTGACCGAAAACTCCAGCAGCATAAAAGCAAATTTTAGTGAAGCGTCAATAGCAGAGACTTTTTATACCCCTTATTGCACGGGGCGGTGCCTGTGAAACAATAGTCAGCCGCAGCACGACAAGGAGGTTCGCGCCATGGCTTCAACTGTCGTACCGACACAAACCGTTCCTGGTTCAATCCATATAGAGGATCCGTCAATTGACCATGTAGATCAAGCCAATCTCGTGTATCACAAACTGTGCGCCGCCGAAACATTCGAACAAGGGGAAGGCAAACCGTTTCATGTGAACGGTACACACCTCGCCGTTTTCCGATATGGGGGAAAATTTTATGCTGTTGACAATCGTTGTCCGCACATGGGTTATCCAATGTCGGAAGGTAGCATTCGAGACGGTGTGCTAATCTGCCATTGGCACCACTGGGAATTCGACCTAAAATCTGGCGGGTGTTTTCTGGCGTCGGGCGACGACTTGAAGGCTTTCCCCGTTGAGTTGCGTGACGACGGAAATCTATATGTCGGACTGGCGCGCGGGGAGAAAGAAGCGGCAAAGCGTCGCGTGATAGACCGGGGCAAAAGGGCGCTTGAGCGTGGGCTTAAAGACCGAAGTTCGTTCTTTATTGCTAAGGCGGTCACGGCACTTAACGATGCGGGAGCATCGCCGCAAGAGATTATCCAACAAGGTCTATTCTACGGCGCGAACAAGAGCAGCGACGGTTGGTCATCCGGTGTTACCATACTGACGCTTGCCGCCAACCTGTGGGATGAAGTAGACGACAGCGATCACAATTTATTTCTGGTACACGGACTTGCACAGATAAGTAGACGAACAACGGGAAGTTCACGTCCCTATCGCGCACCGTTCCCGCAGACAGACGAAGAACACGATCTCGGCACGTTGATGCGATGGTTTCGGTACTTTGTCGATAAGCGTCATGCCGGGGCGGCAGAACGCATTTTGCTAACTCTCCGAGACCGTGGCTATGACAAATCGGTGATTGCCGATTTTGTGTTTACGGCAGCAACCGACTTCTACTTTACTGGGGATGGCCACGCACTTGATTTTGCCAACAAAATGTTCGAGGCGCTGGATTATGTCAGATGGGAGGGCGCTCACGAAATGCTGCGTCCAATCGTCGTCGATCTCGTGAGTCGGACACGACACGAGGAAACATCGCGTTGGGCGGACGCTGTGCCTGTCTTGGAACCGATATTTGAGCGGTTAGATGATATATGGACCGAGAATCAATCAAACAACGCCTCTCTTGACACGTCGGAGTTTGCGCAGACAATGCTTGACAGCGAGTTCGAGCCAATTGTCGAAGAAATCGAACGAACGTTACGTGCGGGCGTAAATCCCGTCGAGATTTGCCGTGCGATGACCTACGCATCAGCTATCCGCACGGCGCGTTTCCACCTGAAGAACGAGGGCGATTGGCACGATGTAGCGAATATCTATTCATACGCCCACGCGCTCTACTGCGCCTTCCACTATGCCCCAAGCAGAAGGCTACTAAGGGGTATCTTCCACGGTGCGGTCTTCCTCGCGTACGTCCGCTGGTTAAACATGCCTGCCGCCCGTATCCCGACGCTGGGACAGCGACTCGACGAAGAATTCGTCTCTGTGGACAAAATGTTGGATCGCCTTCAAGAGTTCGCGGACTTTCAGAAGGTCTATGAGGCGGAGATCCTCGTCAGCCAGTACCTTGAGGAAGGGCATGATGTGAGCAAACTTCGACGCACGCTCGCGCACATCTTGCTTCGTGAGGATGCGGAACTTCACATGTTCCAAGTGCTAGAGGTCGCTTTTCGACATTACGACTTGTCGACCGATCCGACGGAAAAGCGAATGCATCTATTAGCTGCTACTCGATACATCACCGCGCAAAAACTGATGAAGGGTATTCTTTGGTCAACGGAGAACGCGGAGCGGCTAGCGCGCGGTGAGTTGCTCAGTGAGCGTGAGGATGATGACTAGCATCTATGGACTTATTTTCTCAACAAGACTATCGACAGGACTGCGCAAACTAAGGATTCTTCGTTGTGTTGTCTCCCAACCGGTAGATGGGTGTGTGTCTCCCCTACGATAATGAGAATACGTCTCTTATAAATGTCATCACGTTTTCGCCGCGCTTCGAGTGAATCTGCAAAGATCGCTTGAAGCGCCTCGCTTTGTGCCATTCCGGCTTCGTTGCGGTGAAAGTTCCTGTTCAGTCTCCCACATCTGTTTAAGCATTAAGAATCTCCGGTCGTATTCAAGACAATCACCCTTTTGACTCTCGGTGACATATCGAGGAAGAGTCTAGCGTGACGCTTCGTCAAGCATTCCAATATCATGGCGTCTAGATTTGAAATCCGTCATGATCCATCGTTGTCCCGCCAACATCAATAAACTTGCCCTTAATACTTAAAACGCTTTCGAAGTTGGTTGATGAACTCCTCAATCGGACGGTTACTTTACATCGAGGCGGTCAACATCTGTCATCTCCCCGACCAATACATAATTGCGCAAAACTCGCGAAAAGTGCATCCGATTCTGTGGAATAGTGAAAGAATCGGGATTAAGGCACGGTGCTGGAACATCACACCCATTTTCACTGGAATATCAATACTGCCGTACCTCACATCCCGATACTGATGGCAAAGTCGATTTCGACCCGATTTCCAGGTTCATTTCCTGTCACTGGATATGTCAATGTCAACAACAGATAACGGAACACCGATGTTAGACACTCTACCCAAGGTAATAGAGAAAGCTCTTCGGGAAGAAGATATTGGCATCGAAACGGTACGCTTTGCCGCGAGGACCGATGTCGAGCCCGACGGATCCTTTGGCGATAACTGGTTCGTGCTGACAGAGATGGACGTGCTGGCGCTCGACGCAACGGGAAAAATCCTGCATCGCGTCCCGTATAAAGAGGTAACCGGCATACGGGCGGAAGCCGTTGTTGATGGCGGCATACTCGTCTTGGAGAAAGAGGCGGACGCCCTTGACTTCCTCCGATATTCCAACGGACTTGCGCCAAAGCTCGGATACATCGCGCAATTCCTGAGTGAAGAAATCGAACACCGTCAAGGGAAACGAGACGAAGCACCGGATTGGAACTACAAAGAAGAAAAGAAATTCTGCCAAACATGCGGCTTGCCACTACGAGATGAGTTTTCGCCTTGCCCGGCATGTACGAAGAAGCATCGCGTGCTGTTACGGATTCTAGTTTACCTGAAGCCGTACAAGTTTGCAGCCACAATGCTGATGTTCGCGGTGATTGCCTCCACAGTACTCTTACTTGTGCCGCCCTACTTTTATCGTATCTTGGTTGATGATGTCTTAGCGCTGAACGATGCAGCCAGAGCAGTGGGCGAGGTCTCAGAGACGCGCTTGGGGCAAATGTTTCGAGAAATTGGCATTGCTTCCATAGCTTTGGCGCTCGCCGTTGGATGCCTCCTGTTAGTTCAAATTATAACATCGCTTAATGAGATCTTTCTTGGTCGCTTGAGCGCATGGTTGACGATTCGTCTGACGGCAGATATCCGAAACCAAGTTTACAATCGACTTCACAGCCTCGCCATCCGATTCTTCGACAAACGCAAGACGGGAACCGTGATCTCCCACGTCACCGAAGATAGCCAGCGCCTTGAATGGTTCCTGCTAGATTTTCTTCAATTTGTCGCTGTCGATTTGTTCTTAATCTTCGGAATAGGCGCCGTGCTCTTCTCGGAAAACTGGCGCTTGTCCTGTCTCATCCTAATTCCAATCCCCCTGATTATCATAGGAGCGAGGTGGTTCTGGAGGAAGGTGCACCATCTATGGCACCGTGCTTGGCGGCGGCGATCTAAGTTATACGACATCGTAAACGATTCAATATCGGGTATCCGTGTTGTGAGAGCGTTTGGCCAACAAACGGGAGAGATTGGAAGGTTCTCGGACGCGAACGAGGACGCTAGGTATTTCGATACTCATGCTGAAACCGTATGGGCAACCTATTATCCTCCATTGGCCTTTACTGTATCGCTGGGGACCCTCATCGCGTGGTATGCTGGCGGTCTTCAGGTGATCACTGGCGACATGTCACTGGGAACGCTATTCTTCTTTCACTCCTTACTGGCAATGTTCTACGGTCCCTTACGCCATATCAGCCCGTTGATTAATTACGCGTCACGGGCATTGACTGCCGCCGAACGAATCTTCGAGGTCATTGATTCCCAACCGGAGCAACATGACGATGGTACACTTGTTTCAATGCCGGAACTTAACGGGGAAGTCGAATTTCGTAACATGACCTTCGGCTACGATTCGCACAAACCTGTATTGCAAGATATCAACCTTCATGTAAAGAGCGGTGAAATGATCGGTTTGGTTGGACATTCTGGCGCAGGCAAATCAACAATGATTAACCTAGTCTGCCGATTCTATGCCCCTGATTCCGGAGGAATTTACATTGATGGAGAAGATATTACAAAGATTCAGCTTGAAGATTTGCGGAGCCAGATTGGGGTTGTCCTTCAAGAACCATTTCTCTTTAGCGGCAGCATAGCGGAAAACATCTCCTATGCAAAACCGAATGCAACCATGGAAGAAATCATCGCAGCGGCGAAGGCTGCAAACGCGCACGAATTTATCGTGAAATTTCCCGATGGCTATGACGCGGAAGTCGGCGAGCGAGGAGGACAACTTTCGGGAGGCGAACGCCAACGTATCTCTATTGCACGGGCAATCCTGCACAATCCGCGCATCCTGATTCTGGACGAGGCTACCTCATCGGTTGACGTGCAGACGGAAAAGAAGATTCAACAAGCAATCGATCGGCTTGTTCAAAACCGGACGACTTTTGCAATCGCGCATCGCCTCTCAACTTTGCGTAGTGCCGACCGACTCTTTGTCATCGAAAAGGGACGAGGTGTTGAATGTGGATCCCACGAAGAGCTAATGGAACAGAAAGGAATATATTATAACCTCGTTGAAACACAACGACAGGCATCTGAGATTCGCTCCGCAGCGCAAATGGTCGAACGGTAACGAAAAGGTTGATGGAGCGGTTCAACTAACAGCGGAGGCAGCATTCCGCTGTCACCACACCACTGTCCATCGTTAATGCAACGAAGAATTATACATATGTGAATTGCGTTATGCGGTTTGTGGAAGCGATCAACCGACCGGACAGGGAGGGCGATAGCTAATCCTGATAGTGAATCCCACGCGATAGAGATCTCCTTTCTTGTCGCGATTACCTTTGCGGGGCTGCCGAGGATGGAATAGTTTGGAGGGCAATCTATGAATAGTGAGAAACAGGACATGCGAAAAAAATCTGTTGGCGGTGACTCAAAATCAGTGCCACGACTTGATTTTGACGACGACGACTTTACGCCGAAATACTTGAACCCCGAGAAGATACGGCTGTTTCGTTCGCCAATGGGATCTCCGCGCTTGGAAATTCGGGGTGAAATGTGCTATCCGCGGGTAACCTTCCGGCGAATTCGCCCTCTTAGCGACCCTGAACACTATATTTCGTTCGGTGCCGGAGATGAAGCGGAAATCGGTATTGTCGTAAACCCCTCTGAGCTAGATTCTGAAAGTCTTAATATTGTTCGTGAGGAACTCGACAAGCAATACTTCACTCCCGTCATCACCAAAATCCACCGGGTAAAAGAGCGATTTGGCGTCCACGAATGGGAAACGGATACATCACGGGGGCGCATCACCTTCTCTGTGCAGGGGCTGCATCAAAATATCAAACAGGTTCCGCCGGCACGGATTCTCGTGACTGATGTTCGAGGAAATCGTTACGATCTTCCCGATTACCGAAAACTGGATCCAGTCAGCTTCCATCAAATCCAGCGGTATCTGTAGCTGATGAGGAAATTAAATCCTATAGTCATTGTCGCTAAAGATTCCAAATATAGGACTTCCCCAGTTTGGTTTGTAGTAGCGGTCAGGTGAGGCAATAAATTGCTCGAGTGAATGGGCAGTGATCAAGTGAGAGAGCAACGAACGAGCAACCGAACGGATAGTGAGAGCGATAGAAGTCCCATGGAGATCTCAAGGCGAGAAAGGTCCCATAGCCAGCCCCGATTGAAATCCGTTTATTGCGTTTTCTGTAGGTAGCCCGCCCAGCGAAAAGTGAGGACGATAGAGATTTCTCAGCCTTTCATAGCACCAGAGGTGCGAAAGGTGTGTAGAAGCATTGAAAACTGCAGGGACGCCAAAATATAACGAATCGATCTACGTGCGAATACTCTCAATTTTTGTATGTTTTGGTGTATATCGCCATCGTTGATTGACACACAATCATTAAGTATGTGTGAGTATGAAGGTAAATGGCTATAAACGAAGCATTCCTCCTACGTAACTGTTTAGTTCAGTTTGTAAGAGTGGCGAAATCTGTGCAGCATTGGGCACGGTTGCTTGCTACGGAGGATTCAACGCATCACTA
>JAJDTR010000162.1 GCA_022827055.1 Candidatus Poribacteria bacterium | reverse complement strand
TCATTCGTTTGCCCGTTTTCATCATAGGTCTATTCCTGTCAGCCGTCATCGTACGCGCTCAGATCGCCACGCCGGAGGATTCGATCGGTTTTTCCGTCGGCACGGATTACAAGCTTGCGCGGTGGGAAACAATCTTGGATTATCTCCATTACTTGGCGGAAAATTCCAATAGGATGGAGTTGGAATTACGCGGGAACACTACGGAAGGACTTGATTTCGCGTTGGCCATAATTTCCTCACCGGACAATTTGGCGCATCTTGAGAAGTACAAGGGGCTTCAGTACCGGCTCGCTCATCCAGACAAGTCAGATCTATCTGAACTAGAAAAATTTTCTAGCGATGGAAAATCCGTCGTACTAATCAATTGCAATCTACACTCCACGGAAGTCGCCTCGTCACAAATGTCGCTAGAGTTGGCTCACGAACTCGCCACGAGTGATTCAGCGCAGGTTGCGGAGATTCTGAACAATGTCATTATCCTTCTCATCCCTTCCACAAACCCCGATGGATTGAATATGGTGATTGATTGGTACAATGAATGGGTTGGGACACCGTATGAAGGTTCCCCGATGCCTTGGCTATACCACAAGTATACGGGACACGACAATAATCGAGACTGGTTCATGCTGACGCAAGTTGAATCACAGATTGTTACCGACATTCTCTACAAAGAGTGGTTCCCTCAAGTGGTTTACGATCTTCATCAGATGAAGAATAAGGGGGCGCGATTCGTTATTCCGCCCTATTTCGATCCCGTGAATCCGAACATTCCCGCAATTCTGCAGCGTACGCTCTCGTTAATCGGCGCACAACTTGCCTTCGACCTCACTTCTGAAGGATTCACCGGGGTACTTTCCAACGCCGTCTACGATATGTGGTGGCACGGAGGATTCCGAACGGTGCCGTATCGTCACAATATGGTAGGCATACTAACCGAGGCGGCGAGCGTAAACGTCGCATCACCCGTATTTCAGCCTCGACTCACACTGAAAGGCCACCGCCGCGGACTAGGTGGATACGCGCAACAGATGAACTTTCCCGAACCATGGGCCGGAGGCTGGTGGCGACTACGCGACATCGTCGAATACGAAAAAGCGTCGGTATACTCAATTCTTGAGTTCGCTTCAAAACATAGAGAACTGCTGCTCTCGAATTTTTATAGAATGGGGCTGGATGCCGTGGAAAAGGGAGTTAGCGAACCCCCTCGCGCCTTCCTAGTACCGCCGAAACAACGAGATCCTTACGCTGCACGGAAAATGCTTGAAATCCTACATCGCGGCGGTGTACGAATACACCAAGCAACTGCGCGATTTACCGCGGATATGGTCGAATATTCAGCAGGAACATTTGTCATCTCTATGGCGCAGCCGTTTCGCGCACACGCCAAGGACCTTCTTGAGATTCAGCAGTATCCCCGACGGCGTCCCACTCCCAGCGCGCCTCCCGAGCGCCCCTATGACATTGCCGGGTGGACATTACCATTGCAAATGGGAGTCAATGTCATCGAAGTAGTCAATCGATTTGAGGCAGACACCGTATTCCTTGAAGAAATTCCCAAGCTTCCGGGGATATTGCATAGTGTGTCGCAACCCGTGGCTTTTCTATTCAAGAATCGGACAAACGTGGAAACCATTGCGGTGAACCGGCTGCTTAACAGGTCGGGTATCGAAGGCGACAGCGGCCGGACAGAAAGATTATCTTGGTGCACTCGGAAAATGACCTTTCGAGAGGAGGAGTTTCCGAGAGGTTCAATCTTAATCCGCACTTCAAGAATCCCCCGCCACTTCATTCCCGAGCTAAATGAGCTTGCCAATTCGCTTGGTCTCGAGATTTATGCGCTTGACGAGATTCCTGCCGAGGATGATTTGATGCCGTTGAGGCTGCCTCGCCTTGCTTTGTACAAACCGTGGATCGCAAGTATTGATGAAGGTTGGACGCGATGGGTACTAGAACAGCACGAGTTCATCTACCATACCTTGACAGATGCCGAGATTCGAGCCGGAGGATTGGCCGAGCGATATGACGTGATAATTCTGCCCGATATGCCTGTGTCCGAGATTATTCAAGGACATGCCCCGGGAACCCTCCCTTCTGAATATGTCGGGGGGATTGGAAATACAGGCGCAGCGAATCTACGCACCTTTGCGGAAAGCGGCGGAACACTTGTATGCCTGAACAACGCGTGCGAACTTCCAATCAAGTATTTTGGACTGGAAGTCATAAACGTGTTGGAGGAGTCAAGTCAAGCAAATGCGCATGATTCCAAAAAGAATGCATTTTTTTGCCCGGGTTCATTGTTGCGGGTATTCGTTGAGGGGGCACATCCCATCGGTTTCGGACTTGATCGTGAGATGGCGGTATTCTTCAAGTCAGGTCCGGTTTTTGAAGTGAGAGGCGGGAAGACTGTTGCCTCCTATCCCGACTTTAATCCGCTAATGAGCGGTTGGCTAGAAGGAGAAAGGCGCATCCGCCAAAAAGGGGCGGCATTGGATGTAAATCTCGGTAAAGGACATGTCGTTCTCTTTGGTTTCAAACCTCAGCACCGCGCGCAGTCGCACGGAACGTTCAAGCTTCTGTTTAACGCGATCTACTACAGCGTTGTCAATCGTTAGTTTTATGTTGGGAATTGTCAAGATTGTCCGACGGACTCACCAACTCGGACATGAACGGTCAGTATTCTAATACCATTTCTATAAATTAACAGTGCATTAATAGCGTCGATCAGGTCCAAAGCGGGGCAAGATGCCCCGCCTACGGGGGTCAGGTGTAAAGGGAAACAGTAGTCATAATAGTATATGGAAAGCACTATATGCACTGTTATTCAAGCGAAATGGTATAAGGTGCTGCCCGTACAGATTATGTTAAGGTTTCCCGGCAACCAAGAATTCGGGTTCAATAATATACGGGGTCTCGTCGTTATTTCGCTGACACTTAGCGGACGAATAGTGATATTGAATCGCGCGCCGACGTTTGTCGGTTCTATTTGGTGGGGTGTGGTGGTAGATTTCACCGTGAAAAACAAGCGCATCTCCCGCCAGTAGAGGAATTGGCACCGCATTCTCGGTAGACGGTGGATTCAGTAAGACATAGTCGTCGTCCACCATGCCGTGCTCGTCAATTCCACCCGTGTGCGATCCGGGTATGACGTGCATACAACCGTTCTCCATCGTCGTGTCATCACAGGCAACCCAAAATCCAAACACATCGCTCGGGGTTTGCCTAAAATAGGCGTTGTCCTGATGCCACATCTTTGCACCGCCAATCTGCGGCGGCTTAAGTAGAGACATGCTTTGGAACAGATAAACATCCGGACCCAACAGCCTTGTTGCAATCTCTAACATTCCCGAATGAAAGGCTAAATTACGAAAAAAGTCATTCCGCACGGCCATCTTCGCAAGTTTACGGACGCCAAGCTCCGTGGATGCGGTTGTGTCATTTCCTTTTGTGACGGTGGGTTCAAGTTGTACGAGTCCGTCCTCCTTTGGCGGGTGGTCTTCAACAATTTTGGAAATCTCTCGACGCACCCCGTCTACCTCATCGGGTGTGAACAAGCCTTCAACCGTGAAATATCCTTCGGCGCGGTACTTTCGCACCATCTGACCGGTTATCAGCATTCTTTCCGTCCCAAAACTACACTCCTCGTGTCATGCACCTTCCACGAACGTTTGACGACACGAACCCACTGGCGTACTTAAGTCCACCGTTGATTGACCGCTATAATATTGGTGATGTCATACCTCATCTTGCCAATCTTCCTTATCTTCCAGTCCGTAGGTTTGCACTTTGCGGTGAAGTGTGCGCAAACCCATCTTTAAAATCTTTGCCGCCTGAGTCTTGTTCCCTCCCGTATCGGCTAGGGTTTTGCGGATGGCTTCCTTCTCAATCTCGTCCATGGTCATCCCTACTCTGCCAACTATGTTCTCAGATTCATGCGACGCCGGGGGAAGAGCAGGAGGACCCGCCTGGATTTCCGGCGGAAGATCCCAGAGTTGAATGGCTCCCGTGGTCGATAAGATTACTCCTGTTTCAATAGCATTCCGCAATTGGCGCACATTACCGGGCCAATCCGCATATTTTAGGCGGTTCATCGCGTCGGGGGAGATGCCCGTCACAGGCAGATTGTGCTCCTTGCTGAATTCTAGAAGGAAGCCATTGGCAAGGAGCGGAATGTCCTCACGCCTCTCGCGGAGAGGAGGCACGTGTAAACGGAATCGGTTGATTCGGTGGTAGAGATCTTCGCGAAACGCCCCGTTTCTCACTTCCGCATTTAGGTCTTTATTAGACGCAGCGATGACTCGGACATCGACTCGGATGTTCTTGTCGCCGCCCAAGCGTCTGAATTCTTGCGTCTCCAACACACGAAGGAATCTCACCTGCGTCTCCGGCGTCATTTCACCAATTTCATCTAAAAACAGGGTTCCGCCATCCGCTTGCTCGAATACACCCAACCTCCGAGCAGTTGCGCTTGTAAAGGCGCCTTTTTCATGACCAAACAACTCTCCTTCAACCAACTCCCGGGGAATCGCTCCGCAGTTGAGGTCCCTAAACGATCTGTCCTTGCGCCGACTGTGGTTGTGAACGGCTTTAGCGATGAGTTCCTTCCCTACACCGTTTTCACCCGTAATCAGAACAGTCACATTTGTCGGGGCAATACGCCGAATCATGCCAAAGAGCTCCTGCATGGGTTTTGAAGTACCGGTAATGTTCGCAAAACCGAACTTAGCATCAAGCTGTTCTCGAAGATTGATATTCTGTAGATGTAGGGTGCGCCTCTCCAGTGCACTTTTAACCGTTTGCCGAAGTAACTCAATTCTGATTGGCTTCTCACGGTAAGATACCGCCCCGGTCTGGATGGCTTCGACGGCACTATCGATACTGCCATAGGCGGTAAGCAAAATGACCTGTGTGTACGGATGATTGGATTGAATGTATTTCAACAGTTCGATACCATTCATATCCGGCATCATTTCATCCGTAATCACAACATCGATATCTTCCGCGTCCAGAATCTCTAGCGCGGCGCGCCCTCCGGTCGCGGTGAATAGATCGTACCCTTCTCGCTCCAGAACTTCGGCGGTGGCTTCGAGACCGGATGAATCATCGTCTACTATCAGTATTCTTGGATTCAATTCAGTTCTCGCTCCGAGTTTTCACGTTCTCTGCGGCAGTCTGATTTCATGATGTCCAGCGTCCGATTATCCGCAATTCGCCAACAGCCAGGGTTCCTGAAGTAAACCGGTAGATTGTTAACAACCAACCTTGGATAAAGAACTATTTTAGGGGAATTAGGCCCTATGTCCACCCGCAAACCGTAACGGTAATTGCGTAAAATTCATCGACTATTGACCGGCAGCAAAATCGAAAATGTGGCGCCTTGACTTGGCGCACTATCTACGTCAACCCTACCGCCGTGACCTTCTATGACTCGCTTTACAATAGCCAGTCCAACACCGGTGCCGTTTTCCTTCGTATGGAAGAAGAGATCGAACATCCTATCTGCAATATCCGGAGAGACACCCTCCCCCGTGTCCTGTACATCAATTTGGATGTTACCGTCCAATGCCGACGCCCGTAAAGTCAAGGTACCTCCCGTTTCCATTGCTTGAGTTGCGTTTATGATTAGGTTCCATAACGCTTGCTTGAACTGATCCGGATCGAGTTTAATCGAAGGAAGATTTTCGAGTTCGCGGACAACCTTGATGTTCCGGATTTGCGCTTCCGGTTCCGTGAATTCTAGAACCTCTTCGATTAGTGCGCCAATATCACTCTCCCGAAGAGAAAGAGGTGGTAGTCCGGTAAAGCGCCGAAAATCGGTCAGAATCTGGTTCAACCGTTCGATTTCGGAGCGAATACGTCGCGTTCGCGTGAGCACGCCATTCGCTTCTTCGGTTTCGATTGCCGCCAAATCTTCCTCTATCAACTGAAGATTAAGGTTGACGCTGTTAAGCGGATTTCGTATCTCGTGAACCAATTCTCGTGCAAAGGAATTAAACTGGTCGGAGGATTCTTCACTAATTGTCGTTGGTCGACGACCTCGCCGCTGTCTAATCACCCCGACAATTGTGCCAAGGAAAACGAGGATGACGAGACTTCCTGCCAAGGGAAATAGCCACCAAGGAATGCCCATAGCTATTCAATCAGAATACTGGCTAGATTATCTAATCTCGGTATTGAAACGGTTTGTGTGTTTGGCGTAGTGAGGGGATGGGATTGGCGTTCCGATTGATCCAACATGCCAAGCTTGAAGATTTGACATATACATCAAATTACTACGACGCTATTTCGGGCATCGGAGATAGGCGGCGGCGATAGTCTGTTTTCTAAACGAATTCTGTAAACAGCACTTCCTCTTGCTGTCCGGTATAATCCGTCATTTCGCTGGACTGGAAATCGATACTGGACGGATTACCGACCTCCAACTGCCGAAACCAAAACTGTACAAGCACTAAGATGTCTACGCGGCGCTTTCTCTGGTTTTCAGATTCCACAGATGCAGAATCGGGCTTGCAACGAAAATCGACGAATAGGTACCGACAATGACGCCAATAATGAGAGCTAACGCAAAGGTGTTTATCTCCTCACCCGAGCTTGATAGGAAGAAAATAACCAGAACTACGAAGAAGGTTGTTAGAGAGGTAATCACTGTGCGGCTCAGAGACTGATTGATGCTGCGATTGAGTGTCTCGCTGTACTCAATTCCTTTTAACGTCCTAGTGTTTTCGCGGATGCGGTCAAACACCACAATCGTGTCGTTTAGGGAGTATCCAATGATTGTAAGAAACGCGGCGACCGTGGGAAGGTTGATTTCTTTGGATAATACTGCAAATACTCCCAGTGTAATCAGAACATCATGGACCAGCGCGGCAATCGCGCCAATTGCGAAACGAAACTCGAAACGCCACGATATGTAAGCAAGAAGAATCGCGATAGCCGAGACAACTGACCACAACGCCGCCCATTTCAAGTCTTGGCCAACGCTGGGACCGACAGCCGAAACGTTTACTCCTTGAGGAAGTGCATGCCAATCGGCGCTGCCCTCAATTAAACCGTCCGAGATTTTCCTCCCGGCTTGTGCTTCAAAGTCGGTGCCGTATCCAAGCGAGATTGTGGCTTCCTGTTTCTCCGAATTAACCTGCGTTTTGGCGCGCCCGAACCCAAGCGACTCGAGTTTATCCCTAATTTCCTTCTCTGCCACCGCCCGGTTGAATTTGGCTTGAATTTTTACCCCGCCGCGAAAATCAATTCCAAAATTCGGACCGGCGTTTATGCCGAGGAAAATTAATCCTACAACAATCAAGACACTAGATAGAATAAATCCAGATCGGTACTTGCTGATAAAGTCAAAATTTGCGTTTCTTAGTAATTCCAACTCAACGTCTCCTTTTCTAAATGCTGAGTTTCTCAATATTGCGTTGGCCGATGACCCAACCGTAAATCTCGCGAGTCACAACGATTGCCGTGAACATACTTGCCAATATTCCTATTCCAAGGGTAATCGCGAACCCCTTGATGGGGCCCGTCCCAAACTGGTACAGCACCAATGCTGTGAAGAACGTGGTAAGATTCGCATCGACGATGGTCAAGAATGCTCTTTGGTAACCGCTTACAATCGAGGACCACACGTTTTTTCCCGTACGTAACTCTTCGCGGATTCGTTCAAAGATTAGGACATTTGCGTCAACGGACATTCCAATCGTCAAAACGAGACCGGCGATGCCCGGCAATGTCAACGCCGCACCAAAGCCTGCGAGCGCTCCCAAAAGGATTGCCATGTTGAAAACCAGAGCAATGATCGCTACTATCCCTGAAAGTTTGTAGTAGATCAACATGAATATGATTACACATCCCATGCCAATAAGCGCTGCCCGAATACCGTTGTCGATCGATTCTTGTCCAAGCGTCGGACCTACCGTGCGTTCTTCCGCAATTTGTACGCCTACCGGAAAAGCGCCCGACTTGAGAATGTTCGATAAATGGTTGGCTTCCTCAAAAGTAAAGTCTCCGGTGATACGTGCCTGCCCGCCGACAATCGGTTCCTCAATTCGAGGCGCCGATTGTACTCTTCCATCTAGCAGAATTGCCAAAGCTTCGTTAACATGATTGGTCGTGACTTCGGCAAATTTACGTCGTCCCGCCGAATCAAAACTCATGGACACGGCAATCTCGAAACTCGTTGCCCCTTGGGTTGGCCCCGCACTTGTTATCCGATCGCCGGTGAGTAAGACCGGGCTCTTCAACACATACCAACTATTGGCTTGGGAAGTTCCATCATCGTGATGGCGGCGAATTTCCGTGCCTTCAGGAATATCTTCAGGCGGCTGGGAATCAGCGGTGCCCGACCAGTAGATGCCGCCATTGGGGTTTTTCTCGACAAGTTTGAATTCCAGCCTGCCCATTGTCTTGACAATCTGAAGGGGTTTGGAAGAGTCCTTAGCACCGGGCAACTCAACAATGATCCGCGGTCTGTTAGCCTCACGTCGGATAGAAGGTTCAGCGACACCAAACGCATCCACACGGTTCCTTAGAACGATTAACACCTGCTCAATGGCGCCCTCACTGTATTTCTCGATTCCATCCTTGCTCAGACGGAGTTCGTAAACGATTTGGGTATCGGTGGCAGAAATTTCCGTGGCTTCATCGAAATATTCCAACTCATCAAGCAGATTCCGGGCTTTGTTGAGGTATTCCGTTTTCTGCACTGCATCGGCTCTGTGTTTCTTCTTGACGAGGACAAATACGTTCAGCGATGCTTGTTCATCGACAACGTCCACTTTCTTACACAGTATGTCATCTGCCCTTAGCCGTTCCGGGATGGAAGAGGCGCGCTCCTTTAGTAATTCGGCTTTCGATTGTTCCGGATCGACCTCAAGAACAAGGCGAACTCCACCCTTAAGATCGAGACCCAGTTTCAAGCGATTGCTAGGGATTAGCTTGCGCAGAACTGTTGGCAGGCTTCCGTAGAGATGCAATCCGTCGAGAACCGATTGAAGATCGGCAGTGCGATCTTCTTTAGTGAACTTAACAACAAAATCGGATGACTCCGGACCGACAAACTCGTAATCTGTTTCTTCGACAAACCCAAGTTTACCCAGATGTACGCGGAAAATATCCTTCAGATCCGTTTTGGCATCATGAAAGTTAATCCCTTCAGGAAATTGAACGTCATTCAAGCTAACCTTCAGGCTGCTTTCCTCAGTCACTTCAAACTTGGGTAATCTTTCCTGCATCCAGAGGGGGAGGTTTCCATAGAGCGGATTAAAAAAGTAGTCAGGAGTGGGAATCAGGTACAGCGCCGCAAATAGGAATACTACAATGATTAAAGCAAGTTTCCAAATACTGAATTGGTACATCAATTTCTCCTAGATAATGGATGATGCGCCTGGGAGGATTCGAACCCCCGGCACGAGGCTTAGGAAGCCCCTGCTCTATCCCCTGAGCTACAGGCGCATCGTGTCTTATCACCGTTAGCGCCAAATAGCGCCAAACCGAATCTGAACGTGAAAATCCCTCACCTAGTACATCAGATGAGGGGGTTTGGAGATTCCGCCTTCGTATGACCGAGCCTTCTGAAACTTCATTGACACAATGTGTTCATAGCCGGAACTTTTCGAAATGAAAAACCACGTGTTCCAATGCTCTTGGCTAATGCGGGTGCACGATTTAGTATAGCATATCCACCGTTAAAATTCAATTAGAGAAAAAACCTCGTAGTCTCCAAATTTATCGCGCCCGTTTAGAAAGGTTAACTCAATAAGAACACCGATTCCGGCAACATGTCCGCCGAGTTTCTCTACGAGTTCGATTGTGGCGGCAATGGTGCCGCCGGTCGCAATGACATCGTCGCAAATCAACACACGGCTGCCGGCAGAAAAGGCGTCTTGATGAATGGCCAACTCGTCAGTGCCGTATTCAAGATCGTATTCAGCTTCGAAGGTGCGGTACGGCAGTTTTCCGCTTTTGCGGACAGGAACAAAACCAACTTCCAATTGATGGGCTAGGGCGCCGCCAAGAATAAACCCTCTCGCGTCGATCCCGACCACAACATCAATCTCCTTTGGTTGGTAGTTTACTCTCATCACCTCAATAGCATCACGAAATGCCGCGTTACTTTGGAGAAGAGGCGTAATATCCTTGAATACAATGCCTGGCTTGGGAAAATCCGGTACATCTCGAATATAATCAAGAAAATTTGTCATACACACGTTTCCGTAGTTGCCGCGCTGAACTCAATCGAATTTTGCGGCTTGCACCTGACCTAATACGTTAGTGCTTCCTTTATTCTGTCCAAACCGCTGTTTATCTCTTCCAGTGATGTTGCAAATGAGAGCCGCAGATGGTTGTCGGCGCCAGAGGCGCTTCCCGGAATCACGCCGACCCTGGCATTGTCGAGCAGATAGGCTGTCATGTCCAAAGACCCATTGATGGTTTTCCCGTGGATGCGCCGCCCGTAATGCGCGGAAACATCCGGAAAAATGTAAAATGCGCCCTGTGGTTTGGCGTAGGTAATACCATCAATCTCGTCAAATCGTTGACAGATGACGTTTCTCCGCTCCTCAAATGCCTGCCGCATCTCCTCAACCGCCTCCTGTGACTCGGTTAGTGCAGTAAGAGCGCCGATCTGCGCTATTGAGGTAGGGTTGGAAGTGCTATGCGATTGAATACGCGACATCGCTTGAATCGCTTTTTCCGGTCCCGCCGTGTATCCGATACGCCAACCGGTCATCGAATAGGCTTTCGATACGCCGTTGACGACAAAGGTTATCTCCCGAACAGTTTCATTAAGCGATGCGATGCTTTGGTGCTTCAAATTGTCATATAGCAGCGCTTCGTAGATTTCGTCAGAAATGACGTAGAACTGGCGATTGAGCGCAAGCTCCGCGATCTGCGCAAGCGTTGGTGCGTCATAGACGGTACCGGTCGGATTACCGGGACTACTAATGATAACGGCCTTCGTTCTATCCGATATTACGCTCTCTATCTGTTCCGGCTTCATGCAGAAATTTTCGTCCGCGGTCGTTTCCACGATAACTGGCGTAGCGTCTGCTAATTTCACGATCTCCGGATAGCTGACCCAATACGGTGCGGCGAAGACGACCTCGTCTCCCGGATTACAAATCGCCTGCAATATGTTGTATATGGAGTGTTTGGCGCCGCACGAAACGATAATCTGCGACGGAGAGAAAACCAAATCGTTGTCCTTCTTGAATTTCTCGGCAATCGCCTCCCTCAGCTCCGTAATACCGGGTACCGGAGTATACTTGGTAAAACCGTTCCTTAGTGACTCAATCGCGGCATCTTTGATGTATTCGGGAGTGTCGAAATCGGGTTCTCCGGCAGCGAACTTGACGATATCAATCCCTTCTGCCTGCATTGTATTAATCTTCGCGGTAATCGCTAATGTCGACGACGGAGCGACCTTTTCGCTCCGTTGCGAGAGTGAAAGCATCTCGATTTCTTCCTCCTCGTTGGTTGGGAAAAAACAAATTTTCGGGGCTACAGTGCTTCGTCCAGTTCCTTGAGCAAATCTTTCTGTTTTCGGGTTAACGACTTCGGAATTTCCACCTGAACCATGACCCGCAAATCGCCTTTCCTTCCCGCGGAATCAACAATGCCTTGGCCGCGCAACCGAAATTGCGATCCCGGTTGGCTCCCCTGTGGTATTGTTAGGTTGATTTGTCCTGTTAAGGTTGGAACTCGCACCTTCCCTCCAAGCGCTGCGCGGGTAAAGGGAACAGTAACTTGCGTGATAAGATCTAGCCCTTCGCGACTGAAATTCGGATGGGGCTCAACTGAAATGGTCACCAAAAGTGAACTCGATTGTCGAATACCCGCCGCTCTACCTCCTTGTCCATGGAGACGAAGTGTTTGTCCGTCTTTAATTCCTGCGGGTATTTTGAGCGTGATGTTCTTGCCCTGGACATTGACCTGTTTTTCGGTGCCATGTGCAGCCTCTACGAACGAAATAGTCAGTTTGACGCGTGTATCCATAGCTTGCGTTTGAGGTTTGTCAGGAGCTTGGCGATTGAACACATCCCCAAAGACGTCGCCAAAATTCCCAAAGACAGTCCGACCGAAGATATCGCCAAAATTGGAGAAAATGTCGTCCATGTTCGTAAATCCATGGAATCCCATGTCGTTGACACCTGCATGGCCCCGCTGGTTGTAGATTTGGCGCTTTTTCGGGTCGGATAATACTTCGTAAGCGTTGGAGGCTTCCTTGAACTTTTCCTCTGCCGTGGCATTTCCCGGGTTTTTGTCCGGATGATATTTGACAGCAAGTTTGCGATATGCTTTTTTTATTTCATCGGGAGACGCGTCCCGGCTTACGCCAAGCACCTCATAATAATCCCGTTGTGCCATTTAGCACTTCTCCTCGCGTATTCACCAAATCTACTCTGGATGATCCAAGCACAAAGTCAACAAAGGATATTGAATAATACGAACCCATTCGGCTTCCGATGAAGAGCTACTCCATGAGTGCGGCAGAAGACAATAAGTAGCATTCTTTTGGTGTTTAAATCTCAACTTTTTGTGCTACTTGTCTTCCATTTTTGGGACGGGTAGCTCGTTTTACCTCAGATACTCGGCAAAACAACACATGGCTTGCAAACCGACGCTGGAACCCATCTCACGATCTAATTGGCAACGTTTTCATTAGACACTGATGCCATCCAGCATCTCGGCAATCTGGATGGCATTGAGAGCGGCGCCTTTGCGGAGATTGTCGGCTACCACCCAGAGATTAAGCCCATTTTCAATCGAACGGTCTTCTCGAATGCGACCGACGAACACCTCGTCCCTTCCGGCGACGTCTACTGCAAGCGGATATTTTCTGCTCGCCGGATCGTCCATTACTACTATTCCGGGAGATTCTGATAATAATTGACGTGCATCGTCCGCGGAAAGCTTGTCCTCAGTTTCCACGTTGATGGATTCAGAGTGAGCAAAGAAAACCGGCACACGAACCGTGGTTGCGGACACGGCAATAGTGTCATCCTCCAGGATTTTTCGCGTCTCATTGACCATCTTCATCTCTTCCTCGCTGTCTCCGCCATCGGTAAAGGGCCAATCAAATGCGACGTTGAACGCCATTTGGTGCGGAAACTTGTCCGGTTCAATCGGGCGTCCTTCGAGCGCCGCCGTCGTCTGATCCACCAACTCAAGAACCGCCGAACCGCTTTTGCCCGACACGCTCTGATACGTTGAGACGACTATCCGTTTAATCCCAACACGATCGTAGATTGGTTTGAGAGCGACCACCATTTGAATCGTTGAACAGTTCGGATTCGCGATTAAACCGTTGTGCCTTATCGCGGCGTCCATGTTTACTTCAGGCACCACGAGAGGCGTATCGGCGTCCATGCGAAACGCGCTCGTGTTGTCGATAACCAGACAACCTTTTCCAATCGCGGTTGGAATGAACTCCTTGCTGATAGATGAGCCTGCCGACGAAAATACGAGATTTACACCATCGAACGAATTATGGGTCAACTCCTCAACCATGATGGGTTGATCCTTGAATGTAAGAATCTCGCCTGCGGATCTGTGGGAAGCCAGCAACTTGAGAGAAGCGAATGGAAACGCTCTCTCTTCCAGGATTGACATGAGTGTGTTGCCAACGGCGCCCGTTGCGCCGACAATAGCAACACGATGATGTTCGCTCACGTAGATTTGCACCTCTCAATGAATTGAAAATTCACGGAATCCGATCGAGTTTTTTGGATATTTTGGATAAATATTCTACCACATTGGAGTATAGAATCGCAAGTGGCTTACACATTCGGGATTTTCTCAGATGCGGTTGACAACCACTCCGACGGACAAGATTAATCGCGGGATGTGCGGAGTCTGGATTTCTTCGGAACCCAAGTTAGAACGGGAAGTCGGACGCAAGGAGGTAGGATATTTGGTGAGTACGGCGCTCTCCCCGTCCGTGCTGTCCGCCAGAACGACGAAGAGACGGCTTTCGGGAGTGAATTGGTAGTCGAAGATTGAGTTGAAATTGTAGCTGATGTGGTTGGCAAGACGCTCATCTACTCGTTCCACAAACACTCGCCAGGCAATCCGTGTGGCGAACTAATGATTTCCTCGGAAGCGGAAAGTGAGCATGTTCTGATGGTCGCGCAAGAAAAAATTATCGAAGGCAGAAATGCATGACGTCCCAACTGTCCACCACTGCAGCCGCAATTCAGTTACCATATTGGTCTTTTCAAAGACTCCACGGTTTTCCGGAAGAAGGAGTTGGTCTCATAGGATTTCCACCTTACTTCAGCCACGAATCCTCGCCTTCGCTCTCGGTTTTGAACTGCTTGTTATACATGTCTGCATACATGCCGTCGATTTCCATCAACTGCTCATGGGTGCCCGTCTCAACAATTCTTCCCTCATTCATCACGACGATCATATCCGCCTTTAGAACCGTGGAGAGTCTATGGGCAATAACGAACGATGTTCTCGCCTTCATCAAGCGATCGAGCGCCTGCTGTATCTGTTCTTCGGATTGTGTATCCAAACTGGATGTGGCTTCATCAAGGATAAGGATGCGAGGGGCGCGCAAGATAGTTCGTGCAATCGAGATTCGCTGTTTCTGGCCGCCCGAGAGCCGCAAACCTCTCTCACCCACCTTCGTCTCATATCCCTCCGGAAGCTGCTCTACGATAAATTGGTGCGCGTTGGCAGCCAACGCCGCAGTCACGACCTCTTCATCCGTAGCATTGGGCCGCCCGAATCGGATGTTTTCTGCTACAGATCCATCAAACAGGAAGTTCTCCTGCAATACGATTCCCAGTTGGTTACGCAGCGATTTGATAGTTACATCTTGCAGGTTAAAACCGTCAATGAAAATGGCACCGCTTGTCGGATCATAAAACCTCGCGATGAGGTTGGCTACGGTGGTTTTTCCGCAGCCCGACGGTCCGACAAGGGCAATCATCATGCCCGGTTGCGCCTCAAGGTTGATGTCGTGCAGCACCGGGTTTTCCGGCTCGTAGCTAAACTCAACATCTTCAAACTTGACATGTCCGCGAATCTCGGGTATGGCAATGGCATCTTCCGGTTCTTCGACCGTAGGTTCCGAATCGAGTAGACCGAAAACTCGCTCCGTGGACACCATCGCCTCCTGAATAGTCGCATTGATGTTAATCAGACTCATGATTGGCTTCTGAAGCCGTTCAAGGAACGTGACGAAAGCGATCATTGATCCGACGGTGAAATCTCCGCGCACCACGAGGTATCCGCCATACGAAAGCACAACCCCTCGGCCAAGTGTTCGAAGAAACATTGCAATTCGCTGCATTGCGGTTCGATCTCGCGTCGCTTTAATCTCCCACTCAAAGGTAGTGCGCATATCGCGGAACAGCTTTAGCTCATGATGCCTCTCCCGACCAAAAGCCTTGACTACCTTCGCTCCAGCGACCGCTTCATACAGACCGGTCGAAATGTCTGCCCACTTATCGCGCCACTGGCGCCATATCGGGCGCAGTCGGCGAACAAAGAAGAAATAGTTACCAATTATTAATGGCATTACTACTAACGAAAGAAGAGTCAGTTTCCAATGCCAGCTGAACATAATGACCAACATCACGATAACAGTAACTATATCGGTAATGATATCAATTGAGGTCGTGGTAACCAATGAGCGCAGCGCCGCGACATCCTCTCTCACGCGCGAGAGAATCTGTCCAGTTCCTTTGAGGTCGTAGAACCTCATGGATAACGATTGTAGATGTGAAAAGACGTGGTTCCTTAAATCGAATAGGATTCGTTGACTTACCCATGTCATGGAGTAGGTCTGAAGGTACCGGAGAATGGACAGCACCGCGAAAAAAGTAACAATCGTAATCATTGAAACAGTGAGCCAGCCCAAGGGAGTGCGCGTATACCTCGTACCGAAAAATGTGAAAGTAATCGTTCCCGCGTAGATTTTGAGTTCCCCTTCGTGAATCTCGAGTTCCTTTTCATAGCGTAGAGCCGTATGGCGCTTCTCATTGTCGGAGATCGTCCAGCTATCACTGTCCTCGCTAGCCGCAATGGTAGCCCTTGGAGAGAGAAGAACACTGTGATCCTTCAGTTGCTGGCGCCACTCGTCCGGAACGATGAAAGCAACTGTTCCCGCAGGCGTTTTGAGATCGCGTTCGTAGACTGTGAGTTTATCGCCAGACGGCAGAAGCGTGTAGTGTTCGTCATTATCGGTGATTACCCATCCGTTGGAGTTGGCAGCGGGCGAAATTGTAGCATCCGAAGAGAGAAAAACATTAATCTCATTAAACTGCTTGTGCCACGCTTCCGGAACACCGCTAAGTTTCGACTTCATCTTGAATTCATTTCGCTCAACGGCGTATTCCTCACCCGTCTCTTCATCGATCAGTTTCCACCTACGACCTGTCTTTTCAATTGATACTGTGGTGTCTCGTGACAGTGAGATCCCTTCAGTTTCCAGATGCCGCAGGATTTCATCTGAAAGCCTATGGCTCGTGTCGAGATCGTTTTGATAAATCAAGTCCATAGTTGCCAGAGGATCTCTTGAGCGCAGTAAAATACGGTCAATAATGAACTTCTGCATTAAGGGCATAAACAGCCCTGCTTGACCTAACAGAAGGATGAGTATGAACACAAGACTCAGTCTGAAGACATAGGGGCGTGCATACCTAAGTAATCTCAGGAAGTAGTTCATGTGCGACTCCGTTTATGTCGAGTAAAGGAATCCGAATGCATGGTGATTCAATGTATTTTCGAGGAAGATTGGGACGCTCTGAGTGGATATTTCGCGGTTTCGGCGGGAATTAAGAGAGTCGCCGCAGGGATTTCAGGTAGGTGAAAATACTGTCTAATCGCCGTCAGCGAACATGGAGCTGTCATCGAAAATCTCCTCCGAAGAAAGGAAAGACTGGACCGTTGATGATTGCCAGTCTTTCCGAGAGCGAATCTTCGTTCAATGAAATGATGTCACATTTTCATCTTTTCACTAATCTGGAGGATTTTCTCAATCTCGGAGATGGCTTTCGTTTCTGCTCGGACGATTCTCAAGAGCACTCTAATCGCCAACCGACATTTCGGTTTGAACTCTTTAACCACGGCGTGTGCGCTTGTCGACCGGGGTTGAACGAACATCGGCGCTTTAATCCGAAAGAGGCTGGAGATACTTGACCGGGCTTTCGACCGTTCGTCCGAAAGCGAGTTCAAATTTGGCGATGTATCTACCGAGGGAAGAACCGTCCGAAGTCTGCCGAGCAGAGCGCCAACCTTGCGATACGAAGCTATCGCTCGGTTCAGGTGTTCCAACTCCTCATCCTCGAAGTTTTCACGGACCAATTCAAGATATTCGACTGTCAGTTGCCGTGCGCTAATGGCTTGCGAGATTGGGCGAGCATTCCACCGGGCAATTCGACCCACGTCCTGCGGAGTCAGCGGCTTTCTACGCGAGAGCATACCGCTTAACTGTGCGATAAGTTCGTTGTAAGCCGCAAGCCCCATTGCACAACCCTGAACTTTTTGTCGGGCGCGGATCATCTTTGCCGCGCCTCTCAAGGCACCGAGTGTGGCTTCGCGCGGTTTTGGTTCACGCTCGCGATCGCCAATTACGAACTGGTAATAGCCTTTGGGACCGAGTTCTAGAAAACCACTATCGGGCTGCCATTTGGTGTGCAGGTCATCCGCACTTAACTCATAACGATATCCATTTTGACAGACAAGCCGTCCCGGAGTCGTGTGTTTGCTGACAAACGGACAAGAATCCCTGAACGGTATTAGCGCCGGCTTGCCTGTGTGGATGTTCTCGTGAAGCCGTTCCGAAGCAGATTCGTAAGTTTCGTCGTGTGTGACTTCATGCTGATACCCAAGCGACCGACATGCCGCGCGTAGCGGGTTCTGAAAGAAGGTCTTCATTCCCGCTTCAGGGTCAGAACGATTATAAAGGAATCGGAATGCTTCCCCGGACACGCCCATGACATAGGCGAACGGGACATCTTCGCCACGATGTTTCAGGGCTTCGTGAAGGGTGTGCACATAGTTGACGGGCTCGACTGAAGGGATTAGCGGTTCGACTGTTTGATCCATTTTCCTTATCAGCTCCGTTTCCTCACTTTAATGCGTCTGCTGTGTAAGACTTACTTGCTGAGAGTTACCAAACGGGATGTTCACGCGTATAGTGTGGTTATCAATCTTCCATTTCAGCCATTGCTGTTCAGACAGCGGGCAACTTCCAGACCTCGATAGCATAAAGTGTGCCAACTCAATTGAGGCTCGTCGACGCGCTTGGTTCCCATCTTCGGCTGTCTTCCGCGCTTACAAATAATACGCAGATCGGAGGTTAACTTGGTTTAGACGCTTTCAGGCAGATATCGAACGTGCGAAGCAACGACGGGGCAGGGTCAAGTGGTAGAAAATGCCGCGGTAATGCGCGTTAACTGGCGGGAAATCGCAAAGAGATTAAGCTGAATCAATGAATCATGACATCAGCGCTACGTTGATTTCACATACATTGATATTTCCGATTATCAGGACTTGGAAGATAGGTGAACATGGCAGATGCTAGGTGAGTCCATTGCGATGGCTGCTCAGGCTGCTTACGGGGATGGCATTCAGACGTGTCACATTTTGTAACATAATCCTCTTTTGAAGTGACACATTTTGTAACAGGCGGGAAATATAGTGACGTTCGTAAAATACACACTAAGCGTCAGAATGGGTATATCTTTTCTGAAGTGGATATAGTAGACGGGACGATTGGAAGGAATGCCCGTAGTGCCGTTTATAGTGCGAATCTGCTTTCATTAATAGTCAACGATAAAGAGCCAAACGGCACACTGATAATTGCCGGTCCAATCCATGATGCAACCCAAACATGAAGCCTAACTCAATCTTCGTCAAGCAGGCGATACTGCTTCAATTTCCTATGGATTGTGGCTCGGCTGATTCCGAGTGCATGTGCGGCTTTGGTTATACTATTGTCGGTTACCTCCAGCGCGTGGATAAGCGAGTGTTTCTCAACATCCTCCAGCGGAATGATTTCCTTTGTCAAGACGGAACGTTCGCTTCCGTATACCTGCTTCGAAAATACATCGGAATAGATGTGTGTCGGTAGGCTGGTTTCCTGAAGTACGGCGGTTTTCTCCAAGAGAACGGCACGCTCCATAGCGTTTTCCAGTTCGCGCACATTTCCGGGCCAATCATGACCTATCAATAGGTGCAACGTTTTGCCGGAGATTTCACGTATTGATTTGCCCATGTTCGCAGCATGTTTTTTCAAAAAATGTTCAGCCAACAGAGCAACATCTTCGATTCGCTCTCTCAGTGATGGAATCACCATGGGGAATGCTGCAATGCGATAAAAGAGATCCTCGCGAAATTCGCCAGCTCTGACTGCGGCTTCAAGGTCTTTGTTGGTTGCCGCGATCACGCGTATGTCTATATTGACATTCGTTGTACCGCCCAGGCGCTGAATTTCCCGTTCCTGTAGCACCCGTAACAACTTGGCTTGCAACGCGGGCTGCATTTCTCCGATTTCGTCCAAGAAGATTGTGCCGCCGTTGGCACTTTCGAATTTCCCGATCCGTCGCGTTGATGCTCCTGTAAACGCCCCGCGTTCATGCCCAAAAAGTTCACTTTCTATGAGAGTCTCCGGAATCGCGGCGCAATCGACGGCGATGAATGGTCCCGCCTTACGACGACTGTTGAAGTGGATTGATCTAGCGACGAGTTCCTTACCGGTGCCGCTTTCTCCTCGGATAAGCACCGTGATATTGCTTTCGGCAGCCTGCTGCATCAAAGCAAATACGTCCTGCATTTTCTTGCTTTTGCCGATAATTCCGTCGAACGAATAAACTGTTTCAAGTTCGTTACGTAGTCGAAGGACCTCGGCTTTCATCTGCTCAATCTCCAGTTCCTTGGACATATCACGATAAACGATAATCTTCCCGATAACATTTTTTTTGCTGTCACGTACTGGAGCTTCCATTTGATAAAACAGTTTCCGTTGTGACGCGCGACTTCCGGCAATTGCTTCGACTACATCGCCTCTGCTTTCCGAAAACGAATCTCTTTCGGAGTCAAGGAGATCCGGTATTTGAAATCGCTTGTTGGTACACGCTCTGAGTTCTTCCGGCGACATCTGCTTTAACGCTTCTTCTGTCAAATCAAATAGACCTTCGTACCACTGATTGGCAAATTGTAGCCTGCCGCCGATATCGAACATTCCGATGGCATCGCCCGTGGAATCGAGAACGGCTTCTAATCTTTGGTTGCTGTCGGTAAGTTGCCGGCGCTTCTCGTCCAATTCCCGTTCAACATTCCACTTTTCCACGAGGGACAGGGTTATCTGCTGAATTTCCTCGCGCGCGAATGGCTTTCTGATATACAGCAACTTATGCAGCAATTCCATATCGCGCACAATCTCGGAAAGAGATTTGTCCGTGTAAGCAGTCATTATCACTATCTCAATATCTTTCTCGATCTGCCTAATCAGGCGCGTGGTTTCGATGCCGTCAATTCCAGGCGGCATCCTAACGTCGATGTGGGCAACAGCTATAGGGCGATTCGATTCTTTTCCTGCTTTGACAATCTCGTAAGCTTCTTCTCCACTTCTCGCATGAAAAAGCTCAAATTCCGGTAGGAAGTTATCATCCACCTCGGAAATAAAAGACTTTGCTAATTCGTCGGTCGAGGAGCCTGATAAACCAGGCTTAAGAATCTCTTCGAAATCGTCATGAATCTCTTCCTGATCATCAACGATGAGAACGCGATTGTTCCAACCATCTCTAGATTCCATTAAACTTCCTCGCAGATTGGGTTATGCAGCCAGCGGTTTAATGAAGGGATTTCGCGTTAAGCATCACTCATTAGCGTAATGAGTCGCAAATTCATGCATCAACCAAGTAACACTTTTTCAGAGCTAGCTATAGAACGAGAGCTCAGTGTCACTTGATGAGGGAATTATTCCGCCAAGGATAATGTGCGCTCCAGACAAAACGTCGGGGCAAGAAGATCTCTATGGGAGCTCTATCGCGTTCGTTATCCACTCACTTGATCACTCACTATCCGTTCGCTTGATTCCCTCCTACATGGAAATGTG
>JAJDTR010000116.1 GCA_022827055.1 Candidatus Poribacteria bacterium | reverse complement strand
ATGGCAGGAAATCACGAGAGACGTGTCTTCAAATGACCAAAAATGGCTTGACTACGGACTTTTCAAACAAGCTCTAAATCATTTGCAATACATCATCTGTAAATCGCCATAATAGCCTCTTGAGTTCGTCTGTCAACACGAATACTCTGATCCAATCACGGCGTCGCCTTCCGAGAGATTGTCTGATTGGATTGACGACATATTCCCACCCAAGAATCTCCCCTATTTAATCACATTATCAACTGTCATCAGAATGGTTGCAATCCGTGTTGCACACGCGATCTCGGTCTAACGTTCCGCCGCGAATGGCGTCAAAAAAGCTGGGATAGTTCAACCATTGTTTTTTGTGTTCGGTCTAACAGCAATACAAGGGATGCACAAATTGTACACTTGGAGGACTAGCAATGAATACGTCGTTCGAACGACCCTATCGACCCGTAGACCTTAACGCATCACTGACTCAGGGGTTTTCGCTTCTGCAAATGGCTGAAAACCTCATGGAAGAAGCAACTTTGAACACCGCGGGGAGATCCTCGCTAACACTGGCGCATGGCGTTGAGCTAACTATTGTGTTAACTGTGCTTAAAGCGGGAAATTCGCTGAGCGAACATCCGGCGCCAGCCGCTGCCGCCGTCACCTGTCTCGACGGAAATATCACGTTTGCGACAAAAGCTGAGGAGATAACCCTTGAACATGGCGAGGCGGTTGTTTTCACTGGCGACGTGCTTCATTCTGTTCGCGCCAATGAAGATAGTGTTTTCCTTATCGTCATCGGCGGCACGGGAAACAAAAACCCCAAACAAAACGAATAGCGAATTTTACACAATCCTGCCTCTTTCGCATCGTTCGGGCACTATCTTTCCCTGACGCGCGCACGAGATTTTGGCGATCTACTTTCTACATGCCATTGTTCGGTTGTGCAGATGAGGACTGCGCAATGCCAAACAACAGGAGAGATTTCAGGCTTCCTTCGGTTGCACGTCCGCAGCGGGGTAAAAGTGAACATCCCGCTGTGGAAACGCAATCACAATTCCGTGTTCCCTGAACTTCTTCCGAATCATGAAGTGCAGCTCGCTTATGATCTCAAGCCGCCGCATTACGTTGGGAATCCACGCCAAAAGTTCAAAATTCAGTGATGAGTCGCCAAACTGTATGAAACGCACAAATGGCGGTACAACGTCCGGTAGGTCGGGATTCATCTCCTTAATTATATTGGGATGAGAATTGGCAACCTCTAGCAAAACCTTTTTCACCAAATCCTCATCTGATTCATAGGATACTCCAACGGAAACCTTTATTCGCGTACGTGTGTTGTCGTGCGTCAGATTGGTAACGGTTTCAGAGATAAACTTGGAATTAGGGATGATTATGTCGATATCCTCCGGCGTGGTTACCACGGTTGAGCGCATGTTGATGGCTTTGACAATACCGTAGGTGCCGCCAACCGTAACCCTATCGTCAATCTTTATCGGGCGCTCAAATACCATGATGACTCCCGACACGAAATTCGACGCAATGTTCTGCAAACCGAAACCTATCCCGATTGAAAGTCCGCCGAGCGCAACCAGCACGCTGTTCATGTTGAATCCTATCAGATTCACCGCAACGAGAACTCCGAATGCGATTGTAATCAGTTGGACAAACCGGAGAAAGAGAAACTCTGCGTTGACAGGAAGTTGGAATGGCGGCAACACCTTATCGCGCATCACGACCCTTAAATACCTTGCCAGGAGAGTTGAAGCTAATACGATGGCAACAGCCACCGCAATACTCGTTACGCTCAAGCGGGTTTGACCGATGGGAATCGAATAGCTAAGCAACCTCCTCATCAATTCTCGTGGTGCGCCGAACGCATTGAGGGCAACGATGAAACCTATTAACCCGGCGATTAAATATGTGCCCCCAAGTACCCGTGACTGCCGATCTTCCCTCACCTGTAACTTCATCAAAAGTCGACGTAAATAGCGGCGCAGCAGTCCTCCCAAGACTAAGAACCCTCCGAAGATTGCGGCGAATGCCGCTACCTGAATCAAATCGATCGAAATTCCATTGACAAAGGGAACCGGCACCTCAATAGTTAATGCTCGTTTCAATTCTTCAAAAATATCAGTCATCGTGACTCTTCCTTCTTGGGAGTCCATCTACGGAACGGTTCGCACGCGGTGGTTGTGCAAAGCCCCCATTCCATTGGCGTTGATGTCCACCTGAAATAGGGCGGTAAGGATGCCGCATTCTCGTCCTCTGGTTTCATGATGATAAATCCCCATCGTATACTTGTGTTTGCGTCTGGTATGGCGGAATTTCAAACAAATCCGCGACCAGAGCGATTCTCTCGGGCATGCCGAGCAGGTAGACTTCGTCATCGCACTCAAATCGCGTGTCACCCCCTGGATTCGGCGAAATCTGGCTGTTCCGTAAGACTGCCACCACCGTTACTTCGTAGGTCTCTCGCAGCCCGATTTCAGCCAAGGACTTTCCAACAAACGGCGATTTTTCATCGACCCGCAGCACCGAAATCTCCAGATCGGGGTGATGCACAATCTCGTCAGACGCGGATGGGGACCCCTTCGGCAGACCTCGGAACATCTTATAGCCGTCGGCGCGCGCCTCGGCGATGAACCGTTCAATCTCATCGTGAGGGATAAGGTATTCCATCAGCACCCGTGTAAAAATCTCGACCGAAGTTTCGAACTCCTCCGGAATCACCTCGTTTGCTCCGACGTGGTACAGTGGTTCCACCTCGGCAACATGGCGCGTTCTGACGACAATGTGCGCTGCCGGATTCAGCGCATGTGCGGCTGCTACGATGCGGCGCGCGGCGGCATCGTCGGAAATCGCCACCACAATTACCCGCGCCGACTTGATGTTCACATGGTGGAGCACAGCGTCGTGAACCGCATCGCCATAGAAAATCGGTTCACCGTTGGAACGCGCATTTCGAACGATTTCCGTATCCATCTCAATAATCACATACGGGATGTCCGCCGCACGCGCCGCTCTTGCGACGTTTCTGCCGTTCAACCCAAAGCCGACAATAACGAGGTGGTTTTTATGTGCCTGGTGCGGTGTTTGAGTGATCGGCCTCAATCCCAACACGAGTCTGCTTGGCAGAGGCAATCGCAACAGCAAATCGGCTGCGCGGGGAGCGCCCGAGATGATAAACGGCGTCGCAGCCATTGTAACCACTGAAACCGCGAGAAACAGTCTGTAACTATCGTTACTGAGCAATCCGTGTTCGATGCCCGTTCTCGAAAGGATAAACGCGAATTCCCCCACCTGACTCAATGTGAGACCTGCCAGAATCGCCGTGCGGAACGGGTATCCGAGGATCCACGTCACTCCTCCCGCGAGGATGCTCTTGGCAACGAGGACACCGATTGTCACTACCGCAATCAACAAGGGTTTTTGTAACAACACGTGGAAATCGAGCAACATGCCAACCGAGACAAAGAAGAAACTGGTGAACACGTCTCGAAACGGTGTGATGTGACCAAGCGCGTCATGGCTCGACTCCGATTCGGAGACGATTAGTCCCGCGAGGAATGCGCCCAGCGCCAAAGACACGCCGAAACGCGACGTTAGCCAGACGACACCGAGGCAGATGGCAAGTACGCTCAATAGGAATACCTCGCGACTGCGCGTCCGAAGAACTTGCGATAAAATCAGCGGTACGACGTATCTCGCACCAACAAACACCACGGCAATCATCGCTACACCTTTCGCAAGCAGTAAAATGAGCGCATTGCTCATGTCACTCGATTGGTTGGCTAGGAGTGGCGCAATCAACATCATCGGTACGATGGCAATATCTTGAAATATAAGTATTGCCAAGGTTGTGCGCCCGTGCGGGGTTCGTGTTTCGTCGCGCTCTTGCAGCAGTTTCATAACAATCGCCGTGCTGCTAACCGCGGCGAGGCAGCCGATAAAAATCGATTCGTTAGTCGGCATTCCGAAATGCCGGGCAATCACAAATGCTGTTGCCAGCGTCAATCCGACTTGTAACGTCCCGCCTATGAGAACCGACCGCTTAATCTGAAGCAGATTCTTCAACGAAAATTCGATTCCGATAGTGAAAAGCAGGAGGATAACGCCGACCTCCGCTAGAATCTCTACTTCGCGGTCAGCCTGTATCAGAGCCAATCCGTGGGGTCCGGCAATAAGCCCGGTCACGAGAAAACCGACGATTGACGGCACACGCAGCCTATGGCAGACCAAAAGAACGCCTATGGACAACCCGAATATGGTACAGATGTCATAGAGCAATGGAATATCCATGATTCCTCCACGTTCCGATACGTTGGTAGGTCAATCTCGATTCGGAGATTTCGTTGTTTTTCACCGTTTACAGTCCCGCTTAACAAACACGCGTGTAGATTCTAAGCCTCGGAGCGAGTTATACCATTTCGCTTGAATAACAGTGCATATAGTGCTTTCCATGTACTATTATGACAACTGTTTCCCTTACACCAAACGCCGTAGGCGGGAATCAAGCGACCGAAAAGGGAGCGCGATAGAGATCCCCTTGCCCCGCTTTGGACAGACTTGATTGACGTTATTAATGCACTGCTGATATATAGAAATGGTATTACTATCGCAGCAAAACCCGGTTCTTCCTTCACTGCTCGGTCTGGATTGCCAAATCCAGACCATCAAGCAAGCGATTAGCAATCACAACCTATCCCACGCAACTCTTTGCGTTGCTCAACCGTATTATGACTCATGACACGGCTATTTTGCCAGCAAGGTGGGCTTCTTCGCGCACTTTTTCAAGTTCAGCCCTTCGTTCTTCCTCAAGTATTCTTTCAAGAATGAATATAGCTGCGAACGTTAGCAAGGGTAAACCTGTGCTTATAGTAAGCATCGTAACTTTTTCCCTACTCTCCGCACCCATTTTAGGGGTTTACAGAATTTATTGAAATCCCATAAATCCGTGTGGTTACTAAATTTTTCAATTCTTGGAAATCCAATTGAGGATTATTTACACGCCAAGCCCCAGCGGGGCGATAGGTGTATAGCAGCATCAGACAGCCCTCCATCAAAGCCCCAGCGGGGCGACAGGTGAATTATGTCTGGGGTATATCAACCGAATTAAAAAGGATGCTGAGTTGTTGCCTGTTAGCGTTTTTGATTGAAGCGTAGTCCAAGTGTGGGATCTCTATCGCACTCACTATCCGTTCGCTTGATCCCCGCTGGGGCTAAAAACTTGTAGAATGTTATTTATGATTCAAATACAAGGTGTGCTAGTGTCATGATTACCAGAGAAGAAAATTATAAATATTCCTAAATGCCCCTCATGAGGTGCGGAGTGTAGGTTTTTCAGTTGCTGATTCCCAATTATGCTTTTTACAAGCCCAAAACGACTTCTTGCGAAAACTTAAGGCGATACACTCATGGCACAGCGGAATCCACGAGCTTTGTTCGTGATTTTCGGTGTGAATCTCGTCCGATCAGAGACTCGCACATACTTGGCATCACTCACCCAAGAGCCGCCGCGTAACACACGGACGGTTTTAACGGTTCTCCAATCGGATAAGATATTATCCATAGTTCCACCGGCAAGTGGATTGCGACTTGGAGAAATAGCGTAAAAGTCGGGATTGTATTCATCAAGACACCATTCCCAGACGTTGCCTGCCATATCGTATAAGCCGCTTTTGTCCGGAGGATACGTTCCGACGGGGGTCGTATCGCCGACATTTTCACCATAGTTTGCTCTGTCGGCATTAATGGTACGCCAAGCCCCCCGCGCGGCGCGCTCCCATTCTGCTTCTGTCGGCAGGCGTTTCCCGCGCCACTCCGCATAAGCCATTGCTGCGTACCAACTGACATAAACAACGGGGTGGTTGCCTTTGTCGGGTGGGTAATCGTTTCCATCCCAATGCTTCAGATAATCTCCCTCGTGGTATTTTTTTGGGATACGATTTTTCTGCCAGTGTGGGTTCGCATCAATAAATTCCTTGTATTGTGCATTTGTCGTTTCGTATTTGTCCATATAGAACGCATCAAGGTGGACGTTGTGTTGTGGCTTCTCATCAGGTTCCGCATCTTTTGCCCAGTTTCCCATCGTAAAAAATCTGACTGCCCTAAAGAACACCATATCAGGTGGGATCGGACTTAGCGGACCTGCCACATCTCGAAGTTTACCATCTATCATTCTCAGATGTCCTGTGATGGCTTTATCAATAGAATCTTCAAGGTTACCGCGCCAATCCTCTTCTCTTATATAAGTCATCGCGATCGTGTTCGTGGCTGGATCGGCGGCAGTCAGTCCCCAGATCCCGGATCGAGGCCCTAACGTGGTATCCAGAACAGTTCTGAGTGTTTTTTTGTCAACCGCGTGGAGGCTCCTAAAGATTTCCGAACCCCCGCCCCAGCGGTCTAAAGGGACAAAGATGTACCGATTCGTTTCAACAGCATACTTAGATAGGATTTTATAATAACTATCGGTCCTGCCATCTTTATTGTTATCGGAGGGGAGCTTTATGTAATCAGGGGTGCGGATGACGTTCTCACCTTGAAAATTTACTTCAGTACTTCCGTCTCCACTTAACCATGTAACAATGAAAGTAATTTTGGTGAGTGCTTCTTCGAGCGGCATTCCTAACTTAACAAAGTCCTCGGCAGATTCTTTCTTTAGTTTTGGTTGTTGTGCGGACGCGACATGTTGGTGAAAGGTTAACATCAGGCAGCAGATGATTAGGTAAAGTTGGAGTTTCGGGTCTATGCTCATTACGACTGCTCCTTTATTTGTTTGGTGAATAATTCCTGGTAGCGTGCCATTATCCCTGTCGGAATAATTCTTTCAGCAAGTAACTGCCCCAAATTTCCATGTAAGAGGGAATCAAGCGAACGGATAGTGAGTGCGATAGAGATCTTCTTGCCCCGACGGTTTGTCTATAGCGTACATTCCTTGGCGGAATAATTTCCTCATCAAGTGACTCTCAACTCTTGCTCTATGACTGGTTCTGAAAAAGTGTTACTTGATAGCACCCCATTATCCCTGTCGGAATAATTCATTCAGCAAGCAACTCTCGTGTTTGGCTCTATCACTAGCTTTGGAGAAAGGGTTCCTTCGTAGAAGGGTTTTCACTCCAGCGGAGTGCTATGTCAATAGAATCGTGATGCGTCGAATCTCCGCGCTCCAGCGGAGCGCAATGTCGAGTGATACTTGGTAGCGTGCCATTACCCCTGTCGGAATAATTCATTCAGCAAGTAACACTCATTTTTCGCTCAATGACTAGCCGTGAAAAGTGTTCCTTCGTGGTCTGATTTTCACTCCAGCGGAGTGCTATGTCAATAGAGCACGATTCCTCCTCGCGTCTGCACTCCAGAGGATCAAACGAACGAATAGTGAGTGCGATAGTAGATCCTGTGCAATGTTGAGTGTTACTTGAGAGAGATATAATGACACAAGTTGCTACCTTTATGCAAAGAGCTGTTGGTTCTTCAGGGTTAAGTGTGGAAATAAAACTTGCTATAGGAAGACACTTTTGCCCTGTGAGTTCAAATTGATTGCGATAATTCCCAATATGGTTCTGAAGACCTTAATTCCTACTCTCCGCACCCATTTTAGGGGTTTACAGAATTTATTGAAATCCTATAAATCCGTGTGGTTACTAAATTTTTCAATTCTTGGAAATCCAATTGAGGATTATTTACACGCCAAGCCCCAGAGGGGCGATAGGTGTATAGCAGCATCAGACAGCCCTCCATCAAAGCCCCAGCGGGGCGACAGGTGAATTATGTCTGGGGTATATCAACCGAATTAAAAAGGATGCTGAGTTGTTGCCTGTTAGCGTTTTCGATTGAAGCGTAGTCCAAGTGTGGGATCTCTATTGCACACGTTATCCACTCGATTGATCCCCTCTGGGGCTTGAGTGTGTGGCCAACTCACGTTTCTCTTAACGCAAAACCGGGGCTGACACCGCATGACATAATCCGTCGGCGCCAGCCTTATGCCGCTCGGATCAATTCTAGGTAGGGTTAAGCAATTGCAATGCCAATGGGAAATAGAAAGGTGTGATAACCGGTTATCAGAAGAGAGATGACCAACATCGCAGTTTTTTCGAAGAAAAACAGATGTCTGTCCGAAAACCTGCACTGCGTGCATCAAGCCACAGCCATAGTCTCGACATAACCACATCTACCCACGGTAATTGTCAATGCTTTCCGATGGAGGGAAGTTCTGTTTAACAGCGAAGGAAGGTGTCTCTATGCATCGAGAAGTCTTGTAGGTCGGAATAATTCTTTCAGCACGTAACACTCATCTTCGGATCTATGACAGGCTTTGAAAAGGTGTTCCTTCGTGGCCTAGTTTTCACTCCAGAGGATCAAGCGACTGAATAAGGAGCGCGATAGTGGATCCTGTGCTATGTCAATAGAATCGTGATGCGCCCAATCTCCGCACTCCAGAGGAGTGCAATGTCTGTAGATGGCGACGAACCTAATGCCTGCGTTTCAGGGTAGCGCAATGTGTATAGCGCATCATCAAATGACACTCATTTTTCGCTAACAGCAAAGGGCGTTGGTTTGTTCCAACGTCCCCGATATCCACCTTAATGTACTGTCTAGTTTTCGGGGGTAATTTCACCTATCGCTCGCCCTCAAAACGCCTGCCCCAACCCGAGATTGATCTGCGGCGACACGTCGCCGACCAATGGCACGCCATAATCAAAACGCAGCGGTCCCAGCGGCGTGTCCACCCGCACCCCCACCCCGATCGCGGAATGTAACGGATCGGTGTCGACAGCATCCAAGTTATCCCACACATTCCCGGTGTCAAAGAACAGCGCCCCACCGACGAGGTTGTAAAGAGGAAACCGCAGCTCGACGTTGTAGATGAACAACACATCGCCTCGATGGGTGTTGGACAATTCGTCGTCAAGGGGCCCCAAAGAACGGTCTCTGTACCCTCGAACCGTCGTTGACCCGCCCGCCCGGAATCGCTCGAAGGAGACAATCTCGCGCTCGCGGTTCGAGCGCAATCCTCGTGCGTAACCAAGCCGCAGCGCATTGACAAGAACCATATCCCCAATCCGCGAATAGTGTCGATTGTCTCCCGTAAGTTTGAAGAAACTCGTCTGCCCGCCAATAAACCCGCCGGCGTACTCGACGGCAAATTCGTTCAACCAGCCGTTTCTCGGGTTTAGGAACGGTTCGCGATTGTCACGGAGAAATGACAACCCCACGCTGCTGACGGTCGTGTGCCTCTCCGTGGCTACGAGCGGTTTTGATGATTCGGATTCCTGCTCTAGTTCGATTCGCTGCCGCAATTCCTGGTATTTATACTGTAACGCGACGTTGCTATACAGGCTTAGGCGCCTGGCAAGATTACCTGTGGCACCCCTTGCCCGCGTATTGTCCTGTTCCTCCAGGTTGTCCTCGAATATCCGCAATGTTCCCATTGTGGGACCGATGAGCCAAGGCTCGATGAGGGTAACCTCATACAGATTTCCTCGCGTACCGGCGCTGAGTTTCGCACCCGCCCGCATGTTTCGTTGGTACAAGTTGCTATGCAGCACCGCGAGCGTGCCTCGAATGCCTTCCGATGGGCTGTAACCGCCGCGAACGCTAATGGAGCCCGGCTGCCTCAACTCGGTGTGCACATTAACATCAAGCACCTCTTTACCCTTACGCCTTCCCGGCGTCTCTATGGGAACGCGGCTGAAAATGCCCAGCCGCGCCAGACGTTGCTGCGCTTCGCGAAGCTTGTCCGGGTTAAACACGGCGCCTTCACGCAAACCCAGGAATTCAAATTCCCGCCGTAACACATACTCCCGAACCCCGGGCGTAGCGTCCCTCGAAGGATCGGAGTCCGCAGAAACGCCGACTTTTCCCCCGGAAGATGCGGACCGATTGCCTCCGTTGAATCCCGAGCTCGGCCTGCTGGAAAAACTAAACTTTCCGAACGAAACCTGCTTGCCTTCGGTAATATTGTATCTTAACAGTCCGATCTCGTAGATATTGAGCGTGTCCTCATCCCTTTCGACAACATAGCTGCGTTCGGCGTCTATGTCGGTCATCAGCCAGCCGCGCTCGTGTTTTTCGATAAACATGTTCGGAGACAAGTGTAAAGACTGCTTGGCGGCTTCCCGATCGTCGTTCGATTTCCCTTCAAGCAGCTTGCGGAAACCCTCCGGCGCACGAATGGATAAGTCCCTCGGTAATTGGCTCTCAAGATACTTCCAATCGTTGTGATCTTGTAATTTGGTTTGGAACAGATGCGCGTTATACTCCGGCGTTATATTGGCATAAATGTAGCCCTTCTGATCGTAAAGCGAAATCAGCTTGTAGTGGTCGTCGACGACGATACCCTCCTTGCTGTAGGGTTCGCCCGGTTCGGCGTCAAGCTGGGACAACAACTCTCCTGAATTGAATATAGTGTTCCCCCCCACCGTAACCCGCCGGATGACCTGCTGTTTGCCTTCGTTGACGACGATCTGCAGGTTGAGGCGCTCATTCTCGGTGTCAATCTCTTCCCGGACATCCACCTGCACGTCGGGATACCCCGCCTTTCGATAAACGAGTTCCAGCGCGCGGAGATCCGTTTCGAACACGATCGAATCGAAGATGCCCTTGGAAAAGAGCCACCTCAGTCCGGGGAACGCCCACCGGCTGCGAGGCTTGGTCTTCATCGTATCAAGTAATTCAGCGTTCTGAAACTCGGTGTTGCCTTCAAAAGTGATTTTACCGATCCGCGGCGCCAAACCCAATTTAATATCGAATTGGATGACCACCTCCTGCTCCGTATCCTTTACGATCCGATAGGCGACCTTGGGGTCGTAATATCCCTGTTGGCGGTAGAACTGCCGGATATACGCTCTGTTCCCTTCAAGAATCGCGTCAGAGTAACTCTCCTGTTTGAACAAACCCATCTGTCTGAGCAGTTCGTCGTCGTCGATTCCCTTTACGGTGACTTTCTTTCCTTCGTCGATGTTGAACGTGAGTGTCAACTCAACGGGTTCGGTTCGCGGCTCCGCTCGAACGCGGGCGCTCAAAAATCCCTCGCGCCGGTAGAGTGCCGTCAAACTCTGGCTGTCCCGTTCCACTTGCCCTTTGTCGTAAGGTTTTCCCACCTTGCTTTTTATCGCTCGGGTTAACTCCTTGGTGGGCAGCGAAGAGTTTCCGCTGAACTGTATTTCTCGAATTATCGACCGATTCCCCTCTTTCACCGCATAAGCCAACGTGACCGGCCCTATAATCTGTGAAGGCGTAGGCGCGGAGAAGCGCACTTGAACTCGAAGATAGCCTCGATCTTCGTAAAGGTCTTGAATACGTTGCCTGTCGCCCTGTGCTACCTCCTCAACGTATTCGCCGCCCTCGCGAGATTTCATGACTTCGCGAACAGTCTCCTCATCCAAGCGGATCCCCGTGAACCTAATTCGCTTGATAAGAACCTTTTCAGCTAACCGGAATTTCAAGATAATCCCGCCGAAAACCTTCTGTCTGAAGACTTCAACTTGGGAAAATTCGCCTGTGGCGTAGATTGCTTTTAGGCTGCCGCCAACGGCGTAAGCGGAAAACGGCTCACCGGCTGAAATCTCGCAAATTTGGTGCAACTGTTTCAAACGCGGCGATTCTTCAAGCAATTTGCCGTCAATGTAGAACTTGATTTCGATAATTTTCGCTTGCGGATCGATCTCACCGGTCTGATCGGACGCGCTCGCGCTCCACGGGAGCTGGGGGAGAAAGAGCGCCCATAGAAGAACGCGTACGATGAGTGGTGGACGGTGAGTTAAGACGTAATTCATAAAAGCACGGTAATGTAATCCGCGGAAACGTTTTCCGAAGAGACTGTTTGATAAAATACAGTTTGTAGGGTGCGATCAAAGGAGATCAAGTGAGTGAATAGATCAAATGAGCGAATAGCGAATGCGATAGAGATCCCAGCGCGACAGTAGATCCTCCGCGATAGTAGTTCGCGCAACGACCGCGATAGAGATCCTCCGCGCACCAGCCTCTAATGACTGAACACGGATTAAGCGAGTTTTTTGTAGGGTGGGCACTGCCCACCATTCCTTGTAAGGCGCAAGCAAGCGAATTGTGCGCGCGACAGCGAATTCTGCGATAGAGATCGCCAATGTCTGTAGATGGCGACGGAACCTAATTCCTGCACTCCAGCGGAGTGCTATGTCAATAGAACACTTGATAGCGCGCCATTATCCCTGTCGGAATAATTCTTTCAGCAAGTAACTGCCCCAAATTTCTATGTAGGAGGGGCATCTTGCCCCGACGGTTTGTCTATAGCGTACATTATCCTTGGCGGAATAATTTCCTCATCAAGTGACTCTCAACTCCTGCTCTATGACTCGTTCTGAAAAAGTGTTACTTGAGAGCACCCCATTATCCCTGTCGGTATAATTCTTTCAGCAAGTAACACTTGTCACTTGTAGAGTCCATTCTTTCGATCCAGAGGATCGACATGTTGATAGAATGCGATATGTCCAAATTTCCGCGCTCCAGCGGAGCGCAATGTGAATAGCGCATCATCAATTGACACTCATTT
>JAJDTR010000055.1 GCA_022827055.1 Candidatus Poribacteria bacterium | reverse complement strand
AGGCACACTCCCACTATGAGCGGTACGCCACCACCAATGCCAATGATGAAATTCAGCTTGAAGTTGTGGATTGAAAGTTTTCATGGGTTCACTTCATTCACTTGTTATCTTTTCCAGATAACGACTATATAATATCATAAGCGATGTTCGGATGTCAAGAAAATATCGTAATAAGTAGTCGTTGACTTTGGCAACAAAATATAGTACGGGCGATATTTCACGCCCATACTATAAACGGCTAAGTCCTTTCGTTGTTCAATCTCCGTTCCGTTTTCTTTCGGCTATATCAGATCTAATCCTATCTGCCTCATTCGGAAATATTGCTGTAAACATGAGAGAGGTAACTGTTGAAAGATTTGATACAGAAGTTTCGAGTTTCTCTATCCGTGATTCAAGGTTATTCATTCGTGATTCCAGTTACTAAACCTACCATCAATACACTTATGGATTCAATCAAGTTTCTCTAGGATCGCAACTTCGGTTTCTTTAGACATGAAAATCTCCTTATTTGGAAATCATGACGGATTTTCCGTTCTTAACTGTCTAAACATTGAGGGTAAGTTAAATCTTCAATCGAATGTTAAGGGAAAAGTTTTTCTGGCACAATAAAAATCGACATGCTATAGTAATAAATTGTTCTCATATCCGAGAACGATCTAGGTTAAAACGAGAAAGGAAAACTATAAAAAACTTGATGAGAAGGGCAATGCCCCTTGTTGTCATCGTTATCTTTGTGTGCGCATTCTTTGGCGTCATGTTGCATCAGAGCGTATCAAACGATCTTACAAATGAACGAAAAGGAGAGGATTTCTGTGCGAAAATTTTTGTTTTGCGTTTCTGCATTGGTTTTAGCGATTGCACTGGTAGTTCCAGGACTCGCTCAAGGTGAGGAGAGTATTCGTGACAAAGTTAAAAAGAGAGGAAAACTGATATGTGGGGTCCACGGAGGGTTACCCGGCTTCAGTTTCTTAAGTGAAGATGGAAAGTGGAGTGGTTTCGATGCAGACTATGGTAGGGCGATCGCTGCCGCTGTTCTCGGTGATCCGGACAAAGTTGAATTCGTCCCCTTGAAAGCCCCCGAACGTTTCCCGGCACTACAAACCGGCGAAATAGATGTCTTAATCCGTAATACCACGTGGACGCTCACTCGTGACACCCAAGTCGGGGCAGACTTTGCACCGCCAACCTTCTATGACGGGCAGGGATTTATGCTCGCCAAAGCCCTCGGTATTACCTCATTAGAGGAATTAGCAGGCGCGAGTATCGGTGTAACAGCCGGTAGTACCACCGAGCTAAATTTGACGGATACGATGCGAGCCTTAGGCATCGACTTTAATCCAGTCGTCTTTGAAGAAATTGATACCCTTTACAACAGTTATGAACAGGGACGCTGTGACGTCGTGACTTCTGATAAGTCGCAATTAGTTGCACGTCGCCAAGTTCTCAAGGACCCGGAGGCGCATATTATCCTTGACGCGACAATCTCAAAAGAACCGTTGGGTCCCGTCACCGTTCACGGTGATAACAAGTGGAACGATGTGGTAAGTTGGGTGGTTTATGCGACCTTCTTCGCCGAAGAACACGAGATCACACAAGCCAATGTAAGCACTTTTGAAACCGATAACCCTGAGATTAAACGTTTTTTAGGTAAAACCGGCGATACAGGTAAACAACTCGGTCTACCACAGGATTGGGCACATCAAGTGATCAATGCTGTTGGCAACTATGGTGAAGTCTTTGAACGCAATCTCACACCGCTTGGCTTGCCCCGCGGGGTCAACAAACCGTGGACACAAGGTGGACTGCTTTACGCCATGCCGTTCCGTTAGGGGCACACTGCTCATAGAGAAAACCCAGATGAATACTTCAGTCAGTTGAGGTATTCATCAAAAACCATGGCACCACTACTAAAGCCTATGAACGTTCCCTTTTGGCGAGATGTCCGCGTCCTGCGTGTGCTGCTCCAAATCCTTTTCCTTATTGGTGTCTTTCTGTTGGCGGGGCTTCTCTACACAAACATGCTAAGAGGGTTGAGCAAGCTTGGGTTAACGCTCAACCTTGACTTTTTGGGGAATGAAGCCGGTTTTGACATCTCTGAAGGGATTGAATATACACCTTCAGAAACGTACCTCAAAGCGTTCTGGGTGGGCGTGGTAAACACCCTAAAGGTGAGTTTCATAGGAATAATATGCGCGACGATTTTGGGGCTTATTGTCGGCATCGCCCGCCTTTCCAGCAACTGGTTAATCCGAACCATAGCCGCCGTTTACGTTGAATGTTTCCGCAACATTCCACTCCTCCTTCAAATACTGTTTTGGTACAGTGCTGTAATCCTGAAACTCCCGAGAGTCGGAGAGAGCATATCACTATTAGGAGGTGTGTTCATTAATCAACGGGGGCTCTATTTCCCCTCACCTGAACCTACCGCTGGCTTGAAAATATGGAGCGGATTCCTTCTTGCAGGTCTTATCTTGGCAGCAGTTCTATACATCGTGCGTTGGCGGCAACTTCAACAGTTAGAACGTCCCGGCTTTCGTGCCAAGTGGGCACTGCCCGGCTTTTTGATCGTCGCCATTTTGGGATGGTTTCTAACACCGGAAAAGCCATTTACGCTCGATTTTCCGGTTTTGAGAGGTTTCAACTTTGTCGGGGGGGTGAACCTGTCCCCTGAGTTCTCTGCACTTTTAATCGGGCTTTCTGTTTATACAGGCGCATTCATCGCCGAAGTTGTGAGAAGCGGGATACAAGCCGTTGTAAAGGGACAACGAGAAGCAGCGAGAGCGATCGGTTTGAATGAGGGGCAAACATTACGCTTAGTCGTTCTGCCCCAAGCGGTCCCGATTATCGTACCGCCACTCACCAGCCAGTATTTGAACCTCGCCAAAAACTCAAGTTTAGCGATTGCGATTGGGTTCCCTGATATGTTTAGTATCGGTCATACTATGATGCTTCAAACGGGGCAATCTATACCTGTGTTCGCGATGATTATGGTAAGTTACCTAATTATGAGTCTGACAACATCGGCGGGCATGAATTGGTACAACCGCTGGATTAACCGTATTGGACGATAACAGGGCAACAGGTAAAAGGAACACCAAAAAGTGTCTGAGTTAGAACATACGCAAGAAATTAAACCACCTCATAGCTCAAAAGCGGTGTTGCCGTGGCTTAAGGAAAACCTTTTTAGTACATGGTACAACACCCTACTGACCCTTTTCGCCTTGGGCATTGTGTACTTTGTCCTGAAGGGGATTTTGGTTTGGGCATTCACAGATGCAAATTGGGATGTTATCCCTGCCAACCTGCGACTTTTTTTAGTCGGCCCCTATCCGAAAACCGAAATATGGCGGGTCTGGATTGTGCTTTATACGGTATGTGCCTTGGCGGGGCTAAGTGGTGGAATTTGGGGTGGACTGACACTCAGATTTGCCGTCGGAATTGGAGGGGCAGGAATCGTATGTACCCTTCTGCCGATTGACATGGCAACCTTCAGCTGGACAACACGAGGATGGATACTGGGCGGCGTAGCCTTGATCGCAGCTCTATTTTTTGTTGGGATCCGTAGTCGAGACTTTTCACCCAAAATGCGTCGTTGGGTCCTCGTGGGATGGATACTCTCTTTTCCTTGGACCCTGATAATGCTACGGGGCTTCGGCGAGAACGCTATTCCCACTACGAATTGGGGTGGACTCCTTCTGACGCTGATTTTAGCGGCTGTTGGTATCTGCTTCTGTTTTCCTCTCGGAGTCCTACTGGCATTAGGACGGCGGAGCACTTTACCGGCTGTCAAATGGGTCTCAATTGCCTATATTGAGATAATTCGCGGCGTGCCGTTAGTAACAATTCTGTTCATGGCACAAATTATGATTCCGATTTTTATGCCGGATGTTCGTCTCGACAAAGTCTTGCGTGCCATGTTGGCACTAACATTTTTCTCCGCCGCTTACATGGCAGAGAACGTGCGAGGTGGACTTCAAGCAATTCCGAGAGGGCAACACGAGGCAGCACAAGCACTAGGACTCAACTACGTGCAGTCAACAGTGTTTATCGTCTTACCGCAAGCACTTCGTTCAGTCATACCCGCAATTGTTGGACAATTCATAGCACTTTTCAAGGATACATCTCTTGTTACAATTGTCGGTCTGCTGGATCTTTTGGGGATAGCGAAAATCGTTATTGCCAACCCTGACTGGCTCGGACTTCAAGCCGAAGTATACCTATTCGTCGCAGTAATCTATTTTGTGTTCTGTTATTTGATGTCTTATGTCAGCCAGCAAATCGAGACATCACTCGGTGTTGGAAAAACTTAGGAATAGCCATCAACTCCCGGCTTTCAGTAGTCAGTAGATTGTTGTGCCGGTTACAAACACTCGTAATTTCCACAACGCTCTCTGGCTGACAACTGATTGCTAACGGCTGACGGCTATTAAAAAGGCATATAAAGAGATGGCTAATCTTGAAAACGCATCGAACGATCCAATCATCACCTGTGAGGATGTACATAAATGGTTTGACGATTTCCACGTCCTCAAGGGGATTACGACTTCGTTCCAAA
>JAJDTR010000084.1 GCA_022827055.1 Candidatus Poribacteria bacterium | reverse complement strand
TCTGTACAAGAATTACATCAACGCATTTTATCTTTTATTTCTTACTTTAATCAAACGATGGCTAAACCGTTTAAATGGACGTACAAAGGCAGGCCTTTAACCGTTTAATCCACTAAACTATTTCTGCCAACGTGTACTAGTCTTCCCTCCTTGCATCAACCCTTTTAATCGTATTCTACGGACACTTGTGTTCCCTCCTTTGAGCTTTGTCCCCCGTTTCACAATCCTCAATAACAAATCGAATACAATCATCTCATCGCTGCAATATCTTGGTTGATAACGTAGGCGATTTATGATATAATTGCTCAAATCTCTGCTCCGTATACCTTTTTGTTGGAATTCCCAGTACCCATGCGGAGCCACATGTCCACAGGGAGGATTAGCAACAGTGCGAGAATACGAGTTAGTTCTGATTATCAACCCGGAACTTGACGACACCGAGACCGAGTCGCTCATTGAAGGAGTCAAAAATAATATTGAATCCAATGGCGGCGAAGTGCTCAAGATTGACCCGTGGGGAAACAAACGACTTGCTTTTCCCATCAAGAAGAATAACGACGGCTACTACGTCCTGCTCATCTTTAGGAGTGAACCAGCTTTTGTTCCCCAACTTAGCAATTCGTTTCGGGTGATAGAATCTATCATTCGACACATGATAGTGCTGTTTGAAGGCGATCTTGACAATGTTATTTCGCTAAGAGACGAACGCCCGCCGCGCCAGACGGACACATCACCTCCGTTGAAAGCCGAAAACGAACAGGTTGTCCCAGATACAAAATCGGAAGACGAGACTAGCGTTTCGGAAAATGAAGGTGAGGATCAGCCTGAAGAAGAGGCGGTCCCTGATAACTCCTAGCATGGATAGGCGCGAAATATAAGGAGAGAATACTATGGCAAGTTTTAACAAAGTCATACTCATGGGTAACCTGACCCGCGATCCGGAACTGAAATATCTTCCGAGCGGATCGGCAGTAGCAAATGTCGGAATAGCCGTAAATCGGAATTGGACGGATCGCGAATCTGGCGAAAAAAGAGAAGAGGTCTGTTTTGTCGATCTGGAGGCGTTTGGAAGAAATGCTGAAACCATGAACGAATATCTTCAGAAGGGCAGGCCAGTATTAATCGAAGGACGCCTGAGATATCGCACGTGGGAAACGGATGACGGGCAAAGGCGGGGTAAACACGATATCTTTGTAGAGCGATTTCAGTTTGTCGGTGGTCGGCAGGATGGTAGCGAGCAAGGCGGGTATAGTCAGCAGGGCGAAGCGGCGCCTCAATCTTCCGCATCTGACACTGGCCCAGCCACCGAGGACGATATCCCATTCTAGCGGCATCCATTGTCCCTAAAGCAAGTTTATCAATTTGAAAGCGGGCAAAATTGTGCCCGCTTTTTCCACGTAAATAGGAGAGTGAGAGGAATCTGATTATGGCTGGACGTAAACGTTGCCGCTTATGTATCGGAAAAGTCACGGCGGTAGACTACAAGGACGTTTCCATGCTCAAGAATTTTACCAGCGAGCGTGGCAAGATTATCACGCGGCGAGCTTCGGGCAATTGCGCGAGGCACCAAAAGCTAGTCACTCGTGCTGTTAAACGCGCTCGAACCGTTGCTTTGCTGCCTTTTAGTAAACAGTAAGTTCGCCAACAATTTTGTGATTGCACAGCGAGGAGTCTGATGGAAATCATTCTTAAAAAAGCGGTGAGTGGGCTTGGAAACGGAGGAGATGTGATTAAAGTGGCTAACGGCTATGCGCGCAACTACCTCATCCCCATGCAACTTGCCATTCAAGCGACGGAGCAGAATCGTCGCCTATTCGAGCAGGAAAAGCATATCCTGGAGAATCTCGAAGTTAAGGAGAAGGCGCGCGCCGAACAGATTGCCGCAGGTATCGCCGATGTGACGTGTACCATCCAGCGGCGCTCAGGCGAGAACGACAGGCTTTTCGGATCTGTCACTTCAATGGACATTGCAGAGGTACTTTCCGCCCAGTCCGTTGAAATCGATCGGCGCCAAATCGAATTGGATGATCCGATTAGAGAGCTAGGTGTGTTTACGGTGCCGATCCGTTTACATGCAGAGGTAGTGGCGGATCTACGGATTGTCGTCGAACGCGAAGAGTAACCTATCGAAACCGAGTTTTTTCTTGAAAACTTGGTTTCTTCTATGGTCTTGCTTCAGATTCTTGAAACACCATTTGTCCACGGAGTATAAATCCGAAAAGGTGAGTTTCAATGGCGTCCCCTGAACCAGTTGAACCTCTTCATGATAGAGAAGCGGAACGGGCTGTGCTAGGCGCAATGCTGATGGATACGGATGTTATCCCGCGCGTTATGCCGATTCTGGGTGAATCCCCCGACGCCTTTTTTACGACGGATCACCAGATTATCTACTCCGCCGCCGTGGATATCTACGATCAGCATAGCAAGGCGGATATCCTTCTTGTTGCTGACCAACTCAAGAAGACGGATCAGTTGAAGCGCGTCGGCGGCACAATCTACCTGTACGACCTTCAAGCCAGGATTGTTGAAACCGAGAACACCGAGTTTCACGCGCAGATTGTCCGAGACAAATGGATGCGCCGCCAACTCATTCAAGCGAGCGCGGCGATTCGAGAGATTGCCCAAGACGGAGAAAAGGAACTCGTTGATGTTCTAGACGAATCTCAGGAAGAAATCTTCCGATTGAATAGTCTGAACGTCAATCGTGGATTCATCCCGCTGGGTTCACTCATAAATCAGAGCCTTAAAGACATTGAGGAACTATATCACAAAAAAGAGCAGTACGTCGGCATACCGAGTGGATTCACGGACTTGGATATATTGACCTCGGGGCTGCAACGCGGGGATTTAATCATTATCGCCGCCCGGCCCAGTATGGGAAAAACCACTCTTGTGTTAAACATTGCTCAGAACATTGCGCTCGATCAGGAACTCCCCGTAGCCGTATTCAGTCTTGAGATGCCGGCGCGCCAAGTGGCAATGCGGATGCTTGCCGCCGAAGCACAGATAGATTTCGCCAAGCTTCGGATAGGAAATATTACAGATCAGAATTGGTCAAATCTCACTCAAGGCGCAACTACCTTGATGGAAGCGGGCAGCCGGATTTCTATCCATGAAGCCCGTGGAATAACGATACAGACGGTACGCGCGGAAGCGAGGCGGCTCAAGTCTCAGCAGGAACACTTGGCGTTAATCATAGTTGATTATTTGCAACTGCTGAGAGGGACGGGCCAATATGCAGGACGGGAACAGGAGATAGCCGAAATTTCCCGCGCACTCAAGGCGCTTGCGTGGGAGTTGGATGTGCCGATTATTGCCTGTTCACAGCTCAACCGTGAGCTGGAGAGACGTCCTGACAAACGCCCCCAACTTGCGGATCTGAGGGAATCCGGCGCGATCGAACAGGATGCCGATTTGGTGGTTTTCCTTCATCGAGACGATTACTACGATGAACAGTCCGAGGCGGCAGGCATGGCAGACCTAATTATTCGAAAACAGCGCAACGGCGCTACCGGTACCGTTCAACTGGAGTTCATTAAAGAGCAAATGCGGTTTGCCAATCTCCAAGTCTAAGGAGAAAATGTCGGCGCTGGAACAGAATCGATTCACAGATAAATCCGGCGCAATATCATCGCTGCGCAACTTGTACCTCAGCTTTTTCGTACTCCGCTTCTGGTATTCTAAATGGCAGACCAACCTTCTGTCCCACAGCAAAAAACGGTCTCGCTACTTCGATTCGCTGATTTCGCCGGTGGACGAATACTCTACCGGCTTTCAGGCTTTGGCCGTGCGTCCATCTTCGTGTTCCGAACCCTCGCGCTACTTTTCAAGCCCCCCTTCCAACTCAATTTACTCGTCCGCCAATTACGTCTAATCGGTGTTGATTCGCTATCGGTTGTATTGGTATCGGGTATCTTCACGGGCATGGTATTAGCCACCCAAGGTTACATTCAACTGAGCGATCTGTCCGCGGAGGGACAAATAGGCAGGTTTGTCTGTGTATCCCTGATTAAGGAGTTGGGGCCAATGGTCACGGGGTTTGTGCTCGCAGGGCGTATTGGCGCTTCAATTACCGCTGAACTCGGAACCATGAAGGTGACGGAACAAATTGACGCACTTTCAGTCATGGGAACCGATCCGGTGAAATATCTCGTTGTTCCCCGGTTCTTAGCTTGCGCATATATGCTCCCAATCTTGACGGTTTTTTCGACGTTCTCCGGCATTGCGGGCGGATATGTTGTTGCTGTTTACGTTTTTAGTATGAACGGCGTTTTCTTTATGAAGCAGGTGCAGAGTTATTTGTACATAAGCAGCATATGCATTAGCCTTATCAAAGCGACTTCGTTCGGGATGGCGATTGCGTTAGTCGGCTGTTACAAAGGATTCACTATCTCTGTAGCCGGCGGTGCAGAGGGAGTGGGCAAGGCGACCACAGGCTCCGCTGTTGTTTCTTTAATGCTTATTCTCGTTTTGGACGTGTTACTGAACCATCTGCTATTTACTCTTCTTCAACTGAAATAGGCGTGCACCGAGGGACACTCCCGGAGGGCCTATAATTGTTGGCTCATGATTCAAATCAAAAATCTTTGGAAGAGTTTCGAAGGTAAGGAAGTATTGAAGGGGCTGGATCTGCATATCCCGCGCGGCGAAACATTGGTCATCATGGGGCGCAGCGGTTGTGGAAAGAGCCTCCTTTTGAAGCTTGTTACCGGCCTGATGCAGCCCGATGCCGGCGAGATCTTGGTTGACGGAGAAGAGATTTCGGGGCTAAAGTTTAAAGAACTGAATCAGATGCGGCGTAAAATTGGACTACTTTTCCAATCGGCGGCGCTGTTTGATTCGATGACCGTTGAAGAAAATGTCGGGTTTATGCTCGCCCAACATACGAAACTGTCTAGGGCAGAGATAAGAGAGATTGTTATCGAGAAACTTCACTTGGTAGACCTTGATGGTACCGAGCACTTGAGACCTGCTGAACTTAGCGGCGGCATGCGAAAACGGGTCGGTCTTGCGCGCGCCATCGCTTTTGATCCCGAGGTGATTTTATATGACGAACCCACTACGGGATTGGATCCGGTTACCTGCGTCGAAATTAACAGATTGATTCAAAGCCTGCATGCGAAACTTGAGGTGACCTCTGTCGTCGTTACACACGATATGGATAGTGCCTTCACCGTCGCTACACGTATGGCGATGATACATAGTGGAAAAATTGTTGCTTTCGGACACCCGAACGAGATGCTTGAGAACGACGATCCGATTCTACAGCAATTCATTCTTCTCGGCGCTCCCGAGCAGATTCTTAACGTTAGTAATCCGGTGTTAAAGGAGTTTATCCTCAATCTACGCGAAGATTAATCCGCGGCAAATGCACTCTTACCGTCTGTAGCGGCATAATTCACGGCGTATTCTTCCGCCAAAATCGAAAAAAGAGGGAATTGATGAATTCATGGACAACCCACGCAAAAGTGGGAATTGTCGTTATAATTGGGCTTGTATTACTTGGGATACTACTTTTCATGGCAACCGATTGGCCGTTCGCCGCTAGTGGCGACCACCTAACCGTTAACTTCGAGCGCGTCAACGATCTTCAGCGAGGCGCCGGTGTCTACCTTTCGGGAGTTGCGATTGGAAAAGTGACAGCCGTTGAATTGAAGGCGACGGAGGACATTGTTGAAATTCGTATGCGCGTGAAAAATGCGTTCCAACGTCTAAGACAGGGCTGCACCGTCAAGATTGGGATCATCGGCTTCGTAGGAGAGGCTTACATTGATTTAGTCAATGGACCTGTAGACAGCCCGCTTCTGACACCTTCCGATCTACCGTTAACCGGTCAATCTCCGGTGGGCATACAGGATTTCCTTCAACAATCTAAACAGGCTATCACCGAGACAACACAATTCGTTCAATCGGCAAATGAACTTATACAGCTGAATCAAGAAAACATACAGCAGAGCATAGTAGAGGTGCGGCAGCTCGTGGCACTGACGGGAGAGGCGGTAGAACAAGCAAGCAACCACACGCAAGAAACAGCCGACATCGTCAAGCGATTAGCTACCGAGAATGATCAACGTTTCAAACAAACGCTTGGGCGTGTGGATCAGTTGTTGGAACAACTGGCGGGAGACTCTCGGCTCCTCCGCGAACGTGTGGATGCAATCACAAGTTCGGTGATCGACCTCGTGGATCGAAACTCCGATTCGATTGATCAGATCGTTGCGGACCTGAATGCCGGATCTTCCGATTTTCATCAACTTTCCCAACAGCTACGAAAAGATTTTGGCGAACTGAACTCCGAACTTTCTGGTTTGGTCGCTGAAAGTCGAGAACTCATTGAGTCCGATGCCCCGAAACTCAATCAAATTCTGACTGATATCGCGGAGATAACCGCTGAGCTGGAGGAACTTCCCAAGAATCTCAACCAAATCCTTGAGAAAGTCCAGCATGGCGACGGAAGTTTAGCCCAATTGTTGAACAAACCCGACACGGTCAATGAAGCGCGCGAGACACTAAAAACAATCAAGGATACCGTAGGAGAGATTTACAGCTTTTCGGGTAAGGTGGACGAGCGGTTTGGCGATCTCAAACCTCCGGAACTGGCATGGGATTATGAACTTCGTTATCTCAGTCTTGAGGAGAGCCTTCATAATGAATTCGCACTGGTGTTGCTGCCATCGCTAACGCAACGCCTCCGATTTGGATTTGGGATGCGGGATAAAGACGTGAAATTTGAGTCCCAGTATGCACAAGATTTTTTAGATGGGCGCCTTCGCGGGCGGGTAGGATTTATGCGTTCAAGGGCTGGGCTGGGGATGGACGTGTGGTTGTTTGCTCGGCGGCTCGGGTTGACTGTTGAAGGGTTTCATCTTACCAGCAAAAACCCTGAACTCAATGCAGAGGCGGCATGGCGTTTCTTCCGTTACGGACATCTGATCATCGGCGCCGAGAACCTCACTGATGACATACGCTACACGGCGGGGATCCGACTGGTTGGAAGTAATTGGTAGACCGTTTCATAGCCTGAATACCGAAGTCGAGATCGATGGCAAAAAAACGTCGTCAGTTTGTCTGTCAGGAGTGCGGATACGTTTCTCTCAAATGGCTAGGCAGGTGTCCCGAATGCCAAAAGTGGAACAGTCTTACCGAAGAAATTGAGTTTGACACGTCGTCGCCGGCGCATCGCACAATCGGAAAGCCGTCGCGTCAACCAGAACCAATTAGAGAGATTGCCGCAAGCGAAGAAGATAGGCTCCTCACCGGCATTCGTGAATTTGATCGCGTGCTTGGTGATGGAATTGTTCCCGGATCTGTCATACTGATTGGCGGCGATCCGGGCATCGGCAAATCGACGCTGCTATTGCAAGCTAGTGATGCCGTAAGTCAGGTTTACGGCACGGTGCTATACGTTACCGGCGAAGAATCTGCCGCCCAGACCAAACTTCGCGCGAACCGCCTCGGGCTCTCATCAGAGGCGTTGCTCGTGTTGTGCGAAAACGACCTTGAACAGATCGAGAGGCACATTGAAGCGGTTCAGCCCGGCATGGTGGTCATCGATTCGATTCAGGCAGTCTATCTGCCGGGGTTACAGTCGGCGCCCGGAAGCGTAACTCAAATACGCGAATGTGCGGGGCAGTTACTCATCCTCGCAAAAAGCAACGACATACCGGTTATGCTCGTCGGCCACGTTACCAAAGATGGAGCCTTGGCAGGACCGCGAATGTTGGAGCACATTGTGGATACCGTGCTCTATTTTGAAGGTGAACAGCAGCATATCTATCGGGTATTGCGCGCGGTCAAGAATCGATTTGGATCGACCAACGAAATTGGGATTTTTGAAATGCTGAGCCGGGGTTTGGCGGACGTGGAGAACCCGTCCGTGCTATTCCTTGGAGATAGGCAGGAAAACATTTCGGGCTCTGTTGTTGTGTCAAGTATTGAGGGTACGCGCCCTCTGCTATTGGAACTTCAGGCGCTCGTTTCGCCATCAAACTTTGCATTCCCGCGCAACACAACCGCCGGGGTGGATCGCCAGAGAATTGCGATGCTGGTCGCCGTGTTGCATAAACGTTTAGGGATGAATATTGGCGACTCGGACGTGTTTGTCAATATCACCGGAGGTGTTCGTGTAGATGAACCCGGGATTGACCTCGGGATTATCATAGCAATTATATCCAACCACCGCGACATTACGATTGACCCTTATACTGTCCTGATTGGCGAGGTTGGATTAGGCGGCGAGGTCCGTCCCGTAGCGCATATCGACAAGCGGTTGCGCGAAGCGGCAAAACTCGGTTTCAAACGAGCAATCCTGCCGGAAACGAATCGCAAAGGACTAGACTTAACCGAGGACATTGAGTTGTTTGGTGCCAAGAATCTCCATGACGCATTAAACACCCTGTTTTAAGCAGGTTTGGAAAACAAATTTTATATCTTCGGGGAGGGTTGAAAGGACATTTACCAATTTTCCGCCCCCCGGACTGCTAGTGACGAGGGCGGAAATCGTCTAACCCTCCGCTCTTCGTTACTTCCAATCCCATTCATTCGCTTTAGCAGATATACTCTCATACTGAAACGTGTTAAGCGCATCATTACATCATGCTAATTATCACTGTTGTGTGTAATCTTACAAGTCAATCCGTTAACCAAACCTAATCCTAATTCCTACCAACGTGTCTAACTTATCGAAAACGTGAAAGAAGGTGACTGATATGCAGATCTGGATTATACGTGCAATCTTCATGATCTTGAGTGCTGCCTTCGGTTATGGCATTGATGGTAACTATGGGGGTGCTGTTGCGCTAATCGTCGCTATCATCGCGATTGGACTTGAATCATCCGTCCCGCGTCCGCTACTTCGAGATTTCTTTGCCTCTCTAGTTGGGCTGACCTTTGGTCTTATAATAGCTGGTTTAGTTATTCACATTATGTCTCAAACGACCACGGTAAACCCGATGGTAAGGATGGGCACAGTTCTCGTGATGAGCTATGCCGGGATGATGATTGTCTATCGCAGACGAAAAAACTTTGGACTTTTCTCTCGATCCGCGCAAGGGGCGTCCTCCTCGTCACCAAGCTACAAGATTCTGGACACCAGTGTTATTATTGATGGCAGAATTCTGGAAATTTGCCAAACGGGATTTCTTACGGGTATCATTGTGATACCGAGATTTGTCTTGAATGAGTTACAGCACATCGCGGATTCTACGGAACAACTCCGGCGAAACAAGGGGCGACGTGGATTTAAGATTTTGCGCGATTTGCAGAATGACCCCGACATGGAGGTCGATATCACCGAGGAGGATTTCCCGGACATCGCTGAAGTCGACGCGAAGCTGGTTCGTCTCGCCCAAGAGTTGGATGCGAAAATCGTGACGAACGACTTCAACTTGAGCAAAGTTGCGGAGTTGCAGGGTGTGACCGTTTTGAACATCAATGCGCTCGCCAATGCGGTTCGACCCGTCGTGGTGGCTGGCGAGGTTATTCAGGTCCACGTTCTCAAAGAGGGCAAGGAACTGAATCAAGGCGTAGGCTATCTTGATGATGGGACGATGGTTATTGTTGAGGGCGGCAAGTCTCATGTGGGGCAGATAATCGATGTTGT
>JAJDTR010000023.1 GCA_022827055.1 Candidatus Poribacteria bacterium | reverse complement strand
AGGTGGAGTCGGCTCAGCTCACCATTTCGTTGCTATCCATCGCTCCCGACAATATATAAATCGTTGGCTTGTAAATTCGGTTTCAAGTAATAAAAGGGATTGCATGGTTTAGGGCGGTAAGCCTAAATCCTGTGATTACGTAATTCTATGCTCCTTCTTTCGGGGTGATTTAGCGTCGCCGACTGTATCGGCTATCCCACATCCTTCCTTCCAGCGACCACGGCGACGCTTGATGAAGTTTCGAAAACAAAGGCTTTGCGTCTACTGATTCTTTCAGTGGCAGCTTGACGGTTGCCCCGCGCATCACGGAAAGATATGCCGCATTGACGATCTCGACAATCGCCCTCCCGTCCGCGCTATTAGGCTGCGGTTCCTTATCGTCAATAATGCACTCGCAAAAGTGTTCCAACGCGCGAAGATACTGCCAATCTTCCCGAATTCTTTGACTGGGATGCCATGGAGCGTCAAGCGTTAAATCTGTCGCCGTGCGACTATTCTCGTATAGCGTCATCAACGCCGGCTCCAGCGTCGAGGTGCTGTGAGACAACCACCGCATTTCGAGTGTACCGCGCGTCCCGAAGACCTCGTAACTCTCCTCGCCCGTTGCGTGAGTGAGTCCGGTGACATGAAGCGTGCTCATCGCGCCGCTTTCATGCCTCAGTACCACGCAACCCACATCTTCCGTCGGATGATGTTCCGGCGCGACAATCATCGCGTGTGCAGTCACCTCGGACACGTCGCCCAACCACCAACGGCACACATCAAACGGGTGCGACCCATCCTCCTGAATCATGCCCCCGCCGGATTCCACCGTCATGCGAAATGCATCGCCGCTAGGTCCGCTGACCTTGACATTGTCCCACCGTGCCCTTACCTCGAAAACTTCACCTAGCCGCCCCTCCTTGATCAACTCCTTCACTCGCTGAAACGACCAGTTGAACCTTTTCATGAAGACCGTCATCAGCTTCACGCCGCTTGCTTCGCACGCGCGGATCATTTGGTCCGCTTTCTCCAGCGTAGACGCCATCGGTTTCTCGCAAAAGATGTGCTTTCCCGCCTTGGCCGCCGCGATGACCGGTGCCAGATGATGCTGCGGCGGCGTGAGCACCATTACGGCATCTACGTTCCTGTCCTCCAGGATTCCCTCCAAGTCCGTATAGACGCGCTTGACGCCGTGGCGTTCTTGAAGGACTTTCGCTCGCTTCGCGTTCGTGTCCATGACCGCAGTGAGCTCGCCCTTCTGCATGTATTCAAACGCTGGACCGTATAGGATATCGGACGCCAAACCGCAACCGATAACGCCTAGTCTGACTCTTCCCATTCGGCTTTCCTTGATCTCCCAGTCTTGAGTGGTCAGCGACTTCACCTAGCGCGGAGCGCATTGGTCCACGTGCGCCTTTAGCCCCTGCTCCAGCGTATAGTCAGGCTGGTATCCCAACTCCTCGTAAGCCGCGGAGCAGTCCATTTTCAGCGCTTCCGCGGTCTTCATCGTCGAAGGCATCGGCACATTTCCGAATTTAATATCGGCAGCCGGTAATAGGTTCCTCAACACCGTCGCCATGTCCCCCAAAGTGTACGGTTCCTCGCCGCAGACGTTAAACACCCGACCCTCCGTTTTTGAGGCTGACAGGGCGAGCGTCATTGCTCTCACATTGTCGTTCGCGTAAACCCAGTGAAAACTGGTGGACTCGTGGAAGGGTATGACGACGGAATCGCCCACGGCGACCTTTTCGATGACATCAAGAACCACTGCCGACGCATATTCCCGTTCCAACTCACCAGCCATCTGACGGCCCCTGACCCCATAGTTCATCCCGAACCGAAGGCCGATGGTATCAAGGCCAAATTCGTCATGGAAGTGGTTTCCCATCACCTCGTTGAGGCGCTTGAGGTGGCCATAAAGCGTCGTTGGGCTACACGGCGCATCTTCCTTCGGACCGAGTGGGTTGACTGCATCGGTGCTTGCATATACGACACGTTCGACGCCCATAATCCGAGCGGCTTCAAAGATGTTATTCGTGCCCTCCCCGTTAATCTGAATCGCCAATGTCGGATTCTTGCGAATTGCGGCTTCGGGCAAATAGGCGGCGAGGTGCATAATGTGGCTGATTGCGTGAGTCTCAATCGTCTCGAACAATTTCACTGTGTCGCGGATGTCTCCACGGACAACTTTTATCCTATCTTGAATCTCCACAACCCTCGCAGGCGTCGGGTTCAAATCGTAGGCGACAACTTCGTGACCTCCCGCGACCATTCCCTTAGCCAAATTTGAACCGATGAAACCTGTGCCACCGGTAATCATGACCTTCATACTTGACACCTTCTTCATTCTTCAAACGACGCGGAATTATTGGCTCCGCCTCCCGATTCGCTCAATCACGATTTTATGACAATTTCAACCGGATGTCAAGCAATCATGTTGGGAGCCAAGCATTTCATAATCTCTCAAAAATCCTCAACCATCAGATCGCCAATCTCCCCTATTCGACCATTATGGATTTTGACAATCTGCACGGAAACTGGTATAATCCGCAATTGTCTGCACCAATTCCTCGACAGTCAAGGCACACGAATAGATGGACGAACCCAAACAAAACAACCGAAAACCGTTTCCCTCAATCCCTCGCCGGCGTTTCCTGATGATGGCGGGGACTGGCGTCATCGCCATTGCTGTCCCGCCCACGAGCGATGGAGAACGAAAGGGGATGCCCATTATGCCCACCGGACCCGAAACTCACACCGACACATTGGATTTGGTAGAACGCGCCGACTTCGTGATCAACGCCATCACCCGATGCACCAATCCTGAAGCGGAACACGCCGTTTATTTCTATACGAACCTTTACCGCAATCCACCGACGATGATCCGCCAAATTCCGCTGTACGGAAAATTCATCGAAGGACTAGCTCTGGCACGGCTGATGACCGGCAGCACCTTCAATCAACATGTGGATCGCATCTGGCAGGAGGCGATGCTACGGAAATTAAAAGAAGAGAAACCCGTGCTTCTCGGTCCCGAAGGCGGCAGACAGACCGCATGGCTTGGGATTCGGTATACAATCTCCAAGGATACCATGTGGAAAGAGTTGGGCGAGAACGCTGTTCGGCGCGCGCTTGACGCCGCGGCGCACAAAGACGACTATTGCTACTTTCCGTACGATCCGCCTACCATGCCGACCGGGTGGGGGGCAACCATTCAAGGATGGACACTTCAGGGCGTGACGCAGTTTTACAACGCCACAGGTTCTGAAATCGCATTGGAACTCGCGGGAAAACTTGCACGTTACCTGAAAGACCACGCCGAGGTATTCGACGCTGAAGGCAGGTTTCTCGCGCGCCACGGTGAATCAATTCCGCGAAGCCCCGAATCTCGGCTGGGTCCGGCGCTCCATTTTCATCATAACGGTAACGCTATGGATGCCCTTGCGGAGTATGCTTTGGCAACGGGCGACGCCGAATTCACCGAGTTCGTTAAGAAGAGTTATCACTACGCCCGCTCGCTCAAGGATTCATCCCCGCTCGTTGGTTTCTTCCCCGAATACATTGAAGACTGGCCCGACGAGCGCGGAGTTGTCGACAGCGAGGGTTGCTGTGTCGTCGACATGCTGCTGACCGCGCTCTGGCTAACCAAGGCGGGTGCGGGTGACTATTGGGATGACATCGACCGCTACTTACGAAACCAATTCGCGGAGATGCAGATGACCTCAGGCGACTGGATTACGCGCATGACAGAGAAACGACCGCTTCAACCCATAGGGGAGCATGAAGTCGCGGTTGGCGATTCAGATCGATGTGTAGGAAGTTTCGGCGGGTGGTCGTCTGCCAACGACTTCTTCGTCGGGGCGGGAAACGGAATCATGCACTGCTGCACCGGCAACGGTGCGCGTGCGCTATATTATCTTTGGGATAACATGATTGATTTTAGAGAGGACGAACTTCATCTGCACCTGCTCCTCAACCGCGATTCAGCTTGGGTGGAGGTGGCAAGTTATATCCCGCATCAGGGGCGTGTTGATATAAAATTAAAACAGGATTGTGCACGCCTCCTCATTCGCGTTCCCGAATGGATTGAAACTCGGGATTCGGACATATCCTGCACCCTCAACGGCGCACCGCACAATTTGGGTTGGGCAGGGCGTTATGTCGTGGTGGAGGGTGTATCGCCGGGCAATTCTATCCGATTAGACTTCCCTATCCCGGAGAGAACGGTCGAGGAAACAATCGGCGAGGTCGATTATACGCTTAGGCTGAAAGGCAATAACGTGGTTTCGATTTCGCCGCCGGGTAAAAATTATCCCTTCTATCAGGAAAGAGGCGAATGACAGGCAAAAATTTTATTGTGAAAAGACTTATACCAACCATTAACTCATTACACCAAAGTAGGTAGGCGGGGCATCCTGCCCCGCTTTGGAAAATCTTGACTCAACCAATCACTTCACTGAAAATTCACGGAATCGGAATTAGCAGAAAGCCTTTCATCCAACTCGGTCTGCTCAAAATCTTATTTTGTTTCTTAACCGTTGGGTTCCCCATGACACAGGTTGCAAAAGGGGATAATAGAGTTGACATGATTCAAATTGTGAATTCAGACTTCAGCGACGAAGGGGAAACTACCTCTCAGAAACCAATGAAGGTTTACGTCTCGGGCGAGTTGGCTGACAATCGCATCGGAGGCGACTACGGGAGCGATCATCCGGGGTCCGAGTCGGGAATCTACGGACTAGGGCTAAAGTGGTTGCGGATCGGATTTTGGGACAGTGCTCTCAATTGGCAGGAGGTTGAATCCCGTCCGGGGGAATACAGCGTTCCAACCGAGCGAGATGCCTTTGTTCGCGATATGGTGGAAAACGGCGTCACTGTTGTGCTTTGCCTGAGTGTCGGATCAGGCAAAAACCGACCCGATGGAACAAAGTTTAAATCGGACGACGACATCAACCGCTACGCCGATTATGCGCGTTTTATGGTGCGCCATTTTAAACCGTTCATCAGATACTATGAAATCTGGAACGAGCCGGGTACCAACACACCTTGGGGCAATATCGTCGTCGAAGACTTTGCCCGCCTAGTGAAGCGTGTCATCCCCGTCATTCGAGAGGAGTACTCCGAAGCCAAAATAGTAGTAGGTGCCACCGGAGGTCACTGGGTATCCGGGTTTCCCGGTTACGGTGACTTCTCACGCTACACCTTCGAGCTTGATTACCTGAAAACCCTCCTCAAATCCGGTATTGTGCCATTTATAGATGTCATTTCGTGGCACCCGTTTTACGGCCACACTCCCGACGACCCGTATTATCAGAATTATCCGCAGATGGTCGGAGAACTCAAAGCGTTGGCTGCCGCCGAGGGCTTTAAAGGAGAATACCTGGCGGAGGAGATGCTATGGAGAACCGGACGGGCGGAAGAACCTCAGCAACCGGTATCGGCGATTGTCTCCGCGAAATACCTTGCCAGAGCCATCCTGACGAATCTCGGGTTGGATGTTACCGCCAGCGTCTCCGGCATGTTTCCCGGCGAATGTCGGCATTTCGTTAGGCGGCTATGCACAGTTATGGCTGGTGCCGCGCCCCTCAGCCTTCCTATAGAAATCGAAAGTGACGCCGCCAATATCGTGCATTACGGGTTCTCCTTACCCAACGGCGATCGACTCCTTGCGCTCTGGACTAACGGCGCCGCCGTTGACGAAGACCCTGGCGTGCAAGCTAATCTGCTACTTCGAGGACTTTCAGTCGGTAGCGTGGTGGGTGTGGACATCCGAAACGGGATGGGACATGAGATTCTGTCAAGCGTGCAAAACGGGGATCTGGTGATTCAGAATCTTCTCGTAAAAGATTACCCGATCATCCTGCAACTGCTTCAATAATGTTGAGTCGCTTGGCAGAACAACGAAACCGAGTTTTTCCCACCACTCGCTTTCTCAACTCCCCCGTAAATGGCAGCGAATCCTTCAGCGTTAGTCTTACGCTTCGTGGGATGTTACCGCTATCGAACGACTCAAATAATCACGATAGTCTTGTGCTTTAGTGCGGCTATGCACATCACTAAAATCATTGAGCGGTAGGCTTCCGAGCAGTTTCAACTCGTTGGAAATCACTTGGCAATCTACGGGCGATTTCTCATTCCAACCCCCGATAATAACTCGCTCCAACGGCGAAACACCTTCAATCCCTTTCGCATCGCGGCGTTGTTTGAGGTCGAGATTTAGCACATAGAGATTGACAAAATTGGCGTTTAAATACCCTATCGTGTCTTCATCGCCGAGGACAACTGTCCTCAAAAATTTGCCGCTCCCTCAGCACGATTCATCCATGAAAGTGCCGTCCGCCGAAACAACATGGATGGGACGGTCAAGCAACTTTGCCATCTCCGGCGCTTCTTCCAGCGTTACCCATTCGATGAATTGCGCAGGATAAAACTGTCTCGCAAGTCTCAGCCGCGCCTCCTCTATAGAGATTTCTTCCGCGTAGGTCAATTCTTGGGCGACTCTCTCTCCGGCAGTCATCCCGATCTGGCAAACACCGCATTCGGTGACGACTCGATCGTCCTCCAGTTTCCTGTGGGCATTAAAGTTCAGCGTGCTCGGTGGAACGGACATCTCAAAATAAGTTAACTCCTGCTGGTGCCGGTCAATAATCAGGCTTCCAGCAAGTTGAGAGGGTGTAAACATCCCATCCTTGAACGCAAATTCCGTATGTATGCGGAACACAACCTCAGCGTAGACGTCGTTTTGGGCGCGAAGGCATGCCCACTGCCCTCCTTCATCATTCTGTAATTCCAATTGCGGCTCTTCGCCGAGTTGCATTAGTAGCTGGAGTGCGGATTCGGAATTAATTTTCCAGTGTTCGCCGACACAAACTGCCTTCCGCGGGAGAAAGCCTTGAAATGTCGAGGCAGGATAATTTCTGCGTGGTTCGACCTCTTTAAGCGTCGAAAGCGGCTCCCAGTCCACATGAAAGCCGGCTGTAGTAAACGTAATTGGGGGAATAGATGCGTTAACGACAATCGGATTGGGACCGTTTAACTCAAGCTGAATCTTCATCATTTTCTCCGCTTCTCCGCTGAGGTTATTGATTGGTTGGCACAGATGTCTCCAGTTTTCAGCACAAGTCCTACGCTTCCGGAGGCGCTTCCGCTAACGAACGTCTCAAATAATCGCGATAGTCTTGTGGCCTGGTGGGACTAAACGCACCAAGAAAATCATTCAGCGGTAGGCTCCCCAGCAGTTTCAACTCGCTGGAAATCACTTGGCAATCTACCGGGGATTCCTCATTCCAACCGCCGATGATGACGCGCTCCAACGGAGAAACGCCATCAATCCCCTCTGCATCTCGACGCCGTTTGAGGTCGAGATTAAGCACATGGAGATTGACAAAATTGGCGTTTAAATAATCAATCGTGTCTTTATCGCCGAGGACACCTGCCCTCAAGTGTTTTCCGCTGCCTCAACACGACTCATCCATGAAGGTACCATCCGCAGACACAACATGGATGGGGCGGTCAAGCGCTTTTGCCATCTCTGCCGCTTCTTCCAGCGTTACCCATTCAATGGATTGCGCCGGATAAAACTGCCTCGCTAATCCCAGCCGCGCCTCGTCCATAGAGATTTCTTCGGAGTAAGCCAACCGTTGAGCGATGTTTTTGCCGGCAACCATCTCAATTCGGCAAACACCGCATTCTGTGATGCCGCCATTCTCATCATAGTTTCTAACTGCATCAAAGTTCAGCGTGCTCGGTGGAACGGACATCTCGAAATATATCAATTCCTCCGAGCGCCGGTCAATAATTAGGGCTCCAGAAAGTTGTGAGGGTGTAAACCTCCCATCCTTGAACGTGAACACCGTATGTATGCGGAACACAGTCTCCGCATAATTGTCGTTGTATGCGCGAAGGGATGCCCACTGGCCTATGTCCTCACGATTCCGCAGTTCTAGTTGCGGCTCTTCGGCGAGTTGCTTCAGTAACTGGAGTGCGGATTCGGGGCCAATTTTCCAGTGTTCGCCGACAGAAACCTCCGTCCGTGGGAGGAAGCCTTGAAATGTTGAGATTGGATAGTTTCTTTGCGGTTCAACCTCTCTCAGCGTCGCAAGCGGCTCCCAGTCCACATGAAAGCCGGCTGTAGTAAACGTAATTGGGGGAATAGATGCGTTAACGACAATTTGTTCCGGACCATTTAACTCAAGCTGTATCTTCATCCTTTCCTCCGCTAGGGGTACCAATCAGTTGACATAGATGTTCCAGAACGCTGCAAAATTCCTACGATTCGGGGCGGATTTATGCTAACGAACGCTTCAAAAAGTCCCGATAAACTTGTGCTTCTTCGCTGTGATTAGGGTAGCTGTGATAAGCGTCAATGAAGTCATTGAGTGGTAGACTCCCGAGCAGTTTCAACTCGCTGGAAATCACTTGGCAATCTACCGGAGATTTCTCATTCCAACCCCCGATTATGGCACGCTCCAACGGCGACACACCATCAATCCCCTTTGCATCCCGGTGTCGTTTGAGATCGAGATTGAGAACCCAGAGATTAACAAAATTCGAGTTTAAATACTCAATCGTCTTCTTATCGGCGAGGGCACCTGCCCTCAGAATTTTTCCGCTTCCTCAGCACGACTGATCCATAAAGGTACCGTCGGCCGAAACAACATGGATAGGGCGGTTAAGCGCCTTTGCCATCTCTACCGCTTCTTCCAACTTTACCCATTCAATAGATTGTGCGGGGTAAAACTGCCTCGCGAGCCCGAGTTGAGCCTCGTCCACAGAGATTTCTTCGGAATAATTCGATTCTCGCGTGGCCACTTGGCCGGCGTTCATCTCAATCTGACAAATTCCACAGTCAGTGAGGTTGCGCCCATCATCGTAGTTCCTGTGGACATCAAAGTTCAGTGTGCTCGGCGGAACAGACATCTCAAAATTAGCCAATTGCTCCAAGTGACGGTCAATAATCAGACACCCAGCAAATTGTGAGGGTGTGAAAAATCCATCCGTCAACACAAACGCGGCATGAATGCGAAACACAATCTCCGCGTAATCGTCGTTGTAAGCCCGAAGTGACGCCCATTGGCCTGGATCGTCATTAACCCACAGTTGAAGACTTGGATTCTCGGCAAGTTGCTTCAGCAACTCAAGCGCGGATTTGTCGTCAATTTCCCAATATTCACCCACGGTAACTGCCTCTGGCGGGAGGAAACCGCGGAACGTTGAAACCGGATAGGCTTTCTGCGGCTCGACCTCTCTCAGCGTCGCAAGCGTCTCCCAGTCCACATGAAATCCCCCCGTGGAAAACTCAATAGGGGCAATGGATGCGCTGACTACAATCGGTTCCGGTCCGTTTAATTCGATCTGAATCTTCATGCTTTCTTCCTCGGCAGTTAGGCTGGCTAGTTATTCCCTACCTAGTTTTTTGTCCCTTTCTAGGATTCAGGCAAGTAGGGAACGCAGATCCGCGTAGCCCACTAAAGTTCGTAAGTCCTACCGTGTTTCCAAATATACACAATTCCGGATGCACTTTATGACATTCTTACATAACCCAAGTTGTCACCTCTGTAACACAATCTGTTAGATTGTGTTTGTGATGCGCAAACTAACAGTTTGCGCTACGAAATCTCCGCAATTGATGAACTATTCTCAATTAAAAACGGTGGCGCATGTCTAAAATCTTGTAGGTGGAAACTTGCGTTACATAGTCAATGATCATCAGATTTGTTCGTTCCCAGATGCCAAATATTCAACTCCTCCACTTTTCCAACCCCAGCAGTTTCCTCCCCAACGGCGTGAGTTTTGCGGTCTTACCCTCCGTAAATTCCTTCTCCTCTCGCTCGCCGCTAAATCCTGCCCCGCGGTTTCGCCACGCGTCAATTCGTTTTGCGCGGGATTCTTCGCTGTCCTCACCGGCGGGAAACATGGTGATGTACTGCACCACGCGAGGTTGGTCGGCAAAATTGGGCCCCGCGCCGTGAGGCAAACTGCTGTGCCAGATTATCAGGTCCCCCGCTTTCCCCGGAATCGGTTCGGCGCCCAAACTCTCCAAATCTTGCCGCCGTGGGTCGGCGTCCTTCGGGAGAGTTTCCAGCCACGCCTCAATTTTGTGATGGAACCCGGGTACGCAGGTGAACGCGCCCTGATTGGCTGCCGTGTCGGTCAGATACAGCACGCCTTGCACGCCGAGATTGGATGGAGGGTTGAAGGGATTTCTGTCCCAATGCAGCCCGGCATCCGTTCGATTCAATTTCGGCGGACGATTGGGCGGACTCATGCTTGCCCGATCAAAGCTAACCCACAACTCCTCGGTTCCCCATATTTCAGCAAAGGCTTGGTGTAGCCGCGGGGATTGACGATTGTCCCACAGCGTTTGATGCTGGTATATCTCCACCATGATACTGGAACGCGGCGGGTCGGGATACCAAGTTTCCCTATTCTCAGCATCCATATCGAGAAAGTTCCAAACCGCATCCTCGGCGGCTTTCGTGTTCTCCGGTGGTACGGCGTCATGAACAGCCACGTAACCGTGTTCCTCCCAGAAGGCGCGGTTTTCCGCACTTAAAACGGGCATAATCTCTCCTCTTGATAGGTTCCCACTGCGACACGATGAAGGTTGGTACGCAGCAGTGACTCGACTACCGATTCAAGGTTTGACTTTGCCAAGTCCGACGTTGTCTAAACTCGGAAATGACCCGGGTAACGACCTCAGTTTACAATCTCCCACACCCGATTACAACAGTTTTTTGCGCTTGACATAACCACCCTATGCCGTATAATGTGCAAAATTTCCGTACCGCGATACGCGGCAGTTGTGCTGTCTTCTCGGGGTCGGATTCACGAAAGGTTTTTAGAGCCGAGAGATGACGTCAACACCTGATTTGGTTTGTATCGGTCATGTCATTTCCGAGATGATTTATTTCCCGGACACCGTCAAGGGACCGTTCTTGGGCAGCCCTCCCGCCTACTGCTCCGTGGCGGCCGCGCGCCAGAACACCAAGACGGGGATGTCCACAAAAATCGGATCGGACATGCCGCAAGAGTTGCTTCAACCCCTGATCCAAGCCGGAGTGGATGTGACCGGCATACATACAACTGATCGAACCACGACCACCGAACTAATTTACGATGAACAGGGGCATAAGGAGATCCGCTATCCGACTAAGGCTACGCCAATCACCGTTGAAGATATTCCGAAACCGTACCACGGATGCCGGTTGATTTATGTCTGTCCGATGGACAACGATGTACTCACGGAAGACCTGGCGGATGTGGTCGCGCTGGGGGAAGTTAGCGCCGTCGATCTCGGTGGATACGGCGGTGTTCACATGAGCCTCGCCAATCGCGAAGCCACCCCCTCTCTCGAAGAGCTAGCCTGCGGCGTTGCCGAACACTTCGATATCGTTAAAGCCTCCGACGAAGATGCGGCGACCATCTTCGGATGGGATGATCCGAACGAGGCGGCGAAGCGGTTTCTGGATCGCGGGGCAAGCGTCGCAGTCATTACGCTCGGTCCGAAGGGAGCGCTTGTCCTCACACGAGGGAACCGATGGGAGATACCGCCGCTGTCGGGAAACGTAACAGACACCACCGGAGGCGGCGATACCTTCATGGCGGGCTTTTTGTCGGAGTATCTCCGCAGCGCCGATCCGCTCAAAGCCGCGCAATGGGGGTGCGCTACCGCCATCTGTGTCATTGAACAGAGCGGTGGCGTCTCTATAGAACGAATGCCGGAGCACGAGCGGGTTGAAGAGCGCGTAAATCTTGGTTATCACGGTGAAACCGGTAATTGAAAAGGGGAAAGAATGTCAGACGTTAGAATGGGGGTCATCGGTTGCGGCAGCATCGCGGAAATTGCGCATCTGCCGTCAATCACTCAGCGCAAAGAGGCGAGACTGGTCGCCGTTTGCGATCTGGATGACAATCAGGCAAAAGCAACCGCAGAAAAGTGGGGGGCTGAAAGACACTTCACCGACTACCGAGCGATGTTTGAAAACGCAAACCTCGACGGTGTCGTGATTGCGACTCCAAACAACTCGCACCGCAACATCGCAATTGCGGCTGCGGGCGCCGGCGTACACGTCGTGGTTGAAAAACCTCTCGCCGTTACAAATACCGAAGCCTGGGACATCGTCAATGCCTGCAAGGAAGCGGGCGTGAAGCTTATGGTCGGGTGTGACCGCCGATTCTGGACGCATAACCAGTGGACGAAGCAACTCATCACGGAGGGAATCATAGGCAATCTGCTGATGAGCCGGGGCAGCCTCCATGAACATTGGTACAACTATCAGAATCACGTTGCCCGAACCGAGTTTCGACTGGACTGCAAGGTTGCCGGCGGCGCTGCGCTGAACGATACCGGCGCCCATGTGATAGATTTATTGACCTGGCTCAACGACAGCAAGGTCAAGCGCGCGGTCGGCGTTGCGCGGCGTTTGGCGATGCCCGAAAGCTATACGCAATGCGACGACACCGCGTTGGTAATGGTCGAGTTCGAGAACGGCGCCTTCGGCACGGTCAGTTGCAACCGATTCTCTCCCGCCGTGAACCAGATGACCGAACTGTGCGGCACGGAAGGCACTATCTTCACCGCCACCGACGCCACCAACCCCTTCCAGAGCTGGCCCATGGCGGTGTATACGAACAAGGATTTTACCGTAGACACCCTCCCCGAGGTGCTAAGCGACTACCGTTGGCCCGAACTGTTCTGGGTGGAGGATATAATAGACGAGCACGTCCGTAAGCGGTGGGTACCTATCTGTCCGCCGCGCAGACCGAGCAACTACGAGCGCATGACCGAGCACTTTTTGGACTGCATCATCAACGACAAGCCGCCGTTGATTAGCGGTGAGGATGGCGCGCGCGCCGTGGAAGTCATGTGCGCAACGTGGAAGAGCATGGAAACCGGCGCGTGGGTCGATCTGCCGCTTACCGAGGAAGTAACGCCGCCGTACTACGAACCGCCGCCGAAGGAGGCATGAATCTCATGAAAGACGTGCTAGTTACCGGCGCCACCGGATATGTCGGACGTGAACTCGTGCGGCAGCTCTTGGAGATGGGGAAAGCGGTCACCGGTCTCGGGCGTACCCGACCCAAAGGTGACCTCCCGTTCATCCAAGCGGATTTGACCGATGCGGAAGCATTAGAAAAGGCATTGGACGGAAGCTCGTTCGATTGTATCATGCACCTCGCCTCGTTGCCCGGCGATACCGGGGATCCGCTGCAGATGGTCGAGCTGAATGTCAACGGTCTGCACAACTTGCTCGAGTGCGCCCGCCGCGCCGAGGTGAAGCGTTTTGTGCAAGCCAGCAGTATATCGGCTTACGAATGGTATCCCGGAACAAAATTCAATCCGCCCGACTACATGCCGGTGGACGAGGACCACCCCTGCCGACCCAAAGACATTTACTCGACCACCAAACGGATGCAGGAGGAGTTGGCGCTAACCTATTATCATCAATACGACGTCCCGACGACAGTTCTGAGGCTGACAGCCGTTATCGGACCTCACGGACAGGGCGGCGGCCGCGGCTGGCGTGAGTTTGCCGTTCAACTGGCTGAAGGGGTCAAGGTTCAAATCCCGCATTTCTCCACCGAGGAGCTTTGCCACTACGTGGATTACCGCGATGTAGCACGAATGCACATCGCTGCCGGGGAGCACCCAGGCGCCGTGGGCGAGATTTTCAACTGTTGCGGCGCCAGTCCCACCCGAGGTTCCGAATTCGTCGAGATTATCAAAGCCATCGTGCCCGACATTGAGGTGGAGTGCGGCTTCCCGTGGAGCATGGCGCAAGGCGAGGAGATTTCTTTCGACATGTCGAAGGCAAAAAACCTCATCGATTTTGAGCCTGCCTACACTGTGGCGGATAGCATTCAAAGCATCAAGGATTGGGTTGATGCCGGCGGGCTGATGGAGGGAGACGCCGCCAGCGACGGAACCTACAGCGCCGGCGTCGAGCAGTCGGAGAGGTAATTCTTATGGTCGATTCCAAATGCTGCTATGGTTGGTGCAATGCGATTCCTTCAGGTTTGACTATCCTTTCCGTTAGATAGCGACATATCACCGGATACCAAATTGTATTTGTTTAATCCTTTTCTTCCGTGTTGCGATGAAGAATGTAGTTCATAAATGCCACGCGAAGTTCCTTTAATTCCCCGCGCACATCTCTTATTTCCTCTCGTAAGTCCTTTATCTCCTCCCGTACGTTCTTAATTTCATCCCGTACGTTCTTTATATTTTCTCGTACTTCCGCTCGCACATCCTTTATGTTCTCTCTGACATCCCTTACGTCCTCACGAAACTCCGATCGCAGTTCCGCAAACCTTCTATTCATATCCGATTTGGTAGGAAATTTCCAAAGCAAAACGACAATTGTAATGCCGGCTGTGATAATTGGTATGAAATCTTGCCAATTCACGAGGTTTCCTCCCAATGATATTCCCACATGATCGCATACAACTATTCTGCTCTAGCAGAATAATATCATAATAACAGGAAAAGGACACCCATTTGTCTGCACTCGCACGGCGAAACTGACACCAATCGTCGACTTCTTTTTTTGTAACTGTTTTTGTTCTTTATTACTGGAGTCGAGTGCTATGAATCTAGACGGTCTTTTTGCTATTTTCCAGGGGCACCTCGTGTGGATGCTCAATTTTCCGGTTCGTAGTAGAATCAAACGAACGGATAGATCAAGGGAACAAACGGCGACCGCGATAGAGAATCCTGATAGAAATTCCGGTTTCAGGGGTTTTGCTGACCACTAGCCACTGACCACTAAACACTTACTTTTTTCTTGCTACACATCCGTCTTTCGTTTTTGATTTCTTCTTGGTCCGGTTTTCTTACGCATTACGTATTACGCAGCATCTTTCTCCATCCCCAATGTCAATTTTCATTTGCCATCCGCTCAAACTATCGTGTACAATTTAGCGCCAACTTTCAAGAAAGCCGAAAACCCGGTACATCTGTCAGTATTTCATGATCTCCCGTAGCTCAGTTGGTAGAGCAGGTGGCTGTTAACCACTTTGTCGGCGGTTCGAGTCCGTCCGGGAGAGCCATATTTTATTCCGATGAACAACGGGAGCAACCCGTTGGTTAAGGCGAGCCCCGAAGGGATACCCCATCGGGGCGTCGTCATATCTGGTGCTTTCCCAAGGGGTTATGCCGCGTCGGATATGCTCCTCCATTCTCCGGTTAGAAAAATCCTACTCGGGGTGCTGCATGCAACCAAAAGGAGTTGTGTGCGGGGACCCCGCGATTTCGTCTCCGGATTCTCCAATTCTCCATTTTTCGCTCTGCGTTGTTTAACCGCCGGTTTCCCCACAGGCACCCCGTTTCGAAAATTCCCAGCCGACGCCCGCGAACCGGCTTAGGTCTATACTGTCGCGCAGACAGGGACAAAACACAGTGGGCTCGTGTTAGGCCGCTCGTCGGACAAATGGCTACTAAGGTGTCGGTTACGTGTCAAGTACGCCTGTCCTTGGGAGTAACAGACTGGTCGCGGTGGGCAATCAAAGCCTTTGCTCCACGACTACGGCCCTCGCTGGGGCCCATGACGCGCGGCGCGTAACCGAAGAACCCTAGATCGATTCGATAGGTTTGCGGGTTCGAGGTTCGTAGATCACAATGAAGCTTACGCTCCAACAACTTGAAGCGCACCTCTGGGGTGCGGCGAAGATCCTGCGTGGCAAGACGGCGGGGCAGGACTATAAGAACTACATCCTGTCACTGATGTTCTACAAGAGGCTCTGCGACCAGTGGGAGTGGGAGGCGGACGACGCCATCGCTGAGCAGGAACGGCAGCAGGACCGCCCGTTTACCGAGGCGCAAAAGGCCATCTTCCGCGCGCGTGGCGAGCATCGTTACGACATCCCGGACGGCGCCCGGTGGGGAGACATCAAGGCGGTATCGGTGAACATCGGCGAGGTCCTGACAGATGCGATGCGGGCTGTGGCCAACGCCAACGCCGAGTTGCGGGGTGTGTTCACTGTGGACTGGAATCAGCCAGCGCCCGACGGGTCGGGCAAACCACTGATTGCCAATGAAGTGGTCCACGCTCTAGTCCAGCACTTCGATGAGCACGATCTGTCGAACCGAAACGTGCCGGCCGACGTGCTGGGACGGGCCTACGAATACCTCATCAAGATGTTCGCCGACGATGCCGGCGCGAAGGCGGGCGAGTTCTTCACTCCGCCGGAGGTGGTCGACACCCTGGTGCGCATCCTAGAGCCGCGCCCCGGCGATACGATTTACGATCCGACCGCGGGCTCCGGCGGGATGCTGGTGCACGCCGCCGACTACCTCCGCGAACACGGCCATCTGCCGACCCACGCGCGCTATTTCGCGCAGGAGATGAACTGGGGCAACGCCGCCATCGGCAAGATTAACTCCGTGCTCCACGGCCTCGAAGCCGACATCCGGGCCGGCAACAGCACCATTACCGACCCGCTGTTTCTCCAAGACGGAGAAGTGCGCAAGTTCTCTCTGGTGCTCGCCAATTTCCCGTTCTCGGACGATTACTGGTGGCTGAAGCCGGAGCAGCAGACCGACGACAAGACCCGAAAGGCACGGCTGCAGAAGGAGATATTCGGCAGCGAAGGCTACAAGGATCCTTACGGTCGTTTTGGCCGCGGCACCGGCTTCCAGGCGCCGCCGGCCAACTACGGGGACTATGCGTTCATCCTCCACATCCTTGCTTCGCTGTCCGACAACGGGCGGGCTGGCATCGTCTGCCCGCAGGGGGTGCTCTTCCGCGGCCAGCCGGAAATCGAGGAAGAGACAGGCGATTTCGATGCCAAGGGGAAACCGAAGGTTAAGCGGCGCAAGGCCGATGACGAGCATCTCATCAGGCGGGCGCTGCTCGAATCCCGGTTGATCGACGCCGTCGTCTCGCTGCCACTCAACGTTTTTTACGGCGCAGGAGTGCCCGCGTGCCTGTTGATCTTGCGCAGACAACGCCCGGTGGAGCGCCGGGATCGGGTCCTGTTGATCTATGCCGCCCGGCACTACCGCGAAATCTCCGCCCAGAACGAGCTCCGCCCCCAGGACGTTATGCGGATGCTCGTGCATTACCACGCCTACGGTGATGCCTCTAAGGCGGCTGGTCTCGTGGAAGAACACAGGGGAAGGATTCACAGCGAAATCGCCCGGCGGGAGGCGGACGAGGTCGGCCGGCTCGAGGCCGAATATCAGCCGCATGCTGACAGACTGACCGATCTCAACAATACGCTTCAGGAGGCCCACGAAAAGCAGCGCGCCGCCGCGACGAAGCGCGAAAAGACGAAAGCGGCGTCGGTGTTGACGAAGCTTCGGAAGCAACGCGACAAGATCGGAGAGAAGGTAGCGGAGCGCGACGAGCGCATCGCCGAGGCGCGCCGCAGCGCCGACGACGACCGGAAGGATGTCAGCGCCGTAAGCCAGGAACTTGTAGCGCTCTATTCAGACCCCGACGAACTGTTCAAGCACGCCCGCGTCGTCGACATGGACGAAGTCGAGGAGAACGAGTTCAACCTCAACGTGCCACGCTACGTGGATACGTTCGAGCCAGAGGCGCGAATGGATGTAGTGGAATCTCTTTCGAAATTCCGTGATGCAGAAACTGCGAGGATGGAAGCGGAGAGGACTCTAGCTGCAATGTTACGGGAGGCCGGTTATGCGTCCGACTGATGCAACGCCACATCCCGCTGGTTGGTGCACGACGACAGTCCAACGCAGCGTCGAGCTCGCGCGTGGTGTATCTTGGTCGAAGGAACAGGAGCACTCGGAGCCGGGACCAAACCGAATGCCTGTCATCGGCATCAAGAACATCCAGGATCGGTTGGAACTGGACGATCTGCTCTATCTTTCTAGACTAAGCTCAAGTGAGGTGGATAAGGCACAGGTATCAGCTGATTGGACTGTAATTGTCGGGTCAAACGGCAACAAAAACAGAATAGGAAACGCTCAGCTAATTCGGAACCATGCGGGTTTTTTGTTTGCGTCTTTCTTGATCGGTGCAAAGCCAAAATCCAACAGTGAACTAAGGCCAGACTATTTTTTTCGGTGGCTCTCCTCTGAACCAATACAGTCGTACTTGAGCGCCACCGCAGAAGGTACGACGGGCCTGAGTAACCTCAGCCATAGCTTCTTCAAGAGTATGTCGATTCCCGTTCCTCCGTCCGAAGAGCAAGCCGCCATCGCCCGCATTCTTGACGCCGTGGACACAGCGCTGGAACGCACTCGTAAGTCCGCTGACACTGCGCGGACGGTGCGACGTGCATTGCTACAATCGTCGTTCGGATTTGGGGGATGGCAAGGGCCTTGGAAAGACACGCACTGCGGTCGTATTCCATGCAGTTGGGATGCGGTCCGCGGCCGCCGGGCCTTTTTCATCGTTGCGGCCGGGTGTAGCAGCGTTGACGCCTTGAAACTACCGCAGGATGACGCCGCCCCAGACACTTGGTTCATGAAGGTGGACGATTTTAACGACCCCGCCAATGGACGCATGATCGTCCGAACCCAGCTTGGTTTTCGAGCGCGTGAGAACGAGCGATTTAAGGTGCTTCCAATCGGTACCGTCGTGATTGCAAAGCGGGGCGCGGCCATCATGAAGAATCGGATACGAACAACAGCCGTACCCGTGTCGCTCGATCCAAACCTGATGGCACTTCAAACCCAGCTTGGAATGCGCCCTGAATTCCTGCGGTTACAGCTTGAATGGCGAAACCTTGCTCGGTACATCGAGGATTCCGGGGTTCCACAACTCAACAACAAGGACCTTTATCCGCGGTACTTCCTTGTTGCGCCAGACCACAGGCAATTGGAAATCATCAACACCGTGACGGCAGCCGAGCGAGTGGAGGATACCTTGATCGCCAAGTGCGAGGCCTTGAAACAGGTGAAGCGGTCGCTAATGCACGACCTCCTCACCGGTAAGGTCCGAGTCGGCAATATGAGGGAGGGCCTCGCGCCATGAGCGAATACGGCTACGTCGAACAGCCGATACTGAACTGGCTTTGTGGGGAGTCGAGAGTCTCCTACCATGTGGGCGGCTTAGGCTGGACGTACCGTGACGAGGCGGCAATGGCGGAGTTCGGTCGGCCCTTGGAAAACCCGCTCGTTGAGACACTGCTGAAGGCGGCCATCGTTCGCATCAACCCGCAAGTGGAGACCGAGACTCAGGCTCAGAGCGCAGTCAAGGCGCTGCGCGAGGCGATGGGACAGCCGGACCGGCTTAACGCCAACCACGCGACGCTCGATCTGCTGCGTGATGGCGTCAAGGTCGTGCTCCGCCCGGGCGAAGACGCGCGTACTGTACACTTCATCGCTTTCGAGGCGAAGCGTCAGCATCTGAACGACTTCACCGCCACCAATCAATACCGCGTGCAGGGCGTCAAGCAGTGCCGCGAGGATACGGTGCTGCTGGTCAACGGTATTCCCCTTGTGGTTGCAGAATACAAGAGCTACGTGACCAGCGGCAAGGACTGGCGCGAGGCGGTGCACCAACTTCATCGATACCAGCGGCAAGCGCCGCTGATGCTGGCTCCCAACGTCTTCTGCGTAGCGGCAGACGAAGACGAATTCCGTTACGGGACAGTGCTGTTTCACAACGCCAGCAAGGAAGACATCGACCGTCACCTCGACCAATGGGGCCGCTGGCTCAGCCTGTATCCGGACCATCGCGGCTGGTGGAACGAGCCCGAGGCCGCGCATCCCGACGACCCGCTAGAGACGCCTGTCAGGGGGCTCCTGCGATTGGAGCCGTCGCACGTGCTTGACTTCCTTCGACACTTCAGCGTTTTCGAGACCAAAAGAGGCGCAACCGCGAAGAAAATTGCCCGCTATCAACAGTTTGAGGCGGTAAACGAGCTGGTAGACCGCACGGTGGCACAGGTGGGTCAGCAGGTGAGCGCCCAAGATCGTACCGGCCTAATCTGGCACACCCAGGGCTCCGGCAAGTCTCTCACCATGCTGTTTGCGGGCCAGAAGCTGCGCCGGCATCCGGCACTCGACAATCCGACGGTACTCATCGTCGTCGACCGTCGCGACCTCAAGACACAACTCGCGGACGACTTCGATGCCTGCGACTACGCCAACGTCGAAAAGGCTCTAGGCGTCGAAGACCTCAAACGGAGGCTGAGGAGCGACTGGCGCGGCACCTTGGTGACGACCCTACAGTCCTTCCAGAAGATGGACGACCTTGCCCCGTTGAGCCGCGACAACATAGTGAGTCTAGTGGACGAGTGCCACCGCTCGCAGACGGGCACGAGCAAGGGAAGTCGCGAGAGCCATGCGCTCACCATGCGCGTTAAGCTTCAGAACGGGTTTCGGTTCGGCTTCACCGGGACGCCCATCGACCGTACCCTGCAGAACACCCATCGCGATTTCGGACCACTGAAGGACGGCGTGCAGGAGCGTTACTTGAGCTATTATGGCATCCGCCGTTCAATCCAGGACGGGGCGACGCTGGAGGTGCATTACGTCCGCGATGTCGTGCCCATTGAAGTCGAAGAGGGACCCCTGAGCATCGGGTTCGAGCAGATTTGCGAGGAAATGGAACTGCAGGACGAGGAGGCAAAGGACTTCGTTCAACGCCAACGGTCCCGGTGGAAGGAGCTAGTTCGGCATCCAAACCGGGTGGACATCGTGCTTGACAAGATGCTAGCCCACTTTCTGGCCCATCCCAACCCGAACGGCTTCAAGGCCCAGATCGTCGCTGTAGACCGCAAGGCGTGCGCAGTCTACAAGAACTTGCTCGACCGCCGGCTGTGCGATCGGGGACTCCCGCCGGAAACGTCAGACGTGATCATCTCGACAGCGCAGAACAGCGAGCCCGATGTCGAGCGCTTTGAGTATGCCAAGGCGAAGCAAGACGAGCTGATCGATTACTTCAAGTTGACACCGGCGCAGTGGGAGGACTGGAATCAGGAACGTCACGGTAACGACCGGGCCGAGTGGCGACCTCCGCTCAAGATCCTCATCGTCTGCGACCGCCTTCTCACCGGGTTTGACGCGCCGGTGGAGCAGGTGATGTATTTGGATAAGCCGCTGCGCGACCACAACCTGCTTCAAGCGATTGCCCGAACCAACCGGCCCCTGCCCTCAATGAAGAAACGGACGGGGATCGTTGTCGATTACTTCGGTGTCTTCGCCGATTTGGAGAAGGCGCTCAACTTTGACGAGAGCATCCGTGAAGAATCCCTTATCGATTGGGAAAAACTGCGGGAGACGGTGCCCGGGGAGGTCGCTCGGTGCATGGAGACCTTCGAGGGCATCGTAATTGAGGATACGCGACAGTGTCTGCTGTCCGCCCTGCGGCGGCTCCGCGATTCCGAGACAGCAAAGAGCTTCGAGCAGAACTTCAGGAGCCTCGAACGACTCTGGGAGGCCGTGTCGCCCGACCCGTGCCTGTACCCGCACCGTCTCCAGTACAACTGGCTTTGCGGAATCTACGTGGCGCACCGGCGGCGGCAGCGCGGGAGCAGGGATACCTATGGGGAGTTGTCCGCGAAGACGACAGCGCTGATCGAGGAGAACACGACCTTTGTCGAGATGGCGCAGTCGCTGCCGGTCCTCAAGATCGACCAAGACTACACGGGAGAGTTGGACGAACTCCCGACGCCCGCCGACAAGGCGGCCGCCTTGGAAGCGATGCTGACCGCCGAACTGGCGGAGGACGATCCGGGCTTTCTCTATCGGCTACTGGGGGAGAGGCTTCGAAAAATTAAGGAACGACAGGAAACCAGCGACGAGGCTACCGCGAAGCGCCTGCAAGAATTGGAAACCATCGCGAGCCAGGCCTCCAACGCGAGGCTGGAGCCGGAACGGCTGGGCCTCACGCAACCTGGCGAATACGGCATGTTCACAATCCTGCGCGCCCACACTTCCGTCACCCACGAGACCTACATCGCGGAGTGCGCGCGCAACATGGTCCGCCATCTGCGGCAGCACAAGCTTCTCGTGACGGGGTGGAGCAACTCGGTCAGTGGGCGCATGCGCGTGGAGCAGTCGCTGTTGGCAGAGTCGTGGAATCCACGTTACGAACGGCTGGGGTTTGATACGGACGACGCAGACCCTCCGTTCCTGAAGCCGGCAGTGGAGGAGTTGGTCAAGTCGGACGGGGTATCAGACTGATGAAGGCCGTAACTCAACAGCGGATCGTGCTGCGCGGCAGACGCGTGGATTTTAATATAGTCGTCTCCAGGACCGCTCAGCAGACTCGCATTCGGGTCGGTCCAGGCGGGGTCGAAGTCCTTCAACCGGTGGGCGTGAATGACGAGCACGTGTCGGCGTTCCTGCGCAAGAACGAGAACTGGGTGCTCGCCCAACTCGACCGCGTGGCGAGTCTTCGTGTCCTGAGGCGGCCAGTGCGGCAGGAGTCCGGCGAGATCTTGTATCGTGGCAAACCAACCCCGGTGTGCGTCGACTTCGTCGACACGAAGGCTCGCGGAAACCGCGTCATGTTGAACGACGGGAAGATTGTCGTTCGCCGAGGGCCGGAGACCCAAACAGAGGCAGTGCGTGGTCTCGAGAATTGGTTGAGAAGACAGGCCCGCTCGGCCATTGCGGACTACCTACCTGTGGTGACCAAGCGCATTGGGGCGGAACCCGGACGGGTATACGTGATGGGTCAGCGCACGAAGTGGGGAAACTGCTCGTCCCGCAGAAACTTGTCCTTCAACTGGCGCCTCATCCTTGCGCCAGATTTCGTGCTTCGTTACCTCGTCGCGCATGAGGTTGTACATCTAGTCGTCCCGGACCATTCGGCGAAGTTCTGGCTGACCGTTCAGAGCCTTTGTCCCGACATGGAGCGAGCCAAGCAATGGCTGAGCCGCCATCACGCAGACCTCACCGTGAGCCTTGACAGCGTCGTCGATCCAATGTGTTCGCTTGAAAAAGGAGTGCGGTCATAACGCCAGAACAGATTGCGACGATGGAGTTCAGGGCCACGACTGGAACGCGAGGCAGGCACATGCTGCCTCGGGGTTGCGCGAGGGTAGCCATATTCTGTTTCGATCAACAACGTGAGCAACCCGTTGGCTACTACAAGATTTTGAGGGAACACTCTATCGAGTTCTTGTCGTATCTGATGTTTTATTAACGTGAACAATAACAATCCAACTACCAAAACAAAAGATCCCATTGCTAAAGCGCTCAAGTTGCCGCGCGGCGCCGAATTCCATCGTTGCGCATTGCAGGTTAACCCCTCTACTTACGGGCACAAGTTCCGTGGACAGCGTGGTTCGACCGATGCCGAGACGCACGCAAGGGCGATTGTCGAAAAGGCTGCAGAGATCGGTGTTTCTGTCCTCGCAATAACCAATCACAACGACGCGAGCGGTGTCGCACCTTTTCGGCGCGCTGCCGCGAACTTAGGAATCACGATTTTGCCCGGTTTCGAGCTCACGTCGACTGAGGGTATTCACATTCTGTGCATTTACCCGCCGAAAATCGAAGAAGCGAAACTCCGCTTGTACCTTGGTTCATTCGGGATTACGAAGCCGGAGCCGTCTTCAGATCTTTCGGACAAGGATTTCGTCGAGATTTTGAGTCAGGTTCGAGAACAAGGCGGTGTTTCCATTGCCGCCCACGTCACAAGCCGGCACGGGTTACTCCGAGTTCTTGACGGACAGGCGCGGATTAGGGCATGGCGTGACGCGAATTTGCTAGCAATCCAGATATCACAGGACGTGCATGATCTACATCAGAGTGACCGCGCAATTGTAGAGAACAGCAACCCTGACTACCGCCGTGAACATGCTGCGAGCGAGAATCTGGCGATCGCTGTTGTCAATGCAAACGACATTGTGGATCCCGAGAGTCTAGAGCTGCCGTCCGCAACCTGTTGGATCAAGATGTCCGAGGTGGGCATTGAGGGTTTGAGACAGGCTTTTTTGGATCCGGGATCACGTATCCGTCTTAACCCGCAACTAGACCAAATGGAAATGGAAGATCACGCCGAATTGGTGGCTATGGCATGGGAGGGCGGATTTCTCGATGGCGGCGCGGTGCACTTCAATCAGAACCTCAACGTTCTGTTGGGCGGGCGCGGTGCCGGGAAGTCCACGATTATCGAAAGCGCACGCTACGCGCTTGATCTGGACCCAATCGCCGAAGACGCACGTAAAGCACACGAAGGGATCGTTCACCAGGTGTTGCGCAGCGGGACGAAAATCTCCCTTCTCGTGCGAAGCATGCGTCCGGCACCACGTGATTATATAATTGAACGTCTAATCGGAAACTCTCCGGTTGTTCGGGATCAAGACGGTCACCTCTCCAATCTACTTCCCAAGGAAATTCTTCCCCGAATTGAAGTCTACGGGCAGCACGAGATTTCCGAACTTACCAGCAGTCCCGAAAAACTGACGCGGTTGCTCAATCGTTTTGTAGAGTACGATCAATCTCTGGACCGGCGCAAGGTAGAGTTGCTCCGAAAACTTGAGAAAAACCGGCGTTTAATTGTGGATGTGCGCAAAGAACTCGCAGACATTGAAGAGAAACTGTCAAATCTTCCTACCCTAGAAGAAACTCTCGAACGTTATCGGCAAGCGGGGCTAGAGGAACGCCTGAGTGAACAGAGCCTGCTGGTGCGCGAAGAACGCGTTCTTGAGACAATTCCTGAGCGGCTGCAGACATTTGAAGAATGCCTTGATCTTCTCCGACAGGGGATTCCCATTGATCGTGCATTCCTATCTTCGAAAGCACTCGAGGGCCTTCCCGGTAAGGAAATACTCACGGATGCCAATGAGGTACTGGAGCAACTGGATCTTGACATGGAGCAAATTGCAAACCAACTCGGAGATGCTCTAAATCGCGCCAACGGGGGAATTGCCGAGATCGTCGATCGCTGGGAGGTACGCAAACAAGGGGTTCAAGAGGAATACGAGCAGATTCTTCGCAACCTAAACCAGTCGGCAGTGGACGGTGAAGCGTTTATTCGCTTGAGGCGCGACATTGAAGAACTTCAACCGGCACGGCGGCGCCAATCTTTGTTGCAAGTGCAGGAAAGAGAGTACGTGACGCATCGTCGCAAGTTGTTAGTTGAGTGGGAAGATTTAAAAGCAGAAGAGGTTCGGCTTCTCAATCAAGCTGCTGCAGAGGTAAGTGAGAAACTCGGTGACCGCCTCCAAGTGGAGGTCACAGCGGCCGGCGATAGGGAACCGCTGTTTGAGTCACTCCGCAAAGAGATTGGGGGCCGCCTCTCCGAGGCTATCGATCGACTTCAGCAGGCACGAGATTTATCATTGCCGCAGTTTGTTGACGCTTTGCGCATAGGGGTGGAAAAAATCCAAGAGATCTATGCAATCCCAACCTTACAAGCGCAACGTCTCGCGAGCGCAACGGACGACGTCTTCATGAAGATAGAAGAGTTGGAATTGTCCTCGACAACAGCAATCCGGCTCAACACCGCGCCTGCCGGAAAACCGCCCCATTGGCAGGCGCTTGAGGAATTGTCAAAGGGCCAGAAGGCAACCGCTGTGCTCCTGCTTTTGTTACTAGAGTCCGATGCGCCACTGATAATCGATCAGCCGGAGGACGATCTCGACAATCGCTTCATCACCGAGGACATTGTCCCCAAGATGCGCGAGGAGAAACGCCGTCGGCAGTTCCTGTTTTCAACCCACAACGCCAATATTCCGGTTCTCGGTGATGCCGAGCTTATCGTCGGACTCACGGCGATGGGTGAAGCGGGCCTCGGAAAGGCGCAAATCGCACGTCAACACATGGGATCGATAGATTCGCAACCGGTACAGGAATTGGTCAAGAATCTATTAGAAGGTGGTAAGGATGCCTTTGAGACCAGACGGTTAAAGTACGGATTTTGAGGTGCCCCATGAACAAGGCTGAACTAATCGAGCTAATCCGCAGCGGAGAGAACTCGGGCGTGGAGTTCAAACGTGATGAGATTCACCCCGACGACTTGGCTAAAGAGTTTTCCGCGATGCTCAATTTTGAGGGTGGCAAGATTTTGATCGGCGTAGAGAATAGTGGGCACATCAAGGGACTGGCAAATCCGCGTGAGGAAGTGGAACAGTGGGTGATGAACGTTGCTCGGGGAAACTTGCAACCTGAGATCATTCCGTACTGGTCCTGCGTGACCTTGGCGGATGGGAAAGTGGTCGGTGTGGTAGGGCTTCCCGCCGATAGTCCCGGGAAGCCGTACAAAGCCAAGCGCGGCAACGCCTGGGTGACCTTCGTCCGTGTAGGATCCACATCACGGGAAGCAACGCGTGGAGAGGAAGGACGCTTGTATCAAGCTGGTCGCCTGATGCGCTACGACATCAGCCCGGTGCCCGACATGGGGCTGGATAACCTCGATCTCGATCGAATCGAAAACTACTTTCGCGTCATCCTACAACGCAACGCTCCCGAAGTTGAGGATGGTGACGCTTGGCGTCAAATTCTACTCAACATTGACCTCCTTTCCGAGTCCGGCGGAACTACCGCCGCTACGGTAGCCGGTTTGTTAATCTTCGGCGAGTACCCAAACCGCCGACTCCCTCAAGCCGGTATAACGGCAGCCGCTTTCCCGCGTACGGAAAAGGACTACGACACCATTGACGAGGAACGCATCAGAGGTCCCTTGGTCTCGATTTTATCGCCAAAAAAGCGCCCTGTGGACAAAGGCGTTATTGACCGGGCAGTGGACTTCGTTGAACGCAACATGGGCACAACCGCTTGGCTTGAAGGCGGGCGGCGGGAGCGGAAAAAAGCGCTTCCAAAGGATGCCGTCCGTGAGAGCATTGTGAACGCGGTCGCCCACCGAGACTACACACTTATCGGGACGGACATTGAGATTTCGTTGTACCAAGATCGCCTTGAGGTCATTTCGCCCGGTAGGCTGCCAAACGGCGTAAGCGTGGAAAAGATGAAAGAAGGGCTGCGAGCAGCTAGAAACGAATTGCTAAAGGAAATCTTGCGTGATTACGGCTACGTGGACCACCTCGGCATGGGAGTACGAAACCGAATTATTCGGTCTATGCGCGACCACAATGGCACTGAGCCAGACCTAATTGAGGACGAAAATCGCTTTACCGTGCGGTTGTGGAAGGAAACTCAAGACACATAATCTCAACAAATCCAAGCGTCATACGGAGATTGTGCGTGTTAGGTTCGCGCATTCTTCCCAGTCCATGACGCCGCGAGGTATAATCATGATTAAAGGCGTGCACACGATGTTCTTCTCTTCCGAGCCGGAGGCGTTGCGCGAATTCCTGCGCGACAAACTTGGCTTTGACTCCTATACGGACGTTGGCGGCGGCTGGCTCATCTTCGACCTGCCGGAGGCAGACATGGGGGTGCACGACGCCGATCCGCACGGCGAACACGGCGCGCCCGCCGGCACCCACGACATCTCCTTCTACTGCGACGACATCCATGACACCGTCGCCGATCTGAGTGCCCGCGGCGTGGTCTTTGATGGCGAGGTGGTTGACGCCGGATTCGGTCTGGTGGTACACTTTGAGATGCCGGGCGGGGTGCGCGTACAACTCTACCAACCCCATTACGAAAAACGTACGGGTTGAGGCGCGGCAGTCGATGAAATTGTGGGCTGTCGGAGCCGTATTTCAACTGTTAGGTAAAAAACGCCTCCCCCGCTTCGCCCACTATCCTTACAATAATGTTCCGATGATCCCTATCCAACTCACCAAGCACAAGGAGAAACAATCATGCATGAAGTCAATCTACTGGCGGTGCTGGTTGCCGGAATCGTTCCGATGATAATTGGTGCCCTCTGGTATGGACCTCTATTCGGCAAACGGTGGCTCGAACTGATGGAAACCACAGCGGAGGAGATTCAGGAAGGTTTCAACCCGTTGAAGACGTACGGCGTGAGTTTCGTGCTGGCGCTGATTACCGCGTTCATCCTGGCGCAATTGTTCGCCGGGATGGGTGGAGCCGCGCGCGTCTTCTCGATCGTCGGGACGGGTGGCGACGCGCTGGCGGGTGTCTACTTGGCGCTCCTAGCGCTGATTGCTTTCATCCTCCCGGTCGGCTACCAATCCGTCGCATTTGAGGGACGCAAGGCGGGGCTCTTCTGGCTCAACCTGGGCCATAACGGTGTGGCGCTACTCGCGCAAGCGGTGATAATCGCGGTCTGGAGTTGACCTCAGAGTCGATCGAAGATGCCGTACCCGTATCTTGAGCTAGATAAGGTTGGCTTATGACGACAGGAGGACTCGACCAGGACACGTTGGACGAAATCATCCGGCGCGTAGTCGAGGTTGCCCAACCGGAGCGAATCATACTCTTTGGGTCCGCTGCTCAAGGCACGATGACACGGAACAGTGATGTCGATCTGCTCATCGTCAAAGAAGGGGGCGACGCGAAGAATCTCAGGGCGCGGATTTACGAGAACCTATACGGCGTGCGCGTTGCCGTTGATGCGATTTTGGTTTCGCCGGCGGATCTTGAGCGATACAAAGACAGCCACGCTTTGGTCATCAAGCCTGCCTTACAGGATGGTAAGGTCGTATATGAGGCTACCTGAACGATTTCCACCCGACGATCCGCGAGAGTGGTTAAACCGTGCCAGAAGCTGCCTCGCGATGGCGAAAAACCGCGTTTCCGATGTCTACCTTGAAGACTTGTGCTTTCGAAGCCCAACAGGCAGCGGAAAAAGCTATCAAGACAGTTTTAATCTCTCGTAATATTGATTTTCCTTATGTACACAACCTTGCTCTCCTACTCTCATTACTTGAAGAACATGGCATCTCCGCTCCGAATGCGGTTCGCCGTGCTGCAAGGCTCACTCCATATGCAGTTGACACACGCTACCCTGGTGTGGAAGGTCCAGTTGACGAACGTGAGTATGTAGATGCAGTGGAGATTGCAGAGATTGTCATTCGTTGGGCGGAGGAGTTACAATGATCCCTCCGATGTGCGAGTTTCCAATTGTTGAAGTCTTGAAACCTTACCTGTACCTCTTCACTTCCGAAACATGAGCTTTCCTCGGGGTGACTCAATTCGACCGCAACAACGGCGGTAGCACTTAAGAACCCTTCATCGGCATTGCAGTGCCACGCCCGCCAATTCCCGCTGTGAGCAAACCGCCTTGCATCACGCTCCTGCCATTGGGTATCATACACATTCACAAAAACATTCCCCTTAATTAGGAGAAATTCTATGTCACTCAGCACCTACCTAACTTTTGAAGACAACTGCCGCGAAGTGTTCGAATTTTACCGCTCCGTCTTCGGCGGCGAGTTTACATTTATCTCGACGTTCCGCGATGGCCCCGAAGGCTTGGAGGTCCCGGATGCGGAGCTTGACCGTATCATGCATGTTTCCCTTCCGATCGGATCCAGCGTTCTGATGGGCAACGATAGTAGCTCATCGTTCAGTCCGCCTCTTGTCGCGGGGAACAACTTCTCGATAACCTTCGAGGCGGAGAGCAGAAAGCATGCAGACGAGATTTTCGCCAAACTGTCAGACGGCGGCGAGGTAACCTGCCCGATGGACGATATGTTCTGGGGTGCATATTTTGGCGCATTCATCGACAAATTCGGCATCAACTGGCATGTCACCACCGGGCTGTCACAAGACTGAACGGGCGCGCCGTTGATTTGCTCGATTGTAAGTTTAAAGGAAGTGTTTCATGGATAAAATTGACTTCAAAAAGATGATGAAGGAGCTGTACCGCGCCACCAGCAAGGTAGCGCGCGTCAAGCCGGGTGAGGGAACCTTCCTGGCTGTGGATGGGCAGGGCACTCCCGGCGGTGAAGCGTTTGAAAAGGCGATTCAGAACCTCTACCCCGTCGCCTACACGCTGAAATTCTCTCTGAAAAAGGCAGGGACAATCGACTTTGTCGTCCCTCCTTTGGAGGCGCTCTGGCACGATAATCCGGTCGAAGTTCCCGACATGTCTCAGTGGCGCTGGCGGACGATGATTCGTGTGCCGGAGAGCGTGAAAACCGAGCACGTGCAAGAGGCGCAGGAAACAATCCTGGAGAGGAAGGGAACTGACACCTCCGATGTCCAATTAGTAAGATGGGAGGAAGGCGAAAGTCTCCAGCTTCTCCACATCGGTCCTTACGACCAAGTCGGAGCTATCTACGACCAGCTTCAGAGTAGTGCGCTGTCAGAAAATGTCACACTTGGCCCTCCGGGGCATGAGATTTATCTCAGCGATCCGCGCCGCACTGCGCCGGAGAAGCTTAAGACAATCGTGCGGATGCCAATAGTTTGAGAATCCCCGAAACGTTCTCCACGCACTGGTACCTACAATCATTTACATTTACGCATACTTGTTGACGGTAAATAATTGAATGAAGGGAACTGTTTAGTGCATCGTTTGGTTCGTGGTATTACAGTTCGTCGCACGTCCGGTCTGGGCATGTAGCCCCCGATTAGCTGGAATTAGCATTGTACTTCCCTATTCGGCGCGTTCCCTGTCCCCCGCTCCGTCTGGATTGGCAAATCCAGACCAATAGACTAAACAATTACGAATGAAGTTTAAACAAGTACTAGACATCTTTCCAAAATATCTCTTTGAATGTTAGATTGACAACTTAATATGCGTGTGGTATATTGTAAAAGGCCCGCTGTCATGGCGGCAGAACTTTTTTTCTGTTAGCATCTTGTTAGCATTACGATTCCTGAGAACCCGCTCCGGCAAAGGAATTCTCCATTTCAGAAAATGGTAACTGTTCAGTCTATCATTCTGTTTTGGGAATGTTGGTACGTCGTACTGCAGTTTAATCCCTGTTCCTACACCATGAGCGTAATGTAGGAGCGATCTCCAGGTCGCGATTTCCTGTTGGCGCGTAAGTTCTGGACTGAACTAAACAATTACGGAAAATGCTAACAAGCCGCTTAAATCGACGCTCCGAAAAACGAGGATCCAAGCGTTCATTGAGACAAGAAATGACCGGATGTGGAAACATATTGAGAACAGCAAATTTATAGACGCATCATTACTATCTAACCCGCTATCCAAGTGTTCCTCAAAAAATGGAGTGAAATATGTGCGCGGACTTTAGCGGACTTTAGCGAAGTGTGTCGCACGAGGCTTCAAGCCGCGTCCGGTAAGGCTTCAAGCGCAATTTCAGAACTAGTTGGAAAAATCCGCTCTAGTTTCGACAGCGTCACTGTAAACGAGACCCGGGGTCTGCTTGCCGTCGCGCGCTCCGTCAATCCCATTGACGGCTTTTGAGCATATAATTAAGCGAGTGATCAAGCGAGTGAATAAGGAGTGCGATAGAAATGCCATAGAGATTCCAAGGCGATAGTAGATCCCGATAGAAACCTTCGCGCGATAGCTCTTCTCCGAAATTCACTCCATTGATGCGCTGTCATGTTAGAAAAATCAGGAGGTAAAAATGTCAACCGAGAGAATTACCGAACTCGAACAAAATATCGGGGAGTTGATAGCGGAGCTCAACGCTCTGCGCAAAACCAGCCCGGGGACGCCAGTGCCCAATTACACCTTTGAGACGCTGACCGGCGAGGTGACGCTTCTCGATCTGTTCGGCGGAAAGGACAAGCTGCTGGCGATCCACAACATGGGACAGGGGTGCCGCTATTGCACGTTGTGGGCGGATGGCTTCAACGGCTTGCTGCCTCATTTGGAATCCGCCCTGTCCGTCGTGCTGCTCTCGAAGGATCCGCCCGAAGTTCAGCGCCGATTTGCCAACGCCCGCGGATGGCGGTTTCGCCTGGCGTCGCACGGCGGCGGAGCCTACATGCGCGAGCAGTCGGTGTGTAACGGAGAAGATAATTTCCCGGGCGCCGTGGTCTACGAACGGGACGGCGATACCATCCTGCGCAAGAATGAGTGCGCCTTCGGTCCCGGCGACCTTTATTGCGCGATGTGGAGTCTTCTCGGTCTGGCTGGAATCAGCGACGAGGACTGGACGCCGCAGTACACCTATTGGCAACGCCCCGCCGAATTGGACGATGGTGGTTCGAACGTGCTCGACTGAGCGCGGGAACAATTCGCTGCGGAGCCTACCGAAATGGCACAAGACCTCTTGACACAAGCCGCCTGCGCTGCGCGCGAGGGCGACCTCGAAGCGCTAAAAGACCTGCTCTCCTCCTCACCGGCGGTTCTCGCGGCGAGGGATTCCGAAGGACGCACGCTGCTCAATCTCGCGTGTTGTGCCGCGACCGGAGACATCGCCATACCCTTTCAACCGGGTACACCGGAACAACATGCCGCCGTTGACCTAATCTTGAAAGCGGGCGCTGACCCGTCTGCCGCCGACCGCGACAACTGGTCGCCGCTGCACACTGCCGGCATGGCGGGTCACACCGACTTGGCGCGGCGGCTCGTCGCAGCCGGCGCTTCCGTCGAGTCGGAGGCATACGGCAAAGAAGGCGCGTCCCCACTGTCGTACGCGCTGTTTTACGCCAAAGCCTATATGGGCGAGGTGCTGGTGCCCGTCTATCCCGACAATCTGCGTGCTGCTGCCGCCCTCGGGAACGACCTCAACCGATTCGTCCACGGCGGCGAGCTAACGGCGGATGCATACCGCGGCCTCGATTTCTACGCCCCCGAGTTTTTCCCCGTCTGGGATCGGGCACGCAGCCGGCAAGAGGTGCTTAACGAAGCGCTTTCTTGGGCGGCGCGGAACAGCCAGTGCGATTCTATGGCGGCGCTCGTGGCTCTCGGCGCGGACGTCAACGCAAATCCCTTCCGCGGCACGCCGCTCCTGTGGGCATGCTACAGCGACAAAGTCGATGCGGCGGCTTGGTTGCTCGACCACGGCGCGGATCCGGATCTGCGGCACGATTTTGGCGGCGAAAACCACGGCGTCGATGCCGTTGCCATGCACCTCGCGGCGCAATATAACTGCTTGGGATGTTTGAAGTTGCTGCTCGACAGAGGCGCCGATCCGACCATCGTTGACGGCGCCCATGACGGCACGCCCAAAGTATGGGCGGAATTTCACGGTGCATCCGACGCCGTCGAGATATTGAACCGACGGGTCGGATAGCGTGTCATCCTGCCTTACTCTAAACCCATCGTTGACTCGTTGCGCCGCGCCCACGTTGACCCTCGCACCGATGGTATGGTATACTCACCTGAATCTACAAATTCTATAGTAAAACCAATTATTATTTATACATTGCGGTAGGTTCGGTTTCCTAACCGAACCGGTATTTATCCAGTCTCGTAGGTTCGGTTTCTAACCGTACCTACCGAAAAATGTGTAAATATGAATGGAATTGACTATAGCACTTTTTTCAGGAGGAATTAATGTCACTCAACACCTATTTAACCTTTGACGATAACTGCCGTGAAGCGTTTGAATTCTACCGTTCCATCTTCGGCGGCGAGTTTCTAGCTCTTATGACATACCGTGACGGTCCGGAAGGCATGACCATCCCGGAGGCAGAGCTTGACCGTATCATGCACGTATCGCTTCCTATCGGGTCAAGCGTTCTGATGGGCAGCGACGGTTGTTCAGCGTTCGGTCCGCCGCCCGTGGTTGGAGACAACTTCTCGATCTCTTTCCGGGCAGACAGCAGAGAACATGCGGACGAAATCTTCGCCAAACTGTCGGACGGCGGTTCGGTAAAATGGTCGATGGATGATGCGTTCTGGGGCGACTACTTCGGCGCCTGTATAGACAAATTCGGCATCAACTGGCAGGTGCTCGCCGCAAGTGAGGGCGAATAAGTCAGAGCACTTCTGACTTGGCATGAGGTAAACCACAATCCAATTGAACGAAAAATCGAAGCTCCGCACGTGCCTCTGGTTTGACAACCAAGGCGAAGAAGCGGCGCGATTCTACGTCTCTCTTTTGCCGGATAGCCGCATTGAAAAGGTTTACCGACCTGATCCGGATAGCCCTGCGCTTGTAGTCGAGTTTACGCTTGCGGGTGCGCCGTACATGGTGTTAAACGGAGGTCCTCACTTCAAATTCAACCCCGCCGTGTCTATCTCCGTGTTGACAAGGGATCAGGAAGAAACCGACCAGCTATGGGCGGCGTTAATCGCCGATGGCGGAAGTCCTGGCCAGTGCGCATGGCTGACCGATAAGTACGGTCTCTCGTGGCAGATTGTACCGGAGGCATTACCTCGACTTCTAAGCTCCGACGATAAAGCAGCGGCACAAAGGACGCACAACGCCATGATGAAGATGGACAAGATAGACATCGCTGCCCTCGAGTCTGCTTTCAACGGAGAGTAACGCAGCGATGTCTTCTTCGCGTTGGAAACGTAATTGACGTACGGAGGGATAACGGATGAGAGTAATGGTACTCATCAAGGCAAATAAACGGTATGAGGCAGGCGCCATGCCCTCGAAGGAACTCATGGCCGCCATGGGGAAGTTCAATCAGGAAATAGTCCAGGCAGGTGTCATGCTGGACGGTGATGGCTTGAAACCCACATCAAAGGGCGTCCGCGTGGATTGCACCGGTGGGAAACGAGTTGTCATTGAAGGGCCGTTCACAGAAACAAAGGAGCTAGTTTCCGGCTACTGGCTCTGGCAGGTAGAGTCGCTTGATGAAGCCATCGAGTGGATCAAGCGTTCTCCCTTCCAGGAAGGAACGGTTGAGTTACGCCCGGTCTTTGAGCCGGAGGACTACGCGTAGGAATTCACTCTGGAGAAGAAGGAACGGAAAATAACGATGACGAATGAATCACGCCTTCAAGGGGCAGCAATCATTCCGGCTCTGCGCTACGTTGATGCTCCAGCCGCGATCGAATGGCTGTGCGCGGCGTTCGGCTTCGAGAAGCACTTGGTCGTACCGGGTGAGGACGACCAGATTGCCCACGCCCAACTCACCTTTCGAAACAGTATGATTATGCTGGGTTCCGCCCGCGACGGGGAATACGACGACTTGCTCATTCAACCGGCAAATGCCGGTGCGGTAACACAATCGCCCTATGTGATCGTCGATGATGTGGACGCCCACTACGAGCGAGCGAGCGCTGCCGGAGCCGAGATCGTAATGCAGCCTGCCGACCAAGATTACGGCGGGCGACTCTATATCTGCCGCGATATTGAGCGCCATTTGTGGAACTTTGGTTCTTATGACCCTTGGGCAGATTTCGGCGGTTAGAAACATACATTGCGCCGGGCTCCGCCATACTTTCCGCGGACGAAAATAAAACCATTTCGCTTGGATAATAGTGCATATGATGTCTAGATCATATCATCCACTTTCTTCGTAGGCGGGGCATCTTGCCCCGATATTCCGCGTTCACGATAAATCAACTCCCTAAACAACTATGCAATGAAAATCCACTTTCGGTAGGGAATCGCTTCTGCACCGGGGCAGGGGGATCTCTATCGCGGTCGCTTTTCGCTCCCTTGATCCTCTCCCACATATAATCCAAGAATGCCCCGTTACCGATAGTCAGGTGCGATACACTGCTAAACTAATATTGCCACTCGTTTTGGCTGAACTAAACAGTTGCTATAATTGAAATCATCCTACGCCGCATTATCCACGCGAAATGGAAGAAGTCGATGAATTCTGAAAACCCTGAATCTACCCGAAAAGGCAGGCCTCGACTCCATCCGTCAACCGAACTTTGCCGCGCGCTGAGGGAGGCGCTGCGCGAGAACGCCAACCCCGAAAAAGCGCCGGGGATGCAAGCATACATGAAGTCGGAGATGCCCTATCTCGGCGTGCAAACGCCGGCGCTGAAAGCGGTCTGCCGCAAAGTCTTCGCTGCCCACTCTCTCAAGGCGCAGAAACGCTGGCTGGATACCATTCTTGCCATCTGGCGGAATGCCGACTACCGGGAGGAGCGCTACGCCGCCATCAGGCTCGGCGAACATTCCGCCTACGACGACTTCCGGACGCTTGAGGCGCTGCCCTGCTACGAGGAGATGATCGTCGACGGCGCGTGGTGGGACTATGTGGACGCAATCGCGCCCCGGCTTGTGGGTGGACTGTTGACCCGCTATCCGGGAGAGACGAAAGAGTTGATGCTTGAGTGGGCGCACTCATCCGACATTTGGAAACGCCGCACCTCTATCATCTGTCAACTGAAATTCAAGGATGCCACGGACGTTGATTTGCTTCGTGCCTGTATCGAGCCGTCCATTGATCATTCCGAGTTTTTCCTGCGCAAAGCCATTGGCTGGGCGTTGCGCGAGTACGCCAAGACCGATCCGGACGAGGTCATCGCCTATGTCACGGAGAATGCCCACCGGTTGAGCGCGCTCAGCAAACGCGAAGCCTTGCGCATCATCATCAGGTCGGGCCGCATTGACGTCGTACCTTAACCGACAATCGGGATTCAGGCGAGAATGAGGTATGATGTCCATTATCCGAATCGCGGCCGTGCGCCTTAATCGCCCTAAACCGTATTCTTGAAAAAGAGAACTCCAAATATGAAGAGATTTCACTATTCCATCACGATTTCAGCGCCACGATCGGCCGTGTGGCACGTCCTGCTAGACGATGAGGCGTACAGACAGTGGAGCAGCGTCTTTTCTCAAGGCTCGTACTTTGAGGGTGACTGGAGTGTGGGCAGCACCATCCGCTTCCTCACGCCAGAAAAGCAAGGATTGGTGGGGATGGTCGCGGAAAATCGAAAGAACGAGTATTTATCAGTCGAGCACCGCGGCTGCATTATCGACGGTGTCGACAATTTCGAAAGTGACGACGCAAAGGCTTGGTCGCGAGCTTATGAGAATTACACACTCACCGCGGTTGATGGCGGCACCGAGCTAACTCTTGATGCCGAAGTACCCTCGGCGTACCAGGACTACTTGGAAGATGTATGGCCCAAAGCACTGGAGGCACTCAAGCAACTAGCGGAGAAAATAGGCGGCAATGTGGGCACTAACTCTCAAATGAAGAGATTTAGCTATTCAGTCACGATTGCGGCGCCGCGATCCAGCGTGTGGCGCGTCCTGTTTGACGATGAGACCTACAGACAGTGGACGACCGTCTTCGCTGAAGGCACCCACTTCGAGGGCGACTGGAACGTCGGCAGCACCATCCGTTTTCTTACGCCGGAAAAGGACGGAATGGTGGGAGTTATTGCCGAAAACCGAGAGCATGAGTTTCTGTCAATCAAGCACCTCGGTCATGTACTCAAGGGCGTAGACGACACGGAGAGTGATGAGGTGAAAAAGTGGACGCCAGCCTATGAAAATTACACCCTCACCGAAGTGGAGGAGAGTACCGAACTAACCGTTGACATAGATATACCTTCCTCGTACGAAACCTACTTTGAAGGCGTATGGCCTAAAGCGCTAAAGGCAGTTAAAGAACTATCCGAAAAATAGGAGATACTATGAGTCGATTAACCTTTACCAACCTACCCGTCAAAGACCTCGACAAATCTAAGGAATTTTATTCCCAACTGGGTTTTGAATTTAATGAAGACTTCACCGGCGAGAATTGCGCCTGCTTGGTCATTTCCGAAGGAAGCTATTCCATGCTTATGACCGAGTCGTTTTTCCAAATGTCTACCAATAAGGAGATTGCCGACGCGACAAAGACCACTGAGGTCGTCGTCGCGTTATCCGCCGACAGCCGAGAGGAAGTGGATGCGATAGTGGACAAGGCGCTCAATGCGGGCAGCAGCGAACCGGTGCCAACCGAGGATCAACCGTGGATGTACTGCAGGACGTTCGAGGACCCCGATGGACACGTGTGGCAACTGTTCCACATGAGCCAAGGCGATGAGTGACCTTTAACCTTGCTTTATGTTTGCGGCGCATTGAGCGCATCAATCAAATCTTACCTATGCGGGGCAAGTACCCCGCCCACCAAAATTTGATGTTAAGGTCAATGGCCGCTATTGGTCTCTTCATTAGTAGTATAATTGAAATCGTTAGCAACGGTGCGATTCCAAACTACCATCCTCCGACGAAAGGAAAGTTAGCGTGGCTAAAGATTACAACCCGGTCGGTTGGTTCGAAATACCGACAACTGACATGAACAGAGCTAAGAAATTCTATGAAGCCGTGTTTGAAGTCGAACTTACTCCCGCCACGGTGGAGCAAGTGGAAATGGCATGGTTTCCCTCGGTCGAGGATGGGATCGGCGCCTCCGGGACGCTCATCAAGTCCGAGGCTCTTACGCCATCACACGAGGGCATCCTAATCTATTTCACCGCACCGGACATTGACGGAACGCTGGCAAAGGTCAACGCCAACGGCGGAAAAACCCTTACCCCTAAGACAAGCATTGGCGAGTACGGCTTCTACGCCTACTTCGAGGATTCCGAAGGCAATCGGTTGGGATTGCACTCCACGGCATAAACCGAGTTATTCCTCATAGTGCGTAGGTTGGGTTGAGCGAGATTTGAAGAATCACATGTTCCTAGGCTGGAAACCTTCGTGTACCGACGAGGTTCCTCGTCTCCGAAATCTTAGCGAAACCCAACACTTCACAACACACGGATTGGTACACTCGGATGTTGGGTTTCACTAGACCTATGAGATTTCAAGCGGAATTGATGACCAAAATTGAAGTATAATGTTGGTGGGTTTCCGTTGATTCCGCTCAACCAAACCTACACGATTTTGTAGGGAACGCAGATCTGCGTTCCTCACCGTCGTCCTCATTGAATAACCTTAAATCACAAAATCTAAGATGGGAGTGAAATCCTCACAGCGCGTAGGTTGGGTTGAGCGAGACCTGAAAAATCACATGTTCCTAGGCTGGAAACCTTCGTGTACCGATGAGGTTCCTCGTCTCCGAAATCTTAGCGAAACCCAACACTTCGAAACACGCGGATCGGTACACTTGGCTGTTGGGTTTCACTAGACTTGTGAGATTTCAAGCGGAATTGATGACCAAACTCGACGTGTAAAGTTGGAGGTTTTTGGTTTCTTCCGCTCAACCCAACCTACATGGTTTTGTAGGGAACGCAGATCTGCGTTCCCTACCGTCGTCCTCTTTGAGTAATCTTGAATCATAAAATGGAAGATTCGAGTGAGAACCTCACAAGTGTAAAAACAGACCTACGCCCGAAGATAGCGGACCCCCACTTTACCGCACGCAAGCGAAAGGTTAACGCAGCCGAGGAAAACCTCAACAACATCACTACCACATGAAGGAGATAGTTGCTAATGGGACGATTGAAAGACAAGATTGCCGTTATCACGGGATCAGGCAAGGGGCTGGGTGAAGCGATGGCACTGCTGTTCAGCCGCGAGGGCGCCAAGATCGTCGTGTTTGACATTGACGAGCCAGCCGGACGAGAAACGGCGGAGCAGATCCAAGAGCAAGGTGGCGAGGCCATTTTCGTGCACGGCGATGTCTCGAACCCGGACGACGCTGCCCGTTTGATTGATGCTGCTGTCGATGCCTACGGCCGTGTTGATGTCTTGGTCAACAATGCGGGAGTCCACGTCGATAGGACCGTCGCAAACACGACCGAGGAGGAGTGGGATCGTATTCTGGGAGTGAATCTAAAGGGGGTTTTTCTCTGCTCAAAGGCTGCCATACCGCAGATGCGCCGGCAAGGCGGCGGGAACATTATCTGCATCTCGTCAATCTCGGGTTTGATCGGCCAGTTGAATCAAGCCGCTTACAACGCCTCCAAGCACGGTATCATCGGGCTTGTGAAATGCATGGCGTACGATCACGCGCTAGAGAATATCCGAGCCAACGCCATCTGCCCCGGAGTGATGAATACGCCGCTGGTGGCAAGCGTCCCCGAGGAACACATCGCGCCGTATCGAAAGACAAGCTTGTTGGAACGTTTCGCCGAGCCAAGTGAAGTCGCCAATGCTGCGCTGTTCTTGGCAAGCGACGAATCGTCGTACGTGACCGGTTCCGCGATGGTCGTTGACGGCGGTTACACCACGAAGTAACTCCTCTGAGTAGGAGCGACCTCCCGGTCGCGACTGCCTATGCGTGGCTGGGCAAGATGCCCTGCCTACGGAAACGACCCTCCCATTGCCGCGTAGGTCCTATGTGTGTAAAAATGAATGTAAATGACTATAACTGCCGGCGGACAATTCCGTGCGTTCCATGATCGACGGAGGTAGCGATGCCCAAAAAACTGACAGTACTGTTTTTGCCCCATCCCCTCGGTCCCTCAATGTTTAAACCGTGGGGGGAGGACGTGGTGGCTGCGGTGGGCGACACCCACAATCTGCGTATCTTGGATTATAGCCAGCCCCTCGCCCCGCAGTTCGAAGGGGTTGAAGTGGTGATTGACCAAGGCGGTTCCGCCGGCACTAGAGAGATGGCTGACATAGCCGCGGAGAAGGTGCGTCTATGGCAGATTCTGGGCACGGGGATCGACCATTTCGAATTGGATTACTGGATAGCCAAGAAGATTCCCGTGGCGAACACTCCCGGACTTTACAGCGCCGTCGCTCTGGCGGAATGCGCCATGATGTTCATCCTGATGCTCGCGCGGAAGTATCCTGTTACGCAGGAAAATCTCAAAGCCGGTGAGATGTATGTGCCCATGGGACGTGAGCTTGAGGGGTTGAGATTGGGGATCGTCGGTTTCGGCGCTAGCGGGACGGAGTTGGCGCGTCGCGCGATGCCGTTCGGGATGCGGATCTCGGCGATCGATATCCGCGATGTCGGAGCGGATGAAATGCGCGAGTTCGGCGTGGAATTTGCCGGGAAATCGGCGGATTTGGATAAAGTGCTCGCGGAGTCCGATGTCGTGTCCCTGCATCTGCACCTAAACGATAAGACGCGGCACACTATCGATTCTCTCCGCTTGCGCCTAATGAAGCCGACGGCGTTCTTGATTAACGTTGCCCGCGGGGCTTTGGTGGACGAAGCCGCGCTGGAGGCGGCATTGGTGGAGGGGCGGATCGGCGGAGCCGGGTTAGACGCCTTCGGCCGGGAGCCGCCCGATGTGACATCGCCGCTTTTCAGCTTGCCAAATGTGATTGCGACGCCCCATACCTCCGGTACAACCGACGGCACGTCGCGCAGACGGGCACAGGCGTCGGCTGAGAATGTGGATCGGGTGGCGGCTGGATTGGAACCATTGTACCGCGTGGACTGATCGAAAGAGAAATGGTATAATAAGACCGATACGATGGAAACACATTCTCCACAATTTCGGGTCGTGGTTCAAGCACGGATTGAAATCGAAACGGAAATAGTAAACGTGATTGTCAGCAATCCAGCCGATCGAAACAGGCGCTGGGAAGGACAGTTCTTGGTCGATACGGGCGCCACTGACAGCAACACTTGGAAGCCATCGGCGTTCGCCCTGAAGCCCAGCGAACCTATGTACTGGCGGATGGTAGTGAAATACAGATGGATATTGCCGTCGCGCGAATCGAACTGATGGGAGAAATTGTTGGGAGCACCGTACTTTTCGGAGACGAAAAGGCGGAGCCGCTTCTCGGCGTCACGGCGTTGGAATCCCTCGGTATTGAAATCGATCCGCTTAACCAGCAACTGAAGAAACTGCCTGCTGTGCGGCTCAAGACTCTGTGCCGAGTTCACTTCCCCGCTCTCGCCTAAGGCTTGTTGTAGGGTGGGCACTGCCCACCGTTTTGCGCTATTCGCTATCGTCGTGATAAGGAAGTCCAAGGATTTTGATTGAATAGCAGCTTTCAAAATGGCTGAAGAAAAATGTACTAACACCTTCAAGCAGAAAATCGACGGTACTGACGCGGTTGGATGTTCATTCAATCCTGCGGACGTAAGAATTGGCACAACCAATGCCACCGTGGAGCAGCTAGTCCTGCAAATCAGGAATGGTAAAATCTACTGGACATCCACGGTTGGGCAATCTGCTGCATGGCGGTCAGAACACCAATCCTGCCTAATAGAATCTTTGCTCCTGCGAATCCCCATCTCCGTGTTTTACGTGGCTGAAGATGAGAATAATAACTGGTCGGTGATTGACGGTGTGCGGCGTCTGTCGGCAATATACAACTACGTAACGGGCGATTTTCCCTTAGACCGACTCGAATATTTCGCCCAACTAAATGGGAAGAGGTATAGCGCCCTGCCACGGCGAATGCAGCGGCGGATCAATGAAACTCAAGTTATCTTGCATATTGTTGATATGGGAACGCCGGAGGATGTGACGTTGAACATCGCCCGGCGAATTAATCCGTCGTCAACTTTGAAATGACTTAACCGTTGACTGTGCACGAGAACATTCCGACTTTCAGGCGCTAATGAAGGAAACATGCAAGGTCAAATTTGACGATCATGCAGAGAAATTTTCAGTACTGAAAATACACCTAGGAATAACTCAATGCCCGGAATCGCGCTAAACTTCTTTCCACTAGCGACAGATGAATTTAGAATCACGTTTTATCGCTTGCCGTATGAGAAGGGTGATCGTCCTTCGATTGGAAATGAAAAAGCGGTCTATCGGCACCTTGAGATAAATGGTATCAGAGACCTCTATTGGACGCTTTTCCAACAACCAGGGGGCGGAACGGAGGAAGTGTATGAGCCATTTGACAATTTCTACCTCACCATCGATGCTATAAGATACGCCCTAGTGCAAAGTTGCACTGCCAATCTTCGCGCCGACCAATTCTGCGTCGTCGGAGGCTTTCGCAGACGTGTGGAAATTGTGATGAACTCATACCCTGAAGGTGTTCAAGTAATCTCGTTAGAACCTTATCTTCTGAGTTCACGTCGGAAATTTGGTATCTTGGCCAACTTTCGATTTCATCCCATTCCCGAGTTTCGAGGTACGCGACGTGCATTGGAACTCAGTCTCGCGTTCGACGAGGACGGCCAGCCAAATCTAGATCACTATGCAGACCGGTACTCATATCTAACAACATATTTTCAAAAGTTTCATAATGAAATCTTTCCGATCACCATACCGGGTGGTCAAATACTGCCGGTTGAATCGAAACTCTTAGCAATAGCCGAAGAAACCCTGAATCCCAAAACTTACATAGTCGCTTCAGGAAGAGAATCTCGTTCTCAATTCATGGGGGTCAAGAATTCTGGGCCGTTAAAACAGCCAGAAGAAGCCCACTTGTACTTCCTTTACAGGGATGAAGATCGGCCTCTAGCACATGACCTGTTTCGTGCACTACGTGGAGATACTTTCCGTACCTTTCTCGGTATGGAGGAAATGTTTCGCCTTTCAATCTCGGACGAAAATGTCAACGGTGCTCCACTGACCGACTTCAGCCCCAATGCGATTAATCAAATTCGAGATAGAGTAGTAACAGATGCGGGCGACAAAAATGTTGTTCCTATAGTGCTTACTCCCTTTAGCAGGCACGATGTTCCAGAGCAAAACGCGGAATATTGGACACTGAAGCATGCCTTTCTTTCAAAGGGTATGCCGATTCAGGTTGTATCCATTAAGACAGTATCCAACAAGGAGGCGCTCAAGTGGGCAACGGCGAGTATCGGACTTCAGATATTTGCAAAGCTAGGCGGAACTCCTTGGAAGGTCCAACCTCAAACCGAGCGCTGCATGATTGTGGGTATTGGGCAGGCCCACCGCAGGATTGAGAGACAAATTGAGCGCTATTTTGCCTATTCTGTCCTCACTGATTCCAGTGGTGTCTTTGAAGATATCCAGGTTCTTGCCGATTCCCACAACGAAGATGACTACCTTCAAAAATTCTCCACCAAACTTAGGGAGATTATCAACCACTATTCACCCCAATTTGCAAACTTTGTGGTCCACAGCACTTTTAAAATCAGCCGCCGCGAACTCAGGAGTATAGCTGGTGTACTTAAGGAACAACAAATTCAACTGGGTCAGCACGGGGAATTTATCTCAATAAAATTCAACGACAGCAATAAATTCTTCGGCTTTGCCGTAGATCATAACAGCCTTGTACCCTACGAAAGTTCCGTAATTCCTTTATCACGCAACGAGTTCCTAGTCTGGTTTGAAGGGCTGCAGTTCGGACGATCTACGCTTCCCAAGACGGTTGGGGGCCCGTTGCATGTGGAATTCACGTATCCTCTTGAGGAGTTAACTCCCGACCAGAAACAGGCATATCTGCAAGACGCTATAAATCTATCAGGCGCAAACTGGCGCGGGTTCAATGCGAAATCTCTACCAGTCTCAGTTTACTACGCACAGCTTATCGCTAAATACTTAAAGGAGTTTGAGAATCACGGGCTACCGGACGTTAATGTTGACATTCTCAAACCTTGGTTCCTTTAATGTCGAAGATAGTATTCAAACGCAATGATGTAATCCTACTGCTTGGCGCCGGTGCCAGTGTCGAGGCGAGTATTCCTGACTCCGGCAAAATGGTCGATAAGATCGAAGAGTTAGTCTCAGGAAAAGACCCTAAATGGAACCAATTTGAAAGTCTTTATCGCTACATACGTAGCTCTATCTTCTATGCCGATGGATTAGAAGGCAGATTTGAAAACGATGTTCCGTATAATATTGAACGTCTAGTTAATGTCTTGGATGAACTTCAACAGAAGGAACGCCATCCGCTGTATCCCTTTGTCGGTGCGTGGAACGCGAAACTTATGGACGTTGCTGGGACTGAATTCGAGAATGTTCGTAATTTCCGTAGTAAAATCATAGAAATTCTTCGCAAACACTGGGTCACATTGCCGATTAAAGAAACTGCTTCCTACTACCAAGGTCTTTCAAAATTTCAGCAACAATACGAGTATCCGCTCCGCGTGTTTTCTTTGAACTACGATCTATGCGTCGAGAGGATATGCGGCGAGGAGCAAGTGCAACGGGGATTTTCCTCTGATAGAACTTGGGATTGGCGATTATTCGATGAAACCTCAGAGGATTTACGCCCACTACTACTCTACAAACTACATGGATCCACCGATTGGGCCTTTGTTGATCAAGGAAGAGTTACCTACTTTGACGACCCTGCAAGTATCGTTGACGAAGAGACTGCAATCATCTTCGGAACTTCCTACAAACTGCAGTATGTCGATCCGTTCCTTTACCTCGCATACCAATTGAGACGTTGGAGTCTGGAGTCGCGTCTCATCGTTTGTGTTGGTTACGGTTTCAACGATCCCCACATAAACGGAATTCTTCAACAGTCTCTTAGCCACAATAACGAACGTAAACTCCTTGCGGTCTTATGGTCACATAACGACTCAACCGAGGACGTCAGAAAAGATATACGCTGTAAGTTGAAAGCAACAAAAGAACAAATTGAAGTGAGGTTAGAAAAGGCTAAACAGTTTTTTTGCCGCGGGTTGGACAAATCCTCTCTTGCCAATCTCTTTGCCCCAGAAGAAGCTCTCTTCCCAGAATTAACCGATTCCGACGAGATCTCGCAAGGAAGGGAGTAGTTGAACATGCCTGACGAAATAACTAAGGAACTCTGGCAAATCAACGAGGATATAGCTCAAGAACACGGATACGATATTGAGGCTCTCGCCGCTTATCTCCAAACCAAGCCCGGCGCGAGGGTCAGCACGTCGTCGATCTGCGTTATCTGAAAGAAGACACCTAGAATCACGATCCCGCAAGATCGGAGACGAATCGTTAGTTCAACCGATTTTCATCGCCACATAACAAATCTAGAATTTCCTACTGTTCCTCACTGAAAGACATAGCCAATACTAGGAGCAAACAACAATGAAACCCGAAAAAGCACTCGCCACCGCCGCCGCGCGCGGTGACCTCGACACCATGCGCGACATGATCAACAAAGACAAATCCCTCGCCGCACACTGGCAGCCGATCATGGACGCCTGCTACGTCGGGCAGGCGGATGCCGTAGCGCTCCTGCTGGAGAACGGCGCCGATCCGAACATCAAATCCAAGTCCGCGCACCACTACCGTCCGCTGCATCGCACCGTGGAATTCAAGAAGACGGCGCCCAAACACGATGGACATCACCAAGTCGTTGACCTGCTGCTTAATGCCGGCGCCGACCCGTTGATGCCCGGAAGTTACTGGCTGATCAGCGCCATTGCCCTCTGCGCTACCGGTGACGCCACCGAATTTCTGCCGGCACTGCTGAGTAATGCGCCCGAAGAGCACGACATCTTCCACGCCGCCGTGCTCGGCGACACCGAGCGCGTGAACGCGATTTTGAAGGGCGATTCAGCCCTGGCGAAGGTTCATCACGAGGGCACGAAACTCTGGACGGACGAAGAAGGTTGGACGCCGCTAAACTACTGCGTACGCTCTCATGTGGGAAGGGACAACGAAGAGAAGAGGAAGGGTCTCGCACAGATTGCGAGGACGTTAATCGACCACGGCGCCGACATCACCGGCTGCGTCGACCAAGCCATCTACAGCAACAACATGGAGGTCTTCGAAATGCTCCTGAAGGCTGGCGGTAGCTGCGCCGACGACGACACCATAAACCATGCCGCCTGCGACGGCCAATTCGACGCCTTGGAAATGCTGCTGGAGTACGGAGGTAAACTCGACGGCACACGCGGCACGGAGCACCACGGCGGATACACCCCGCTCGGCTGCGCCGTGTCGTGCCGCAGCATCAAGGGCGCGAAGTGGCTGCTTGAGAAGGGGCAGAATCCCAACAAAATCAAGAGCGAGGACGGGGAGAACTGCCTGCACGTGGCGGTGCATTTCGGTGCCAGCGACAAAATGCTGCAGTTGCTCCTCGATCACGGTGCCAAGATTAACCAGAAGGACAAACTGGGACGGACGCCGCTCGCACGGGCGCACGAGAAGAACCGCGCGAAAGCCATCGCCTTCCTCGAATCCGCCGGCGCCCAAGCCTAGCCGCACTTACACATTACGCATCACGTATTACTACTCACACACCACAAGGTACAATTGAAAGGAAATCATGAAAATCAAACTCACTGGCGTATTTGTAGACGACCAGGAAAAGGCGCTGAAATTCTATGTTGAGGTGCTAGGATTCATAAAGAAAGAGGATATCCCGGTAGGGGAGTTTAAATGGCTCACGGTTGTCTCCCCCGAAGCTCCGGATGATATCGAACTGCTGCTTGAACCCAACAACAACCCCGCCGCCAGCACCTATCAGCAGGCGATCTTCGATCAGGGGATACCCGCCGCCGCGTTTGCCGTGGATGATATCCACAAAGAATACGAACGGCTGAAAGAGCAGGGCGTCGAATTCTCAATGGAGCCTACCGAATCGGGTCCGGTGATCCTCGCAATCTTTGATGACACGTGCGGCAACTTGATACAGCTTTATCAGGTATAAGCCAGCGTATTGTCGCGAGTAGGTGCGGTTGGAAACCGCACCCACCGTATGGGTAAGGATTGTTGTCTACACCCGAAAATCGGACGCGATTGCACCGATGGACAATTTATGCCTTGACAACTATACATATGTATAGTATAGTTAAGGCATGGCACATTCCCACCTAACCATAGAAGAGATTGGGGCGCGCTCGGTTCTGATGCCCCAAAGTGGCGTTCCCGTCACCGGATACACGCTCAACCCCTACACCGGCTGCGGCATGGGATGTAGCTACTGCTACGTCATGAAATACCCCCATGTCCAGGATAACCCCCGACCCTGGGGGACGTGGGTTCAACCCAAGATGAACGCCCCCTTCCTCTTGGGCAAGGCGCGCGCCAAGATGTGGGGACGCGGAATCTTCATCGGATCCGCCACCGATCCGTATCAGTACATCGAACGACAGTACCGCTTGACCCGGCGCTGCTTGAAAGTCATACTGGAAAGCAACCCGAAAAGTGTGGTGATTCATACGCGTAGTCCCGTCATCTTGGACGACCTAGAGTTGTTAAGGGAATTCGGGAATCGCCTGCGTGTAGGGTTCTCTGTACCAACCGACGACGATCGCGTGCGGCGCAAACTTGAACCGCACGCCCCGCGGATTGAAGTGCGTCTCAAGACCATGCGACGCCTTCGAGAGGGAGGTATCACGGTATTGGGGTCATTAACCCCGCTGCTCTACTGCAAGCCAGCGCGTTTCGTCCGACTGCTCAAAGGCGCCGTTGATGGAGTTTACATGGGGGGAATGCGCTACTTGGACAAAACCGCCATCCACCAGATGAAGCGGGCGAAGATCTATTTCGGCAGCACGGCATACGAGGAACTGCAGGACGAAATGAGGCGATGCCTGGTGGAGGAGGGGTTATTGAAAGATTATGATGACGAATAACAAACTTGCAGTCTTGTAGGGTGGAATCAACTGAGCGATTAGCGAAGGCGATAGAGATCCACTGCCCACCGTTTCACCTCACCGGCACATCACCCGCAAAGCAACCGCCGAAACCTCTATTGACTCGCTCGCGATAGGCGTGCTATAGTACCTTCCCAACACCCCCTCACCCAAATCTCCAATTTACACACCGAACCCGACTTAACGCCTCATGCCGAACTTTCAGACGTTTAGCACACCGCACCTGATCGTGATGGGGTTGACACTCGCGCTGCCTATTCTGCTCGCGGCGATCGCCCGGCGCGGAGCGGCAGCAACCATCGGCTATATCTTGGCGGGCGTGATCCTGACCAACGAGCTCGCCAGTTTGTGCTATCGGTTCGCCGACTTTGATCTCACCGATTTCATCCGAAATGACCTTCCCCTCCACTTCTGCGGCATCGCAGTGTTCGCGACAGCCGCCACACTCGTTTTTCGCAACGAACGCGCCTACGAAATCGCATACTTCTGGGGTTTGGTCGGCACCTTAAATGCGGTCATAACGCCGCCATTGGGAGACGGGGAAGGGTTCCCGTCATACCGTTTCTTCCAGTATTTCATCGCGCATTCCGGCATCGTCGCTGGCGTCCTGTACACGGCCATCGGATTGCGGTTGCGCCCGACTCTCAGAGGTCTTTTCCGTGCCTTTATCTGCGCTAACCTCTTTGCCGTTGCTGTCGGTGCGTTCAACGTTGTCATGAATTCGAACTACATGTTCCTCTGTGTACCTCCCGAGACAGCCTCTCCCTTCTTCTTCGCACCTTGGCCCTGGTATATCCCCATCCTTGATGTGGTTGCGTTGGGTATGTTCTTCGCGGTGTTCTCCCCGTTCCTAGTATCAGGCTGGTGGTCAACCCGGAAATAAGCCGAACACCCTGAGGTTTCAGCCCGACGACCAACCCTTACCGCGTCGTCCATCGGCACGAGCATCTCTCGTGATTGTCTTTTACGCATTACGTATTACGCAATATCCCTCCCTGCTATCAAAAAATATGTGACACCTGCTCAAAAATCTGATACAATTATTCGGGATGAAGCGGTTTCCCAACAGCCCGATCAGTAAGATAAGGAACACAAATGGTTTTATCGGATCAGGACATCGAACGCTACTTGGAGAAGGGCAAGATCAAGATTTCGCCGGAACCAAATCTCCAAGAACAGCTTGGATCATGTTCGATTGATTTCAGGCTGGGCAACGTATTCCGCGTATTTGAACACAGCAGGCACCCCCATATAGACCTACGCGCGACCACCGATATGGGCGATCTGATGCGCAAGGTCGAAGTGCCGGACGGCGAAGCGTTCACGATGCAGCCTGGTGAGTTTGTGTTAGCCGCGACGCTGGAGCACTTTGAGTTGGCGGACGATGTTATGGCGCGTCTGGAAGGACGAAGCAGCCTCGGGCGGCTTGGCATTATCGTTCACAGCACCGCGGGGCTGTTTGATCCGGGTTGGGTGGGGACGGCAACCTTAGAGCTTGGCAACCTTGGGCGGATGCCCGTCAAACTGTACCCTGGAATGCGGATATGCGCGTTCACCTTTGAACCCTTATCGTCGCCGGCTAGGGTGCCTTATCGAGTGAAGCCGGGAAACAAGTACGCGGGGCAAGTTGAGCCGGAAACCAGCCGCGTGGAACGATTCTAAACCGACTGCACCGGAGCGAAAACGGGCTTAGCCGCAGAGGTTGCGCCGCCGGCAAATGCTAGAAACTTCAGCATTTTTGTGCCCGATAATTTAGCAATAACGTGGTTCACTGCGTTTTGACGCAATAAACGACGCGCAGCCAAGCAGTGCCAGAATCTGATTTCACCTCAGAAAGCGCTGTATTGGCCGTTTGACGGTGCAATTCTGCCGACGCGAACAGGGTTACTGAATTGTTGGCATATCCTTTGCGATTCGGTAGAAGTGAAAACAGAGCCGTCGCAAATCCATTGGAACCCCCAAGATGTACGGAGGTAGAAAGACAGGTTATTACGATTAACGCGGTTTCTTGTGAAGTAGGTTGGCACAATTTACGATTAAATCCCATTCCGACTTAAGGGGTTCATTTGTCTTGACTTACCCTTTTTTGTCCGAACAGACTCGCGCGAGTCGCTTTTGAGTTTACGCACACGACTTGTCTCAAGATCGTTTCAAAGTAGACAAATCGCACCAAACTGTAACAGTTCATTTTGATTCATGTTGAGGAGGATAATGTATGACACCAAGTGATGTAGTTGCACTTGCCAAGGAGGAAGGCGTTCAGATTGTCGACTTCAAGTTCATGGATTTGCCGGGGATGTGGCAGCACTTCTCCATTCCGGCAACGGAACTTGAAGAGGACATGTTTGACGAAGGACTCGGTTTCGACGGTTCAAGTATCCGCGGTTTCCAAGCGATTAACGAAAGCGACATGCTGCTATTCCCGGACCCCGATACCGCCATCGTCGATCCGGTCTGCAAGATTCCTACGTTGAGCATCATCTGCAACATCAAGGACCCGATTACGCTCGAAAGCTATACGCGGGACGTGCGGCATATCGCGCAGAAAGCGGAAGCGTACCTAATCTCGACGGGGATTGCCGATACGAGTTACTGGGGACCTGAAGCCGAATTCTTCATGTTCAATGACGTTCGTTATGGCCAGGATCACCATTCGGGCTACTATTTTGTCGATTCGCGGGAGGGCAGCTGGAACACCGGTACCGATGAGGGGCCAAACCTAGGGTACAAACCCCGCTACAAGGAAGGTTATTTCCCCGTTCCGCCGTCGGATTCAATGCAGGATATTCGATCCGAAATGATTCTCAAGATGATCGAAAGCGGCGTTGATGTGGAAGTCCACCACCACGAGGTAGGCACCGGCGGGCAGGCTGAGATCGATCTCCGTTTTGACACGATGACCCGAATCGGAGACAAGATGGCGCTGTATAAGTATATCGTCAAGAACGTGGCGCGCGCCCACAATCTGACGGCTACCTTCATGCCGAAACCCCTCTTCCAAGACAACGGGTCGGGAATGCACGTACACCAGAGTTTGTGGAAGAACGGGAAGAATATCTTCTACGATCCGCAGGGATATGCGCTTCTGAGCGAGGACGCGCTATACTACATCGGCGGTTTGCTGAAACACGCACCGTCGCTCTGCGCGATAATCGCACCCACCACCAACTCCTACAAGCGGCTGGTGCCGGGTTACGAAGCCCCTGTTAACATCGCGTATTCGCAGAGAAACCGCAGCGCCTGCGTACGTATTCCTGTTTACTCCAAGAGTGAAAAAGGGAAGCGGGTGGAATTCCGCACTCCGGATCCGTCCAGTAATCCATATCTCGCCTTCAGCGCACTGCTCATGGCGGGTCTCGACGGTATCCAGAACAAGATTCACCCCGGCGATCCGTTGGATAGAGACTTGTATGATCTTGAACCGGAGGAGTTGGACACCATCGATTCCACACCGGCATCCTTGGCAGAATCGCTTGACGCCTTGGAGGACGATCACGAATACCTGCTCAAGGGCGATGTAATCACTCAGGATGTAATCGATACCTGGTTAGACTACAAACGCGAAAACGAGGTTGATGCGATTAATCTACGTCCGCATCCGCACGAGTTCCATCTCTACTACGACATCTAATCGTACTCTCTGCTCTATCGTTGCGGCTCGGTTCGCTGCAAGATAGAGCAGGACAATCCGTCCGAATATCGGCGGACGTTGGCTAAGGAGGGGTAACTTATGAAAAAGCTCGAGTGCATCATTCGACCCTTCAAGCTTGAAGAAGTGAAGGAAGCGTTGAACGAGGTCGGTGTTCGCGGGATGACGGTCAGCGAGATTCGCGGTTTCGGGCGAAGCCGCGGGCACACCGAACTCTATCGCGGAAGCGAGTATGCCATCGAATTTGTGCCGAAGATAAAACTGGAGATCGTCGTCCCCGAAGAAAACCTCGACGCGATTACGGACGCGATCCAGAAATCTGCTTCCACGGGAAAGATTGGCGACGGCAAAATTTTCGTTAAGCCCGTTGACGAGATTATCCGCATTCGCACCGGTGAGAGAGGTCCCGCAGCCATCTAATCGTGTTTCGCACACGAAGACCTACGGACGCGAAACGAGGTGGGGGCTTCTACGGACACTATCCATGTGATTTGATCCTCAGTGTGTGAGATTGCGTATTCATTCCGATCTTCGATCACGAATCGACACGTCACACATGTAGCAATTCGGCGTCGAACCCTACCATCTCCAGTAGAAACAAAAAAGGGAGGAATTCTCACCAAATCTCCGGTGATAGTTCCTCCCTTTTCTATGCCCCCGACTGGACTCGAACCAGCATGCCCGTTAAGGCACAGGCCCTCAACCTGCCGTGTATACCAATTCCACCACAGGGGCGTCGAGCATCAATTATACCGACCCTCGGCGACAATGTCAAGGATTATTGGATGCTCACTGAAGCGAAACACATCTGAATTCCTGAATCACAAAAAAGAAAATCGGGGCAAGATTGAGACAATTATTTTAGAAGTCGTAGGTTGGGTTGATGGGAATCCGTCAGTAATCGCTAATCTTGTAGGATCAAGCGAGTGGATAACGAGCGCGATAGAAATCCCTCAAGCGAGTGGATGGCGAGTGATCAACTGACTGGATAAGGAAGGCGATAGTAGATCTTGATAGAGTTCCCATAGAGATTCCTCAAGCGAGTGCCAACTTCGGTTGAACGTGCCAAAATGTGAATGAAACCCAACATGAATCGTACTTCCTACCAACACGAGACACTCCCTTATAATTAGATGCGGTTCCCCTGGAAGTGCTATTCCAGAGTCTTGACGCACAAGCGCTCCTGTGATAATCTCACTAGTACACGTTGGCAGAAATAGTTTAGTGGATTAAACGGTTAAAGGCCTGCCTTTGTACGTCCATTTAAACGGTTTAGCCATCGTTTGATTAAAGTAAGAAATAAAAGATAAAATGCGTTGATGTAATTCTTGTACAGA
>JAJDTR010000170.1 GCA_022827055.1 Candidatus Poribacteria bacterium | reverse complement strand
GACATGAACGTTGAAGGCGGGGCACTGAAATTGACTGATGCCAATTTGCACAGAAGCCCGATTCTTTTCATGACGGGACACGATCCTGCTTTGGTACGTTCGCATAATTTGCTTGGTCGTCAGTATGGTGGTGGGCGAATGGATAGTCGTCTCACCGAGACAGAATCAGCCGCTATGCGTAGGTACCTTGTAGAAAAAGGCGGATTTCTGGTCTTTGACGACTGCGGTGTGAATGCACCTGCCCAGGCAATGATTCGGTTGTTCCTGGCTCAGATGCGATATGTCATGCCCGAATATCAAGTCGAGCGAATTCCTAACGACCATACAGTTTACGACAACTTCTACGAAATGGGCGGCCCTCCAGTCGGATTTGATATCTTCTGGTGGGGAACGAGACCGCAAAGAAGAAACTTCCTTGAAGGCGTGTCTGTCGGAGATAAGCTGTCAGTTATCACGGTCCGGCGTGACTATATGTGTGCTATGGAAGCAGTCAGTTTGCCAACTCGTTCAGTTCACTATTCGCCGGGTGTTTATCGCTTCATGACCAACGTAGTTGTTTACTCGTTGACACACGGCGATATATCCGACTATTCAAATTACATTCCAGAGGACCTCTTGGCGAAGAAGGCGTTACCCACGAGCGCGCCGGAAGCAGCCAAAATCGGTGCTCTTGAATAATCTGTGGTATATCTTAACAACCTCCGCATAGAAAAAGCAGCCGGCAATCCGGCTGCTTTTTCTATGCGTGTCAGAATTTGGTTCCTCTGTTTAGAGTGAGTTGAATTTGTACGTGGAACCGCATGGGTGATTCGCGTAACCTGCTACTCCTTTCCTGTCTTGACGGCACTCTTAGCTTCCGTCGCAAGTCTCCCCGCTTGTTTCGCCAGTCGTTTTGCCTCTGCAATCTGTCTCATAATTTCACGGTTTGACCAGGAAACGCCAATCACGTAACGAATTTCTTTTTCGTCTGAGACAGGTGCATCCAGTGCCTCGGCTCCCAAATGAATCTGCAACCCGGTGTTCCCTCTATGGCGCACTCCCGCGTTTATACCTCTTCCATCGGTTTCAAGGCATAGGGTCAATTCTCCCTTCGCGAAACGTGGTTGGAAATCCTTGCTAATTCCGAGAAAAACGCCGTTTAATACCTTGCCGATACCGCGGTCCTCGCTGAATCTATTGTTCCCGATTCCGATGTGTCCCGAAATCTGATGCACTCTCGGCAGATTGAAGGTCTTGCTGACAGCAAGAAATGTAGACTTTCGCTTGTACTGCATCGGATCAATCAACCCTTGTTTAATCTTATCTCCGATGTTTTCAACGCCAACTGCCACGTTTGGCATTTTACCTGCCTCGCGAAATAGCAATACCTTGAGATTTGCCATCAGAAAACTCTTTTGATTGAGCTGTACGCCGGCCATTCCAAATTCAACTCGATCAAAAATACCGAAATTTAGTCGGATTACCGCTTCCTTGCGTGGAATCCCAGTCCTGTGCAGGAAAGCGAAATTTGTACCCACATCAATGATGCCATGCTCAATGACCGCACCAGTCGGAATATCCATTAGTCCGCTGTCACGGAAGTATGGAGTAGCTAATGGCGGAGAGCACAGCGAAAATAGCACAATCGGACAACAATATCGCAACAATCGACAGTAGTCTCCAAGATATGTTATCATCGCGTTTTCTCTCGGATTTCAACCCCTGATGTAGTGCCAATAATTGCCTTGTCAGCTCGATTGACGAATAGTCCATTTTCGACGACACCAGGGAGATTATTGAGTTGCAACTCAACCTGTGCGGGTTGCCGAATCGCATCAAAGCGGCAGTCCAAGATGTAATTGCCGTTGTCGCTGATATAAGGTTTTTCACCATTATTCCGCATTGTCGATTTGTCACAAATAATGTTAATTGCTGCTTGCGTGGCTTCCCATCCAAACTGGAGAACTTCCACTGGCAGCGCAAATGTCGATCCCAGCACCGACACGGATTTACTCGCATCTGCCACGATGACGAGCCGCTTGGACGCGTGGGCGATTATTTTCTCTCGTACTAAGGCACCACCGCCTCCTTTAATCAGATTCAGGCTAGGGTCAATTTCGTCGGCGCCGTCAATGGTCACGTCAATCACAGGGTGTTCTGCGAGGGTTGAGAGCGGAATTCCCTGGTTGGCGGAAATTATTTCCGTTTGTTTTGATGTCGCAATTCCAATGATATTCAATCCATCTCGTACCTTTTCCCCCAGTGCGAGTAGTACATAATAAACTGTTGAGCCTGTACCTAGCCCCACAATTGCCCCGGGTTGTATCTCTTCAACGGCTTTCTCTGCCGCTGTTTGTTTCAAACGTTCTTTATCCATGTCATCTCCTACACGGGTGTCTGAAGATCGTCACTCCACAGTTTAGCAAAGATTGGGTACTCCATCAATAAGGAAAAGGTTTCCAATCAGGGGAAACGCATCTGAATTTTCTACTCGTCAAAAATAGAATCGGGCTAAGTTTGTGGTAATTTTTCTAAAGATCGTAGGTTGGGTTGAACGAAATTCGTTAATAATCGTTAATCTCAAAGGCATTTCCGAGTCCCCACTTTGCATGAACATGCCAAAAATATGAGTGATACCCAACATTAATCGTAAATTCTACCGCCATCAGACATCCTCTATAATTAGATGCGTTTCCCCTGGGTTTCCAATTTGAATGTCGGGTCAGGACGTGGTAAAATAGACGATTAAATTGGCGGCGCAGTGAGTCACTTTCCCGTTCAGCCTCGTATTTACGGGGAATGCATGATTTGGGCTATAGAAAGCAAATGGTGTCAATGTCGTTCTCTGTGAAACATTCCCATCTGGTGAGTTATGAAGAATGTACTTGTCGTTGATGACGATGAAAAAATCTGCTGGGCTTTTGAGCAATTCTTAGAAAGTGAAGGCTTTGCTCCAAGCATTGCCAACAATGCCGAGGAAGGGCTGCGAAAGATTCAAGCTGAACAGCCGGATGTCATTTTTCTTGATGTTCGACTCCCGGGCATGAGCGGGTTAGATGCGCTTGAACAGATTAAAGAACTTCAATCAAATGCTGCCGTTGTCATCATGACAGCCTATGACGATGTCGAGACAACAATAGAGGCGATGCGCTTACATGCATTTGATTTCTTGTCCAAGCCAATTGACCTTGAGGCAGTAAAAGCGGTGCTAGATAGAGCATCCAAGACGCAAACTGAACGTCGCAGAATTGCAGATGGAACCACAAGCGATGTAGAATCTTCTGTAGATCCGTCGGCTTCCACAACAGGGGAGCAGGGGCATCGCTTGGTTGGAAAAAGCGAGCCGATGCGCGAGATTTACAAGCTAATTGGCGTCATGGCGAGCAACACAATCACCGTCCTTATTGAAGGGGATACAGGCACTGGAAAAGAACTTATCGCACGAGCTATTCATGCCAATAGCTCGCGCAAAGATGGCCCCTTCATTTCAGTCAACTGCGGTGCGCTTCCTGACGAGCTTCTTGAAAGTGAACTGTTCGGCTACGAAGCCGGTGCTTTTACGGGGGCAAAGGCAAAAGGCAAACCCGGACGATTTGAGCTTGCCGAGGGGGGAACACTATTTCTCGACGAAGTGAGTAATATGAGCCCGGCACTGCAAATCAAACTGCAGCGGGCTTTGCAGGAACAGGAGATTGAAAGATTAGGCGGGACAAGAACACTAAAGACCAACGTGCGAGTTCTCGCCGCGACTAACCAAGACCTTGCCGAGATGTCCAAGCTCGGTTTATTTCGACAAGATCTCTACTATCGCTTCAAACGACTGGCAATTCATCTGCCGCCTCTGCGGGAGCGCACCGAAGACATTCCCTTACTTGTAGATCATTTTCTGAATCTGATAAGTGCCGAACTGGGAAAAACCATTACGGGTGTCTCCGATGATTGTCTAGGGCTACTGAAGGGATATGATTGGCCCGGGAACGTGCGGGAACTGGAAAACGCACTCAGAAGTGCAGCAGTACTTTCACGATCTGATGTAATACTTCCAGAGCATCTCCCACCAGATATTGCGAGTCATGAGCACAAATTCGATCCGAACCAAGCCCTATTGGAACAGTCGCTCGAATCGATTCTTCATGCAACGGTCAAAGAGGCATTGTCGCACGAACGGGAGATGTTGTACGACGAAATCATAAACGCCGTAGATTCTGCGCTCATCCGCTTGGCTATTAACACATTCGACAAGAACCAGACGGAAACAGCGAAATTGCTTGGGATTAGCCGCACAACACTTGCTCAGAGAATCAAAAAGTTGGGACTTGACCTCGGCAATTCATGAGGCGTGCGATGTGACAAACCATCTCAGTTAAATACCGAATTGAAAACCCATTTGGTAACTGTTTAGTCTATCAATCTGATTTGGGAATGTTGGTTCGTCGTGCCGCAGTTTAAACCCTGTTCCTACACCATCAAGCGAACGGATAGCGAGTGCGATAGAGATCCCTGAGCGTAATGTAGGAGCGATCTCCAGGTCGCGATTTCCTGTTGGCGCGTAAGTTCTGGACTGAACTAAACAATTACCCCATTTGAAACAGATCCACAGGGCCAACAGCCCCCACGAGAATCTGCCGGTAACCAAATCACCGATTCCAATCCTATTTTCGAAGTACGCAGCAGTCGGCAGGAAGGTCATGAAAATCGCATTTTTCGAACAACCAGATGAATTTGCCACCCATTTCAAACTGGCTCTAAGCATCCGGGCTCTTGTGTTTCGATAGGTATTCGCCTGAGGGAAATACTAGCTGAGCCTGAAAAGTTGACCAATTCCAATAATCCGTACTCTCATCATTTATCGGATAACCTGCCTACCCGCAATAGATCATTCTCATGTCGTTAGTTCGTTTAGATCACATAACTAAATCGTATGCCCCCTATCTAATACTGGACGATGTATCTGCAGCAATTGAGCGAGGAGACAGGATTGGACTAATTGGCAAGAATGGAAGTGGGAAGACAACCCTTACCGAGATTATCGCTGGCATAATCCAAGTATTTGAAGGGTCGGTTTCTACTTCAAAGGGATTGCAAATCGGATATCTGAGCCAAGAACCGAATCTCAATCCAACCTGTACCCTGCGCCAAGAAATCCTTAAGGTGTTCCGCAAACAACAAAGCCTTGAGGATGAGATGTTGCAACTGAGCGAAAGAATGGAACACGAGGAGAATCCGACGCTTATAGACGAATACGCAAAATTACAGGAACAACACGACCGTATGGGAGGTTACGATTACGAGCATCAGATTAGCCGGACGCTCGGTGGTTTGGGTTTTAACGCCTATGATTTTCATTTAGAAACTCGTGTGTTGAGTGGTGGCCAGAAGAGTCGTGCGGCGCTAGCGAAGCTACTTCTCGAAAAACCCGATCTTCTTCTTCTTGATGAACCAACGAACCATTTGGACATAAAAGCCATCGAATGGTTAGAGAACTTCCTGAATTCGGAATATAACGGCGCTGTTTTGATTGTTTCTCACGATCGCTATCTCCTAGACCGAGTCGTTCGGAAGATTTGGGAATTGGATGACCATCGAATTATGGTGTATCGCGGGAATTACACCAAATATCTTGAAACCAAGCGCCTGAGAATCCTGGAACAGGAGCGAAGTTATGCGAAACAGCAACGTTTCATAGCCCACGAAGAGGAGTTCATAGAACGAAATATTGCCGGTCAGCGGACGCGCGAAGCTCAGGGACGACAGAAGTTGCTCAATCGAATCGAACGAATCGAAAAACCCGAACATAATCGGCGGTCAATGAGCATCCACTTCACCCCGGATGCGCGCGGCGGAAACGACATTTTGCAATGTCGAGAGTTAGGAATGCGATATGGGGATAAAACTGTGTTTCAAGAACTCGATCTTGAAGTTTATCGCCGCGATGTCGTTGGAATTGTTGGGCCAAACGGTGCGGGAAAAACCACCTTATTCCGTTTGATTCTCGGGGGACTTGAGCCGACGGACGGTGAGTTAAAGATTGGAGCCAACCTGAGTTTTGGATACTATGACCAAGAACTCAAGGGCCTAAATCTCGGTAACGAGGTAATTGACGAAATTTGGGAACTACGTCCAAAGCACACACAGGAGGAGATTCGCAGCTTTCTCGGTCGCTTTCTATTTTCTGGGGATGAAGTTTTTAAACAGATTCGCCACCTGAGTGGAGGTGAGCAGAGCCGTGTCATGCTTGCGAAGTTACTGCTGGAAAATGCGAATGTGCTATTGCTTGATGAACCGACAAATCATCTGGACATTCCCTCGCGCGAAGCGCTTGAGAAAGCGTTAAGTGAATATCCTGCCACAACCTTTGTTATCTCCCATGACCGGTATTTGCTGAACAAACTTGCCACCAAACTATTGATTTTTGAAAATGGCACTGCAAATCTGTTTGAAGGGACTTATGCGGAGTATGAAAACCATTTACGCGAAGAAAAACAGATGGCGATAACGGAGCAGTCAAAACCAAAACATGGACGGAGGGAAACAGGAGGGCAGAAAGGCAAAAACGAAAGGGTACGCGTTGCCCCGACTTCAAAAAAAGCTTCGAAGTCCAAGCGGCGGAGGGTAAAGGCGGAACGATTGGTTGATGTGTGAGATCGCCGGTAAAAAGACGTGCTTATCACCAAGTATCGTCACGGTGGCGCGCCCTCGTGATTTAAAATCTCCGACATCAGGGAGGCGTGCGATAATTCAGGAATGCGCCGCAGGGCAAGAAGATTAATTTCAGTCGTTCGATTCGCGTTAGTGTTTTGGCTGAGGCGACACTATTACGCCGCTTCCAAGAAACACCGCGTCTCTACTCGCATTTTTCGGTACGTGCGTCTCGGTTGGTTTCAACTCAATTACAATGCGTTTCCGGCGCGTTGTGTCTACCGTGATCTCTTGCCCGGAATATCCATCCGCACTCACGGCAAGGCGATAGGTTCTTGGAGAAAAACCTCGGAAAATCACGCTTCCGCTCCGATCTGCGACAAGTTGGAGTGTTCCATCCAGAGCAGCGTTCGCGTTGGTAAGCGGCTTCCCCGAAGCTGGATCCATGACACGAACTTCAAGCCGTGTTGATGGCAAGTTTTTCGCTCGAAAGAACTTACACGCGCCGAGAAAAATGGAGTATGCTTCCGTTGCAACTCGCGCCCGGGAACCTGTGATTCCGAACGTAGGGTGATTGATTGACCGAATTTCTAACGATAATGCAATCTTGTTCGTTGATCTAATCTCGGGCGAAACCGGATCCTGTAAAGTTTCCTTCGACAATTCGTCGGTACCCAAGTCAAGATATTCGAGGATTGATTTAACGAATCGTTCAGCAACTTGATTACCGGGATAGTGCGCTGCGACTACCGATGGAGCGTGGTCAGCCCAACTCTCGTGATCAATCCGCAAATAATATCCATTTTCCTTAATTGCATTTACTGCTGCAACGCGTTTGGAGACCGGGATATTTTCGTCCTTTTTACGAATAAGGTACACCTTTGCACCAGCAATTCTCAGCATTTCGCTCAACGCATTAACTACAGCAAGGTTGAAATCTGCCGCACCCGGAGGTATTCCTCGTTCATCCCCGCCATACCGAGCGTCGAGCACGATAACCTGTCCAATGAGAGCACCGTCACAAATTGGATGTAATTCCGGGAGAATAACCCAAGATCGGTTTGGCGAAATCTCTTCCTTCAGTTGGAGATCGTAATAACCGGCTTTTGACACCAAGAGCACCGATTCACCCGGGGATACGTGATTGAAAAAGAAATGCCCGTTGGGATCGGTCGATGTGGTTCTTTCTTCGCCATTAATCAGCCGGATTACGGCATCCCCAAGCGCGCTTCCGGTCACATTTCGGATACTACCTTGGACAATTCCGCCTTGAATTTCCCCAAAACCGACCGAGATTGTTTCCTGCATGTCTTTGTAAACTATCTTGACTTGCGCCGTGCTGGACTGTCGTATCCCCGAATCTCCGTGGAGGTAGAATCGTGCGATTCCATTTTTAGACAACTGTACCGTTTCGGTTAACCTTCCTACCGTTGTGTCAGCATGAATTGGCTCGTCATCCGCAATTGGCTGATCGTCACTGTCGTATGCGGCAACGGTGATACCCACATAGCTCTCGCCATCCGGCGGTATTGTCTTTGCCCACGTACTTAAATGTAATTTCGCTGCGGGTGGCGCGACCTTAAACCACTGCGTTGCAGGTAGGTTGTGATTACCGTAATAGTTGACGAGGCTTGTCTCAATCGAATGCACTCCGTTAGACAGTGGTTCTGTGGGAGTGACCACGATTAAGTCGCTATCTCGAAGGTATCGGTGTTGTACAACCTTCCCATCGAGTTTGACACGAATGGAGTCGGAAAAAACCTGTTGTCGTTTAATCATCCATGCGCCGCGTGTGTGGATGCCGTCCGAAACACTTATCTCGATTCTGGGGGTCTTGTGTTCCGTCGTGGATTTCGGGGCAGGTACCTGTAAAATTCCCTGTGGAAATCCAGCCGCGACATAACGCGCAATCCCCAAGAAAAAACCGTATGCCTCACGACGGTTGTACGATTTTTTTCCCAGACGTTTCTCCTCTTCCGGGTTAGAATAGAACGATGCTTCACAAACTACCGCTGGGGCTTTTGTCAACCGCAGAACACCAAAACCTGACGGTACCATAAGTTGATCAGAATAAAGCCCGGTAGCCGCAAGTTGTGGTAGCCGCAACGCGTCAGAAACACCCTGCTGAATGTATCGACCAAGGTCAAGGCTTGCGGGTGAATCATCCGCATCGCGATGATACCACGTGGACGTATAGTTAGTTTTGGGAACGTTAATAGAGTTGTGGTGAATCGAGATGAAAAAATCCACCTCGTTCCGATTCGCTATATCGGCACGATCGGGAATGCTTACAAAGGAGTCATCCGTTCTCGTCATAACTACAATAGCTCCCGCTTGAGACAGAAAATCTCGAAGATAGAACGCGACTCGCAAATTCACCTCCGCTTCACGGAGTCCCGTTGGACCTCGTTTATATTCCGGCAAGTGTCCCTGTCCACCATGCCCGGGGTCAAGGCAAATCTTGATGCCGCGAAGATATCGCGCATAAGGCGGGATGCCATATTCTGCCTTAGGCAGTTTATGCCAATTGTTCCGCTTCTGTCCGCAACCGGCACTGGCAATAAGTGCGATCAACGCAGCCAAGGCAAAACGCCAGAGATAATCCGGCCGTAGGAATTCGGTAAGATTGAAACGTAGTCTGCTCATTGTAGATTATCTCGCTGTTCCCAGAGTTAATCGTCAAAATCCACACTGCATATCCTACAGTTTTTTTGGCAGAATCAGGGGTTTTACCATAACATAACAAAGCCCCATGACTTCATGGACGATTTTCCTTTGAACGTCCTATTCCGTTGCAGAATTTTTACACGGGCGTTCTACATTAAAACGCAAATCTGTACAAAACATTTCAATGGTTCGTTATCTCATCTCAATTTTTCTGATTGCTAGCTCGCTGATTGGGTACGAAATTGCGCTGATGCGGCTGCTCTCGATTGCCCAATGGCACCACTTTGCGCACATGATTATTAGCCTCGCACTGCTCGGATTCGGCGCAAGCGGCAGTGTGATAGCAATTACCCAACACTGGCTAATGCGTCGGTTCCACGCTATATACACGGTTTCCGGGCTCATGTATGCGATTAGCCTTATATGCTGTTTCGCACTAAACCAGTACGTTCCCTTCAATCCGTTCATGGTGGTTTGGCAACCGATTCAATTGTTGTTTCTCGTGGCGCGGTATTTGATTCTTGCAGTGCCATTCTTTTTTGGTGCGGCATGCATAGGTATGGCGTTGTTGCGGTTCAATAGCGAGGTTAATCGTTTATATTTCTTCGACCTACTCGGTTCGGGCATCGGCGCATTAGGCGTCATATTGGTGATGTATCTTGTTTCTCCCGTTCAAATCCTGACTGTTGTTTCGACAATCGGTTTCTGCGGTGTAATGGTTGCCAATGTTAAGAGTGGTTGGAAATCGTTATCACTAATTGTAATCATCGTAATCGGGTTCATCAGTAACTTGGTCGTCAATCCGATTGAGATTAAAATCTCACCTTACAAGGGATTGAGCAGTACACTCAACTTCCCGGATGCCGAGATTTTAAGTGACCGGTATAGTCCGCTCGGAACATTGCATGTAGCGCGCAGCAATGCCATTCGCGCAGTGCCAGGATTAAGCATCCGCTCAGAGCATTCGATACCTCCGCAACTAGGATTATTCACGGACGCTGACGCCATGACAGCAATTACTAATTTTGACGGGGACATGTCCCAGTTGGCTTTTCTGGATGATACTATCTCGGCGGTGGCGTACCATCTACTTGACAAGCCGCGCGTTTTAGTGTTGGGGGCTGGCGGCGGCACGGATGTGTTGAATGCGCTGTATCACAACGCAACTTCGGTTGATGCAGTCGAGTTGAACCCACAGATTGTTGATTTGATGGCTCACCACTACCGAGAATTCTCCGGGAAGATTTTCGACTCAACAGATTCTTACCCGGTAAATGTACATATCGCTGAAGCGCGGGGGTTTATCCGATCATCGCGTGAAAAATACGACCTTATCCAAATTGCGATGTTGGATTCGGTCGGCGCCGCCGCATCAGGGACGCATTCCTTGAATGAGAACTATCTTTATACTGTGGAAGCAATTGAGGGATTTGTTCAACACCTAACGCCGGGTGGAATATTGTCGATTACGCGTTGGCTCAAATCACCACCACGCGACATGATTAAGTTGTTTGCCACAGCCGTGGAGGCACTTGAGCAAATCGACGGCGCTGTACCGGCTGACCAGCTTGCGTTAATCCGTGAGTGGCGTACAGGCACACTGTTAATCAAGAGGGGAAGATTCAAACCAGTCGAGAAAGAGGCAATTCGAGCATTCTGCCAGCGACGTTCTTTCGACCTCGCATACTATCCGCAAATGGACGCGTCAGAAGCAAACCGCTATAATCAATTGCCCGAACCAATTTATTTCACCTCTGCACAAGCACTGGTGTTCGGCAGTCAGGAGCAATTCTACAATGATTATCCTTTCCAGATTCGCCCTGCGACCGATGATTGCCCATATTTCTCCCAATTTTTGCGTCTCGGCATGTTGGCTCAACTGATTCACACAATCGGAAGAAATGCTATCCCATTCATTGAATGGGGATATCTGCTCCTGATTGCGATGCTAATCCAAGCGGTCGTCGCAGGATTGATTCTCATTCTTTTGCCGCTCCGCTTTCCACGCAACCGACTAGCGTTTCTAACGAATTGCGATAATGGTAGGACATCAAGCAATCAGGAATCTAATTATTCCACTGGACAACAAGGTGCAGTGACGTGGCGGATATGCGGTTATTTCCTCAGCTTGGGTATCGGATTCATGTTGATCGAGATTGCATTTATTCAAAAATTTCTGCTATTACTCTCGTATCCGACTTATGCAGTTGCTGTCGTGCTGTGTGCATTTCTTGTCTTCGCCGGATTAGGTAGTTTCTGCTGTCCACACGTGTCGCGGATTAGCCAGAATTTCCGTTTTCCTGATGCCATCCCAGCGGTCATCATCATGTTGGCATTGATTGCCTCTGCCTACCTTTTGCTATTGCCGTCTATATTCGACCAGTTCATTGCAAGTCCAGATCTCCTGAAGATTGTTATCTCAGTTGCACTGATTGCACCTTTGGCATTCTTCATGGGAATGCCGTTTCCATTAGGAATCGATCGATTAAGAAGGAATCAACAGGACTTCATCGCTTGGGCGTGGGGGATTAACGGTTACGCCTCGGTGGTAGGTGCGATTCTCTCCATCTGCCTCGCTATCGCACTCGGCTTCAATGTTGTTATTCTTATAGCAGTCGCAGTTTATATCGCCGGTGCGTGGTTGGCTCCATCATAAGAAAATTGCATTCGCTTAGATAGTAGTATAGCGTACCGAGCCTGAAAGGGAAGAGTTGGTATGTGGATTATCTCTCCACGGTTCCGCTGCTTGACTTCGGTCTTCAAGTATTGTAAAATTGAGAATCACGGCTGACGATTGGCAGAAAGAGCATCCGGTTTTGGTTGGACGGTTTGCCTTAATACTCCATGTTGCGCCAACGAAGGACTCTTTTAGACTCGGACTACCGTACCGAGCGGGACAAGTCGAACAATGACAGAAGAACTTAACACCGATTCTCACGCAAAAAAAAGAACCGGTTCAAAAATCTTCGTTGGAATACTAATAGTTGCTCTCATAATCATGATTATCTCGTTCGCCTTGCAATGGTACATCATTCGCGAGTTATTCAGTTTTACGACAGACATCGTTGAGCGTCAATTGGTACAACAAGCTCCGGCAGGTGTTGAAGAAGTAGAGATACGGAGAACATTCGCGCGAGTTCGAAAAGCATTGCTACATATGCCCTTAAGTTATTTGCAGGGAGATATCAACCTGAAAAAAGTTAAAAGCGCGGCATACTACGCATTGAAGGCTAACGAGGATAAGGAGTGGACTTCGGAAGAGGTCAACACTATGCTTAAGATGATGAATGCTGCTGTGGGGTTCAAGAGGGAGGTCAGATAGCAGCAATCATGTCAGATTTGGCAAACCCGTATGAGAAATTCGCTTACGCCTATGATCAGATGATGACAAATGTGGATTATGTCCGCTGGGCAAACTATATTGATGCTATCTTCCGACAATGTGGATTTCTCCCTCGAAAGATCTTGGATCTCGCTTGTGGAACAGGCGCACTGACGACGCTGCTGGCAGCGCACAATTACGAGATGTGGGGAATTGATCGCGCCGAGGGCATGTTGTCGGTCGCCCGTCGAAAAGCAGAGCAGCAGGGATTGGAAATCCAGTTTCAACTGGGTGACATGCTCGACTTTAATTTGAACCAGCGGTTCGATGCTGTCTTGTGTACGTATGACAGTATCAACTACGCAGTTAATGAGGAAGAACTTGTTAATGTATTTAAATGTGTTTCAGACCATTTGGAGCCATCGGGTTTGTTCATCTTCGATGTTACCACGGAGCGTAACATCACCCAGCATTTCCATTCTCAGACATTCGCCGAAAATAAGGAAGAATACTCATATATCTGGAAAAACATTTATTCCTATCGCGATAAAACGTGCCATACTGCCCTCACCTTTTTTATCCGCGAAGGCGAGTATTTTCGCCGATTTGAAGAGGTTCATGTCCAAAAAATGTTCGAGGTTAGCACCGTGAAGAAAATTCTCAATGCTACCGGTTACAAAATGCTATGTGCCTACGACATGTTTACGTTCAATCGGTGGAATCGTCATTCAGATCGAATCAACTTTACCGCACGTAGAATGGATTCAACGTGAGGTTAGACTTGCAAAAAAATTCCCGCCTTTTCTCATCCCCACTTGATCGATTCGTTCCTTTGCTCTCCCTTTATCGCTCATTATTCATTCGCTTAATCGTTATCCAAGTGTTTGATCCCGTTCCCTCACTCAATCTCTCCATTTAGTATATCATGTTGACAATCATTTTCCCGTTTTGTATACTTAACAAAAGGTCGGTGATACTTCTAGGCAAAGAATCTGATTCAAATCAAGATCATCCTGCTATAAACACTTCTGAATTGAGAAAATGGCGAAAAAAAAGAATCGGTCGGCGAATATTGCGCGGAAACGGGCGAAGCGGAAACAGGAACAGAAGTCCCGGCGTAAATACTTAGCGATTCAGAAACAGCGTAGGCTGCATGGCGAGAAGTCTGATGAGGAACGCCTACATGAGATGATCTTGCAAAGTCGATTGTTGGTAGACGAACCCGAACTCCGTGCGCTAACCTTTGACACGGACCTCATGAAAGAGCGTGTGTTGGAGGTGCTAGAATCGCATTCCGAGAACGAGGAGGAAGGAAGCGATATCGACAAAGCCCAGGACGATTCACTAGACGAGATTGAAGATGAAAACGATGTGGCCGGCGAACAGTTTCGACAGGAAATACTGCCACACTTTCTTACACCGGAGTTTCTACACAAGACTACCCATGCGCTAACCGCCTGCGAGACCCGCTTGAACCGTACAGGGCAACAAAAGAGAGCTGGAATTGCTCTGGTAGCGAGATCGATTTTTGAACTTGCCGAGCCCCAAGTCCTCGTTTTCCATCCGCTCGTTCTGGGCGTTACCGTTAGAACGCTCGAACACTTGCTCAATCAGCCAGGACAAGTATCCGAGCATGAACATCGCGATTTTGTCCGACAAGTGATTTCCGACATACATAATCTTCGTGCTAACCAAGATGATACCGAACTTCAGGATGGCGAGATTGATACGGCAGACCTGGATGATTCCGATGTTGCCGTGGCTCCGGATGATGGAGTAGAGCCAGAAGTATTTGTGCCCAATATATCCTCCGACGAATTACCCGCTAGAGCGCTCTATCAGAACTCCGACACACTGGGGACCCGTCAGATTATTGAAGCGTGGGATGGTTACAGATTGGTTAACGATACAGCGGAGCAGGTTGAGTTCTTGCAGCCAGATCTAAAACGGTATATTACTCTAACCTCGAACAGGCTTCTGCTACAATGTACCTCTATGACGGATTTGGAAGTCGCGATGACAGAGGTGGAAAAGCAGTGTGAACCGGAGTTAATTTACTTGGCAAAAACTCTAGTTGAGGATTAAGAAGTTCTGGCTAGCGAGTTTCCGGGACAATAGACTAGAATTTTCCACATGCGAATTATGCAGACGTAAAGGAGGTGATCTTTTTGGCACATAGCAAAAGTGGACAAGTCAGACGCAGAACGCAGATTCGCCACACCCAAAAGCGGCGTTTGAAGAGGAAAAAGCTGACGCTAAAGCAGAAATCGCAGTGATTGAACCGGAATCAGGTATTTCGTGCTGCGAGTCAAGATCGGGTGATATCTTCCGGATTGTATTCTTCGAAATGAGTAAAGGCGGACCTACCTAGACGAACAGATTTTCCTCCTACCGTATCAATGTATCCAAGCCTGATGAGGCAGATAATCTCGACAGAGGCGGGTAAATCAAAAATATTACTAACCCGCTGTCGATCTTTTTGGCGTTCAAGCGGCGCGCTTACAAACTGGGTGCCAATGTGTAGGGCTGTTGCCGCCAACAGCAGGTTTTGAATCATCGCTCCCATGCCGATCCACATCCAGCGAGCCGCTCCCTCTCCCGGCGGGCGCCTGTCAGTATCCATCAGAACCAAAATCAATAGTGGTGATGTCCGTACCAAGTTCGCGATTTCCTTTGCGGGCATCTTTCCCGCTCCCAGATGTCCCAAGATGCCGAGGTGTTTGGCGTTCTTCATCAAGGGGCGAAGCGCGGTCGGATCCTTTGACATGATTTTCGGAAGGTTGACATGATCAGCGAGCAAGACACCATCACGAGTTTCCTCCCATTCCTCCTCGGTTAACCGCATCCAACGGTGGTTGTCATCAAGGAATTTGGTATTCTTGAACTGGTCAGCAACGCATTCTTCCGTAAGATCGGCAAGTGCAATTTTTCCCTCTATTTCCCGAATTATCAATAACTCCCACGGCTGAACGTTAAACGGAGAAGGCGCCCACCGAGCTGCATCCAGTAATTGATCGAGATCTTCAGGCCGTATCTTCGTATCTTGGAATTGACCTCGGTGGCTCCGACGAGAAATAATCGCATCAAAGAGATTCATATCAGGGAGTTCTCTACGTTCCATCCGTACACCTTCTTCTTTCAATCCTTGGTTAAACATACTGGCTCACTAATTTCGGCAGTATTCGTCGGAGAATACGTGCTTGCGTCAATTTGGATGGAGCAGTCTAGGGGTAGGACGTGAGGTATTCGCAGAGGATCGCCAGCCAAGCGTGGTTTTCTTTGTGAAGATAGTCTCCCATCTTTAATCAAAGATTGCTGTTGCGGACAACAGTTCGGCGGTCGAACCTGCGCCCGAAGGATTAATACCAAAGAGCAGACCCCTGAGATGCCCCCAGTAGAACACCCGAATCGGCATCTTTCATGATCATTTTTCGACTGCCGCCAATCCCACCCCGTGCTACCACGTGTCCCCATCGTTCCAATTCTTGAACGGTTTCATCGCCGAAACGTTCATCCAACGTTAATACAAAGGGTTGCCCGACGTGCGACGGAGAGGCACCGGGGAAACTAATCCAACCAGGTGCGTCCACTGCATGTGCCGGAGGCATTCCGAAGTCGATTGCGTTAGTGATAGCTTGGAAATTCAATTGTGGCTGCATGAACCCGCCGGGAGTGTTTCCAATAAAGAACACATCGTCTCCGCTGCACACAATGTACGTATTTAGCGTGTGCATCGTGCGCTTTCCGGGTTTGAGCTGATTGGGGTGCCCATCATCGAACTCAAAACCTTGTGCGTATCCAATTCTATCATTCAAGACGATTCCGGTGCCATCAGCGACCAGCCCAGATCCGAAATGGGTTGAGAGACTAATTATAAATGACACGGCATTGCCGTCTTTGTCGGCAACGGCAAGAGATGTCGTGTCACCATTACGATAGATGTCTCCAGCCGTGGGCGCGGCACTCGCTCGGTTCGGATGAATCGCCTCCCGACGCTTCTCAGCAAATGATTTTGATAATAGGACTTCTAAAGGGACCTCCTCGAATTGTGGGTCGCCGGAATACGCCAATCGATCCGCGAATGCTAGTTTTTTGGCTTCAACCATATGATGAATGTGGGGAGCACTGCCAAATTCCATTGAGGCCACATCATAACCTTCAAGGATGTTCAGTTCTTCAAGAACAATGTGACCTTGCGAAGGTAATGTCGTTTGGTAGACCGTATACCCTCGATAATCTGTTTGAATCGGTTCATAAACGTCCGAAGTGTGATTTTCGAAATCAGCCATGGTAAACAAACCGCCATTCGCGTCGGAACAAGCAACGATCGCTTGAGCGATTTCACCTTTATAAAAGGCTTCCCGTCCTCCCTCGGCAACGAGACGGAGGCTTTTCCCCAAGTCCTTGTTCACCAACACACCAGCATGCTTAGAAAGTGCTTCGTCCTTGCAAAAGATGTCCGCACTACTAGGGAACTTCCCGAGTTTGCTTTCAGCAGCTAAAGATTTGCGTTCTCCGGCTTTCATCAACAGCCCCTCTTCCGCGAACTCAATTGCGGGCTGTAAAAGCTCTTTCAACGGCAATGTTCCGAAGCGTTCAAGCACTTCCACGTAGGCATCAACTGCGCCGGGCACAGAGACGGAGTGAATACCATCCACTGCCATGTGCGTCATACCTTGCCTTTTGTAGTAGTCCACAGACGCAGCGCTAGGCGCCCTGCCGCTTCCGTTAATTCCAGTCACTTTTTTCGATTTGCTGTCGTAGACCAGAATAAAAGCATCTCCGCCAAGCCCGCAACGACCAAGTCCAACGACGTTTAGCGCGGCTGCAGTTGCGACCGAGGCGTCAATAGCATTGCCTCCCTCTTGTAATACTCTCAGACCTACTAGAGAAGCCTGTGGAAATTCCGTGACAACTACACCATTCTTGGCTACACACAACTCATTCTGCCAGTTGACCGCAAAATCCATAATCGTCTCCCAATAAGAAGCTTATTTGTCAATCTCGGAGATCTCCTCGCTCATATTCTAGTCCAAAGGATACCTGAGAACAACGCATAGCACAAGTATTTATTGCGGAACGGATTAGTGGTTTAGGCTCGACGCCAGAGGAGAATGAAACAGCACAAATCACCCGTTTGGGAGAATCTATATTTCTTTAGGGGAAGTTGCACTTTGGATTTGCTTGACACCTCGAAATTTCAATAATATACTACCGGCTAAAGCAGTGGTTAGTGGCCTGTGACAGTCGTCGGTGAAGAGTGGACCCGTCTTACTTGAAAGGGGCGGGGAAGGGGATGTCTATCGCGCTCCGTGAATTATATGCTTAATAGATCCCGGTTAGTGTTGAAAGGAGCAAGAAATCATGCCTGAAGGACCCGAGATTGAGCGCCTCCGAGACGAATTACTGATTCTTGAAAACAGGCGTCTACAGGAGGTCAATTTTACTCCCACGGCATTAAAATACGAACGCTACGGCGAGCAACACGATAGGTTAAATTTGATCCGCGGCAGAATACTTGAAAAACTTGAACGCCGCGGGAAATACTTAATATGGTGGTTTGAGAGTTTGCCAGCTTTGAATCATTTCGGCATGACCGGCACGTGGATTGTTGAGGAAACAATAGGGGAGGCGATAGATTCGATGCCCTCAAAATATGCTAAAGTGATTTTGGATTTTGAGGGCGGCGTTCGAGCAATCTTTGACGACATGCGAAATTTTGGGCGGTTTCAGGTTTATAGTTCCGAACAAAATATGCTTGAAGGGGTTCCCCGGCTGAAAACCCTTGGTGTTCATGGATTGCAAGAACGATTTCCTCAAAAGCAATTCGAGCAACTCTTGGATCTGACGGTCAATCGGAACAAGCCACTTGGAGAAGCCTTAACCTCTTCTCGCGTGGTCTCCGACATCGGGAACATGTATAAATCGGAGATATTATTCGTAGCGAAACTGAATCCGACCACAACCGCAACTCAACTTTCACCCACAGAAAAGAGACGTTTGGGACGGGCAATCCGTCTCGTCCTAGAGCGAGCATATAAGAACGGTGGGGTTACAGTAGAGGACCTTCAATTTTCGTCCGGAGGCGAACAGCCCAGCGAGATACACTACGTCTATGGGAGGAAAGATTTACCATGTCCTTCTTGCAGGTCGCCGATTGAACGATTCATTCAGAAACAGAGATCGACGTATTTCTGTCCGAAATGCCAACAACTCAAATAGCCCTACTACCGTCTCCAATTCCACTTTCATACTATGCGTGCATAGGGTGTAGCGGTACAGCCGCAAATGACTACTGTCCTCGATCTTGATAGCTAATCATCTTTCAATAAAGGTATCTTAATGAGTTTGGGAGGAGAATACAGCGAATAGATGAGAGAAACCTCGCGGTTAATGCGGGAATCAGAGCGATGGAAGGATTTGAGGAGAGAAATAGCGAAGTTATCGGCTCGGTTTACTCTGCCGCAACGTGTTCAAGGGTTATGGCATACGGATTATGTCTACTACTGCAGGAGGTGAATGATGCTAACAGCGTCTGAAATTGAATCCTACCATGAGGATGGTTACCTGAAAGTCGAACAACTCTTCACGCCGGAAGAAACTGAGGAACTCAGTTCCGAGATGGATCGCATCATCGATGAATGGGGAGAGGAGCAGATTGGATGGAAGGGACCGTGGCGCACTCGATATCTGGTTGATGAGGAGCAGCAAACAACCAAGGCAGTGTTCATGCACAACCCACATTTCTACTCCGCAGTTTGGGGGCGCGTGATCTTCCACCCGCGTTTGGTTGGAGCGGTGCAAGATTTTATCGGGCAAGATGTGCAATGGCATCACACCGTTCTACACGGCAAACCTCCAGAAAAGGGAACTCCCTTTCCGATGCATCAGGATTATCCGTTTTACCCTCACGACGGGCTTGATTTTGTGGACTGTCTAGTTCACTTGGATGATGCTCCGCTTGAAAGTGGTGCTTTGCGTGTTGTCCAAGGCAGCCACAAGAATGGACCTCTAGAGCATATCAGGGGACCGGACACCGCACCGCACCTGCCCACGGACAAATACCATCCCGATTTCCTACCATCGATTTCAGTTCCGGCGAAAGCAGGCGATGTCATATTCTTTAGCTACTGTCTCATTCACTGGTCGGGGGTAAACAGGACGAATGAGTGGCGTCGAACTGTTCGATTCGGGTACCACAAACCGGAGATGCGGCCAGTGGGGCGACCGCCGGAGGACGTATACAACAATATAGTGGCTGGCGGATTTAGGACAAACCCTGTGGCGGTGGGTTAGAGGGTGACTTCCCGCGAGGAACACATTGGAAAACTCCAAGCGCTGCCCGGAGAACTCTTTTCGCAGCCTTGGAAAATTTCATACCATTCATACTTTTCATAACAAACGGGGGTTTTCGGTAGAGATAGAAAGGTGGGCTATAACCTTGCTATGACTGGATTGCGCATCGTTTAATATTAACGCTATCAGTGCATAGTTATGAAATTTTGTTATGAAAGCGTAGTTGCCACAAGAACAGATTCGAACTGCACCGTGACGCTAATTTTCAAAAGAGAAGATAGCCATTTAAACGAGCCGTAAGTTAGTGGTTCATTTCCTAAGTGGATTGGCATAAGACATCCTCACATAGCACAGGATTTACTATCGCACTCGTTACCCACTCGTTTGATCCTCTGGAGTGCAAGACGGTCATACAGGCGCATTCTATCAACATGGCGCTCCGCTGGAGCGAAAATGTAAGCATCAAATACTTAGGAAGAGTACCAATTAGACTTTGTATGTTGATCTCATGACACAGTGAGGGATCAACATGCCGATGGCGATGCGCAGGCTGGCGGTGCTTGAGGCACTCGCTATGTCACATTTTGCTCCGTAACTTTCGGCAAATTCGTATTCAAACTGCCCTACCTTCGTCCCGCCAAAGCGACTCATCGCCCCTGAATCAACAACGTCGGTGAGTTCCCGCAACTCCTCTTCTCCAAACTTGCCTCCGTCCGGAGGCGATTTATTCCAGACAGGTTTCCCACGATCTATCGCCAGTTTTTCCTAGGCATTTGACATATTCCTTCAGAGTGTACCCATCTCGTTTTCTCATCACGGCGTAATGTACCAGTGAACTCTTCTCAATTGTCCCATAATGGGACGGTGTAGCGTTTTGGGACAAGCTCGCCCGAATCCGCGTAATTGCAGGGTTTCTGCCAATATCCTTCCCACTTAGTCCATTTTAACCGTCCTATTTTAGGACACTTTCAACCCATCCACTATCACGCTATCTGCCCGTCCGTATCCTTCAAAGTCAAGCCTGGCAAGGGTTTTCGCGGTCTCGTCCTCGTTTAATCAAGCGTTGGCACGATTTATGCTTTATTAGTCTGTGTTTCTTTACGGGTGGAACGAAGAGATTGACGCACCCAATAACCCTAACGACTATGACTCTATAAACACGATTCATGGTCGCTTGAGGAACTATTTTAATTTTTACAACCAAAAGGGCTTACAAAAAGGGCTTACATCCATCGCTTGATTACCGTACTAGCAAGCGGATTGATAGCGAGTGCGGTAGAGATTTTCATACGAAGTGTATTTTCACTCACTTCAGGTGTTTAATATTGACTAGAGTTAGTCGGACTTTATTACTTGAATCTTCTTATTATCTGTCTAAATGATGGGCAGATTCAAACTTGCTTATTCGGATAGTTGTCCAGGACGTTATGGGAGGTATTATTTTTTAAAAAAATAGATTCGCCCGATAGATTTTAGCGCCATTTGCATACATACAGTACACGGTGGATAGTACCACGCGCCCTTAAGCTGGATGCTAATGTGCGCGAACACAAAATCGGGCGATGCCGAATTGATTCGCCATAGTTTAAATGGCGACGACGATGCTTTTACATTGCTTCTTGCGAAGTACAAACCTCGCGTGCTGTCGTACGTCGTTAGTCGAGTGGACAGCGCGGAAGATGTTCAAGACATTAGACATCTTTCCAAAATAAGTATCTATTTGGCTTGATTTTACGTTATATCCTTTCAACAATCTTCTGTTGTAGAAAGGATACCCATGAGTCGGTTTGAAAAAGCAGTCAAACAGTCAGATGAGCAATTTCTGCGAGCGGT
>JAJDTR010000152.1 GCA_022827055.1 Candidatus Poribacteria bacterium | reverse complement strand
TGACATGATTTTCCTTGGGTAACGGGTGATTTCAATACTCCATACTTTAGTGGGGTGCTACCGGATAACAGCCATTTGAGAAATTAAACTTTTACGTACTCGATAATGCGGATGCTAAGTGCCATTCTTAGGATTGGAATGGTCGAAATCAGACCACCATGCACCAGCGTCTGACGACAGCCGGTCAAAATGACAGGGGTTTTGCGAAAGCGAGGGATAACAGGCTAGACCATGTAACTAAATACTAATTTCTGCTGGTTGGAGGGGCTAGTCGGAGGTTTCGGGCATGACGTAATGCACACCATTTGTGGTCTCAGCAACCCGTTTCTGAAACTCAACGGAAGGGGACACAGCGCGGCCGCCGAAGCGGCCTTTGTAAGAATGAATATTCATCGAAGATTCCCCGATGACATTCACTTGCGCGCCAGCCTTTCGGCAAACTCCGATAGCTTGATTGACCGTGTACCCTTTCGCCGCGCGATGTCCTGCCGAACCATCGGTAACAATCACGAGAACGAGCTGACGATCCACAGGCGTTTTTATTTTTGGTACACCCTTTATTACCGCTCCCAGAAGATGTTTATCGCCTTGCTTGGGTGCGCGATAAAGTCGCTTTACTTGTTCGGTGTTCAATGGTGGCTTGGAAAGCACGACGACGCTATCGCCGCTACCAATTGCTGACCAAAAACGGATAACGCCAAATCGATAATTGATTCCTGTTGAATTCAAAATGCTCGCCATTTCATCAATGCCGGCGCAAATTTTATCTGTTTTGATTTTGTTGGATTTCGCCGCCATACTTAAACTTGAGTCAAACATAAAAACAACGTCAGCTGGTTGCTTTACTGTCGCGGCAATATGCTGTGCGGTTAGCCTGAAGACGCCTTCAATTTTGAGAATCGACTTGTCTAGGTCGCCTAATTCAACGAATTTTACCCCCTTCTGACCACTGCCCGAGATAGCATAAAACTTGCCTCCCGTCTTAGCCGTCAACTGTATCTGTGCTCTTTCGCTTTTCCCGATGATGTTAACATGTATATTGTCCTGTTTGCACAAGTTGACAATCTCCTTCACGATTTTGTCTTTCGCTTTTTCCACGGTCCAAGCGGTCTGCAAACGTGAATTGGTTAAAACTAGAATATGTTTCCGCGCTTCCAGTCGAAAATTGGTTTCCCTTATCGTCTGTAGAATTGCATCAAGGCCATCCCCGGTCTCGGCGCTCCGCGACATTTGCAATTCACGGAACCACGCTTGACTGGCAACAAGATCGCTCTCGAATGATTGAATGGTGGTTCTTGATGTCCCAGCAACTTTCTGGAACGAGACATGTGCAAATTGATAGTCAATCAAATCCTCCTCGAATACATTTGCCATGTCAATGAGACATTTCTGAATTACAGAGATTCCGTCCATCATATCCCGACTGCTATCAATGACGAACACGAGATCTACCATCGAATTCTGAGATTGACTGCTCACTCGCTGAGCAATCGCAAGGATATTTGATTTCAAATCTGTCGTAATATCTGTATTAACTGTCTCTTGGCGCTGTTGAGGCATTACTACTCGCTGACGTCGAGTCCGCCGGGCTTGTGCGGCAACCTCTAACACGACTGCACTATCAATACTTAGCCAGACTGCTATTAACGCCCAAGCAATTCGTTTCGTGAAATTTCGTGAGTATTCCATTTGACCCATTTCCCCGTTGTTCGCGTCCATTCATGGTAGCTGAAGTATCTGATGAAGTCATGAAATGTGCGTTAGATTCATTGAATAATGCTAAACAGTTCTGGTGTAGCCGATTGTTGTCAATTGACAAATTGAAGTATATCATATTCCAATCCTAGCCGCAATTCTAGCGGTGATTTGGACTTGAATGCACCGTGTCCCTGTGCTAAACTTACTTCCAAGGTGGCAACGACAGATTTCGATTAAAACTGCAAGGAAGACCTATTGTGAAGCGGGAAGTTGAAATCTCACGCAAAACGCGGGAGACGGAAGTTGAGCTGAAGTTGAACGTTGATGGCACTGGTAAATCCCAAATCAAGACAGGGGTAGGCTTCTTGGACCACATGCTTGAACTCTTCGCCAAACACGGCTTTTTTGATCTTACGGTGGACGCGACTGGAGATCTCCATGTGGATGCACATCACACGGTGGAAGATGTGGGAATCTGTTTGGGAGAAGCGTTTAACCGAGCAGTGGGCGAGAAAGTAGGAATGTGTCGCTTCGGAAATTCTTCCGTACCAATGTATGAAGCACTGGCGCACGTCAGTTTAGATATATGCGGACGGCCATTTTTTCGCCAAGATGCCTCACTTCAACACGGCAAGGTAGGGGATTTCGATGTTGAACTGGTAGAAGAATTCTTCCACGGATTCGTTAATCACAGCGGTACAACGCTTCACGTCAGTGTTCCTTACGGAACGAACCATCACCACATTATCGAAGCCGTTTTTAAAGCATTTGCGAAGGCACTCGATCTCGCGACAAGCATGGATGCTCGTGTGAGCGGAGTGCTCTCGACAAAAGGAACGCTATAGTCAGGATTTTGAAAATTGTTTCTCGAAGTACCAGAGTTACGATGACTAAATTTGCCGCAAGTACGTGGTTTGAAAGCTCTGGACGAGGGTTTCTTGTACGCCGGTGTTCAGCAGGAATACAGTATAGTTAATGAATGAAGATAAGGTGATTGCAGTCATTCTAGGAGGTGGTAGGGGAGCACGACTATTTCCTCTGACGAGGGAGCGAGCCAAACCGAGTGTGCCGATCGCAGGTAAATTCAGGCTTGTCGATATTCCGGTCAGCAATTGTCTTCATTCTGGAATGGAGCGAATTTTCATTCTTACTCAGTTCAATTCGGTATCGTTGAATCGCCATATTGCCCAAACGTACCGATTTGATTCTTATCGTCGCGGATTTGTGCAAGTATTGGCTGCCCAGCAAACATTTGAAGGTGAGGCATGGTATCAGGGCACGGCGGATGCGGTTCGGCAAAACGGATCGTACATCATTAGTCCGCGGTTTACGGATGAGTATGTTCTTATCCTTGCCGGTGACCATCTTTACCGAATGGACTATCGCAAGATGTTGACCGTCCACATCGAATCAAAGGCGGATGTCACCATCTCCGTTATTCCAGTCCATAAGGAAAATACCAGTCGCTTTGGTATTTTGCAGATCGATGATGACGGACGAGTCACCGATTTTGTGGAAAAGCCGCAGACGGAGGAAGAACTCAAGCGTTTAGCAGTTCCAGAAGACACTTTCAATTCAAGGGACATTGATCCGCGCGGCAGACAACACATTGCTTCAATGGGCATCTACATCTTCAATCGGGCGCTTTTGGAGCAGGTGCTTTCAAATGAGTCGCACGTCGATTTTGGCGTGGATATTCTTCCAAACTGCATTCATACACACCGGGTATTCGCATACTTTTTTGATGGCTATTGGGAGGACATCGGGACCATTCAGGCCTTCTATCAGGCACATGTTCGACTGACGGATGATTCGCCAAGGTTTAACTTTTACGACGAACGGACCCCGATATTCACTCACCGTCGTCATCTTCCGAGCACAAAGGTGAATATTAGCAGCGTCCGATCCTCAATCCTGTCAGAAGGCTCGATTATTGACGATTCTGAAATTGATCGCTCCATTGTTGGAATTCGCACAGTAATCTCAGCGCGAACTCGAGTCTACCAGTCCGTTCTCATGGGAGCAGATTTCTATGAAACTGACGAGCAAAAAAAACAGAATCAGAAAGCCGGCATCCCGAATATAGGTCTCGGGAGAGGTTGCTTGATTCGAGGGGCAATCATCGACAAGAATGCGCGCATCGGCGAAGATTCTATTATTGCAAACACTGAACAGAAAAGTGATTATGATGGTGATGACTACTATATCCGCGACGGAATTGTCATTATCCCGAAAGGCGGCATAATTAAACCCGGAACAGTCATCTGAGAGCGGGTTCGGTCATTGTTAGAAATTGTACGATAGGAACAGATGGCTATGTTGTAATAATCGAAGGACACTTTAGCTAGTCTGACAGGTGACAGAATCTGTGTAATTCGAGAAGCTCGACCGTTGGTTTTTCGTAGACTAAGATTTTCACGTGAATGAAATGGTATTCGCCGGGATAGCGAATAATCACTGTGGTATCTAATTCTCTTCTTCTAAACCGAAATCAAATACTTCTGTGTCAGTCGATCTATGTACTTTCGATTGATCAGCCTCGGATGCAGTTGAAGCGGTCGAATCGAGTCTGGGCGACCGCAGCCCAAGAATCGTAAGCGAGATTAGCGACAGAACCGATATGCTGGTTACGGTGAGAGCGACGGGACGCTTATGAATTGGCAATCTCTCTTTTCGACTAAGAAAAGGAACTAAGAAGAGAAGAAGAATTGCGACTGTAGGAATTACGAAAGTGCCAACCACTTCAAACCGCCCTTCGAAATATTTGAGCAGTTGAAACAGGAAAAGGAAGTACCACTCCGGGCGTGGATCGTATGAAGCGTCAGTCGGATCGGCAATTTCTTCGGTGGGCACTGGAACGAACAATGCCATCACCACGAGAACGCCGAATAGGATGAGAATCGCCACACTGTCTTCAAAGAGCTGATCGGGGTAGAACGGCTTTCCCGCGTCCATGTCCTTGGGGGTGTTTTTTGGGAGTCCGGATGACCCAATATGGCGTACCAAGAAAAGATGTAAACCAACCAGTCCAAATGCAATCCACGGTAGCCAAATGGTGTGGATTGCGTAGAAGCGAGTCAGCGTGACGGCACCTACCTCCTCACCTCCTCTCATGATTCTGCCGATAGCATCACCAATAATGGGTACGGTGCTTGCGATCTTTGCGCCCACCACAGTAGCCCAGTAAGCCTTCTGGTCCCACGGCAGGAGGTAACCGGTGAATCCGAATCCCAACACAACCAACAGCAACAATACGCCAACAATCCATGTTAATTCACGCGGTGCTTTGTAGGAATCGTAAACCACGACGCGTAACAGGTGCAAAAACACCACGATGACCATGGCGCTCGCACCCCAATGGTGTAGCCCACGCACGAAGCCACCGAAAGGAACTTCCTTGCTGATGTAGTTCAGAGAGTTGTATGCATGATCTGGAGACGGAGAATAGTATATTGCCAAGAACGCTCCGGTTGCCGCTTGTAGTATCAACAAGAACAACGCCATAGCTCCGAGTGAAAACAGCCAGTTGATATGTTTCGGCAGCGGCTTTTTCACATGAGTTTCAATCGAGCGTATTGGAATGCGCTCCGCCAAGAATTCAGTAATCTTCTCCTTCAATCACTAAATCTCCTTAACATATAACACGCCATCTTCTACCTTGACAGATAACTTTTCTAGAGCTCGTGGAGGTGGTCCTGCGACGACATTCCCTTCTTCGTCAAACACGCCGCCATGGCACGGGCAAAGAAACTGTCCTTTAGATTCTTCCCATCGGACGAGGCAATTGAGGTGGGAACAGACTCTGGAAAAGACGACGAAGTTTCCATTTCCCGAATCAGTTACGTACACAGATCGTTTTCTATTGGTTTGTATCCAGCCGTCTTTAGATTGAAATGTGTAATTCACTTTTCGATATCGGCTTCCCTTGAGGAGGTCAACAATTCCAAGAACTACGTATTTCTTGGGAGCTTTTTTTAATGCGGGTAGGACTGCAAAGCCGAAAAGCGGTACCGCGATAACCGCGCTGATAAGACCGCTGATGAAGAGTAAACTCGCCTTGAGGAATGAACGCCGTTTAGGGGATGCGAGATCTTCGGCTTGAGGGTTCATTTTGGGCTTCTCCTATTAGACACACGTGCTTCGGGGGTTATTCCTTATCTTCGTCTAGTTCAACTTCGTCTATACTGAACCGCAAATGCGCTTTTTCGACCAAGTCTAAGATGCCCTTCCATTGTTTTCTACTATTATCGGAAGCCCCTTCTTTGTCCAAAGTGTCGACAAGCTGGAAAAGAGATGCTGAGACTTGATCCTGGAAATAGGTGTATTCTTCGGTCTCGTTCGGGTTGTTGGGTGGCTCAAAATAATCTATGTACTGGATGTAGTTTCCAAGTTGCTTGGCCGCTTGCACTGCAACTGCTTGATTCATTGGAGATTCAAAATACTCGCGTATTACAATATATTCTTCATTCATCATCTCCATTAGTTCTATAAGTGTTTCTGGCTCGTAATCTCCATCAGGAGACTCTTCAAGCACGTCGGTCGATTCGGGAATTTGCTGTGACTCCTTAGAAAACAACGCATATGTCATTAGGAGCGCCTTCTGAGGCAAGAGTGCAATCGATTGAGAAATCTCCTCCTGTCCGGCAATAGGTTTCACATCTGTCCCTACTTTAAATGCGTTCTCAATTCCCATGCCTGTGAACTGGTCGAGAAATGCCCTATTCATTATGCTGGTTTCGCCGGCGTTCTCCAATATCTCGACACGTACGACTTTTCCCTGCATGTCGAGGCCAATGCCGCCCCTAAGTTCCCCTTGAGGACTATCAACTTCAAGAAACAGCACTGTCCCTAACGGTTTATTGTTGGAGTCTGTTGCAATATGAAAGGTTGGAGTGAGATCGCTAGGCTCAAGGTTTGTCCTAATGGTACTCTCAATGGAGGAGACCATATCCGTGAGCAATGTGGGGTTTTTCAAAACGAAGTTCTGTGCGTTCGGGAAAAACAGGGAGGGTGTTTTTTCAGGGTTTGGGTTTTCGCTTGTACAACTTATGAACGAGAGTGTACTCCCAAAAGCGATTAAGAAAAATATGGATGGTTTCGTCTTCACTTTTTTCCTTCTCGCGTTTGATGGAGTCAAATTTTGTCAACTCTAACTTCCTCGTACCGGTGTTAGTTAAGATTGCGAATTCAGTCGGAGTCTTCAGGGAAAGGGTATGTTCGGATTCAGAGCGAATTGACAAGCAATGTCCAAAATAAGCAGCGCCAAGAATATGATGCGGTTAACCTATTGTCCGGTGATTTGCAACTGACCATTCGTCCGGCACGCAATATTTTTGGAGTCAACACAATCGATTAATTCATCGCCGCTTGCTCGCGATGCCAGTCCTGCACTGCTTGAGGAATAGCCTTGAGGTTTTCAATAGCCGTCTGCAGCGGGATGGCGCACTCTGGTCCAATAAGTTGTACTTCAGCTTCGAGGTTGCCGAGGACCTCTTGACGAACATCCTCGGGTTCCTTTGCAAATAGTGTCTCAGGATTATTTATGTTTCCCACAAGAGCAATTCGATTTGCGACCGCCTCCATAGATTCGGCAGGCTTGTTTTTGGAATCGTAATGGAATGCTGCCATCCCTGTCTGTGCGATGTATTCCATTCGGTCTACCGTACGACCACAGATGTGAAGAATCAGAGGGATGGGAAGGCGTTCAACGAACTCAATGTGCAGGTCTCGCAGATACCGCTTATAGTAATCCCCACTGACCAGGTCGCCAGTCGCATGGTCCGGCAAAGTCAGCGCGTCAGCGCCAGCCTCTATTTGAGCTATCCCAAACTCTACAGTGGCTTCCTTCATCCGGTCTAACGCAAGTTTAGTCTTGCCAGGATCATCCAGCGACAATAGCAGGAAAGGTTCTACGCCGAAGCAGTGGTAGCCCAACGACCAAGGCCCCATGGTTTTACCAATGATAGCGACCTCATCGCCGTACTCCTTCTTTAGAATTCTGATTGCATCAAGAACACATTGGGTATCTTGGTGGGTTAAATAATCGGGCGGGATTTTTACGTCATCAACGTCTTCCCAAATTGGCTCACGCATTTTTACCGTGGGCCAGTTATCTTTCTGTTCCCACTGAATCTTGCATCCAAGAGCCGATGACTCTTGGATAATTGTAAAGACCGGCATAATCGTGTCAAAACCCAGCTCGGTATATCCGGTGGCCGCCAAACGTGCCATCAACTCAGGTTTGCGATTAGCGTCTGGGAACGGGGCATCTACGAGATCCATCAATTCCACTGTAGCAACAGAAGTAGGATTGCACACCGGAGTCCGATCTACAGGATCGCGGCGTAACGCCGCCAAGACACGTTCGCGACTGGTCATCGGATAGATTTTCTGTGTTTCCATAGTATTACCCTCAATTTTATACGTTACTGTCTTTTCCTTGGGGCTATTCTTGTTGGCTTGGAGCCGAAAGCACTCCTCGTGAGGACGCCATCTCTTGCTCGCGCATGATAGCTCTTACATTCGGTGCGCGAACTAGCAATAAACCGACTAGGGCGTCATGAGGATGCCTGCAGGAAAAAGAAACCCGATCTACTCGTTCGTCGACCATCTGGCCCAACTTGATTAAACCGCCTGCGATCGCCGAAATTCGTCTTTCCTTGCTTTTAGCATCTCCGTCGGCGCCGACATCGTAAACGCCGGCGCCAGCACTGGCAATCATGATATTTAACCCAGATTTTTTGTCTAAGACACTCAAAGGACGCGGTTCAATTGGTTCGTTAGAGCTGCATTTACACGCTTCCAAGAAAACTCGTCTACAAGCCAGTTCATGACCCTCATTACATGGGAACTGGAGCCGTCCGTCTGAAGTCAATTCCATGCCCCCCAAGACTTGCATCGCTTCGACAATTGATGCAATACGTTGCCCGGCACCTTCGATACGGCTATAAGTATGAACCACAAATGTGGGTTCCTCATTGCGCAGTTGACGATAGAGACCAACGGTGATGTCATGAAAACGTACGTCCATTGGAACGATTTCAATTCTTCTGCCGAGGTCCAGTGTTTCGCCCATAATTTCAGTCCTCCGGAGACATAATTTTAACTTATGTAAAGATAATTGTAAAGCGGTATTTTGCTTTGGACGTGAGTAATTTGGAATAGATTGAGGTCAAATCTAAGGTGCAACTGTCTCGGTTACCTCGGTGTCGATTCAGCGAGGACCCCAGGGGAAACGCATCTGATTTTTTCAAACGGTAATCCGTAGGTTGGGTTGAACGTCACCACCCAAAAAAACGCCCTACGATCCACCTAGTCCTGACGTTTAATCGCACTCAATACCTAACAAAGCATAGTGAAACCCAACGGTGACGCAGTTCAAGATTTGTGGGTGTTGGGTTTCACTCACTCTACCTGCAAGACAGTGTTGTTGTAAAGTGGATTTTCTTCTGGGACTGACGCGGATTCGTGATTATCCGTTCAACCCAACCTACGCGACTAGATAACTGGGAACGCCCGAGGTTGTCAAGCCGATAGCTAGGGCAGTCGGACAACCTTTTGTGTTGGGAATCGGGAATCGGTGGGAACTCCTCCTACCGAAAACACGTGCTCTATGGGAATCCTTAATCTGTGAAATCATATGCGTTTCCCTGGCGGGGACCCTGTTTCCGCTTGACACTAAATCCCTTAAAGTTATAATGCCCTCAATTTATGGTATTCGAGTCAGGTTTAACGATGTATCGGAAACTCTCCATGTAGGATAATAGGCTGACAAGAAAAATGTCAACAGATGAAAAACTTGTTAACTTCCAGACAATACGCGCAAACCACACCCCGGTACTTACGTGTGAAGTAAACTGCTTTTTGGCGCCTAAGAGTGTTGGGGTTTACGTTGACGGGACTGTCGGATTAGGAGGGCATGCCACCGAGATATTAGAAGCGTCCGCGCCAAGCGGTCAACTCATCGGAATTGACTTAGATTTTGAAGCGCTTGCTATAGCAGAGGAAAAATTACGAGGTTACAAAGAGCGGTGCGCATTGGTTCAAGGGAATTTCGCCAATTTAAAGGAGTTACTAGCCGCTCAATCAGTCGCGCAAGTAGATGGTGTTCTGCTAGATTTGGGAGTTTCGTCATTGCAACTCAATACACCGTCCAGAGGATTCAGCTTTTCTCAAACCGGAAAGCTAGACATGCGCATGGACAGGAATCAATCGCTCTCGGCGACACAGGTTATTAACGACTATCGCGAAGATGTGCTCTCCGACATTTTTGCTCAATTTGGTGAAGAACGTTGGTCAAAAAGAATAGCACGACAGATTAGCCGATCCCGAAAGATTGAGCACATCACAACGACTCTTCAACTCGCGGATATTGTGCGGAAGGCAATTCCCAAAAAGATTAATCGTGGACGAATTCACCCCGCGACAAGGGTTTTTCAGGCACTCCGAATTCACGTCAATAATGAATTGAAAAACCTCGACACGGGATTAGATGCTGCGGTTGCATCTCTGAAACCTGGGGCGCGGATCTGTGTAATATCTTTTCATTCGCTGGAGGATCGAATAGTGAAGCATCGATTTCGTGCATTATCGCGAAACTGTATTTGCCCACCCAGTATTCCTAGATGTGAATGTCGACAGGTTCCCTCCCTCGAGATATTAACGAAACGCCCTATAACTCCAACGCCAGAGGAAATTCAACGCAATCCTCGATCCCGAAGTGCAAAATTACGCGTCGCAGTCAAAATCCGTGAATCTTGAGAGTGAAATTAAGCGTTTTTCTGCTTGAATGAGGCTGCGCGATACTCAGCGACTTTCAGAAGCGGAATCTGAGACGCATAGTAAGGTACTATCTGCAACGAATACAAATTCGGCATCAGGCTTGATAGAATGGATCATCGCGAACCAAAATCGACAGGCAAACTTCCCCTGCTCGCATATTTTCTCCTGTTCTGTTATATCTGCATCGCATTTGTAACGGCTTGGTTTTCCTCCGACCAGAATAGGATTGCTTTACAAATTCGCGAGGATGTTAAAAATCAAAAGAACCAGCTAACTAACGAAATTCGCAGACTGCAACTGGAGGAGGCACGGCTTACTTCCGCCGAACGCATTCACGCGTTTGCTCGTGAACTTCAAATGGTTCCGCCCTCACCACCGGTCCGTGACTTAGAAGAATAGCTGTGAATGGAGAGGATTGGATAAGTTGAGAAATCGATTTGTTGGCAAGCGCCACGATCAGGAAATCAAACCGCGGATACGCAGGTTTGTTAACAAAATATTTCAAAGACAAGACACCTCGACACGCGAATGGGACTCTGATGAGTACGAGGAAAAGATCGTCCGTATCTCTCGGACGCGTATCGCCATACTGTTCATCGGTTTGCAAATAGGTTTTGGTCTATTGATCGGAAGACTCGTTCTGGTCCAATTGTTGCGTAATGATGAATTGTCTGCGCGATCTCAGGAACAGCGGCAGATCCAGGTTCCGAAAGCTGCAAGGGGCAGAATCTATGACCGTCATCACAATTTACTTGCCCTGAATCTAGATCTCGTTTCGGTATGGGCGGATCCGAGATTCTTTAACGCTGACGCCCACAAAATTTCATCTCAACTTGCCCCCATACTTGAGGTGCCCGAGTCCAAAATCCTTTCCTCACTTCAACGGAACGAGCGACAATTCATCTGGTTGGCGCGAGATTTGCCATATGAGCGTCTAGTTGACATTCAATCAATAGTTCGACCGATTCGCGGCCTAAAGTACCAGATCCACGAAAGACGATTTTATCCAAGAGATGATCATGCATGTCATATCATCGGGCATACAAATTTCGCGAATGAAGGAGTCGATGGGATCGAATATCTACATGATTCTCATTTGCTAGGTAACGCTAACGATTCGAGGATTAAAAATTCAGAATCATCTAAAGATTTAGGTATCGCAACCGACGGAAAGAGGCGCCCCATCAATCCTAGAGCGGTCTATGAAACTATGTCCGCTAATGGGAATGACATCATTTTAACTATCGACGACAATATACAATTTATTGCGGAACGGGAATTGATGGCCGGATGTAAAAAATGGAAAGCAAAAAGGGGTGCTGCAATCGTCATGCATTCCAAAACCGGTGAAATTCTCGCGATGGCAAATTATCCAACCTTTAATCCGAATGCGTATTCCACTAGCGAAGAAGCTACTAAACGCAACCACACAATCTGGATGCAGTACGAACCTGGATCTGTCTTCAAGATTGTTCCCGCCGCTGCCGCATTAGAAGAAAAACTTGCCACTCCCTCTTCGAAGGAGTACTGCGAAGAGGGTGCATACCGCCTTTCAAGAGGCCATATAATTCATGATGTCAAGCCTAATGGTTGGCTCAAACTCAGCGAGATTCTTCGAAAGTCTAGCAATATCGGAATATTAAAAATAGCGAACCGCCTCACCAAGAAGCAGTTTGAAACCTATACCCATCAATTTGGATTTGGCGAGAAAACAGGAATCGATTTGCCGCATGAGCAGGTTGGCAGCCTTCGTGGCTTTGACCACTGGGATGCCTTTTCATCTGCTTCTGTACCGTTCGGACAAGGAATTTCGGCTACGCCGATTCAGGTATTGAATGCAATGAATGTTATCGCAGCCAATGGCGCATTGCTACAGCCGTATATTACAAAAGAAGTTCGTGGGCGAGATGGGACAATGATTGTTCAGGGAAGAACGAAACAGCTACGACGTGTTCTCTCATCTAAAACCGCTAGGCAGATGACGGAGATGCTCGTTGGAGTCACCGAAGGCGGGTCTGGCCGAAATGCACGTGTTGACGGTTATCGCGTGGCGGGGAAAACCGGCACAGCGCAGAAAGCAGAGAAGGGGAAAGGGTATGTCGAGAACAAAGTGGTTACGACATTCGTTGGATTTTTACCTGCCGACGCTCCGCAACTGTCGATTGTCGTGGTTGTTGACGAGCCGGCGGGTGGTGCCTTGAGTAGTCGTGTGGTTGCGCCCATCTTTCAGAAGATTGCCAGCGAATCTATCGCGTATCTAGATCGAACAGATGTATTCCCCCAACCGCCTTTAGCTGAGCGCCTATAACATATAAGGAATCGACTTTGAATCTTCAACACCTGCTTCAGAATGTGAACGTAAAATTAGCGGTTGGAGATTGTGATAAAGATATATCAGGCATTGCGAGCGATCACCGAAAAGTCGAACCGGGTTACGTTTTTATCTGTTACGAAGGGGTGACGTTCGATGGGCATGAATTCATCTGCCAAGCGATACAAAATGGAGCCGGGGCAGTTGTTGGAGAGCATCCTCCGCCGAAAAAGCTTCCGAGAGGCATTGCTTACATTCAGACTGAAAATGGACGAGCCACGCTCTCCCTCATCGCTGCCAATTGGTATGGAAATCCTGCAGAATGCCTGAAGTTAATAGGCATTACCGGCACGAACGGTAAGACATCAACTGCCTATCTCGTTCACTCAATTTTCGAAGCAGCAGGGTTGAAGTCAGCGATTATGGGCACAGTAGGCCATCGCTTCGGTGACGTAGTGGTACCAGCGACTACTACGACTCCCGATTCTCTAACTCTTCACGGTCTATTTAGCCAATTCGTTGCCAGAGGTTTGCAATATGTTATCATGGAAACCTCCTCTCAAGGCTTAGCTCAACATCGGCTTGCCGGCCTTGAGTTTGAAACCGCTGCCTTCACCAATCTGACACAAGACCATCTCGATTACCACGAAACCATGGCCGAATATCTAAACGCTAAAGCCATGTTGTTTCGACAGATTCAACGGGAAAATGGCCTAGCGATTCTTAATGCGGATGACCCGGCTTCTAATCTGATTCGCCAAAACACAGATGCAGCAATCCAAACCTATGGGCTTGGTAATTGTGCGGATTATACCGCTCAAGACATCGAGTCGACGCCCAGGGGACTAGTCTTAACTGCGGTTACGCCTATTGGAAATATTCGGGCGAGATTACGTCTTATGGGGGATTACAACCTATACAACGCTCTTGCTGCGATTGGTGTTGCCCAGCATCACGGATGTTCTGCAGATGAAATAAAAGAGGGACTTGAAAACACGATTGTCCCTGGCCGCTTTGAATTAGTCGACCGAGGGCAAGATTTCGCTGTCGTCGTTGATTATGCTCATACACCTGATGGACTTGACAATCTTCTGACTGCCGCACGTCGGATTACCGAAGGACGCTTAATTTGCGTTTTTGGTTGTGGGGGGGATCGGGACCGTGGCAAGCGCCCAAAGATGGGAAAAATATCCGCCACTATCGCTGATCACAGCGTAATTACTTCAGACAATCCTCGTACAGAGCACCCTGATCGGATTCTTGATGATATCCTTGTGGGAGTACCGGATGGTACGAGTCATGATTGCATTCCCGATCGCAAGGAAGCAATTATGCATGCAATCAGACTAGCAAAAGCTGGCGATCTTGTCGCAATTGCGGGTAAGGGCCATGAAGATTATCAGATTTTAGGTGACCAGACGATTCATTTTGATGATCGAGAAGTAGCTGCAGAATGCCTTGAACATTACGGTTGACGCACGACAATGAACCTTACAGTCACTGAAATCCTACGGGCAACGCGAGGAAAACTCATCCGGGGCGCTCATAGTGCGGTCATAACGCAAATCTCGACAGACTCACGGACAATCAGTGAAGGTGACCTATTCGTCGCGTTGATTGGCGAAAAATTTGATGGGCATGAGTTCATAGATGCCGCACACCGAGGAGGAGCTAGAGGTGTGGTCGTGTCCAAACCAATCGAAACAGACTGTCCGATTGTAATTGAGGTCGCGGATTCGAAGGTTGCGTTGGGAGACATCGCTGCTTTTCACCGCAGCAAATTCGATGTGCCTATCGTGGCCATCACCGGCAGTAACGGAAAAACAACAACGAAGGATATGACCACATCGGTGTTGTCCCGCCAGTTTTCCGTATTTCAATCCGAGAAAAATTATAACAACCAAATTGGCATTCCATCGCGACTATTGGAATTGGATGAAAACAGTCAGCTGGCGGTATTAGAGATTGGGACGAACCAATCTGGAGAGATTGAGCGACTATCCCAGATTGTCGAGCCAACGGTGGGCGTAATAACAAACATTGGACATAGTCATCTGGAACTACTCGGTTCCCTTGAGGGAGTTGCCAAAGAGAAAGGTTCTTTGGTGGAACGGGTCGAGCAAGCCGTATTGAACGCCGACGATCCGATGACACCGCAACTAGCTCCCAGAGTATGTGGTAAGATAGCCACGTTTGGATGTAGTAGTGATGCGGATATTTCGGCACATGAAATAGAAATTCAACCCTTTGGAAAACCCTCCTTTACGCTGCGAATCAATGGGCGAAACGCGACTAGAGTAAACCTCCCTTGCCTCGGCACGCATAACGTTCCAAATGCGCTTGCTGCGGCGTGCGTTGGAGTATGGGCCGGGTTGACGAGCACCGAGATTTGCGACGGACTTGAGAACTACCAGCCGGCAAATATGCGTATGCAGCCAATCGAGTGCGAAGGATTGAGTATCATCAACGATGCTTACAATTCAAATCCGGATTCGCTGAAGCATGCGTTAGAGTTTCTCAGCACAATGCACACTTCTGGCAAGCGAATTGCTGTACTTGGTGACATGCTTGAACTGGGTCAAGATTCCAAAAAATTACACTTCAATGCCGGAATGAATCTGCCCCCAAATATTGATATGTTGATCTCCGTTGGAACACGTAGCCTTGATATTATCCGCGGTGCAGCCGATCACATAGAAACAACATTCGCCTGTGAAACTCCAGAGGAAGCTGCAAGACATTTGCGGGAATTTTCAAAGTCGGGCGACTTAGTTCTGATTAAGGGATCGCGCGGTATGAAGTTAGAGCGGATTATCAATGAATACCGCATCAATTGACGCTCCACACGATGTTCGTGAATTTTTTCAATTATGTTTTACTACCTGTTTTTTGAACAACTCGCTGACGCCTTCTCTCCGTTCAATGTCTTTCGTTACATCAGTTTTCGATCCATTTACGCTACCGTTACTGCCCTGTTAATCTCCCTGCTTTTTGGGCCGTTCGTCATTGACCGCTTGAAGCGATTGCGCATCGGAGAACAGATTAGAGACGAAATCCCCGAAACGCATCAGACCAAAGCCGGTACGCCTACGATGGGGGGAATCCTGATTATTTCGTCTGTACTAATCTCAATTTCTCTCTGGGCGCGACTGGATCAGCCGTACATATTTCTTCTCATCTTCAGCCTGTTATGGTTTGGTGCCCTCGGATTTTTGGATGACTACAAGAAAATTACGAATCAACGATCATTGGGGCTGCGCGGCTGGCACAAGATAGCATTGCAAACACTTGGTGCGCTGGCAATAGCTTGTTTCATTTATCGTTGGGGACCAATTCCGAAAGACGGCTTGACATCGCAAACTTCAATCATTATTCCCTTTTTCAAAGACCTGCACCCTGATCTGGGGATTTGGTTTATCCCATTCGCTACCTTAGTCATTGTTGGCACTTCCAACGCCGTAAACCTCACGGATGGCATGGATGGTTTGGCAATCGGTTGCACACTTTTTGTGGCGGCGACGTTTGGCATTCTGGGTTACTTGACTAGCCATCAACAACTGGCTGGATATCTGGATATCGTACACCTGCCGGTAGTTGGAGAATCGGCAACCGTCTTTTGTGCCGCACTCATCGGAGCGGGGTTAGGATTCTTATGGTACAACTGTCATCCTGCCCGAGTTTTCATGGGTGACACCGGTTCTTTGTCCCTTGGCGCGGCGCTTGGGACGGTATCAATATTGATTAGAGAGGAGTTTTTGCTTGTAATTGTTGGTGGGATTTTCGTGGCGGAAGCTCTTTCGGTGATTCTTCAAGTTTGGTCATTTCGGACCTACAGGAAACGTATTTTCAAAATGTCGCCGCTGCATTACCACTTCCTTTTAGGTGGCTGGGAAGAGTCAAAAGTCGTAATTCGATTCTGGATCGTTGCATTGCTCTTGATGTTAATGGCGTTGAGTACGCTCAAATTGAGATAATAGATAGTGTAACGGCATCATTGGCGGGAGACGAGAATTATACATGAATCCTGCAGACTTCAAGGGACAGAAGGTCACTGTGTTTGGCATTCATCGCAGCGGCGTTGCGGTTGCGAAACTGCTAGATGATCTCGGCGCTAGCGTGCAGGTGACGGATCCAAAACCGGCGGATGAACTCCAGTCTGAAATCGATGAATTGAGAGATCGAGAGATCGGTTTCTTTCTTGGAGGACATGAGAATCGGTGTATCGAAAGTGTAGACTTTATTGTCGTTTCTCCCGGCGTGCCACTAAATATACCGGTTCTAAGGACAGCACGATCCTTGGGTGTCCCGATTATAGGGGAACTCGAAATCGCGGCAAGTATCTGCCGTGCGCCAATCGTGGCTATTACGGGAACAAAAGGAAAATCTACAACAACTCTCCTGGTAGCCGAAATACTCGAACAAAGCGGTAGGTTTCGACATGTCAGTGTCTCAGGCAATATTGGGATTCCGTTGTCAAGCAATGTCCAAAGGCTAACCGAGGAAGATTTGGTGGTGTTGGAGGCAAGTAGTTTCCAGCTTGAAACAACCACATCATTCCGGCCAATGGTAAGTGTTGTACTGAACCTTACCCGAGATCATCTTGACCGCCACAAGACTGTGGAGGCCTACCGCGATGCAAAACTCAAAGTCTGCGAAAACCAAACCCCCGCAGATTTTATTGTGTTGAACGCCGACGATCCTGTCGTCTCCGGTTTCGCCGAGAAAACTGCGGCAAGACCAATCTTTTTTACGGAAAATGTTGGGAATTGGAATGTGGACACCTGCGATAGGTCAGGCGGGTACAATACAAATTTAACGGTGATAGGAAGTGATACAGAAATACTTACGAGGCAGAATGGTGAATATCTTCGTATTTGCGATATAGCAGATATTTCTATGGTGGGCCGGCATAACGTCCGAAATGTGCTCGCCGCAACTGCCGTGGCACGTATTCTTGATGTACCATGCGAAAAGATAAGGTCTGCAATTTGCCGATTCAGTCCTAAAGAACATAACGCCCTTGAGCATGCTTTGGAAACAGTTAGCACAGTGCGTGGCGTGAAGATTGTCAATGATTCTAAGGCTACAAATGTTGATGCGGTTAGAGCCGCGATTGAATCGATATCCGAACCGCTTCTATTAATCATGGGAGGATATGATAAAGGAAATGACTATACTCCGTTGTTAGACCTCGTCAAATCTAAGGTTAAGGCGTTGATTCTTCTGGGAAAGCACACAGGAAGAATCCGAAACGCCCTAGAACCTCACGTCGTTACGTGGGATGCAACGACAATGGAGCACGCCGTTGACGTAGCTTACTCACATGCCGTTCCGGGGGATGTTATCCTTCTGTCTCCAGCAAATGCTAGCTTTGACATGTTTGATGATTATAAAGCACGTGGATGTGCTTTTCGGGAGGCCGCAATAAGACTTGAAACGATGGATTCAGTGGATCAATTCCCCAGTGTTTGTCGCCAATAAGGCTGACAAGGGTATCGATCACATTCTCCTATTTCTGACGCTCTGCCTGGTTGCCATTGGAATCCTAATGGTCTATAGTTCGAGCAGTATGCTGGCGTACGAACTTTACCAAGAGGATAGCCTTCGTTACCTTAAGGTTCAATTGGTTGCTAGTGTGTTGGGCTTCATCGGCATGATGTGTGCCTCATGTTTTCCATACCAATACTACGAACGACACGCCAAGAAAATACTTATCCTCAGCCTCATTGGCATGCTGCTTGTTTTTTCGCCGCTCGGCTATAGTGTACGTTCTGTAACGGGTGGTGAGTTCTCTCGATGGTTACGAATTGGTGGGGCGCAATTCCAGCCGGTTGAAGTGGCAAAACTGGGTTTGATAATCTACATTTGCCAGTTTCTCCAACAAAAGCGCAACAGAATTCATACCTTCATGCGTGGAATGCTTCCCGGCCTACTCATTCTCACCATTGCTTTTCTGCTGTTATTCAAACAGCCTGACTTTGGTTCGGCAGTATTGTTATGCGGCGTGGTTCTCGTTCTATTGTTCGTCGGAGGAGCGCGTGTTTGGCCGATCGTTTTCCTTGGCATTTTCGCGCTAGTGCTCTTCTACGTTGCAATACTCCTAGACCCCTATAAACTGCAACGCTTCCAAGACTACATTCAATCACTGAGGTCGCCTTATTCGGGGAGTTATCAAGTCTCTCTTTCCCTAAATTCGCTCGCTCTTGGCGGTGTTCTCGGGTCTGGGGTCGGCGAAAGCATCTATAAATTGTTCTACCTCCCTTATCCTCACACAGATTTTATCTTTGCAATTATCGGCGAGGAATTGGGATTTATTGGAGGCATTGTTGTAATTCTCCTCTTTATGCTACTCATCTGGCGTGGTATATACATAGCTCGACGGGTTAAAGATCGATTCGCCGGTTTACTTGCAATCGGGATTACAACGCTCATTGGTTTGCAGGCATTGGTGAATATTGGAGTCGTAGCTGGCATCTTACCCACGAAGGGTATTACCTTGCCCTTCATTAGTTATGGTGGTTCGTCCCTACTCGTCAGCATGGTTAGCATCGGAATCCTGTTGAATATTTCGCGCAAAGTGAACATGGGAATAGAAATCCGGCATATCTCTCCTCTCTCTTAGTCCCGCCATTTAGACCCGCCAACACGTTAACGATAGGGAAAAGCCGTGCCTCTAATTGTAATTTCGGGTGGTGGAACAGGTGGTCACATCTATCCAGCAGTCGGACTTGCTCAATCTATTGTGAAGCTTGAACCGAAAACTGAGATCTGTTTCATCGGCGGCGCGAATCGTCTCGAATCAACAATAATTCCTCAACACGGTTTTTGTTTCTTGCCAATTTCTGTAGCCGGCTTTCCGAGAAGGTTAACATGGAAATGGCTACCGGTTCTTGGAAAGGCGTGTCGTGGATTCACACAATCTTTGCGGCTTCTTCGCAAGCTGAAACCGAGTGTTGTTGTTGGAACGGGGGGATATGTGTCGGGACCCGTGCTCTTCGCAGCTTCGAGACTCGGAATATCAACTGCTATTCAGGAACAGAATGCGTCTGCAGGATTGACGAATCGCCTCTTGGCGCGTTGGGCAAAAGTAGCTTATCTGGCATTTCATTCAGCCGCGACTGGATTTCCCTCCGAAATCGTGAAAATTACCGGAAATCCAATTCGCCCGCAGATAGCCTCGTTTGCACGCTCTTCGTCAACCTACGAAAAATTAGGTCTGGATCCAAGTCGGAGGACGATATTCATCATGGGCGGCAGCCAAGGAGCGCATGCAATTAATCAAACTGTAATCAGTATGTTGCCAGAGTTAGCACCTTTCCGTGAGAACCTGCAACTCGTTCATCAAACGGGGAGAATAGACTTTCAACAAGTACGCGAACATTATGTTGGTTCGCCATTGAAGCATCTTGTTCAGCCTTTTTTTGATCCAATCGGCGAAGTATACAGCATAACGGATTTAATGGTTTGTCGGGCAGGAGGTATGACTGTCTCCGAGATTACAGCATGCGGGCTTCCCGCAATTTTTATCCCTTTACCCTCCACTCCAGGAAATAATCAAGAGCTAAATGCACAAGTAGTGTCTGATAGCGGGGCGGCGGTGGTCCTAAATCAAGAAACCCTAACCGGATGTCTCTTGGCCGAGAAAATCAATAGTATTATTGAAAATCCCAAAAAACAACGGCAGATGACAGAAGCCAGCCTCAAATTTGGCAACCCACATGCAAGCGACGAAATTGCGAAGTCAGTTTTGTCTTTAGCGCAAAAGAGCTAAAGGGCGAAAAATAGCCGGATTTCGAACCGCATTAGTGATAATGGACTAAAACTATGTTCGGAAAAACAC
>JAJDTR010000070.1 GCA_022827055.1 Candidatus Poribacteria bacterium | reverse complement strand
CGCAACTATGGGAAAACATGGAATGTGATTGCTGCCATTGTTAACTGGCGATATTCCTCAACAAGTTGCCAAACGGCGTAGTTATTCTAATCTCCAAGATTGTTGTAACTACACGGATCCATTTTGGAAAGATGTCTAATGGTGCCGGTAAGGGAGTATCCCATGACGGCGTGGGAAACCGCATCCTCTCGAATGTAGCGGCGGAATAGCTCGGAACCGCGACTGATCAGCGTGGTGTGCGTTCGCACCAGAACTTGGCGATTCTCGATGTCTGGAATCGGTACCTCTTCCAACTGGATGTTGCCAAAGCCTTCGGGCTTGATAACGCGAATCATCTCAATTGTCTCCTATGTACGGCTTTGTCGAGAACATCTCGTATGAATGAACCAAGGCTATTCGATGATTTCACCGATGCGGAACCAGGGCGTCGTGTTACTCGTAGCCGGCTCGATGTTTTCGCCGCCCAATGCGTAAATTTTATTGCCGTGCAGCACGATTCGGATATCGTTCGTCGGCACCGGGAGCAGGCTTGGAAGGCGGCTCCACTCGTCGGATTCCGTATCGTACACGAGAATAAAGGGAGTGTAGTAAGACTTGTGTTCCCGCACTTCCGTGTAGGCTTTCATCATCTCGTCGTTATAACTGGCAACAAGCCCGGCGCCGCCCGCCACAATGATGTATCGATCCTTATAGACGCAGCAATCCATTCCGGCTAGCGAGTACGGAAGTTGTCTCTTGGTATCCCATGCCCCGGTTTGCGGATCATAGACGAGAACTTCCTCCAATCGCGTTCGGCGATCGCCTTGTTCGGGCTTTGGGTCGAAGAAGTGAGATCCGCCAATGATGTAAATCTTCCCCTTCACAGCGGCTGCGCCCAGCCACCCACGCGATCTTCCCGGTATTGAGGTAACAACCTTCCACTGCGGGTTTGGTTCGGCAGTATCCAACATTTCTACCGAGTTTATCGTCGGACCGTGATTTCCTTGTGAACCGCCGCAGACATAAATCTTCGACCCGATTGCAACACTGGGCGCCCATCCGCGTGCTTCGTTCAGATCGGGCATCTGTGTCCAGAGATACTCCCCGTTTCCTTTGTCCTCAAGGCGGTAGCAGTGAGGTTGCACCCCGCGCATTCGACCGCCGATGGAATAGAAAGCGCCCTCGCAAATTGTGCCTTGGACATAAGTTTGTCCGATAGGGGCGTTCGGTCCTCTGAACCACCAGTCCTGCGCCGGGTCGTAGATGTACATGGTTTCCATCTCTCCCCAGGGCTGGCGCATACCGAACACGCTGATGATCTTTCCGTCTAACGCAGTCGCGCAACCGCCCTTTCTAAACTCGGGGATGTTGGGACCTATTTTCCATTGAATATCCTTGATTTCGCTATAGGTAGCATCGACCATGCCCATCATCAGAGCAAAAGTCGGTAGTGTCCACCTCATTCTATATCTCCTTTCAAGGGGTGGGTAATGAGGTATTTCTTGGGTGAATTTGGATTAACTTCATCTGATTTGCAAAGATAATTTACAAGGAGACCGTCTCTCAAAACGGGCTTAATGAGTTGAGAAAGATTTTAGCTGTCGTGATTTTGTAAGTCAATCTCATCAAGGGTTTTTGCCGTCAGCGCCTTCTCAAAGAGCGCATCAAGGCGAGGGAGATTCCGTATCGAGTTAATCTCGCTGGAAAAGGAGTCGGGAACAGCATCAAATCGATGCCGCAGGACTTTTAGAATATTAGCCTGTTTCGCTTGTATTCTTCCTTGTTCAATGCCTTGGGCAATACCGTATGCTTTTCCTTTTTCGATGAGATGCTCAGCCATTGTCTGTGCCATGAATTCTACTTTCTCAGGACTTACACAAGTTTTCTTGATTCTTGGAAACAGATGAAGGTGTAAAGTAACACGTAATACGTAAGAAAATCGGTTGCGCGTCGCGTATTACGCATATGAATAGTCATTACGATACACTGAGACGTTCAACTACGTTCTCTCTATTTGAGGATCCTTAGGCATCGTGATTGTGTAAATCGATTTCATTTAGCGTCTTTGCAGTCAGCGCTTGGTCGAAGAGCGAATCAAGCCGGGAAAGACTTTGTATCAGGGCAATCTCCTTCGTAATTGATTCAGAAGGGGAATCGAATCGAGACTCCAGCAGTTTGAGGAGTGCCGCCTGCTTCGCTTGAATCTCGCCTTGTTCAATCCCCTGCTCAATGCCCTGCTCAATGCCTTGAGCTTTGCCTTGTTCGATGAGATGCTCAGCCATTGTTTGTGCCATGAGTTCTAACTCCTCTCTATCCGATGCTTCTTGGACGTGTTGTCCAAGAAGATGGGTCAATTCACTTTGTTCGTCAACCGGACGACGATGCAGGATAAGCAGCAGCAAATAGTAAATTGCCCGCTGCCTCTGCTGTGCGCTTGCTTCATCAAGGGTGCTGATATGAGATAATGCTTCAATCAATGCTTCGCTAAGTGCTTCGACAGACCCTTGCTCTTTCTGAAGTACGGTTAGCAGCCACCCAAGCGGATGGTCGGTTTTCGTTAGTTCTGATTCGTCAGTATCCTTTACGCCTAGAAACAGTGTGTCGAATTTGGGGACAAACCGAGAGAGTACATCGGGGATGTCCATTATCGCATCAAGGGTCAGCGGGGTAGCCCATCTCTGCTCGCCCGTATAGAACACGATTGGCAAAATCGGACGGAATCGCCACTGGCCTTTGGGAACGGATTGTGATTCCCACTCTCGCCGCTGGGAATCCCAAATTTGGGTCATGTAAAAGAGTACCCGAAACCCCATTGTCGGGTCAACGGTGGATTGATGTTCAAGGAGAATATAAATCAGAAGTTCATCGGTACTGGATTGGCTCTGAAATGGCACGCTAAACACCATGTCAGATTCTTGCTTCCGCAGGTTGTCGGGAATAAAACTCCTGTTGACCTGTACGATTTGGCTAAAGTCGATTAACTCTACCAGTTCGCCCGCTACGATCTCAATCAGTCCACGGACGTTGTTCCAATCTTCGAATAACCATCGGGTGCTACGGTCGGAGAAGTGTTCTATCCGAGCGTCGAAAATATTGCGTATCTCAGGTTCTTCTGCCATTAGTCCTTGAGATTTTCACACAAGATCTCGCGTTCATCTATACCTTGCATTGGGTAATATTTCGCTTGTTTTCGCAGCACAAGTGTGCCGCGATTCGGAGATCGCAGGGCTCTCTATCAGGATCTACTATGGGATAGCAATCGGGATTAGCTATCGCGCTCATTATCCAGTCGCTTGATCCTGCCGTTTATGGGGTGTTTTGGTGATTGTCTGAATCACGGATTTTCACCGATTAAACGGATTTCACGGATTACGGGACCTCTATCGCGCTTCTTATCCAGTCGCTTGATCCTTCTGTTGAGTAAAATTGAGCTTGTTTCCTCGACAATTATGGTTTCTAATACGGCTTACGCGGTGCCAGCAAGTCGCGATTCGGAGATGGGCTCTCTATGGTCGTACAAAGGCGATCACAATCTAACAGATTGTGGTACGGAAATCTACGATCTCACTTAATCGTGGCTGCTACTTTACCAGACGATCGAAAACACGCAATTCCCGGCAACGTGAAGTATAGTACCAAATAGTCGAGTCTCAGTCTGCGACCGCCTTCAGGTTTGTTTGGAGGAAGTCCTGCACGTCTATGACATTTCCGGTGTGAGAAGATTCGATGGCAGCAAACAGCAGGGCGCAACACTGGATATTGTCGTCCAACGAGTTTGGCGGTGCGTCGCCACCGTTGAGCCAGTTTGCAAACGTTTCCCCCAGCCACGGATTGCACCATGCCGGTTGTTCCAAGAGCGGTTTATCCTCTGTAACACGTTCACCGCTGAGGTCGCTCATGACCCGCAACTCGCGATTATCGAGTTCCAGCGTGGCGAGATCGCATTCCGCGCGGAAATATTCGCGCCTCCAGTTGTTGGTTGCAGTTGCGCTCGTCTTGTTTCCTTCGTAAAACACTTGAACGCCGTTTTCCATGGTGATGATGATTAGTCCATTGGAGTCGCCGGCGAATTCGCCCCAGGGTGGGTTCCACGTTACGGCGTACACTGTCTTGGCATCTGCGCCGGTAAGCGCGCGGATGATATCGAAATGGTGAACGGTTCCCTCTATCAGAAGCGTGTCCGGGATGTCGTGACGAAAATGTCCCCATCTACCGTACTTGCGGCAGTCCCACGAGTTGCGTCCAATCAGACTGCTAAGCTCGCCGTATTTGCCGCTCTTGATTTCGCGTTCCAAGGTCTGTTTGTCCTGGTCGAACCGGTGGGTCATGGTTACCGCCATTTTCAGTCCCGCCTTCTTGACCTTGTGGTAGATACGACAGCACCCCGCCATCGTGTCGGCTATCGGCTTTTCGGAGAGAATGTGGCATCCGTGTTCCACCGCTAGATTTACGAATTCTTCGTGGTGAGCGGGAGGTACGACAATATTAATGAAGTCGGGCTTGTGCTCCGTGATCGCTTGCTCCGCGTTGGTGTAGAGCTGGTCGTCGTTAAGCCCCAAACTCGTTTTGGCTTCGGGGAGAATTTCCGGATTGATGTCGACGGCAGCAACGGGCACGGCTAAACCCAATTCCATCAGACGCGGCACTACCGCGTTACACCAGTGGCGTCCCTGTCCGCCTACGCCGATCTGGATACATTCAGGTGGTTTGTTCATTGTGGAAAATCCTCGGGTATTGGGAGACTTGGAACCGGATGACCTTTGGCTTTTTCCGCGTTGCGGTGAAGATGTCCGATGCGGCCTCCTTCAGGCGTGGCATCCTCAAAGTAAAACGCCTCCAAGGTTTCGTAGACTTCCAGTATATCATGTTCGTCTCCCGCTTTGGTACACACAATGTCGCCGGGTTTCACGTAGAAGGTTTTGCCTTCGGTAATGATTTTGGCTTTGCCGCGGTAAACTAGCCAATACTCGTCGCAGTCGTGGTAATGGGCGTCGGCGCGGCCATTCTCTACCGGGATACGGAACATGCCCGCGCTGGTTACACCGCACCATTCGGGCCGATTGCCCTGTCCCATCTTCCTATCGGTAGTTCTAATTACGGGCATATTGGTTGCTCCAGTGTAGATATAGCGGATTATATTACTTTGTTAGGGGTTGTTTCAGTTCTTAATAAAATTCCAAAATGTCATTGATGTTCACGAGTGATCCGAATCAAGAATCGCAGTGCTTCATTCACTGACTCAGAATCGGGAAATAGCGCGGAAACGTCCGGTTCCAACCGCACAGATCGTCCGCCGAAACTTTTTCGCTTAGGGCCGATTTTTCGTACTTGCAAACTCTTCAAATCGTACTCTGAACGAAGTTTGTCTTCCATCAAGTTTTCAGCGTTCTTCATAGTCTTCTCTTTCCGCCGGGACGTGCAATGAGTTGCGCTACTACAAATGAAGTAAGTAACCCAAGTTGCCACCTTTGTCCGACGAAGCGCAGAAACCGAGTTTTTTCCAACGTGGAAACACGAAATTGACGAAAATCAGCCCAATTTGCCTATAATTTAGCAAACGTGAACCAAAAACTCGGTTTCTTTGTCATAGGTAGCAACTTGGGTGAAGTAAATCCTTTTTACTGCTGAGATTTCGTGTGTGTCCAGGCGTGGCTGGCAAACAGCGAGAAGTCTCCATCCGGATTTTCCCACGGCGTCAGCAGCAGCCCTTGCATCCCTTGCTCTTGACCACGAAATTGCCATGCCACATCAGCCCAATGTATGGGATTTATAACATGTCTTGACGCTCCGCCGATGGTGCGAAAACCGTGCCGATGAAAAAACTCAACAGAATTTGCCATGGTGAGTCTTTCAAAATTTCCGTAGAACCAAGGCATCAAAATCACCTGACGAGGCAACAGGTCAATAGCCGGTCCGGTAGGGTTGGTCGTGAGTCTGTAGGCGTTCCTGTAAGGATTGACCGCGTCCGCCCACATTAACACCTCAACGCTCGGATCCACCGCTGTCACAAATTGTACCATACGCTGTACATCCCACGCGAAGAGTTCGGCATTGGTTTTCCCACTCGTAAGGCAGCGCGAGTCGGTGCTCATCCGCATGGGTTCATCCCGCCCTATCATTACATAGCGGGGCTTCAGCTCGCGAACGGCGCTTCCTACCAAGCCTCGGAGCCACTCATAGGCTGCCGGTTCACTTGGACAGAAACTGAGATCGTAACGACTCGTTGCTCGCAGCGGCGCGTAATCGTATGAGGCGAAAACCGTTCCGCCATCGGGAATTCTGCCGTTCGGCAAGCGTTCAATCGCAAACGGCTTTCCGGGCGGTTGATACGGATCGATATCTCCCGGGATGACAGTGTAATCTGCGCCCTCGTCGTGCTTGTTTCCGTGTTCGTCGGTGATGCGGATATCGGTGTGTTCCGTGCGCATGACGTTGGGTTGAGCAAGCGGGATCGGCGGCGGATTCATCCCCTCGGCAAATACAAGTCGCTCATTTTGGACATAGATTCCCTCCGCCCAGTTAGGGTTATGCCGGATGACTTCGTCGCCGTGTCCGAAACCTTGAAACATGGGAATTGGTTCAACCCCGTACTGCCGGCATTCGTCGAAGATTTGGCGGGCAGTATCGGGAGAATCGGGATCAAACATGTTTAGAAAGCCTTCAAACACGACGGCGTTAATTTTCTTCTCCGAAAAGGCGCGCACCTGCTCCATATCGGAATCTTGAATATAAACGCCCCGGAATGGAAAATCGGGCCAATCCGTCACGCTGCCGCACGGTATTCTCCAGCCTGCAGCCGAGTTTGCAACCGCCATCTGGGCGAGCGTTTGTACGCCGTAGTACGTCCCGGCGGGGGACGATCCAACGACGGCGATAAAATCGGGTTGTATGACCAGCGTGTAACCTTCGCGATTTGCAGGTGGAGAGACACCTTCTTTAAGACAAAACTGATCGAGACGCACGTTGCCTTTCCCTCGTTCCCCAACCGCGATCGTGCGATTTCCCTGCCCCTCCAACGCAATTCCGCAACGCTCCATAATCTGACGGCGCAAGGAGTCGGCAGCGGGGCTTTCGACCTGCTTTCCCGCATCAACTGCTACCTCGTCATCAAGCGTAAACCACGATGTCGGCTCTGACCAGCGAATCTCCTTGGGCGTCGGGACAATGTTGGGGGCCTCCGCGAAAGTGGTCGGCTCAGGGACGTGGGGATCGGCGTCATAATCGACAGAATGGATTGTCCATTTCGGTGGACCGCAGTAGAAAAGGTTAGGCGTTCCGTAAGCGACAAACCAGGGGCGGTATGGGGAAGGGCGGATGGTTTTTGCGTCTAGGACACAGCGCGATTCGGCGCTGCCGTTGCTGAAGATGACTGTGAGCACCTGCGGACTGAGAGGGTTTTGCTTTGCCGCGGAGAACTGGAAGGTGAATGAATCTTTCCCGTTATAGGCAGCCTTGACACCCGACTCAAAGGTCATGGTCGGCACAGGCTCCGTGGACTCCTGTGTGTGTATCCAGCCTTGAGGAGAGCCGTCCTTATCCAAGTAACAGTGCAAACCGATGTAGTGGAAAGTTTCGGCATCGAAGGCTTCCTCATTCGATCTGCCGATGGTGAGCATGGCGTTGAACGAGCGGTCAACATTTGGGACCGCGGTGAAGGTACAGGATGTGGTCCAATCCCTCTGGCGGTCGAGCGGATTGACTCCGGCAACGCAAACCCCGGCATCTCCCTTTGCTCCGTTTGCTGTCACCGTCCCACGACCGTCATACGGTTGATGATTGCGCGCCCACTCGTCATCGACCTTCAGCGTGAGCGATCCGGCGCCGTTATGCAGGATTTCAAGTTTGTTACCTCCGGACGCTGATGTAGTTGTCTGTAAAGTTTCCATTGTCATGACCACGATAAGAATGGCAACGAGTTGCTGCAACATCGCCATTGAGTTCAGTTTCTTGTTGGATGCACGCTCTACAGGATTCATTAGTCTTGTTCCTCGTGTTTCGCCGTCCCAGCTACCCTGAAGCCATAGCCCGAACAGAGGATTTACGAGAATTCAAATCGTTTTAAGGGTTTTCTGTGATGTCGTTGGTGGCATTCAATGCCCCCGCATAGCCGTTCGTCAGCGCCGTGACATCGTGACAGCAGTTGAACCAACGGGTTCCTCTCTCAAACACGGCGCGCATCTGTTCGCCGGGATCCACGGCTGTACCCATCGCTTTACCGTGGGCGCGGCAGGCTTCGCCGACCTTGTCGAACGCCCCAAGAATCTTTGGATGATCGCTCTGTTCCCCTCCTTCGCGCTCTATTCCATAACTGTGACGGAGGTCTCCGGGTCCTATAAACAGAAGGTCAATCCCCTCGACTCCGGCGATAGCGTCGGCATTGTCTACTCCCTCCGCGTCTTCAATCATTACGCCGAGCAGCGTGTGTTCATTGGCTAGATCCAGAAAATCCTTGCGCACCATCCTGCCGAACCGAGAATCCCTGCCGCCCCCCATACCGCGTAAGCCGAGGGGTCGAAACTTCGCCATTCGGACGAACCGCCTTGCTTCATCGGCGCTCTTGCAGTGCGGTAGAATCAGACCGTTAGCGCCCAATTCCAAGGTTTTCATCACCTGATTGTAGGGGCCATGTGGGATGCGGACAATTACATCAAGGTCGACGGTTCGCGCCGCCAGAATCATATTCGACAGCCCGGCTAAATTGAGGTGCGAGTGTTCCATATCTATCCACACGCGGGTGAATCCGGCTTCGGCAACCAATTCGACAACGATGGGGTCAAATACACGGTTAATTTCCGGGACGGCGATGGTTTCACCCCTAAGCAGGGCGGCTTTGGTGCGGTTGGGTCTGTATTGGGTTGTCATGTTGCTCCTTTCGACGCACGAATTTTGGTTCAAGCGGCAGCATTTGTTGTTGCTTGGAACTTCGGCAGGACCTCCTTGCCGAACCATTCGATATCCTTCCTGATTGCGCTCGGCGGAATCGCCAATGCGCCTGCGCCGATGCACACGCGCTCTAGTCCGGGGAATTCCTCCTGAATCTCGCAGAGTTTATCGTACACGTGCTCCGGCGGTCCGCAGATCCAAGCGCGGTCACGAACGAGATCGTGTACGGTAGGCAGCCCGGCGGATGGTGCGGTTTCCGGATTGTATGTCGCCAAAATCTGCTCTCTGGAGAGTTGCGGCATCCGCCCCAACGGCGACAACACCTTGAGTTGCTCCTCAAACCAAACCGTGGCTTCCCGAATCGCTTTCTCTTGGGTATCGGCGATGTGTATCTGCAGGACGAGAGCAAGTTCCTCTCCGAGCTGGGTGTCGCGCCCTGCACGCAGTAGGGACTCTCTCCACGTCTCCGCAATCTTGCGAGCGCGTCCGCCTGACGGTACGACGCCCTTAATCCCGTGTTTGACCATGAAATCTATGCCACGCGGACTGGCGCTGAAAATGGGTTGCCAGCACTCCACGGGCCGATTCACGGGACGCGGTACGAGCGTAATCTCCTCCAATTCCTGCTCGCGATAGATAACCTTTGCCGGAAGATTGTAATATTTGCCGTGATGGGAGAATGACTGCTCGTTCCATGCCTTGAAGATTATTTCGACCTGTTCCTCGAACTTTTCGCGATTTTCCTCATCGTCATCAAGCGGCGAACCCAGCGTTTCCACCTCGCGGTTGATGTAGCCGCGACCGATCCCGAACCTAACTCTGCCGCCCGTCATGATGTCCACCGTGGCGAAATCTTCCGCCAACCGGAGTGGATGCCACGCCGGGATAGTATTGAAAAAGGCGCCGAACTTGAGGCTTTTAGTGGCTGGAGCGAGATAGAGGCTCAACATCGGTATGTTTGGTATACCGCCGTAGCCTTCTCGCTGGAAATGGTGCTCTGCGAGCCAGAGCGTGTCAAAGTTCAATCTGTCCATCAACTCGGCGATGGACCGAGATTCGTCGATGACCGTATTGAGGTGGTCGTCCGACTCCACTCTGTCGTCGACGCGGAGACCTTGAAAACCGAGGTCCTCCATCTCCACATGGCCTCCGTAAAAGTAATCGAATTTGGTTATCACTCGTTCCTCCGATTTAATTGGGATTTACAGATTTCGTTGAGAGCCTGCTTGAACTATCCGTGGCAATGCCAATTTTGGTCATTTTCAGGAAGTGTTTTCTTGTCCGCTACATACCTGCGGGATTTCTATCGCCCGCGCTATCCGCTTGGTTGATCGCACCCTACAAATGTACTTTTCAAACAGGCTCTTACAGATATAGCGCATCGCGGTGCAAAAACAGAATAATATCTGACTATGGACAGAACGATATTACATAGTTCAGATTATATTCTAGTAGATAACGAAGCCGTTTCTGGTAATTCGACGTTGGGCGTTTTCATGTGTCTGTTGTCGCCTGCTATATACCTGTCGCGCCGCTGGGGCTTGGATTTTCAGGGTTTTGGCATCTCTATAAACCTTCCGCCCCTCTGGGGCTTAGAAAGGCTAGTAGGAGCTCTATGGTATTTCTATCGCGGTCATTATTCGTGCCCTAATCCTTCGTTTTTCACTCGCTTGATTCTACCCTACAAGGACACCAGGTCGAGCTAAGGTGACACATGAAAATTATCGTCTTTACATGTATCTGGACAGCCTGTTCGTCGCCAGATTGTTTTATGTAGGGAACGCAGATCTGCGTTCCTTACTTATGATTCAACTCCGTATTCCCAGCCAATTAGTGGGGGATGCCGAGTTTGTGCATGCGCTTGTGGATTGCTTCGCGTGCTTCTATAAATGGACGTTCGAGATAGGCGCTGTGATCCGGTTCGCCGTGATGGTGCGTCGCGGTTCCGTGCTCGTGCAGCGGGGCGGTCTCGCGGATATAGGTCAGGCAGCCGTCAATGAGTGTGAGCATGTATTGCGCCGCATCGTTGTCGAACATCCACCATTCACCGCCACAGGCGATATAAACCGGGGAGGTGTGCGCAAAGATGCCGCGCTGCCAACCGTCGTGATGCTTGACGCTCGTATAGTTGGGACCGCCGCACCTTGCCGCCACCCACGTATGTCCGTCGGCTTTCACTTTCGCCTTTAATTCCAACCGGCGTGTGCCCTTTGCGTCCTCAGTCGAAGCCACCACGCGTCCAGCTTGAACGAGCTCGAGCGTGTGAATCGGAAAGATGCTCTCCGCCCACGCCTCGACTTCGACCGTGCCGGGACCGGACATCTGAAGCGTGTCGCCAATCTGATTGCCTTCCACGGTCAGGTTGATGATGGGACCGCCGCTGTGGAATGTTCGCCCGCGTGAGACATTTTTGCACCAGTTGTCGTAGTTGAATTCCTCATCTTCAGACAGGCGGGCATAGGTTCGATAAATGCCGACGGGCACATCGCTCGACATCTTGTCCGTGCCGCCGACTAACGGCAGACGGTAGCCGCAGTTGAGGTAACGGTAGTACTCAAGATGGTTGAACGGCTCGTGCCGCAACATTTCGACGCCATCCACTCTGCCGGTGGCAATTAGCGCCGCCGGTTCGCCGTTCGGGTTCGGGAGATGCGGGATAATCACGGTGCCGCCTTGCGCGTGGCACTGGTCCGCCCAGTCACTCATGGTGACTTCCAACGTTCCGCCGGGTTCGGCTTCTCCGGGGCCATCGCTGCACCACGGCATTACCGGTTCTTTTAGTCCCAACAAGATCAGATGTCCCAAAAAGTGTTGACGGTTCTCCTGCGTGATATAGACAATGTTGTTGCCTTCCTGCAGGACGCTTGCCTTGCCCGTAAATTCCTCAGTGTTCGTGAAGAGGCTTCCCCACTGCGATTGCAGCAAGTTGACCACGTTGAGGTCTTCCCCCTGCGACTCGGTATGGCTGCCCTGCGTCGAGAGGAAGTGAACGTGCGAGTCCCCGCTGTACCAACCATCTTGGTTCATGTTAATCCAGCGTTTGAGGCGCAATGTTAGTTCGCGCTGTCCCGGATCTATGTTTACCCGCGTCCGAAGCGGTTCGTATTCAAACCCGCGTGCGATATCGACGATAACCTCGCCGCGCGGCAGCCAACCTTGGCAGGTGCCGTTTATATAGGCGTAGGTAATCTGCCCCATGCGAACGTCGCCGCCGACATCAATGTGCCAACTGCCCAGATTCGAGTTGACCTGATTGTGATGACCGTGCGGCTGGTAAGGGATGCCTTCGGGGGAACGAAAATGAACTCGGCACGGCACGGGCTTGTTAGTCTCCTCATCAAGCACGGTGACATGCACCCAATTTCTGCCGCGATCAAGCAGTTCGACGCGTATTCGCGACACGTCGACGGCGCCTTTCTCTTGGACATCGCCCCAATTCACCTGTCCGACCTCCTCCTCGCCCTGCTTGACCGTCACCGTCGCGGACGGGATCGCCGCTATCTCGGTGTAAGCGGGACTCGATTTCGGATTTTGGGCCTCGCCCCAGCCTTTGAAGGAATCTTCGGCAAATTCATCCGCCGAGGCTTCCGGCAGGGCGTGGACATAGGTTGCGAGCCCTCGATCGACTTCCACATCAAGATCGAACGGTTTTTCCGCGTCCTCCGGGTTGGTCAGGGTAATGCGCGTTTCCCGGCGCCCCTGCCGGACAAATGGGTGTTCGTCCGCGTGTCCGAGTGTGATTGCACCGATGACGAAACGTGTTCCGCCGGGGATGATCTCCAGTGATTCGATGACGGAATCGGGATGCGGATTCTCCCATGACCAGAGAAACAACCCTCGCGATCTGCCCTGTGCCGCCTCGGTCTGTCGACGTCCCATGTCCTCCCATCTCCCTGCATCGCGCGGGTAGAGTGAGTTCGGTTCGTCCGGTAGTGCGCGGAACGGCAAACCGCCAAAAGCGGGAATGGCGATTTCAAATCTCTCACGGATGGGGACGCAAATCTCATCACCGCCGGATATACGGAAGACGTAGTCGGCAATCGGCTTCGCCAACGCCCCTCCCTCCGTGAGTTCCGACTCAAGCAAACCGTGCGCGATAATCACGCGGCGGGCTGACTGGTTGATGGGGATAGTCGCGCTCTCGCGCTTGGCATCGAAAGCAATGAGGCAGTTTCCGTCGTGTTCCGATGAGCCTACGACAAACGGCAAGCCGCGAAGCGTCTGCTCTCCGATTGAAACATCCGCGTCATCATTCAGTATATCAAGACCAGCGTTACACAACGCGGACACATCAAGAGGTTGATAATCTCTCATGAATGCTCCTTTCGACATAATTTGATTTACGCTATCAAGCTCCCAGAAATTCGCTGTGGGATCGATTTCGCGATCGCGACCACCAATGCGCGGCGGGGCATCTTGCCCAGCCGCGCTAGAACCTCTAGATGTTCGGTTGCGTAAGTCCTAATACGAATTCAAGATCTAAATGTTAGGATGTAACTGTTTAGTCCCTTGATTTCTGGAGTCGAGCACTATGAATCTAGACTGCTTTTTTCCCCATTTTCTAGGCTGATTTCGTGTGGATGCTCATTTTTCCGGTTTGTAGTAGGGATCAAATGAGTGAATAACGAATGCGATAGAGATCCCTCTTCATTGCCCGCCCTATGGCTCTGGGGTTTTACTGACCAGCAAGCGAACGGATAGTGAGTGCGGTAGAGATCCACTAATCACTAGCCACTAAACACTTCCGTTAGGATTAATCGGAGGCGCTCAATGAATTGAGCAATTACAATCACCCGATGCGCGTACTCATTAATTAGAAATTAGCATAACCTTGTCTCAAACTTTCAATCTCCGCGTAAACGCGGGCGACTGTAGAGAAAATGTTCACCTTTCTCCGAGAGAATCGAGGGTCGTTCTTGTACCACAGGTATCACATAACTCCGAATTTTCACGCCATCGACCGTTTCTGTCTCCACCCGCGGCTCCGGCTGCCTCCGATGATCGAATACAACATAATACCCTTCCATCGCGTTTTCCAACTGGAGATATGCGGCGAGTTGCTTTTTGCCTATCTGATAGCGGCTGTCTCCTCTCCAGATTTTCGTTTCAACAATATATTTTCGCCGATTGTGGTTAATGATGAGGTCCATCCTGCCGCGTCCCGTTTGCACCTCGATGTGCATCAGGCCGCCGACGAGTTTAACAAACTGTTCAAGGTAGGCAAACAGCAGATGCCTGCCCACGGACTCTCGCGGTGTGCCCGGCACCTGTAGAATCCTGAACCCCACTCGCGCGATGAAATCTCGGAAGTTATCCAGTAACGCTTCTAACGCGATCTCTCCGGTAGACGTGAGGTACTCCGAAAACGGGTCCTCGGCGTCCTCTGGATAATAGTCATCCTCCAATCCATTTACCAACGGCTTGAACGCTTTCAGGATGCAGAATAGGTAAATGGGATTGACAATTTCACACATGCCGTCGGTCCCTTTTGCAATCACCCCATACGAAGCAAGTTCACCAATGATGTCGTCGCGCAGATTGAATTCCACACTTTCATCACGCGCCATAATCCGCATCAGCATACTTTCAAAGCGAGGACTTCTGCGGATATTGGTAATTAGATGCGTGAGATTGACATTGTCCTCTTCAAGAAGTTGCGCATGCGCCGTTGTCCAGTGCGCCGCGCCAATCGGCTCGGTTTTCGGAATTCTCATTTCCTCGGTGAGAATCTGGCCGAACCGATTGACGAGGAACGGTTGCCCCGCGGTCTGTTTGTGAATGGATTCAATCACCTCCGGGGCAAAGGTTTGTCCGACCTCGTCCGTATACTCTTGAAAGAGCTCTTTAACTTGTTCAAGCGTGAAGTTCGGCAGTTTGAATTCATCTTGAATGTTGAACGGCGAGACCGACCGATCGTAATCGAGTTGGGCGATACTCTTGACGCCTACAATGCCGACGCTATGGGGACAATTCATCTCATCGGAGAGATAGACCTGGCGAAATGAATACAGAAAATCGCTTAGGACCGACTTGGGGATGCCGTCAAACACGTCAATAAGGAGCACTACCTTCTTGAAAGCGGGGACCTCCTTGTGAGAATCGCTGTCCAGGAAACCTTCAAGATTCTCAAAGAACCTTACCATAGAAAGATGATTGGTAAGTGTTGTCTCTTTTAAAAATTTCGTTAAAGCCTCGGATGGAATGCCGCCGCGTCTTTGGAAGACGCTCTCAATTTGCATTTGAATCATGTAGTAGAGATGCTCGTAAAAAACGGCGGGCGTGACGTTCCGCATCGTTTGGAAATCCAACTGGATAGGGAAATAGGTCGGATCCGCGGCGGCGAGCGCCTTCAGCGCAAATCGAAAAAAGGTAGTCTTGCCGGTCTGACGCGGCGCGAAAAGCACAATGAACTTGCCGGCTTTGACGCGGTCGATGAAGTTGTTGATTTCCTCAGTGCGCGGGACAACATAATGTTGATTGGGACGCACAGTTCCTTGGGTGCCGAAATATCTCATTTTTTCTTCTTTATCTCTCTTTGTCCAACGAGGCGCAGAAACCGAGTTTTTACCGACGTGGAAACACGAAATGGACGAAAATCAGCCCAATTTGACAGCAATTCTCATTTTGAATTTGCCGAGTGATTGAATCTATCGCATCCTCTTGAAACAGAAGGTCGCAAACTCATTTGTTGTCATTTTTGGGGCAATATCGTATAGTTTTGTGCGAATTTAACGCCTACACTTGTCGCCCCGCTGGGGCTTTCGAATTTAGTGTGTTCGCGTTTCTACAAATACGGCAGTGCCGCTTCAATTAATTTCCTTCCAAGAACGTCCACAATTCATCAAATTTTGCTCCCACAATCGGTTCGTGACGGAGGATTGACGAAGTACCTTTCCCTCGAATCGGGTCGGTCATGTATTCCGGAAGGTACTCGAGCACCTGGCGCAGAGCGTCGCGCGAAATATCCATTTGCGAGGGGCGGTATCGCACCAAACATTTGTCAAGTCTGGAAAGCAGCCGCTGAGGGTCGGCGTCGCAATACCAAGCGATGATAACCGCGCCCATGGCGACCAATTCGCCGTGAATCCAGCCCCTGTCGCACATGAGTTCGAGGGCGAACGCGAAGTCGTGGTCGCCGCTCGGCACCGTGCTCGCCAAGGCACGCTCGCGTCCGTCGCGTTCTTGCAGCGCCTTGCCGATGACGCGGACGCTCTCGGGTGACAAGTCTCCTTCCGCCTCAAGGGAGGCGTGGAACTGGTCCGTGAAATCTTGGTGAAACTCCTCCACGGCGGAGACGACCTCTTCGTCGTACGGCGGTTCAAGTCCGAGTCTGTGGTTACGCTGCCATTCGGCGATTTTGGCGTAGTTGCAGAGAATGTCGCCCAGTCCCGCGGTGTTCAGGTGAGCCGGGGCGCGAAGAATGATCTCGTAGTCGATGAGAACGTGCTCGCAATCAATCCAGGGCCATCCATTGGCGCCGCCAACGATAGTCCGTCCATCCCACATCGCGAGGACGCCGTGAATGATGGCGCCGGTCGATAAAATCGTCGGAACCAAAACCAGCGGCAAATCCCGCTTGAGTGCGGCATATTTTGACGCATCCAGCGCCGTACCCCCGCCGACGCCTACGATGAGGTCAACATCCCGCGGTAGCCCGTCGGTGACTTCTTGCAGATGGCCGTGATCAAGATGGGTGGCGTAACCCACGCCGGCGGGTTGTTTCCCAAAGTGGGGTTCGGCTGACTTGATAGCGCTCGGTGTTGACACGACAGCGTATGAGGGCCAATCTTCGCTCTCCTGTCTCAAGAGGTTGTGTCCGTAGCGCATGTCGATGTCCGCAGCGGGTTTTGATAGGTTGGATTTGCTCCAAGCGCGTTTCCCTTTGTTCATTTTTGTTCCTTTAGAGAAGCAGTGACCAGTGCCCGGTGGTCAGTGGCCAGTATGAGTCGTCGCATGGTCGGGAATCGGAGGGGATCTCTATCGCACTCCCTATTCGGTCGTTTGATTCCTCCTACAGTATCACCAGTTGGTGTAGGAGCCGTCGCGGCGGCGCAGTCGCGGTGCCTCCCAAAATTCGAAGGTCTGTTCCATTGCCAGCTCTTCGTTGAACTCGACCCCCAAGCCCGGCTGATCGGGCACGACAAGGTTCGGTCCCTCCTGCGTGAGTTGTACCGGAAACAGGTCGGGATCCTGACGGCCGGTCGGCTCCGTCGGCGAATTCCGCACCTCCAACCACGCGAAGTTTGGAATTGCCGCCGCCAAGTGGGCGGTTGCGGCGGTGCAGATCGGACCCAACGGGTTGTGCGGCATCAGGTCGATGTAGTGGGCTTCCGCCATACTCGCGACCTTCATGGATTCCGTCAATCCTCCCACGTTGCAGACATCGATACGCGCAAAGTTGGTGATGCCGCATTCGATGTAGGGTAGAAACGCCCATTTGCTGGAAAACTCCTCGCCGATTGCGAAGGGCACGTCGACCATGCTCCGCAGGGATTCGTATGCCTCCGGGGTCTCGTCGCGTATGGGTTCCTCAATGAAATCGAGTGTGCCTGTGGGCATCCGTTGACAAAACGACGCCGCCTCCGCCACGCTTAAACGGCAGTGGTAGTCGATACCAAGCACCGGCTCCGGTCCTACTTCTTCCCGTACCTTGGTCAGCCACGACGCCGTCAAAGCGAGCGATTCGCGCGGCTCGAAAATGGATGCATCCTCTACGGGCGGGTGGCCCGGCACGGTACGGATAACGTTCCAGCCTTTTTCCATCAGGAGTTTCACTTCGTCAATCAACCCCGGACCGGGCGCCGCGCCGGTTGTCGCAAAACAGGGCACGAGGTCCCGCTGCTTTCCGCCGAGAAGTTGGTACACCGGCACACCCAGCGCTTTGCCGGCAATATCGTGGAGCGCGATGTCGACCGCGGAAATGGCGCCGGTGAGCACCCGTCCGCCTTCGAAATATTGACCGCGGTACATATCTTGCCACAGCGCGCCGATACACATGGGGTCTCGGCCGATAAGGAATTCGCGGTAGTGCTTAACCGCTCCAGCCACCGCCAGTTCTCTGCCGGACAAGCCCGATTCGCCCCAACCGTAAATTCCCTCGTCGGTCTCCACCTTGACGACAAGTTGATTTCTGCCGCCCACCCAAACCGGAATGGGTTTAACATCCGTAATTTTCATGCAATTTCTCCTGCGCGCCTATCAGATCTGTTCCCCAGCCTTTACTTGTAGGGTGTGCACCGCACACCAGCCTCTTGAATACCTCAGCACGGAATCTCTATCAATCAAGCGAACGGATAGTGAAGGCGATAGAAAATCCTGCTCGGTTTTCAGTTGCTTGATTGGTTTCTACAACTCCTTATACCATATACCATTTCTATAAAATGGAAGTACATTGACTACGCGGATTAAGTGAAGAAACTTGCTTGGATCGGAATAATAAGCCTTTTCTCCGTGCAAAATCGGCGGGGTAAGATGCCCCGCCTACGGAAAAGGTGGACGATATGATTCAGACATCATATGCATTATCATTCAATCGAAATGGTATTACTTTACGTCAACGGTATCAATCAGCCGATTCTTATCCGTGAAACCTGCGTAATCCGTTTAATCCGATCAAGTGAGTGGGTAGCGAGCGCGATAGAGATCCCCGATTCAGAATTGGTTGGCTACGAACACCAAATCAAACACGTTGACCACCCCATCACCATTCACGTCCGCCTCCAAATTATCCGTCCCAAATCCCTGCGCAACAATCGTCAAATCGAAGATATTTACCACGCCATCCCCGTTCACATCCGCTGGATTCTCAGGTTTGACCCGCAGATACATCTCCCCGTCTAAGTTCGGCAACGCGTGCTCCGTGTTCACCAGTCCGCTGGCGACGCCTTGCACCTCCTCCGGCAGCGTAATCACCTGCGCTTCCCCGCTGTGGTTGTAGACCGCCCACCCGTTCGTGAACTCGCGGATGTAAAGGTCAGGTATTTCTTCGTCGTAAAGCGGGGCTTTTGGCCCGATTGGTCTGCCGAGGTCGGCGTCCCAGAATTCGTACCAGTAGTGATTGTGCTGAATGCCATCATTATAAAGAACGTAGCCATCGGAATGAGTGAGGCTTAACGTCGTGAAAGCACGCATCCAGCGGAGATTTGTCGGGCTGTCGGGTTCCTCTGTCGGAAAACCCCAACCCTCCAGCGCGTTAATTCGCGGTTCCCTCATGTTCTGCTCTGCCCACAGCAGCGTACTTTCAATCTTCTGCAATCCCCGTTCAATTTCTTCAGTTCCTCCAACGTTACTATCATTAGAAGGCGTTCCTGTTTCCATAAAACCTCCGTTGATGTATTTGCCCGTGCGGGGGAGTTTGTCCCGGTTAACATTGCCGATAATTAAGAAGTCCGGTCTCGTTTGAGCGCGAATACGTTCCAAGATGTTGATTTTCGCCTGCATCTCAACTTCGTGCCCTCGATACTCTGTATACGGATTATAGGTGACTAATAAAGCTCCTTTGTCATTCCACCAGTCAATCATGATACCATCGTACAAGCCGCATTCCGAAACCGCCACAGCTTGAGCAACCATCCTATCTTGAAAACCGGGATTGGTAAAATCAATGAGACCTGCCGAATCACCCTCACCGGAAGGTTTAACGATTTCGTCTTGCGTGTCTCTGAGCCAGTATGGCCAGTCTTCCGGATATACACTTAGTTGAGCGGCGCGAAACTCTATTCCCACGAGGAAGACCATATTTGAATTAAGCGCAATATAATCATCGCGTAGTTGCTCGGCTCTTTCAAGATCGCCTCGCACCTCCCAACCATCACCGGTATCAAAGAAACGCTGATTGAACATCAGGCAACAAAAGTATAAATCGTGTTGCGACATCTGCTCAAGGTCTGATAGATGTGGCTGATTAAGAACAGAACTCCAGCCTAGTCCGCCCCAAGCAGAAAAGACAGACGGGAAGGTTCTATTCTCTAACCGCGGCTTAAGCGGGAGTGGCGGCATTTCACAAGATTGGTCGTATTTGAAGTGTGTCAACGATAGGGAATCAAGCGGGTTGTGGTCACCTATGTTGTTATCCTGAATTTCTAACGATTTCAACTTGGTTAGATTCGAGAGAGGGGTAACATCGACGATGGCATTGCTGTTTAAGCGCAATTCGGTTAGTAATGAAAGGTTGGCAAGTGGACCAATATTGACAATGCTATTGTATCTCAGATTTAGTCCTGTAAGTTGCGTTAGATTGGCAAGTGGAGTGATGTCGGAAATATGGCAACCCCCAGCGTCAAGACCTAGCAGATTTGTGAGATTTGCCAGCGGAGTAATGTCCGAAATTGGATTCACCCACATTAACAAGTGTTCCAATTTCATCAACCCTGCTATCGGGGTAAGGTCTGTTATCTGATTGCCGGGAATAGCGAGCCAAGTTAGCCCAATGGCAAACTCTAAACCGGAAAGGTCCGCAATTCCTTGATCTCCAACATCAAGGCTAGTTAAATCCCGCATGACTACTTGCATGATAGGAGTCCCAGCAGGTAGATTCAGGGCTTCTTTAACTGCCTGTCGCAAATTCGGGTCGGGTATCTCAACGACTTGCGCAAATGTAGCGCTGCCCAAAATGAAAGTGAGCAAAAGACTGACTGTGATTTTCTGTAGGAAATTCATTGATTTTTCCCTTTAATCATGAGTGTCTCCCTAGTACAGGTATGCGTAATCGTCGCATCTTCCCAAAATCACCCCATTCCCCCTCTGTGAAATCAGGTTTGTAGCCCTACTTACAACACCCTGTGCAGCTTGCCGCGCCAGTAGGCATCCAGCCAGAACACCACGGTGCGGGTGTGGAAGAACTCCTGCGGCGGCTTTTCGCGCGATTCGGGCGGCATCTGTCCGGGGCTGGTATAAACGTATCGCTGCCCGGTGTGCGCTTCGGTGACGTTCTCCAGTAGCTTCACGCCAACCCCCGCAGCGTCATCGTCGTAACCCAACTCGTGAATCAACATCGCCAAACCGGCAATTTGTGCCGTGGAGGCGGGGTGTCTCGCATCGGTCTTCCAGTAGCCGTGGTGCACGTCGTCTGCGGGGCCGGGTTCATATTTCTCCAGCAGCCCATCGTCGGTGAAGAACCCCTGGCCGATACACAACCCATCCTCCTGAACGGCGCTCTTTCCGGCGCGCCAACACTCGCGGATGAGGCGTTCCCATTCGGCTTCGTCTTGCAGATCGGTTTCGCGCATGAAATAGTCGTACATCTCCGCCCAGTGGTACAATTCCTTAATCTCGCCGCGCGGTCCCCGGTGCATTGACAACGCCCCCTCCTTCACCGCCTCCCTAATGATGCGCACACACTCATCCAACAACGCCGTGTCCCCGGTGATCCGATAGGCGATGTGCATGCCGATGGGGATTTTCAAAGCGCTGCTCGGACCGCCGATTCGACCTTCGAACACCTTCCACACCTCCCCCAAGTAGTCGTAGGTGTATTCGTGGCGTATCCACCAGTGACCGTGCTCCTGTACGGCTTTCGCAATAGCCTGTTTCTCGTCGTCGCTCGCCAAATGCTGGTAGTACCGCCACAGTGCTATAACGGGAGAGTACGCCTGATCCAAACTGGTCTCGGTGTATACCTTATCGACGGCGTAGTCTCCCTTCAGCGCCCCGTAAGGTTTGGGCCAGTAGCCGGGATCAATCCTTCGTCCTTCGTGATAGGGGTACATCGTGGCAGTATACGCCTTCTCGGCGTCACCCCGGGCGGTTTCGTTCTTCGTAGCCAACCAGCGCCACGCTTGAGACAACAGGTAGCGGTTTCCGACATAGTTGGCGTCTTCATACATGGCATATGCCGGCGTTCCGGCGTGGGGGTGCCACTTCTGACCTAATCGCTTGCGTTGTTCCGTGTTTTTTCGGACATCTTCCAGTTGGTCGTCGGGTATCGGTTTTCGATCCGGAGTGGTTAGGGAGTGGCGTATCAGACCGTATTCATCCATTGCATCGTCCAACACCATTCGGTTAAAGAGATCCGCGCGCTCATCAAGTGACATCGGGAATGTACCCTCCTTTGGGTAATGTGGTCGTCCGTGCTGCGGTAGATATTTTGAAAATTACGTTAGAAAAATGGCAGGGGTTAGCATATCAGAAAACAGGGTTCGCGTCAAATAAATGCGAATTTCTAGAGAAGAGGAAGAAAGGAAGGGTGGAAGCCAAAGGGATGGAAGGATGGATGATTAAAGGTGATAATCTGCGTTGTAACACGTAGGTTGGATTGAACGGAATTCCCGAGAAATCACGCGCAAGAGGGGGCAAACTCGATTCCATTCACCGGGAAGAGACCGAGATTCGACTGAAACCCTACACTTCATCTTGAATTAGTTTATAGCCGTATGATTCCTTGGCAAGAAAAGAAATAAACTTGATTCCTGTCTCACTTCGCTAACCGCTAGCGGATGTTTTACTTCCAATCTTCCAACCTTCCATCCTTCCGCTTCACGACCAACCGACCACTAACCGGCAACTGAGTGAATAGCGAGTGGGATTTACTATCGCCTTCGCTGTTCGCCCATTTAATCGGCAGAGATTCACTGGTCACCGGTCACTGATTCGCCAGGGGAAACGCATCTAATTGCAGAGGAGGTTTCATGGTGGTAGGCCGTACGATTAATGTTGGGTTTCACTCAAATTTTGGCGCGTTCAAGCGAAATAGGCACTCGAAAACTCTTACTAGATTAGCGATTACTAACGAATTTCCGTTCAACCCAACCTACGAATCCCAAAACAGTGTCACAAACTTAGCCTGATTTTCTTTCTTATGATGCAGAAAATTTAGATGCGTTTCCCCTGACTGATTCGCGCTTATATCTTGTATTTCATAGCGTTATGTTGTAAAATTTCACGATAACCGAAACCGCCAATTTGGCCGTTAATTTTTTTGCAAGACCGATTAGATTGATACGGAGGACAGAAGCATGACAAGAAACACAATTTTTTCCATCGCTATTTTTATTATGTTGGTTGGTATGGCGATGACACTATCAACGGCACTCGCTCAGCCGATCCCCGGAGCGGTGCTTTACTTTAACCCTGTCGAAACCGACCAAACCGATAGGGACAAGGTGTGGCGAAACGCCGGTGAAGCGGGCGGGGAATTGGAACATAGTAAGCTCAAGCCGAAACTTGAGGAGGGCGTCATCTCAATAAAGGGTATCGGTTTCAAGGAGGACACAAAGTGGTACACTGCCGATGAATCCGGTATGACCTTCAGTAACGCGGCGCCGGGCGCAAAAACACCGGTCGTGAACCTTGAAGACTTCACCATGGGGCTCCTCATGAGGATAAATGGACCCATGCTTGCGCAGGAACATCATCTCGTCGGAATACAAGCTCAGCCAAGGGAACAGGTTCAGAACTTTCGGATTTGGCTGGATGCCGGCGGGAACGGAGATTTTGCGAACATAAGTATCGCTCAAGGCGCCCTTGGGCTGCGCGACGATTGGCCCAAAGGAACTCACGGATTGAGGGTTGGCGAACAGGAGTGGCACTGGGTGCACATGGTGTTTGAGAGCGGGAAGAATTTCACGTCCTATGTTGACGGCGAAAAAGTCGGAAGAACGGGACCGAGTGTAAAATGGAACAAAAAGCATGACATGTCGCTTCACGCTATATTCTCTCATAGCCGCGCCGAAGAGGTGCGCACCTGCAACTGCTCAATCGCGATCTACCGTGTCTACGACCGGGCTTTCAGTGAAGATGAGGTTAACCAGAATGTGCGCGGCTCGTTCGCGGTGGATCCCTCGGGCAAAGTGTCCACGACGTGGGGAAAACTGAAACGTGGATTTTAATTGTTGAAACGGCGCTGTTCCGTCTCTCTTTATCGGGTACAATCGGCGATTATGGAATTGCCGAGCTTCCTCATCATGCCCACCATCGTTTGTGTAGAAACCGAGTATTCCGTCGAATACTCGGTTTTCCCTATCAAACTACACTCTTCTATCGCACCTAAAGTGTATGCAGTTTAGCGCCCAGCCCGATGATGACTAACGAGGCACCTATCACATGAAAAACGCCATCGCGCCACGAAGAAAACCGAAAACACCTGAAAAGGTCATCTCCGAAGCGAAGAAGCTGTGGCTGCAAGGAGTGCCCGCCACCGAAATCAGCCGCCAACTCCCCGTTCAGGTAAATGCGAACACCATCCGCCGTTGGGCGAGGCAATACGATTGGCATCAACCGACAGAGGATGAACTAGCGCAGGAAAGACTCGACAAAGCGCGCGTCGCGAACGGCAAATGGTTGGAAGTCGAAACCAAAGTGGCTGGGATTATGCGCAACTATGCGAGTAAACTTACGGATACTATCCAAGAAAGTGACGAGGCGGAATATACCAAGTTGTCGGATATGATGGATCATGTGTTCAAGTTATCGAAGCTTGCGCAGGAGGTTGGGGCGGCGCATGAAAGATTGCTAACGCGCGCATCGGAGGCGGCAGATCCCCGGAATGCCGTGGAAGATAGACCGGCGAACACACTGAAGATCACGGATGAAGCACTGGAACAGCTAACCAAAGCGATTTTAGTGGCGGAATTCGGTGGAACAGAGAACAAAAGAACTTCCGAGGCGCTGCCGGTGATGCTTGCTTCCGGCATACCCGATGAGGAAGGGTCGGCGCCTGGAAACACGGAAAATCTACACAGTCCATCCGACGACGCGGAAGTCTAGGAATCGGATCAAGGGTTCCGTTGGGAGTCGGCGCAAGAACAGCGTTCGGAAGTTAGAGCCTGGGCATCAACCCGCGGGATTCTCCACCGATAGAGGACACGCCGCATATTGGGGAGGTTGCAACGATGTTTATTGCTATCAACTTTGGGGGCGGGAGATTACAGGCAGATGCACCGGATGGTAGTGGTAAAATAGCACCAAGAGAAAGGTGGGAGAAACCGAGTTTCTTGAAGAATCGCAGGTTTGATAATGGAGGAAAACAATGGATGCGTTAGTTGAAAAATTAGACACTAAATTACGCGAATGGGAACCGAATACCGCAGCAAAGGTCAGGAAACAGGTTTCAGAAATCATCGACCTCGCGGACCAAGATATTCTAGATATAATGCAATCGCGATCCGTAGAGCAGGAGATCCTGAATCTAATTGATGAACCCTTACCCCGGTGAGATTTGGCTAGCAGATCTCGGTTTATCCGGGAAAACGCGGCCTGTTCTGGTAGTATCTCGCTACGATCCTGATCCGCCACGAGCTATGGTAACTTATGTTCCACTAACAACCCAGTATAGGCAAAGCCCATACGAGGTAGTGCTTCCTAATCTAAGGTTTCTGACTCAAAACTCCTATGCCAACGTACAGGGACTAGGCTCTATACCAAGAGTAAGACTTGAAAGAAGGCTTGGAAAACTTTCAGATAATGTAATGGAAGAGATTAAAAAGAGCATCTCATTTGCCTTAAATTTTGGATACTGAGACAACAAGAATCAGCGAATTCCCTATAGGAGCTGTGGTTCTCCGTTCTACGATACGGGTTAGCAGTTTATGGAGACATTTATTGGAAGAAAATGATAAAATGACCGTTCGCGGATCAAACCACCGAATTCCTTCTTCGTGAAACTAGCGCATTGTTAAGCGCTGCAAAGGAGCAGGCTTTATATCAGCGTACACAGAGGTTTGCGAGATATCCTGAAAGGCGAATCAAATTAAAACATTATGAATACTCTCAAAAGCGAAGATTATCTTCGTTCTGTAATCAACAATCGGTTTCTTCACATTCTATTGATTTGTATAATCGCATCCCTTGCTTCACCCATGCCTCTGGATGCGGAAAGGGATACGACCGTCGGCCTCTCCGAAATCGCGGTCAAGATTCGGGATGAAGTCGATATCGGCAGAATGCGAAAGGATATCGCGCGGCTCTCAAGTCTGGAGAGCCGGGTCACAGGCTATCCAGACGCTGCCGCGGCAAGCAAGTACGTCTTTGATCGGTTCGTCGAGACCGGCTTACAGAATGTAGAGAGCCGCGAATTCAGGATAGCCGTTCCGGTTGATCACGGCGACGGACGATTGGAAGTGCTTTCCCAAGATGACCATGTGCTCAGGACGATAAAGATATGGCCGGTGTGGCCCAACCTCATTCGGACCTCCCTACTCCCCACCGGGATCAAGCACCTCGTGCAGGACGGCGAGACTGTCGAATCCATTGCCAAGTCATATCAGGTAGAGTCTCGATCCATTCTTGAAGATTCCCATAATCAATATCTGCAAATTCAAGCCGCTGATGGGCAGGACAACGACAGGGATGGCGAAATCGACGAACCCGGCGAAGTAGCATTAACGACGAACAGCACGGTATTTGTTCCCACCGGCGGTCTGCGCGCCCCACTCTTCTACGGGGGCGACGCAAATTTGGACGACTTTAACGGCAAAGATATCGGCGGATTCTGGTACCCCGTTCAGCGGGGCGATACACTGGAAGACATTGCCCACCGACACCGCGTCACCGTGGGGAGTATAACCGACGATGTGCTCAATAGTCACCTGCAGAAAACCGAAGACGGCATTGACAACAATGAAGACGGCGAAATTGACGAATATGGCGAAATCCCGCTGCTTGCCGACATCGTCTATTGGGACAGTGACGGGATTGATAACGATGCGGACGGTTATGTTGACGAGACGCCGGGGAACGACCGTGACGGGATTGACAACAATAACGACGGTCTAATCGATGAGGACGGCGAGTTTGTTGCCGCATCGGAGTCCAGTCTCTTCATTCCGCGCGGAAGCGTTTTGCTGGTAGATTTCAATTCCAGTACACAATGGATAAATGCCGCCATGCTTGGCGCGAAAGCGGTGGTGTTTATTGAACCCGAAACCACTATTCGCGGTGAAGCCGAAAACAAATTCCTTACGGTGCCCGCGAACATCCCGCGATTCTGGGTTTCGAGAGCGGATGCGGACCTATTGCTCAACTTACTTAACGAAAGGGATGCAACGAACGCGGATTCGCATGCCAAACCAGAACCCTTGATGGTACGTCTGAACTCCACCATGACGTGGGAACGACGGATAGGGCAAAACATCCGCGGCTTTCTCGAAGGCAGCGACCCGATTCTGAAGGACGAGATGGTTGTTGTCACCGCCTACTACGACTCCATGTCGGTCGTCCCGTCACTTGCGCCCGGCGCCGATCCGACCAGCGGAATTGCCTCGCTTTTGGAGGTCGCGCGCATCTTGAGCAAAGAGGAATACCGCCCCGGACGCTCCATGCTATTCGTCGCCACTGACGGTCACTTTCAAGGGCTTGCCGGTATGCGTTTCTTTATGTTCGGGATCGGTCAAGACATTATCGCAAGGGCTGACTTCAACATCAATTCAGGCGAAGCGCCCGGTATTCCGACCATGGGCGGGATGGCAAAAGGGCTGGGACTCGATCTCCGTCCGTTCAAGGAGTTGAGCCGAAAACTGCTGCTCTCGATCGACCGCAGCGTGCTCGTCGACCTGCCCCCCGAGTTTTTCTACGAGATCCACCAACTGGACGAAGCCATTCTGTCGCTGAAATCCACGGTGTCGGATGTCGGGAAAACGTACAACCGAATCAACTCGCTGCGCAACAAGCAACGAGATTTCAAAGAGAAGCAGAAAAGACGCCGCCGCGTCGTGAAAAAACGCGAAAAGCAGGGCTATACACAGGAAGAAAAATCCACTCTCGAAACTAATCTCGCGAAATTTAAAAAAGATGCACTACAGACAACACAATTCTTACGCGTAGTCGTTGACCGCATGCATGCACTCCAAGGCATGGCGTTGACGGCGTGTCGAGAGGCACAGTTGGAGTTGATAGACAACGTTGCGCTGCCCATGGCACGGTTGGACGCGTGGGTGCTAGATCAACTGGAAGCGGATTTGAATGCGGGGCGCATCAATGGGAGTTACGGACGACAGCCGGGTGATTCCTACCTCAAACCGGTAAAGGGAGAAGATGATACCTATTATCTCCCTATTCCGCCAAACCTCATTGGAACATCCGTAGCCGCGGATTTACAGTTGCTGTCCAACTACTTGGCGGATTGGGAGTTCTCCGATTCTCGAAAATTCGCGCTCCAATACGCCCAAGAACGAGTGTTGGATCGACACCTCGATTTTCACGGTTTGAATGCGATGAAGGACGCACGCAAGGTTGCGCATCGCGCACAGCAGGCAAACATGAGCTTGGAAGATTATATTGTACAGGAAAAACTTCAGCTTGAAAACGCCCTCCAAAGAATCTCTTCGGACGCCGACTTCGAGTCGCCCATCAAATCGAGCATCGGTCAATTGCGTACCCAACGCGACTACATGCCCGAGGATGTCGACGTAATCTTCGGACCGTTTCTGAGCAAATCCATAATGAGTCGGCTAAAGGGGATCCAGACACAACTGCGGCAGAAGGTGGCAAATGTTCATGAAACTGCCGGCGGCGGGGTGATAAAAGAATCTCATGCCGTCCTCGTTGAGGAGTTGACGAAGGATAAGCAGGGAATTTTCGAGATTGCCATGCGGAATGCGCGGCTCGAGCGCAAACGACTGGAATCCCTACTGGAGGGAGATTGGCATGCGTCGCTGAATCGTCCCTACTTCGAAGAAGAGATACTCGTGTTGCGTCACTACCTTGAGAATGACGAGGCGGAAGCCGCAATTGAAGCGCGCGAACAGATTGTTGCTCACCTTGAAGAACGCAGACTGCTCCGGTTTGTCAAACAGAAAGCGCGCGAGGATATTGTCGAACTTCAGAACTTGAGGAATGGACTGGATAACTTTGACCGCGACTTTCCGGACGACATAAAAATCCTACTCCGCGACAACATGCTCACCCTCCGAAACTCGCGTATCCGCAACATCCAATCCCGCGTCGCAATTCTCGCCCGATTCAGCAAATCTGAATATGACCGCAATATCGCCGCCGTCGAACAATCCATCTCCCTTCAAGACCTTTTCAATCGCTACTACACCTCCCTATTTATCTCGGTCGATCTCTCCACACAGAGCGACAAATTCGCCGTGTTCAACAAGGGCTGGTTCTACGACCAGCAGCCCGAATTCGTATTGAGGCGAGAGTTTGCCCCTATTGGCAACAAGCTCATGCAGTACGCCAACGATGTCGACTTCGGCGTGCGTATCGGCAAGCTCTGGAGTTTTACCGATGACCAAATTCGCCAGGCGGTCATGAACAGCCAGTGGGAAGCCGCTTTCGAGATAGAGACGAAGAAAACGATTGAAGGAAAATCTCTGGAGACCCTGATTACCGACCACTACGATTCGCTGGTTGCGCTGACCGATGTCTCGCGCTTGATGAAGATGCAGTTTGAGCAGATGCAGACGCGCGGCGAGCCCTCGGAAGAGATGCTCAAAGACATGGAATACATCCGCAACGAAGTGGATCGGTTTATCCAGGACGACCTACGCGAGGCACAGCGGACCCGCAAGAACACGATTCGACTCCTCAATCGGCTGCCGATGATGCTTGCTCTGCGTCATGAGGATCCCTCTCAACTGAGCCCGGACGAGATTGAAGATATCCAAACGTTGATCGAGATCGTCGGGCTGGGAGGCGAAACGAACTTCGTCAACGCCATCGGCGCCACCGGCGCCAAGACGTGGCGAACCTACATCCCCGGTAAGATTGCTTTTGACAGCGAGGTTGCCACGTTGATAGGCAAGACCGGCGTCACGTTCGCCACAATCGAAGATGGAAGACTGCTTACCGACACGCCGTTGGACACGATTGACAGAATGGATCTCACGTATGACGGCAATCTTCACAAGCAGGTGAAAACGCTTACCGGCATCCTCATGCAAGCCATGCTCGATCCGAAAATGCCCACCGGCGCCAAGGTGAGTAACTTCTACTGCAACTTGTTCGGCGATGTCGTCGAATATGACGCCCGTGAGAGCGCGCTGCCGAACACACCGGTGCCCTATCCTATCGTCGCCATACGACGCAAGCACAAAACCATGATGGGCGTTCGCGGCGACCTGATTGCCATGGGCAACAACAAAGCGCAGTTTGATGTGCCGGGCCTGGCAATGGAGGGGCGAGCAACTCACCGTATTGGCGGGTTGCAGGAAGTTGATGCGTACCTACTCGACTCCGATTCCGGCGACATCGTGTATGCCCCGGACTTGGGCAACTTCGGCGCCAAACTCACCTCCAATAAACTTCCAATCCAAAACCGGCGGCGAGGCTGTCGCGTTATCGTTTTCCCGTGCGTGTCCACCACCATCTACGACCTCGTGGATCAGCGATACCTGCGCACGCTGCGAGAGTTGCAAGTATTTGACGGCTTGAGCGACAGTCCGCCGGAAAAATACGGCATGTCCAAGCCGTGGCAGCAGCAGGGGGTGTCCGCCACCGAGCCGATCGCGCTCGTCTACTCGGAGCCGGATACTCGGATAAAGATTGGCATGGCGTACGGGCAGATCGGTAAGCGGCTCTTGCTTATCAAAGCGGGCAAGAGCGGCGCAAAAAACCCGGCGCTCTACACCGGTTCGGGGTTCGTCGTCCGCGAGAACGGTTCCATCCGGGTCACCCCCTACGTTGTCGTCCGAGATATGTGGTGGCTCGACGAGAACCGTACGAGTTTATACAAACGGTTCGGCATCAGCAGCGATCGGCTAGATCAGCTCCATTTCTATGCACACGAGCACTTGGAGCAAGCAGAAACGGCTCTCGCCAAGAATGAATACTCCACGGCAATGAAGCTGGCGCGAGCGGCGTGGGGATACGAATCGCGCGCCTATCCCGACGTCAAGAAAACGGGCAACGATGTCGTCAACGGGGTCATGTTCTACCTCGCCCTACTCCTGCCCTTTTCCTACTTTATGGAGCGCCTAATCTTCGCATCGCCAGACGTGCACAAACGGATTGGCGGCGCGGCAGCGATTTTCGTCTTGGTGTTCTTCTTCTTGGCACAGGTGCACCCCGCGTTTCAAATTACGACCACACCCGTCATCATCCTTATCGCCTTCGTTGTGCTTGTGCTGACCGTATTTGTAATCGCAATCATCTTGCGAAAATTCGAGGAGCAACTCGAAAAAATCAGACAGGAAAGTTCGAAGGTGTACAAAGCGGATGTAGGGCGTCTTGCGGCGTCCGCCGCGGCATTCAGTCTCGGCGTGTCGAATATGCGAAAACGGAAGGGCCGCACCATACTGACGTGCGCCACGCTGGTGATTTTAACCTTTACCGTTATTTCATTCACCTCCGTGCGCACCTTCATGCACCCCAACAAGACGAACCTGCCCGCCGTGACACCGCGCTACACCGGGATGTTGATTCGGGATCAGTATTGGCGCCCGCTGGAAGCACCGGTCATTAGCTCGATAATGAACGATCTGAGGAAGACACAGCTCCCCGAACCCGAATTTCGGATGATGCTGAAAAGACGAGGCACGTCATCGAAGGAGATTGAGGATACCATTGCTCAGTTAAGCGAGGCGGGGGCGCTCGCACCCATCAGCGCGGAGCCGACCTTCCTGTTCAGCATGGATTCAGAACTTCAGGATGGGTTGGCGAAAGGCGAAATTTCCACGAGTTTAAACCGTGAATTTGACAGACGCGGCTTCCTTCTGTCGCCTCAGACGGCAATTCAGCCGGTAACGGACGAAGAAAGATGGGAGATCGCCGGCAACCGGAGCACATACACGGTGAGAAAAGACGGGGATGAATTGAAGGTTTATCAGCCTTCTTCGATGTTGACGGTTCACAACGCGGTAGGTCCCCGAGCGTGGTACCAATCATCAGGCACGGGCGATCAGTCGTTTATCGAATTGAGGCGTACACCCAACGTCGAGGATCCCGTTCCTCCCGAGGACGCCTTGACCGGTCAACCTTACACCTTCTCCGCCAACATGCTGGTCGGGATGAGCGCCGCCGAGCCGCGAATTACCGGTATAAACCGCTATCTGTATTACGGTAAATGGTTCGATCCCGCGGATGAGGAGGAATGGCCGACCCGATGGCCCTATGCTTGCGTGCTGCCGAAAGGAGTCGCGGATCTGTTGGGAATTGTCGAAGCCGATATGGGCAAAGCAACCGTCTCCGTGTACGGCGCAGATTTTACCGTGACCGGGGTGCTTGGCATCGGTTTCAAGGATTTGACCGACAACGACGGCGAGGAGTTGACGCCCATCGATCACCAATTGATGAAACAGCAAAGTTCGCGGGGAGCGCAAGGGAATCAGAGCAGCACCAGCGAGTTACAGAAATATATCCACCTGACGCCCGACAGCGTTGCCATACTGCCGTATCAGGTGATTATCAACCAAGGCGGGACGCTGCGCTCGGTGGCTGTCAATATGGAGCCTCAACCCGAAGATCCGCCGATTCCGGGTGCGGTTGACAAACTGGATCTCATCATGGCGCCGCTGATGAGCCGAATTGCGCTCGATTTCTTCGTCGCTCGGGACAAGAACACTTATCTGTACAGTTCAATCGGAATGACCTCCTTCTCCGGCATGGGGAACCTGTTCATTCCGATTCTCATCGCATCGTTGATCGTGTTAAACACCATGCTTGGCGCGGTCTACGAGAGGATTCGGGAGATTAGCATCTACAGTTCGGTCGGATTGGCGCCGGTGCACATCGCGTTTCTGTTCCTCGCTGAAGCGTGCGTTTATGCAATCGTAGGCGCGGTGCTCGGTTACCTGCTGGGTCAGGTCGTGGCGACGCTACTGGTGAATTTCGGTTGGCTTTCCGGTCTGACCTTAAATTATTCGTCCATGTCCACGGTTGTAGCGACGATTATCGTCATGATAGTGGTGGTGGGCAGCACACTGTATCCGGCGATTAAGGCGAGCCGAATGGCGGTCCCCGATTTGGAAAGAAAATGGAAGCTGCCGGAACCTACGGGCGATGAATGGCATTTCAACCTGCCGTTTACGGTGCTGTCGGAGGAAGCGCTCGGTCTGAACATTTTTATGCGCGACTACTTTGATGCGCATGCGGACGAGTCGGCGAGTGATTTCTATACGAACCAAGTAGCGTTCAGTAGATTCACGGAGGATTCTGACGATAGAGGACAGGAATCGTATGCCGTCAGTATGATGGTATGGTTGGCTCCGTACGATTTGGGCGTAAGCCAAGCCATACGGTTCGTGACGACGCCGGTTGGCGGAGAGGAGGAGGAACTGTACCAGATTCAGCTAGACATCACCCGCGAGAGCGGCGAAATCGCGTCGTGGAAGCGCGTGAATCGACGGTTCTTGAACCTGATTCGTAAGCAACTGCTCATCTGGCGGACGCTTAGTCCGGATGTTCGAGGCGAATTCCATGAGCGCGGACGCCGAGAGGACGATATGACACAGGAAACTCCAAGCCCGGAGTTGGCGCCGCAGCCCGCGGATTGAAAAACAGTGGCAAGTGACCAGCGAATCTCTACCGCCTTCGCTATTCGCTCAGTTGCTGGTCAGTGGCTAGTTGAAAGAAGAAAGCGGGAAAATGCGGGTTGGGTTTCGCTCGCTAGACTACCTTTCAAGGGGCAAAAACCGGAAGAAACCGAGTTTTGGGAAAAAACTGTAGTGGTCGGGCAGACGTTAGGCCTTCATAGCTGTTGCCTGCTCGGCTTGGATTGCCAAATCCAAGCCTTTGCCAATGAGGTTGGTAATTCGCGGGAATAGCCCGGTGTGTAAACCATCCCGTTGACTATTTAAGTTTTGGGGAAAATCTCGGTTTCAACGCAATTCCGCGTTTCTTATTGACGACTGCCGATAAATGTGCTTGAAAAGTCCTCATCGGGTCCTTGACGGAACGTCTGATTATTACGGACGTTAGGGCTTAGCCGGGGATAGTGAAAGCCATTAACCTCACTTCACCCGGAGATTGGAGAGTTGGGTTTCGCTCGGATTTGGAAATTTCAAGCAAAACGGAAACCCTAAAGCAATTTGATCTCTTGGCTAATTTCGGGGTTTCCGCTCAACCCAACCTACGGGCTGCGCATTACACCCGCAACCGAGGAGAAGAAACATGCGATTCGGACGCACATCTGTGTCGTTTATCGGATTAACGGCGTTGCTGCTGAGCGGGGAGTTTTGGTTGAGAAACGGTCTCGCCTTCAGCACAAATCGAATTGTTTTTACATTCTACGCGAAACCTGACAACACTGATATCTATGTGATGGACGCCGATGGAAGAAACCGAGAAAACCTGACAAACCATCCAGCGTATGACGGCGATCCGGATTGGTCTCCTGACAGGACGAAGATTGCATTCGTTTCCGACAGAAACGGCGGAAATCAGATTTACGTCATGGACGCCGATGGAAAGAACCCGATTAGATTGACAGATGGACCGCGGAGCAAGTGGGCACCAGACTGGTCTCCCGATGGGGGTAAAATTGCCTTCACCGTGCAACCGGCTGCAATAAGGGAATCTCACATCGCCGTGATGGATGCCGATGGAGATAATCGGGTGAGGTTTAGAAGCCACGCGAGGGATCCGTCATGGTCTCCTGATGGGCGTGAGATTGCATTCTCAGCCTTGAGAGCTGGGGAGTGGTGGTCCGATATCTACGTGATAGGTATTGACGGACGGGGGCTTAGAAGGGTAACGCATGAATTACGGGAATTATGGGGTGGACACAGTCCGGCGTTTTCTCCTGACGGAAAACGGATTGCATACGTGGCCATCGACAAATTATACCCTCAAATATTTGTGGTAGGGGCAGATGGGAAAAATCGGGTGAGACTTACACAGAATCAACAGAATCATGGAGGCCCTGCATGGTCTGTCTCCGGACGGAGGATCGCATATTATGTCTGGGACAATGATGCTCCTTCATCGATTCACTTGATGACCTCCAATGGACAATATGTTAAGCGACTTAGCGTTGTCGATGGTGCGTACGATTCTCGGCCGGACATTCGTTCGTTTGGATTAGCTGTTTCCCCCACCTCGAAAACAACTACAACTTGGGGCAGGTTGAAGAATCGCGCCTCCGACTTTCGATAAGCTGCGCGAAGTTGCCATGAACTTGGATTTTTATGAAGGGGGCTATGCGACGAGGTGGGTCATTGAAAACCTCCCTAATACCAACGACTTCACTTTATGGTCCGGAGCACGTCCTAACAGTATTTGTGCCCCCGGTCAAAATGGGTGCCGCTTGGCGAAATTGACATATGATTTAACAGGTTTTTGATTCTAGGGAACGCAAATCTGCGTTCCCTACAGTACATTTAAATTTGTTTCATTTTTCGTTTTAGATAAGGAATATGAAATTTACGAGACAGTAATTGTAATGGAAAGTTCTTGGCTGCCATCTCTGCGATAAATTCTTCTCATCACAAAGTATAGACGTTCTGCGATTGGACGGATCACTGCAAAAGTTCCTGCACTCCAAGGGAAATCTTCAATTAAATTATTGAAGATTTCACCTTTCGTACCTCGCCCGTGCCGCCCACCGCCCCTGGCCATTGGGGATCTCTATCGCGCTCCTTTCTCAGTCGCTTGATCTATCCACGTTTTACTCTCTCAGTGGGATTCTGCCGGAATGGCGGCGGCGAGTTGAAACGCCTCCAATTGCTCTACGTCAGTCGCCGTTCTTTACTGATCACTGGTCACTGGCAACTCGACACTGCTTTTAATTGATATGTCCGATAAATTAGATCGACAACAGAAGAACCCCGGGCTGACGCCGCGGTTGCTGCTCATCACGCTCATCCTGGTTCCTATCAACTGCTATTTTCTGCTGCAGATGGAACTGGTGCGTTATACCTTTCCAACCTGGATTGTGCCGCTGTCCAACGTCATCTTCATCTTGACGGCGGTGATGACAATCAATGCTTTGGTTCGCTTGCTCCTCCCCGGCATCGCGCTTCGACACGGCGAACTTCTGGTGCTATACGTGATGTTGAGCATTACGACGACGTTGTCCGCCGGGGACATCCTGCAAGCCATACTGTCCATCCTGGGATACGCGTTTTGGTTTGCCACACCCGAAAACGAGTTCCAAGAGCTGTTTATCCGGCATATCCCGCGTTGGCTCACCGTCTCGGACGAGGCGGCTTTGCGCGATTTCTACGATGGTGAATCGACCCTTTATCTGGAACACCATTTGAAGGTGTGGACGCCGGTAGTTCTCGCGTGGCTGCTGGTTTTTCTGGTATTGGCGTTCAATTTCCTGTGCGTGAACACCATCCTGCGGCGGCAGTGGACGGAGCACGAGCGGTTAACCTACCCCATCGCGCAACTGGCGCTGGAAATGACGAGACCCAAAGGGGGATTCTTCCGGAACAAGCGGATGTGGATAGGTTTCGGCATCGCCGCGGGCATCGGTCTGCTCAACGGGCTGCATACGCACTTCCCGCAGGTTCCGTTTGTCCCGGTGAAACGTACATATTACACCGTCACCGAAGGACCTTTGAGCTTTTTCGCGGATGGCGGCGATCTGATTCGCCTTTCGCTCTATCCCTACGCGGTCGGCATTCTGTTCTTGATGCCTCTGGATATGCTTATTTCCACCACGTTCTTTTGCGGCTTATACCGGGTTCAACTTACGCTGGGTGACATCATGGGGTGGGACACGCTCCCCAGATTCCCGTTCCATGGCGAGCAGATTCTCGGCGGTTTCTTGGGGCTTTGCGTCTTCGTTTTTTGGACGGGGAAGGGGCACTTCATACGTGTGATAAAGCGTGCGCTGGGCTGGCGAATAGATCTCCGCGATTCGGAGGAGCCGCTTCCGTACCGCGCTGCGGTGTGGGGGCTGGTGATCGGGCTGGTCGTGCTCACCTTCCTGCTTAGAAGGGCGGGCATGACGTTCTGGGTAGCCGCTACATTCGGGCTGCTCTTCCTGATTGCGCCAACCGTAATGACCCGGCTTCGCGCGGAGGCGGGGGTATTTGCCTGTTATGGGTACGCGCCTCGCGCGATGCTTAGCCAATGGCTGGGCACCCGACGGCTTGGACCCCAAAACCTGACATCGCTGACCGTGTGTTTCTTTAACAGCGAGTACCGCCCGCAGCAGATGCCGCACCAGCTCGAAGGGTTCAAAATCTCGGAACAAGCCAATCTTTCCCATCGAAAGATGTTTGCCGCGATACTTATTGCCACCGGGCTGGGCGTGCTTGTCTCTTTTTGGATTCAGCTCCACTTATACTACGAGCATGGGGCGGCTTCGGGCTATTTCGGGCCCTGGGCGCTGGGGCACGGAAGACGGTGGTACGGGTGGCTGAAGGATTGGATCTACTATCCCACCAATACCGATTGGTTGGGCGTGGTGTTCATGGGAGGCGGCTTCTCGGTGATGATGCTTCTCGCCTATTTGCGTTCAAGAGTCTTCTGGATGCCTTTGCACCCGTTGGGATTCTTGATAGCCGGCGGCGGAGAGTTGCCGGGTGATCTTTTGGTGCCGCTCATCGTGTGTACGGTGGCGAAATGGCTCATCCTCAAAAACGGAGGAATACAGAGCTACCGCCGCGCGGTGCCGTTCTTCTTGGGGCTAGTGTTGGGCGACTTCCTCATGGGCAGTGTCTGGAGCATACTGAGTATCGTGCTGAATGTGGAGACGTACCAGTTCTATCCGTGACGCGCGGTTGTTGAAGTTTTTAGGGGTTATTGGCTGGCGCGCTCAGTGTCCAATCTTGCGATTCCTCTCCATCGCTGCTGGTGCTTGCAAAGGCTGGTGGGCAGGGGATCTCTATCGCACTCGTTATCCACTCGCTTGATTCCACCCTACAACTAATCTGAGACATCACTTTGCTCTCGCGTCGTAACAATGACGTATGCGATAAGGATAATTATGAAAAGCGCCGAATACATATAGGCAAGTGCGCGTAAAGTTTCGATGATGGTTGCGTATGTTGCGGTCAACCATGAAACCCGATTGAAATCAAGGTTTGGGACCAATTCTTTAATTGTTTCGTAGAATGACCAATCAAATCCAAAAAGTGTTGCACCTTGCGAAATACCAACCAAAAAGGTGGCGCATTTAACGTACTTAATGAACGCGCTGTTTATGCAAAATTTTTCCTGAAAGATGTCCCCGAAGATGGTAGAAATCAAGCGTGCAAACATCATCATGACGCCAAAAGAAACGATTGCCGCTACGACGACCGAGACTATGAAACGCAGTTCGAAAATCATAGTTCCTCCTTAGTATTGGGTGTCACATTTCTCGCGCTTTCACGGAAATGTATGCAATCAGGCCGAATATGAAAAATGCCAAATACATATAGACTATTGCAGTAAGAGCATGCATGATGACCATTTGTATCCACATCAGCAATAGTTGGTAATCAAGATTCCGCTCCTCCGAGAAGTGTGTCACGATTTCAAACCCTATCGGATGTACCCCGACGCCGTGTGAGATGCCAACCAGATAAGTCGCATATCGCACATACTTAGTAAACATGCGACTGGTTTCGTTCTGAATGATGCGCCGCATGAAGATAGATAGTGGTTTGCTGCCCACGATTACAACGCAAAACGAGACCAATCCTGCCGTGGCGAATGAGACAATAAAACCCAGTTCAAAAGACATACATCCTCCGGTTGCGTCAAGCAGAAAGCAAAGTAGGGCTCGACAATCTGACGGGATTTCTATTGAAGGTCGTTTTGGGTGAGTAGGTTTTGAAGCCGGCTTTCCTTAAGGGTGAGATGGAGGACACGTTGCCAACGGTGAGGGACAAACAGGTTTAGCGTGCCCTCGTTGACGAAACAATCCATGTAGGAGCACTGGAAGTTTCGGAACGGTCTTGAGAAGGCTTCGCTCAAGGCGTTGGCAAACACAAAGTGCGGCTCACTCCAGGTGTGCCCGCCATCGGTAGAGGTTGCCAGCCAGATTTCCGAGCGGTCTTTCATGACCTCGGATTTTTCGGCACTGAGGCCGGTATAGTTGAAATCGCTGTATCGGTTGTGGTGGAACGCGGCGAGGGTTTTGCCGTCGGACAGGTGACACAGCATCGGCGGCGCGTCGGGGTGCACGAGCGGCGTCGGCTGCGGGGGCGTCCAAGTTCTGCCGTCGTCCTCGCTCCATAGCCCCCAGAGATGCCCTTCGCAGGTGCGAGTCATCAGAAAAACACGACCGTTTCCGAGGCTGATGGGCCGCCCTTCGTCCATACGATTGAACTGGGGAACGCACCATCCGCCGTGGCGTTTGTAAGGCGCAATGTTCCACGTCTGCCCGCGATCTTCCGAACGCAAAATGTACTGCCGCGTCATCAACGGTTTGTAAGACCAGTCGGCTTCGTGCGAGCCAAGCAGCCAGGTGCCGGCATCGGTTTCGCACATGCGCATAACGGACATCCCGCGGAAACCGGGGTCATTGGCGGGAGCGATCTGCGTGAGATTTGACCAGGTGTGTCCGTTATCATCCGAATATCGAAAGCCGATGGGTGCGTTTTCGTGCAGCCCATTGGATTGTTTCAAGCCGTTTATGCGCTCATCATCCCAAACGGGTTGTGTGCCGAAGGCATAAATCTGGTTTGTGCCGTGGGGAGTGAGAGGGATAAAACCGTGTTGGTTGTAGTCAATATCGAAGGCGATATGCGGTCCTTGCCACGTCACCCCGCGGTCGGATGATCGGTAAGCGAGCATGTCGTTAACCTTTTCGGACTTTCCTCCGTAGTGACCGCCATCGGGAAACATCAGGAGAAAATCCCCATTCGGCGCAATCGTCGCACGGCATTCATATAAGCCGCCTTCGGGATCACGTGCGCGGTGCACGATTTGACCATCAAGATGTTCACTGGCAACAATGCCCAACCGCTCGCGCAGAACAACCCCTTTTGGCAATCGGGATACCGCGACGCTGCGTTTGTTAATCTCTGTTAAGCCACCGATTTGTTCGTAAGTTGATATGTCCATAAGAATTAATTGGGAATCGTGAAATAACCGATTGTCTCTTTTTTAGAGCCCGTTTGAATAACAGGGGAAAATAGCTGCCAAGGAACACGCCACATTGAAGATCTCTATCGCACTCGCTATCCGCTCGCTTGATCTCCGCTGGAGCGCGGGAATCTGGACATGTCGTGTTCTATCAACATGTCGATCCTCTGGATCGAGGAATGGTACTCCGACTAGAGAGTTTTACTTGCTGAAGGAATTATTCCAGAAGGGATAATGGCATGCTATCAAGTAACATTTTTTCAAAACCAGTCTTAGAGAAGGAAATCTGTACCACAATCTGTTAGATTGTGATCCGCAAACTAACAGTTTGCGGTACAAGAGTGTTGCTTGCTGAATGAATTATTCCGATAGGGATTATGGCGCGCTACCAAGTAACACTCGACAGTGCACTCCTCTGGAGTGCAGACACGGGGAGGAATCGTGCTCTATTGACATCTCACTCCGCTGGAGTGAAAAGCATTATTCGAAGCAACACCTCCTCAATGCTTGTCATAGATCGAAAAATGAGTGTCACTTGATGATGCGCTATTCACATGGCGCTCCGCTGGAGCGCGGGAATCTGGACATGTCGTGTTCTATCAACATGTCGATCCTCTGGATCGAGGAATGGTACTCCGACTAGAG
>JAJDTR010000056.1 GCA_022827055.1 Candidatus Poribacteria bacterium | reverse complement strand
CCGCATATTCGCACCCCGACCCTTGACCGCCTCATCAACCAAGGCGCGTACTTTCGGAACGCCTACACGCCGGCGCCGGTGTGCGTGCCGGCTCGGCAGAGTTTCCTGACCGGGCTCTATCCTCGAAACAGCGGCTGCACCGGCTTCGATTGTCCATTGCCCAGCGACGTGCTCACCCTTCCCGGACACCTCTCACGCTACGGCTACAGAACGGTAAGCGCCGGAAAGATGCACTTTGTAGGTACCGACCAGATGCACGGTTGGCACGAACGCATCGGTCGCGACATCCGGGGACCAAACGGCTACGAACCCGTAGATGACCCGGTTCATAACGCCGCGACATTTACCGAGGAGGGGACTGGCAAATGGTCTTCTGCAAAGGAGATTACCAACGCCCGTGTCGGAAAAGGGCTATGGATGCAGCAAGACCGATACTCCGTCGAAGGTGCTTTGATGATTCTCGACGAGTATTTTGTTGACGAAGTTCACGATAGGCCAGGCGACCGCCCGTTGTTACTCACTGTGAGCCTGAATTGTCCGCACTATCCCTACCAGTGCCCCGAAGATCTGTTTAACTACTATATGCGTCGCGTGGAGCCGTATGTCGAGGATTTGCCCTCCAACTTCGACTGCCACGAGTTCTTCAAAGTGAAGATAGGGGAGGACGTCACCTACCGCGAAGCGCACCGGGCAACAGCCGCCTATTACGGCATGATCGAGTGGGTGGATATGCAGTACACACGTGTTATCTCCAAACTTGAGGAGAAGAACGTACTTGACGATTTTGTGGTTGTTTTTCTCAGTGACCACGGCGAAATGCTCGGGCAAAAGGGGCTTTGGGAGAAGCAACAGTATTTTGATGCGTCGGTACGGGTGCCGTTCTTCATATCGTGGCAACAGCTATTTCCTCGCGGCTGTGACATCGTTCAACAGAACGTTTCGCTGGTCGATCTGTTTCCCACGCTCTGCGAGATTGTCAACGTGCCCATACCCGACGGGTTGGATGGGCGCTCGCTCGTGCCATTGATGGAGGGACGCGGCGATGGATGGCGAAATGAGGTCTATAGCGAGTTATACCACCCATTTAATGGACCGTCAGCCATGGTAAAGCGTGATTTCTTGAAATACTTCCGTTTTGAAGGAAAAGGTTGGCCCGACCAACTGTTTGATCTGGCGGTTGATCCGGGTGAAAATCGCAATCTGATTGATGATGCGGCTTACGCCGGTAGCTTGGCGGAACTGCGAGCTAAGTTGGATGCCTTTTTGAAGTAATGCTAATTCCCAATCAATGAGTTACACGCATCGGGTAATTGTAGTTGCCCGATTCATCGGGCGTTTTTGATACTAATTATTAATCTATAAGTGACAATCATCGGCGGTTCGTAGTAGTGCAATTCATTGCACGTCTCGGTTCGGCTATAACATTTAGATTTTGAATCCGTACATACTCCGCGCTGTCAGAAATTGCGTCCTCTGTAGGATCAAACGAGCGGATAGCGAGTGCGATAGAGATCCCGCGATCTCCAGGTCGCGACCTGCATTCCCCGTAAGTGTGGTTTCCAACCGCACCTACCGCCAGACGCTTGAAAATACGCAATTTTCAGCAGCGTGAAGTATACAATCATCGGCGGTTCGTAGTAGTGCAATTCATTGCACGTCTCGGTTCGACTAAAACATATAGATAATCATAGGAGTGTGAAATGAATACCGACGAACTTCAGGCAAGAGTGAGGTCGTTAGAAAAGGAGTTACAGGAAGCCCGAGAACTGCTTGCACAGTCTACCCACGACGCGGAAGCTTTCACACGGGAACTCTGCCGCACCCGCGCGTTCGCTTTCAGCGCCGAAACGCTTTCCGCCGACGAGGTAATCGACGGTTGTGTCGGTTCTCTTGACCGATACGGGTTCTGCGTCATTGATAACCTCATACCGTCGGACGAAGTAGCCGCCGTGTGCGAGGAGGTCAAGGCGGCACACGTCACTATAGAGCGAAACATGAAAGCGATAAAGGATGTGATAAGATTGACCGGAAGGGAGGAGCCGAGTTTAAGCGACGGCCTCAACGCGGCGGACGGAGTGGAGCTAAGGCGCGTGCGCCGGGTGAACCATCCTCCGAAGCCTCCCAATGACATTGTTTGGATGCCCCGGTACGCTCGGCATCTCGCTAACCCCTTGGTTACGGGTGTGGCGTGCCGTGTTTTGGACGATCACCTGCGCATCGGGCAGCTTCATATTCGCATGGTTGAGACAGACAAACCGGACGGGTCCCCGGGCGGTTTTGGCCCCGTTAGCCGCAGAGGACGCTCGGACGCCAGAGGATGGCACACGGATTGGCCCCATGACCTGTCCGCTTACGGGAACAGAGATGCCGGTAGGAACGCCGGTTGCATCCGCCTACCGTTCCCCGACCTCCCCATGTGCTTGGTGATGATTTGGTATCTCACCGATGTCGATGCGAGTTCGGGCGGTACATGGGTCGTGCCCGGTTCCCACAGGGAGAAACGGAATCCGCGCGGTCACTCCGACGGTATCACGACCTCGGCGCCTATTCCCGGAGATATGCAGGTCACCGCCCCCGCCGGCTCGGTATATATACAGGACTCGCGAAGTTGGCACGCATCCCCCCTGCACAATTCCAGTGGGCGCGATCGAGTAGCCGTAGTTAACCGGTGGTGTCCGTGGTGGTTGTCTGTCGATGACTATGCCCCCGTCGGAGTAGAAAACGCCATCTGCCGACCATTGTCCCACGACGAGTATCGTGCGTTGCCTGTCGAGTTGCAACCTCTAATGCGGCATCTTTGCCCCGATGAGCAAGACACATTGCAGCTGCCCGTTCTGGATCGGGCATGGATCGCCCATCAGCGCACACTATCCGGACTCCGCCAAATGGAGGAGAATCCTGACAGTTTATCAGAAGCAAACGCGCACATATGCGTCCCGGTTATGCCTGCAGAGCAAAGATAATCGTCGCAATGTCGTCGAGGACTGCCAATCTGAAATCAGCAAGTTGTCCGAGATTTTCGTATACTATCCCAAGTTGCCACCTATGTTCGACAGGGGCAAGAAACCGAGTTTTTTCCAACGTGGAATTACGGGAATGACGAAAATCAAACTAAGCTACCTATTATTTAGCGAACATGAACCAAAAACTCGGTTTCTCTGTTATCGGTAGCAACTTGCGTTATACATTTTTTCGGCTCAGCTTTGATTCTCGACAGTCAAATTAACCAAGGGATTCTTATAATAAAACCGATTATTGTTTATACACGGCGGTAGATTCGATCAACCGAGATCAAACGACTGATTAAGAAGTGCGATAGAGTTCCCATAAACGAAGGATCAAGTGACCGGATAGCGAATGCGATAGAGTTCCCATAGAGATCCCTTTCCAACCGCACCTACCGAAATATTCACTGATATAAATGAAAATGACTACGACCGAGAGGGTTAAGTAGTGGAGCAAGCACAGATCGAGGAGCATGCAGGCGGTGCCGGCTGGACGGCTGACCCGGGCTCGGTGGGACTGTCGGCGGAAAAACTCCAACGTATCTCCCCAACCATACAGAAATTCATTGATGAGGAAAAGATCGCCGGGGCGCTCACGATTGTGGCACGGCGTGGCAGGGTTGTCCACTTTGAAGCATACGGCATGAGACATCGCGAAGCGCACGCGCTGATGCAGAAGGACACGATTTTCCGCATCTATTCCATGACCAAGCCGGTTGTTGCAGTGGCGGCGATGATGCTCTTTGAGGAGGGATCGCTAAGTCTCCACGCCCCGGTCTCGGATTACCTTCCGGAGTTGGGCGGATTAAGGGTGGCGGTCGACCCGGACGCCGAGGAACTCGTACTGGTTGACTCGATACGAGACATGTCCGTCTTCGACCTGTTTCGTCATACTTCCGGACTGCCCGGCTCTAGCCGATACCTGGGTGAAAAGTTTCCTATCGAAGTGCTCTATCGGGACGCGGGGCTGCAGCGCTTGAGCGAGTGCAACTTACAAGAGGTGGTCGAGAGACTCGGCACTGTTCCCTTGCTATACCAGCCGGGTACGCGGTGGCATTACAGCATTGCGGCGGATGTCCTGGCTCGACTGATTGAGGTCATTTCCGGTCTGGCTTTCGACAAGTTCCTAGCCGAAAGGATATTCCAGCCGTTGCACATGAAGGATACCGGTTTCTACGTCCCGCCTGAGAAAATCGATCGGTTTTCCCGTTTGTATGGACCAGCACGCGATGGTGGTTTGGAGACTATCGTTGCTGCGGAAGGCGGATCCGGCAACATCTCCGAGACGAGTTTTGTCACTCAGCCGAAGTTTCTATCCGGTGGAGGAGGTCTTGTCTCGACGGCGGCTGATTTCATGCGATTCTGCTTGATGTTAACAGGCGGTGGGTTTCTTGATGGGGTACGGCTGCTGAAAGCGGAAACTGTAGAAATGATGACGCGCAATCAATTGCCGGAAGCCTTGTTGCCGATCGACCGCAAACCCGAGGGTCGGGGCTTTGGTTTGGGCTTCGCCGTTCGCGTCAGGAAAATTGACGCGAATCCCTCGCCTGTCGGTGAGTACGAATGGTACGGTGGAGCCGGCACCGAGTTCTGGATCTCGCCGCGCGACGATCTAGCTGTGGTAATCCTAAGCCAGCAACTTCCGATGCAACAACTCGGAAAAGCGCTCAGGCCTGTCATCTACGCAGCAATAAAGGAAGAAAATAGGCAGTAACTGCAAGGATGATGGCCCGTAATGATAGTCTGCATACAATTTCCTCTTGCCGATTACAGCCTCCTTCAAAAACGGAGTTGTGTTTGGTACTGGGGCGGGTCGGCGAGTGCCGAATCACCCATCAGCGTTAGGATTTTCCCCCGACGAGCATCAAACTGCCGATCAACATATTACTTAAGAGCACGCACCATACAGACTTTGAAAAAGTGTTCCTTAATAGAGAGTTTCCGCGTTTTGCACTCCAGCGGAGTGCCATGTTAATAGAATCGTGATGGGTCCAACCTCCGCGCTCCAGCGGAGCGCAATGTGGTGTGTTACTTGGAAGCGCCCCATTATCCCTATCGGAATAATTCTTTCAGCTAGTAACTGAATCACATTTCCAGCTAGGAGGGAATCAAGCGAGTGGATAACGAGTGCGATAGAGGTCCCACGGGCATGTTGCGTGCGACAATTAATTCACGAGGAAACTTTCTACAAATGATTTCGCTACCGATTATTCAATCAGGGTCTAGCGCAAGAGGGACTGCCAGACACGGACTCACGCCGTAGTTTGAGTCAGTAACGAACATGAGACAGTATTACAAGCGAGTTGCAACAATCTCAAATCTCTACTCAAGATGGAATCGATATCGAGCGTCGCTACAGCGGCGTTCAACCATCCTCCGCGTGATTTTGACGCTGTTTCCGCTATCGATCTCGTACGGAGACGGGCTTGGTCCACAAGATCGCTTCGAGACGCTCAGGGAGCTTGTCCTTGCCGGCGAAGTACCCATCGTGGATGTTTACGCAACGCCTGCTGACTATGAGGCGGCGACGGGGAATGCCATCCCCCAATTCAACGAAGCACCTGAGTTGCGCGAAAAAGTCGCGGCGGGGGAGTTGCCGCCTGTCGAGGAGAGGCTACCATCGGAGCCGTTGGTCTGCGTACCCGTAGACGGCATCGGGGAGTATGGCGGATTCTGGCGCAAAATATACCTGCCGGGACCTACATCAAACAAATTGTGGGACGCCATGGTCACGCATCCCGTCAACTATTCGTCGGACGTGCAATCGCTCGAACCCAATGTATTCAAAGGTTGGGAAGTGAATGACGACTCCACGATGTACACCTTCTTCATGCGAGAAGGCATGAGATGGAGCGACGGAATGCCGTTCAATGCCGGTGCGGTGATGTTCTGGTACGAGGCTTTTGCGCTGAATGAGACACTCAATCCGAGCGGCGTTTCCAGCTTGAAGAGCTCGGATGGCGAAATGGGTGTCATTGAGAAAATTGACGATTATACGATTCAAATTACATTCAACCTAACTAATCCGCTGTTCCTTGATAAGATGGGCCGCTTTCAATTTCATCCGTATCTTCCCGAGCACTACATGGGACAGTTTCATCCAGAGTACAGTGGCCCCGGGGCACTGAGCAACACGTTGAAGGAAGAAGGGTTCGCATCTTGGGAACAACTGTTCAACGCCAAAATGGATGTATGGAGCACCGGAGTTCTGGGGATTAGTCATCCCGGTGCGCCGACGATATCTCCGTGGATGGCGATAAATGAGAGGGGTTCTCTTGTCTGGGTGCTTGAGAGAAATCCGTACTACTTCAAAGTTGATCCGGAAGGAAACCAGCTTCCGTACCTTGATGGGGTACAGAACTTCCTTGTCAACGAACTGGAGACTGGATACCTCAAGATATTCGCCGGCGATGTGGACGTGGAATTTGCTTGCTGCGATAATCCATCTCACTTTAGAGAAAATGAGGAGGTCGGGGATTACCGTACGACGCCCGCATTTGGTAGCCCGGGATTTGTCACGACAATCTTCTTTAATTTGACCCATGAAAATTCTGCTGTACGCCAAGTCTTTCTGGACAGGCGGTTTCGCGTTGCGCTTTCGGTGGCTATGGATCGGGATGAAATGAACGAAGTCTTCCGGGATGGTCTCATGATTGTGTCCAATGCGGCGCCGGCTAATGGGCCTCCATATCACGGTGAGGCGAAGAAGTACACCGCCTACACACGTCATGACCCCGGTATGGCAAATCGGTTGCTGGACGAGATGGGGTTGAAATGGGATGCCAATCGGGAAACGAGATTGCTTCCGGACGGCTCGCCGGCGCAGTTCGTTCTGATGGCACGCACCGATCTGCGCGTGTCTGATGTTCCCATGTTGGAGATGCTTCAACAGGATTGGAAGGCTGTCGGCATCGACATTTCTATCAATCCGCGTGAAACAGCATTCATTGCCGAACGAGTGGCTGCCAATAAATTTGACATGTTTACCGGCGACGGTACTTTTGGCGGCGGCGTGCGTCCGACCCGTCCGGGCGTTCGGAGCTCAATGGTGCCGAGCAACCCGGTTTCATGGAACCAGGCGTCTCCGCGTTGGACACAGTGGATGCATACCGATGGGGCCGAAGGTAACGAGCCGCCGGAAGAATTCAAACGTCTCTACCAGTTATACCGGAAGTTTTTGCTTGAAACGGATGAAGGAACGAGAATTGCGCTGGAAAACGAGATGCTTGCCATTCACGCCGAAAACTTGTGGTTCCTAGTGGTGCTTAAAATTGCTGCCATTTCACCGACACGAAACATCATCGTTCACAACCGGATGGAAAACGTACCACTTCCTTTACCCGGGGATTACACCTACGGAAAACCGGAAACGTGGTCGGTTGGCATAAGGTAGTTGTCGATATGAATTCAGATAGCAGTCCAAACAGAGAATGGCTTATAGACATAAAGGATCTCCACGTCACATTCTCTCAGGACGACAAAACGGTCAATGCCGTGAACGGCGTGGACATCCGCGTGCATAAGGGCGAGGCGGTCGGGATTGTCGGGGAGAGCGGCTGCGGAAAGACGGTCACGTCATACTCGCTCCTGAATATACTTCCCTTAAACGGAAGAATCGTATCCGGTGAGGTGAGGTACCGCGGGGGTAACGGGAGTATAATCGACATAACGAAGCTTAACCCGCGAAGTCGAGAAATGAGGAAGTTGAGGGGCGGCGAAATAGCCATGATATTCCAAGAACCGATGGCATCTTTCAGCCCTGTTCACACAATCAAGGACCAGATCGCTGAAGGGATTCTGCTGCACCAGCCTCCCAAGGACAAGAAAGTCAGAGAGAAGATTATCGAGTACCTCGGCATGGTGGGCATTTCAAATCCGGAGCGAGCGATAGACGCGTATCCATTTCAACTCAGCGGAGGTATGAGGCAGCGGGCGATGATAGCCATGGCTTTAGCCTGCAATCCAAAGGTGCTTGTTGCCGACGAACCTACGACCGCTCTTGATGTGACCATTCAAGCGCAGGTACTAATGCTCATCAAGGAGATGCAGCAAGAGCTAGGTCTTGCTCTTGTCCTGATTACACATGATCTCGGCATCATCGCACACATGGCGGACTTTGTTTACGTGATGTATCTTGGGCGTGTCGTCGAGAAGGGGCCGGTAGCCACGATATTCGACAGTCCGAAACACCCGTATACACGAGATCTCATTCGATCAATCCCCAAGCTTGACAGACCGGAAAAGAGGCTTGCCACCATCCAAGGGAATGTGCCCGATGCATCTCGTCTTCCATCCGGATGCGCGTTCCACCCGCGTTGTCGTGAGATTATAGGAGAAATATGTCGTCAAACCGAGCCAGTTCTGGAGGAGGTTGAAGCGGATCATTTTGCCGCTTGCTTTCTCCATTCACCCAAAAGGGAGATAGAGCCAGGTACAGGAGAAAGTGAAATTGTCCAACAACCACAATGAATCTATCTTGGACGTTCGCCATCTTAAGAAATACTTTCCCATTGAGAAGGGCTTCCTTCGACGGGTTTCCGGTTACGTCCGTGCGGTTGATGACGTATGTTTTTCGGTGCAGAAGGGCCAGACCATGGGGCTAGTAGGAGAGAGTGGGTGCGGTAAGACGACTACGGCATGGACGATCTTGCGACTACACGAAGCAACTGCCGGCGAGATTTTCTTCAAGACCGGCAACAGTGAAATCGTGGATATGGCGGCAGTCGAAAAGGTTCGCTTGAAAGAGATTCGTCGGTACATGGGCGTCGTGTTTCAAGATCCATACGCTTCGCTCAACCCCCGCAAGACAGTCTTGGATATTGTGGCTGATCCCCTCCTCAACTACGGCGTAAAGCGCGATGAACGCGAGGCACGCGTGACGGAATTGCTTACCATGGTGGGGTTGGACCCAAGTTTTATGCCAAGGTACCCCCACGCTTTCAGCGGCGGGCAAAGACAACGAATCGGAATTGCCCGAGCGCTGGCGCTAAGCCCTTCGCTGGTTATAGCAGATGAGCCGGTGTCCGCGCTTGATGTGTCTGTGCAAGCGCAAATCCTCAACCTGCTGAGCGATCTAAGGGATGAATTGGGGCTGAGTTATCTGTTTATCGCACACGATTTGAGTGTAATCCAACACATCTGTGACCGGGTGGCAGTGATGTACATGGGATCGATAGTCGAAGAGGCAGACACGGAGGAGTTGTTTTCACAGCCGATGCATCCCTACACGACTAGCTTGATGGCGGCATTACCTGTGCCGGATCCCCACAAACCCTGGAGTCCGGAGTTGAGCGGAGAGGTGGGAAAGCCATCGGAAAAGGGCAGTGGGTGTGTGTTTGCTCATCGTTGTCCATACGCCGCCCAAATCTGTCACGACGAAACACCATCGCTTGAGACCAAGACAACAGACACGAAAGATTCGCATCTTGTTGCTTGCCATTTTGCAGATGAACTCGACATTGACGCCTAAACGACCAAACCCCCGATTTCCCCTTTGCTATCGTGGTTTGAATGCCACTGTTTCGCTGCCGGCGATTCTTGCAACGGGAAAGGATTGCTGATTCATAATCAACAGTTTTCATTTGTGATTCAAATGTTATGCAAAGCTACATTATCCGCCGACTTCTGTACTTCATTCCAACCCTGATTCTCATCTCGGTAATCTCGTTTGCTATTATTCAAGCGCCTCCCGGGGACTTTGTGACCACATTGGCCGTACAAATGGAAGCGCGGGGCGATCAGGTTGACGAGGATTTAATCAATGCCCTGAGAGCGCGCTACGGATTGGGAAAACCGTTATGGCAGCAATATCTTATATGGATCGGTAACATCCTGCAAGGCGACCTTGGGGTATCCATGGCGTACAACCAACCGGTGTCGCGGATAATCATGGATCGCCTGCCGTGGAGCCTCCTTTTTTCATTTTCGGCATTCATAATCGTCTATTCGATCGGGTTCCCCATAGGGTTTCTCTCGGCGGTGCGCCAATACTCGATTTTGGACTACGTCCTTACGTTCACTGGGTTCATCGGCCTCGCCACTCCAAACTTTCTGCTTGCCTTGGTTCTGTTATGGGTATACTTTGAAGCTACCGGACAGGCACTGGTAGGCATCTTTTCGGTGGAATATGCCGTGGCGTCATGGAGTTTCGGAAAGTTTTTTGACCTGCTCAATCATCTATGGATCCCCGCCTTGATTATTGGAACAGCGGGTACGGCAGGCCTGATTCGGATCGTCCGCGCGAACCTGCTTGATGAGTTAAAAAAACTGTACGTCACGACTGCCAGGGCAAAGGGGGTGTCCGAGATTAGGCTCATCCTCAAATATCCGGTGCGGTTGGCAATCAATCCCGTCATCAGCAATATCGGCTATGTGTTGCCGGCGCTGATTAGTGGAGAGGTGATTACATCAATTGTTATCGGACTCCCTACGATTGGACCGGTGTTATTGCGTGCACTCCAAACGGAAGACATGTTTTTGGCAGGTAGCATCGTGCTCATCTTGAGTGTTCTTACGCTAGTCGGAACATTGGTATCAGACCTGCTGCTAGCCGTTATCGATCCGAGAATTAGGCATGGGGTGTAGGGTTTACTTAGACCTGGCTCACTTTTTTCAGTGTATTAATAGGGCGATTAAGTCTCGCCAAAGCGGGGCAAGGGGATCTCTATAGGAACTCTATCGCACTCGCTATTCACTCGTTTGATCGTTATCCGCTCCCTTGATCCCCGCCTACCGGGTCTCGTGTGCAGGGAGATGGCATTACAGCGTCTGAACAAGTAAACGAATTGCCTATGAGTGACAGAGCACAGAATAGTGATGATTCTCAATCTCAAGTTGACGATAGATTTGTCCATCAAGTGCCACCACAATTCTCGGCGTTTTCCAGCGCTTCTCAATGGCAGTTGATTCGGTGGAGATTCCTTAAGCATCGCGTAGCAGTCATCGCGCTCGGCGTCCTGTCTCTCCTCTATGTCTGCGCCATGTTCGCCGAGTTTGTCGCCCCTTACAATCCGCGCAGCACAGACCCAAGATATACCCATGCCCCGCCGCAGCGAATAAGAATCTTCCACAGCGGAAAACTTTCTTTGCCATTCGTTTATCCCGTCGTAAAGGGGCGAGATCCGCAGACACTCGCGACGAAATACTCCGAGGATGTGGATACTCCGCTAAAGTTGCGGCTATTTGTACGTGGAGATCCTTACAGATTGTGGGGGCTGATTGGGAGCAACATACACTTGTTCGGCGTAAAGCGCGAAAGGTTCATGCTCTTTGGTGGAGACGCTGCCGGACGCGATCTCTTCTCCAGGACAATCTGCGGTGCGAGACTCTCTCTAACAATCGGTCTTTTGGGCGTCTTCTTGGCGCTTCTATTGGGAATCCTACTCGGGGGGACATCGGGCTATTTCGGCGGCACTTTGGACCTGCTGATACAGCGACTCATTGAGACACTGCGAAGCATACCGACCCTTCCGCTATGGCTTGCGTTGAGTGTCGCTCTTCCTGACCACTGGTCTATATCTCAACGTTTTCTGGCAATTACGGTCGTGCTTTCCATCGTCGGGTGGGCGGACCTTGCCCGCGAGGTGAGAGGAAAGTTCATGTCCCTGCGCGAGGAGGACTTTGTACGGGCAGCGGAGTTGGGCGGTGCGAGCACGAGGCGACTAATTTTCTCCCACATGCTGCCCTCGTTTTACAGTCACATTATTGCTGCGACCACGCTCAGCGTCCCCGGGATGATACTTGGTGAAACCACGTTGAGTTTTCTAGGTCTTGGTTTGCAGGCGCCGGCGATTAGTTGGGGTGTGTTGCTGAGCGACGCGCAGCATTTCCGAGTCATCTCTCAAACGCCGTGGTTTTTGATTCCAGGCTTGTTTGTTATCATTACCGTTCTCGCGTTCAACTTCTTGGGCGATGGTTTGCGAGACGCAGCTGATCCGTATGCTAACTAGTGGTCTTTTTCTAGGAGGTGAATCGATTGCCTAGATGTGGGGAGGGCTAGTATTTAAATCTCCAGATTCATGCGAGTTGTTCCGTTAATTCGGTTAGCGGTTGCTACCGCTTCATTCAGATGTTAAATGCTGTATGCCCAGGCACGGAGGCCGTGATTCGACATTAGAAACGGGCACGCAATAACACAAGTGAGATGTCCGTAGATCGAGTTCGTGACATGCCGAAAAGCCCTGACTTGTGGATTTCATCTCGTAAACCGTCGAGGAACTTGTCTTCCTGGCGACTATTAAATGTCATGGCAGCTTGCACGCCTCCATAAACATTGCCCGCATAGAAGAATAGCCCCAGCAGCCCCACCGGTATGGCTACTTCATACTGCTCCCGATTGATGTAGTATGCCGTTCCCGCTCCGATTGTTCCAATAACAGTTAGCGATTGGAGGCCATCCAAAAAGCGGCCGCTATACGCTTGTCCAAGCCCCGGTATGACCGCCGAGAGCAAACCACTGAAGGTTGGAGAGCGCTGAGGCATCAACTTGCTGCTTCTTACTATACATATAAGCCGATGGCTCGCCTCTGCGAACCGCGTATCCGGATATTTGACGGCAATTTTTTCCCATGTCTTTGATGCTTTCTCCCAATCTTTGCCCTCCATTTGCACGGTCGCAATCATAAACTGCGCTCGTGGTGCCAGATCACTCTCGGGATATGTTGACAAGAACTGTTGTAACGATCGAATCGCCATCTCTTTATTTCCCTCCAAGAGCTGGCATTGGGCGATATTGGATTGTGCACGTTGCATTAGTGTGCTGAACGGGAATGTATCAATCAAGAGTTGGTAGGCTTGAATTGCCGATTCCAATTTGCCCGCGTTCTGATAGGATGCGGCGAGACGAAATTGAACAAAATCGCTATTTTCTTCTCCAGGAAACAGAAATAGATAGCGCCTGTATTCGTGCGCCGCGTTGAGATAATCCGCTTGCTGAAACAGAGAATCTGCAAAGTCAAGCAAATCGCTTTTGCTGAATTCTTGAGAATGGGCGGCTGATAGCAGTACGGAAAGCAGTATTATGGTAGGAGGAAAAAGTGCGAAGCGACAATGCGTTTTTGTCATTTTCTTGCTTAAGATTCGAATGCAGCGCCAACATCCGTTCTATGAAGAAGCATGAATTTGGCATCTGCATCGGTGGGGACGTTTGTCTTCAAGGTACGGGGTCATAGGCAGATCTTTCAAACACGGGATAGTAATTGTGACTTCCGCTATGACATCGCAATAGTCGGTCGCTTGCCATCAGTAGACCCTTTAGACCGTAGCGGCGAATGGCTGCCAAACCATAACGCGAGCAACTCGGCTGAAAACTACATACAGCTCCATCTTGATGCGTAATTACTTCTCGATGCAGTCGGATTGGTAGAATTAATAATTGTCGAAGGCTGGCACTTACTGTTCCAATCTGTTGTTGCGGATTCGAGTTTGACGACTTCGATTCGGCTGCGATACTGAATGACACTGACTGGTAGGCGATATTTTGGGCAAGTGCTCTTTCCAACAGCGTTGATTTTAGCGTGCTAGAGATATCGGCTTGAATCGGTATGGTGAGTAATATCAGAAAACCGCCCACAGTGATTGTGCGGAGAAAACGGCGGGTGGAGCAAGACTTCTGAGAGATGATATCTTCAAATCGATTCGCCAATTTTGTCACTTTCTTGGTCGATTCGTTACAGATTCTTCAAATTTTCGGTTTGTTCTTTAATAGCCTCTTTCCCAAAATCGAAGATTTGGTTGCCAATTTCCAATAGGGAGGGTCCGAAGCGGGAATCGTTGATTATCGTCTGTATAGATTCGTTTCCATAACGGTTCGCCAACATGAATGCAATGGCAAGCAGCACGCAACTCGCTGCCACACCAAACGCACCACCAACGAGGCTGTTTATCCAACCTAAAACGCCGGTATCAAGAACTTCCTGAATACGCCCAAACACTATGTCAATTACTATACTGACCACTAGCGTGATTACAATCACACTGACCCACTTCACTGCTCCCTGGTCTTCGATCCAATGACCCATAATTGGCGCGAGTGCCCCCCATAATTGGTTTGCCGTAAAAAGGCCAGCAGAGATGGCAGCAATTCCCCAAACACTACGCGTAAAGCCAGCTCGGAAACACTTGACGCCGCCCAAGGTCGCGAGCACGACAATCGCGATATCGAGTTTCGCCACGGTCAATCACCTCTTTCCACTTGTCCATGATAGTCTCATGTGTTCCATCAAAAAAATGTTGAAACGCAACGTCGGGCGTGACACCATTACCAATGAAACGAAGGAAATCGTAAATTCGGGAAAAGCCATTTCGGTGAATCAAATACTCCATAAACCCGGTTGATTGCAGGTACGCTAATTTTCGCCGATCCGGCGGCATGTTGCCAAATTGTTGTTGGAGTTCATCGATCCGCAAGAACTGACATTTATGATATGCCCGCCGTAAACGTGTTCTCTCAAACTCCATGAGAGGTCGAGCGAGAATCTGAGCAAGTCCTTCGTTAAACCACACGGGGCACCGCCGGTGTGCCAGTATATCCACGAGCAAATGAACCCACTCATGGCGAATCAACGCCAGCAATAGCCCAGGATTAGGCTCTTCATAGATGCTGATGGCGAGTCGAATGCGGCCTTCGTAGTCCGAGACCCCTGACAAGGAGAAGGTGAAATTAGCAGGTGCATGCTCTTGAATCTCCACTTCATCACGAAGTTCGACATCTTCAAGCACGACCGAGACTTCTCGCGTAGGGTAACATTGGAGGAGTTCACCTAGTTCACGGGAGGTCTGCTCAATGAGTTGGCACAAGGACCACGACGTGTTCAACGAAATCGTGTCGTCACACTCAAGAACGAAACGTTCACGTCTAATTCTAGGGCAAGAGCCGGTGTCTGTAGACTCGAGTAGAAGGTCTTCAGGCGGTTCCGGATCTAGTTTGCACCCGTGGAGCAACGCCTCATAAACCTGTTTTTCCTCTTGGATGCGCTCCCTGCGACGCAAGACGGTTGGATGGTCCGGACTCAATTCCAACGCACGATTCAGGCAGTCCAGTGCATCATCCCACCGCCCCACCATTTCGTACGATTTGGACAGATCGGCGTATATCTCGGCGCGCGTTGCTTCGATTTCCAGTCCAGTCCGGTAGTGCCGAATGGCTTCAGCGTAGCGGCCATGTTGAAAACAGTCCGTAGCGCGGTTGAAATGCGTTCCTGCGACCTGTGTCCGATTCATTGGCGTTCTAAATGATACTTGCGTGCGAGATTGTGGTAGGTTCCACCTCTCTAAATTAGACGCCTCAGACACACAAAGCGCTTAGTATAAATAATAAAAACCCGACTGTTCACCACTGTGTCAAGATGGTGAAAACAGTCGGGAATTATGAAAAAGCAAACGACCTGCGTGCGTATAAGATACTTCGTTTTATGAGTGTTCGATGGCTATCACTTCACAGCTAATACCACCCAGTTTTATGACCGCCCCCACATTTATTCTTGTGGGCGCTTCAATGCGGGTTCCATCAACATAGGTTCCATTCGTGCTGCCCAAGTCTCTGAGATGTATATCCCCATTCGTCAGTTCGAATCCGGCATGGCGTCGCGAGAGCCTTCCTGTCGAGTCTGAAAGACGAAACGTTGTTTTCGTGCCTCGCCCTACTGTCATTTCCCGAACCCTCACCGTATAGGGTTGCCCGATATCTGCGCCGGCTATCGCTTTAAAGGTAACGTGAAATGCATCGTCTTCTCGTCGCAGTTCGGTAACTTGGAGCACCTGATCCCCAATGATAATTTGGGACGCAAGATAGATCGGAGTTGGGCTTGAGATTCGCTGTTCGTCGACATATGTGCCGTTGCTACTGTCGAGATCGGTAATATACAATTCTTCGTTTTCAATGCTCAGTACGGCATGACTACGCGAGGCGCTGGCATTATTCTTCAAATGGATAGTTGAATCAGGTCCTCGTCCAATCGTCATCTGTGCGAAAACAAGATTGAATTCAGTTCCGACCTGGTCGCCCTGAATGACTTTTAACTTTAGGCTGCGGTTTCTCACCGTGGGAGAAGCAATGTTGTTTGCGTCGCTGTTCTCTGGCTCCACTACAATAGTTTCATCAAGAGAAATGTCTGCCCCAGAGGGAATAGGCGAAGCGCCCGGAGTCGGGGAGTAAGCGAGCTCACTATCGCTCCCAACTTGTTCAGGGCTATACACCGGTTCCAATGCGATTCCATCCATGCTCCATGACTCTGATTCCGGTAATTGCCGATTAACGCTTCTCATTACCGCGTTCGCAATTCTTTCTTTTGCTCCCGGACGAGGTTGAATTCCCTCGGTCTGCTGGAACTGGTAATGCGCAAAATCGACTAGTTCTCTTAAAGGTTCGAGTTCTGCCGATTTTTGGCACGCTTTTAACACTTGTCTGTGCTTTCGTGACAACTTTTCGCCTTTAAGCCAACGCGTGTAAACATCTAACATTTCTGCACGATGAACGTCATCTCCACGTTCGTGGTTTGGCTTAAATCTTTTCCAAAAATTCATTAACCTATTCCTCCCATCAGTAAATCAACTGGATCCCTTTTCTATTTAAAATTTGACGGAGTTCACCTGCACAGCGAAAGATCCAAATCTTCACCGTGCCCTCTTTACGCTGGAGAATGTGTGAAATCTCGGCGATGCTGCATCCTTCTATATGACGTAAAATCCATGCAAGCCGGTGATTCGGCTTTGTCACTTGAAGGAGAGCCTGTTCCACAATTTCCTGAACTTCTTGGGATTCGAGTTGCTTGTCAGGAGTTGGTTTGCTGTCTTCGTATTCACTTAGTGGCACGTCAGCTTCGTCCTCCATGCTTAGAAGAGATTCACGAATCCTTTCTTTCTTCCGTATTGCGTCAATAATAGTATTCTTCGCAACAACGTTTAACCATGATTGAAAACTCCCCTGATTGGTATCCCACTTTTCGATCTTTTGCCATACTTTGACAAATATATCTAGACTAATTTCTTCACTGTCTTGGTGGTTACCTAGCATCCGGTAAGTTTTACTGTAAACCCAGTTGTAGTGCTTATCAAAGAGAGTCCGAAATGCGGCCTCATCGTGGTTCTTTGTAAGCTTTGCTAGGTCAGTATCTTCCTGAGCTGAGGGGTCGTCAATCATCCGGTGCACCAAAGCTCGTGTCCTCCTTTGCGCCGAGCACTTCAGACCCTGTTGCTACAACTTTCAACGCTCGTGAAGGACACGCGTTTCAAAAAAGCAAAAGGATTTCAAGAACATGAATCTCGCTGTTCATGCAATGGAAAACTACACAATTAGCCACAATTGCGCGAATTATACCATCTACATCGGAAAAATACCATAATTACTTTTGTGGTTCAATCGGATTAGATAGTCATTGAATAGAACGTGGCGGCGGGTACCCTCCTGATTCGCCTGGATCGCGGCAACTCATGAGATCGAAAAATAGGAGTATCGGATATGCAAACTGGACTATAAATTCTTGCGACAGCATGTCGGCTATGGTATAATACTTCATTAACCAACAGTTGAGGACCAAGGTGCGTTTAGCTAGGAGAAGCGGAAGATGGCGTATGTGATTTGTGAACCCTGCGTTGATGTCAAAGACACAGCCTGTGTTGATGTTTGTCCCGTTGATTGCATTCATACTGTCGATGGCGACAATCAACTCTACATCAATCCGGATGAGTGCATTGATTGCGCCGCATGCGAGCCAGCCTGTCCTGTCAACGCAATTTTTATGCACGACGAGGTTCCGGCAGAATGGAATTCCTATATTGAAATAAACGAGAAATTTTTTGAGACGTTCGTAAAGCCCGATACTGGCGGGGACGCCGCCGGAGGCGCGGGTGGAGATGGACAGACAGCAGACAAAAGACAAGGGATCCCGGAGGAATTTGTCCAACTGCCCGATTTGCCGGGCTCCACAATTCGCCCGGTTTTACGTCTGTTCATAACGCTTGCCCAACCGGTGTTTGGCGCATTTTCCGCGAAGTTCAAAAGTGAACTGGAAGAGCTGGTTGACAATTCGCGGGTATTTAGCTCCGCCGTTTCAACTGGCATCAACTGTTTGATTAATCTAACACTTTATCCTGTTTTACTTTTCCTATTTGCCGTCCAAGGGCGCGGCGTTGGTCTCTTTACGGCTGAGAGCAATTTTGCCATCTTCATTGGCGTTGTGTTCGCGATGGTTGAAGGGCTTTATCGCTTCAAGGATGATTTGGTTTCTACGGAAAGCGAAGAAAAATCTCGATACGGAGCCGCATTTTACGGCTGGATACCATCATTTATTGCCCAGATGATTCTGTCGGCGCTAAAATCTACTATTGTTTCACAGCCAAGCGCACCGCGTTCGAGTGTGCCGGGAGCGGTTCTAACAGATGGCCCAATCTACTCAGACGACTTGAGAGAACGGTATCGTCGTTACGGGATGGTGAATCGTATACAGGAAGAATCGGATTACTACCAGATCGAAATCGAGTTTCCGCGCTGGGTGCCCGACTCCGTGTATAAGAAACAGTTTGATTTACCCGATCGAATGCCCGATTATGCATATCAGATCGACTTGGAGGATGACACGTTAACCGTCGAGGCCAAATTGGAGGACCCGCGTTTCTCTCAAGTTCTGGGGCGGGCGAGTTCGTTTCCGAATGGGTTCAGGAATACCTTCCAAGTCGCAGGAGATCCGAACGATTATCGTGCGGATTTACGCGATAAGGTGCTTGAGATAATCGTTCCGAAAGTCGGAAAAGCTGCTGACCTTGTGATTGAACAACCAGTGCATTACGCCAAACTGAAGGGATAGTAATCACAACACACTTCGGTTCGTGGCGCGGTCCGAGTAATTTAGCAGATTACCATACTATTTTTATCAATTTCCTACAATGCGGAATCTAGAGCGCTTTCTAGATTCCGCATTTTCGTTTTGGTGTATTTTATTGCGTAAATCCGTATGTTGAACAAGAAAATACTCGTAGAATGGGACAGAAAACATCTTTGGCATCCATTCACACAGATGAAGGAATGGATGGAGGAAATACCGGTTATCGTTGAACGGGGGGAAGGGATTTACCTGATTGATACGGAAGGCAATCGGTACATTGATGGGGTTGCCTCAATGTGGACAAACGTCCATGGCCATAACCGGAAAGAAATCAATGATGCCATCACTGCACAACTTAATAAGATTGCACATTCCACATTATTGGGGTACGCAAACGTTCCGGCGATTCAACTCGCGAAGAAACTGGTAGAGATAACACCACGCGGGCTGAACAGGGTTTTTTATTCCGATGATGGCGCCACATCGGTCGAAGTCGCTTTGAAGATGGCATATCAATATTGGCGGCAGAAGGGAGAGCCACGACGGGAGGTATATTTACATCTCGACGGTGCCTATCACGGCGATACTGTAGGCGCAATGAGCGTAGGCGGAATAGACCTATTTCGCAAGACATTTGATGGACTTCTATTTGAAAGTGCGGCAATCCCCGCGCCTTGTGTGTATCGGTTGGTAGCTGGGCAAAACTCCGACACGGTAAGAGACTACTGTTTGGGTGAGATGGAAAAGGTACTACAAAAGCGCGAAGGGGAAATCGCCGCGGTTATCTTAGAGCCACTTGTCCAAGGGGCGGGCGGCATGATTGTCTCGCCCACGGGATTTCTGAAGGGCGCAGCGGCGCTAGCGCGGAAGTATAATACGCTTCTCATCCTTGATGAGGTAATGACGGGTTTCGGACGTACCGGGAAAATGTGGGGATGTGAACACGAGGAGGTTGTGCCAGATATTCTGTGCTCCGCCAAGGGACTAACGGCGGGGTATCTTCCCTTGGCTGCAACCCTTACAACCGATGAAATTTATGAAGCATTTCTCGGAGACTACAGGGATTTCAAGACCTTTTTCCATGGGCACACTTTTACAGGCAATCAGTTGGGTTGTGCCGCCGCATTGGCAAACATCAATCTCTTCGAGAAAACAGACCTTATTCGCAAGATTCAACCTACGATTGAACACTTCAAAGATCGCCTTCAGAAATTCTATACCCTCGACCACGTTGGGGATGTACGCGTCTGCGGATTGGCAGCCGGCATAGAACTGGTACGAGACAGAATCACCAAAGAGGAGTACCCGGCGACAGAAAAGGTGGGCATGCGGGTGTGTCAAGAAGTGTTGAGGAATGGTGCAATGTTACGGCCGCTCGTAAATGTCATTGTCCTGATGCCGCCCTTGCAAATCACTATCGCTGAACTTGATGGGCTACTTGAGATTGTATACAACGCCATCGAACGGGTTACGGGCGAACAATCCAGAGCATGATTTGCTTAAGAAATTCAGCCCCGCATTCCCGAAGTCGGTTTTAGCAGGGAAAGGTAACAATATAGGCGGCGAGTTTCTGATTTGGTTCCGATGTAATCCAGAAGGGCAGGAGTATACTAACCATTCGGAACGGGCGAAGGAGTGAGATATTGAAATCCTTCAAAACGTTGTAGGTAGCTATGGTCGGACGGTGAGGAATCAATTTGCGAAGTTCGCACTGCCAACAGCAACATTCTCTGCGGCGTCAGTTACCTGAATGGTTATTGTGTGTGCTCCGGCCGGAAGCGATCTTGTTTGGAGCAGCAACGTCTCCTTTTTGGAATCAAATATACCGTCCTCGGGAAAGATTACCTTCCAGTGTTCGTCACCATCAATCTTATACACCGCCTTTTGAATGTGACTTGATTCGTCCTCGGTGGTGCAGGTAATTTTGTAGGTTCCATTCCCATTGGCGGTAGCTACGACATCGCCGACTGATGGCTGCGTATTATCAATATCAAAAGGTTTGCTCATTTTTTCGGAGGATTTCGCCCAAGCCGGAGGATTACTAAGTCTGTCCGTTGCCTCTACTTTGATGATATAACGTCCGTCCGGCATTGACGTTGTGTCCCAGTTATAGCTGGTGGCCGTCAGTTCTTTCTTTAGAAGTTTCCAGTTCGTCTCGTGAATCCGCTTGTAATAAACGGCAAATTGCAGCGTATCTTTGTTCAAATCTTCTATTTTCCATTGAACAGTCCACTGCTTTGACTGGTTTCCCGATCGTTTTGGAGGTCCGCTCTCACGGGGACGTGGGCTAGGCGGCGCTCCCGTTTCCTTTGGTTCGTTTCCGTGCTGAATTTCAACCTCTGTGAATCGAGGTTCAATGTTGGCTTGAGCGGAAGCTAATACAACTTTATCGAGCACGGGAGTTAGTGACGAATCGCTCGCCGTAAGCTTCGCACGCCATTGGATATACCGCGCCGAGGGACTTACAATTTGACTGCCTTCCGAGGCGATCAATTCGTCTGACCACTCGCTCCATGTGTTGTCGGGCTTCTTGGTGTTGCCGGAGCGTGTTGCGAAAGCAATAGATGTTCCTTCTCCCAGACTTGCTTCCCACCGCAATTTGCCCCAACGAGATATGGCTCGGGTGTTGTGCGGTTTGGACTCAATAGTACCTTCCGCCTTATATTCTGTCATCAGTTCGTAAATTTTTGCGGAATTTCCCGTGCCAAGTAACAGTTTGTCTGAGCTCGCTGCACGGTGTAAGGCCAATATCTGGCTAGCATCGCATTTTCCCACGGAAATGAAATCACCGTCAATATCGACCCTGTAGATTTTTCCTTCGTCGCCTGTCCCAATCAGCAACTGATCCTCACCCTCAAAAACCATAGATAGTATGAGTGGCACCGGGGCAGTCCAGATTTTCGACACAACACCATCTTTTCGTATCTGGTATATGTAAGATTTCTTTTCCTCAGGAGGGCCACCACCCGAAGGCGGCGGCGGAGGGGGGCGATTCTGGCTACCGGGCTGCGGCGGCGCCGATGTAATGGCGGCGGCATAAATATTTCCATCCGCACCACCTATGAGCACAGGGACTTCTTTTTCAGCGGTTTGATGTACAACTGAAGCTTCACCATCAACGGAGATGCGGTAAATTATCCCTTTGCCGCCGCTACCAGCATACAGAGAATTCTCGTGGTAAAGCAAACTCCTGATATTGGTCTCTTCCGAATCGAATAGAATCGTGGCTTCGCCGGTCGATGGAATCTTGTAGATTTTCCCGGCTGTGCCGGTGGCTGCGTAGAGATTGCCGCTATCGTCGAATGTCAATGCCCACACATACTTCTCTTCAGAACTCAGAATTGTCGTCGGCGGGACATTCTCGCTTGTAATCTTGTAGATCAACCCGTCCGGTCCCGTACCGGCATAAACATTATCGTTTGCATCTACCGTTAGACTTAGTATCGAGACTTCGGGAGAATCGTAGAAGAGCGACGACTGACCGTCCGGAGCGATCCGATATATTTTGCCCTGATTTCCTGTACCGGCATAGATATTGCCTTTTGAATCTTCAGCGAGTGACCAAACGTAAATTTCTTCTTGTATCTCCACAAATTGGTCGATTTTCCGTGCTAAAAGAACCTCGCCTTCGCTTGTAACCGATACGTCTTTGAGAGTGCCAGCTTCAAAGTGCTTCTGGCTGCTTTGCTCCCAAATTGATGTGGTTACCGCCGACAACGGAGTGACGCAATAAAGGCAGAGTAAAAGAATAACCAAGATCAAACGAAAAGACATCAGGAAAGGGCCTCCTTTAAATCCATGTTGGGAAATCATGCCGACCGAATCTATGCCTCATGCACTAAAGAATTGGGCGGAAAAACAGATGAGATTCTGCATTTTCATAGTTACGGCGCGTTGTAGTCGATGGTGAATCGTACAAATCTACTGCCGGAAATGACATACGCTGTTGAATGGTTTGCAACGTGTAGCGTGGTTCCCAGCGTATTGCCGCCCTCGCCAACCTGCGTGGCGGTACTCATTACCGACATCACCGATAATGGAAGGTTAGAGAACTCTTGGCCTTGCACCGTCATCCCACGTTCCGCTGTGAAGAGTTCAAGGATTAGATCGCTGTTGCTTTCACCACGTTGTAAAATTGCGATTAGTTGATTGATGTCCATAGGACGGTAATTCATGGGTGCCCGAGCCCGCTGAAAGCTTTCATAAGAGGTGGCGCTCGTGGCGAGAAGTGTCGTCAATCCCTCGGGGGCGTCGTCCGGAATCGTGATGCGGCCCGTTTGAATTATGGGGGCTTCCAAATATGGACGCAACGTAATCGTGACTTCAATGACTTCTCCAGGACGGTAGCGATCCTTGTTAATTCGAATCGCTTCAATGACCGCGGTTTTGCGCTTGTCTTCAAGTTTTAGATTTAACTCTACCTGTTCTACGGAAACCTTAGTGTAGGTGTTCCCTATTAAGTTCGATAACGGAGCAAGCACTTGAAACATCGCGAAACCCGGTGACGAACTCGAGGAGTAGACATTTTCATGCGTAATCTTCCGGGAATCCAAGTTCGGCTGATCTTTAAGCGTAATCACGGAGTTGATATTGATAGTATGATCTCCCGTGCTCATTTCAACGGAGTCCAGAAGATTTAAGGCGCCAATCATGGCGATTAGGGCGGAAAACCCTTGATGACGCATGGCATCAAATTGCATCGGGTACGTCCGTCCATCGGTAGTTTCAATGTTAGCTTGCACCGGAATATAACTGGGCGAGGATCCGATAGTGCCTGCAATTGCAGCTTGTCTATCCTGCACCATTGTGCCGATCGGTTTTGTCGGACCAGCTACTTTGAAGGATCTCGAAATACTCGGTAATATAAAGTGAACGTAACCTCCAGAAACCGGTAGATTGACATTGCCTTCTCCGAATGCGCTATGTCCAAATCCAAGCACTTGGTTGTTTTCGATATACGTCATTGTTCCGTAACCGAACATCGAAAAATCGCCGCGCGCGAATTCGGTGCCGATAATCTGCCCCGGTTCGATAGGCGCGTCCTTTACTGGTGAACCGCCACCCCCTGCTTGTAACGGATGCAGTCGGTATTTCGCAAGAATAGGCGCTAGTAATGTCATCGCTTGGTGACTCATCGCGGAAAATGCCACAGGAACTTCAAGACGGGCCGTACTTGCAGCTAAAATTGGAAAAGCGGAGGAAGTCTCAGTCAATTCGACGTTATTCGCGGTATTCTCAGTAGGAAACGGCAGCATGTCAATTCCTTGTTGCGCACGATTAGCCCCGAAGCTAAACAGCGTCCCACCTCGATAACTAAGTTTCGGCGTCATTCCGCGATGGGTAACGTCAATCATGGATTCAATGGGCGTGAATCCCGCGATGTTTGAATACTCGCGCTGGTTGAAGTAGCCGAGAGACAACGCACCCATGAGCCGTCCGTTGATGTATCCGGGACTGCCGCTCATTCCGCCAGCCACGCCAGTTCGTTCATAGTTCTCACCGCTTCCCCTTACCCATATCACGTGCCACTGCGGCGCGAAATTGTACTCAATGCTAACGACCTCAAAGTTAAATTTTTCTACCGTTGTGCCGGAGAATACGGTGAATGCTTCCCCCATCATGCCGGGTTTAACCTCAGAGAGAGGCATAAATTTCGAGGAGTCCCACTTGATTTGCCCGTTTGCTTCTAGCGCCATCAGGCAAAATGTGATAATTCCAATAAGCCAAACCTTTTTCAAATTGTCCACCTTACTTTAAATTGTCGGTCATTGTGGTTAAGATTTGCCATTAGTAAATGTTGAACCCGGCTCTTCGCAGGGACAGACAATAATAACAATTGCCCAAATCAGATGTCAACATCAAATCGGCGTGACACTCGGAAATCGCGTCTGACGTGTCGAAAAGAGTTGGTTGTGAATAACCGTGAAATCCGGGAGCCAATCGGCGTTGGAACATCTGTTCGCGTCGCCGCCTTGATTTTTAGCTTTCAGCGAGTTGAGTGTTATTCTCAAATTGCTCGTTTGCAGAATTCGACTCTGTCAACAGTTTGACGACGACCGACTTGGGGGCGGTGGGGCATTCATATTGGCAGACGCCGCATCCGACACAACCCGTAGGTATCACTTGGATGCGGTTTTGTGTGTCAAGTCGAATGGCTGTTTCTCCGATTGGACAGCGGTCCACACAGTAGGTGCATTCCACCTCTTGCGTGCGCAGACAGGTTTCGTAGTTCACTTCCGCCAAGCCAATCTGAATCTGATCTGCCGAGAGTGATTGAAGCGCACCGCTGGGGCACACTTGCATACATGCTAGGGAGGTGCAGACAACGCACGGCTGTGAATTCGGGTCTATGTAAGGAGTTCCGGAATGGCTTGGAGCGTTACTTTGGTATACCTGAATGGCTTCGGCGGGACAACTCTCAACACAATTTCCACATCGCTCGCAGGTCTCAAGGAACGTTGCTTCGGGAAGGGCACCCGGGGGACGTAATATCGGTAGGTCATGGAACTGATTGGGGGAGGAATCTGGAGTGGTGGGAAGATACTCGCCGATTCCCTCGTCCAAGTATCCTGCAACATGCTGGATAAATTTGCTGGCAGCCTGCTTGAAAAAATCGCGCCTTTCAGACAAGGTTGAATCGTCGGATTTCGTCATTCCCGATGTCCTTGGTTCGACTTAGTCCTTGTCTTCTTTTTGTTCCTTGGGTATCCGGTAACTGCACTTATGGCTACCGTTCATGAGATGTTCTTCGCGGTGTATCTTCTGGCCCAGCGAACGGCGGAACAGCGCCAACTCCGTCTCGCACACATGGGGGTATTCTTCGGCAATGCTGACAATCGGGCAGTTATGTTCGACTAGCAGATAGTCTCCGTCATCTTCGGAGAACTCTGCCATGTAGCCTTCTTCGTCGCGGATTTCGGCGAGGATTTTCACTTTCTCAGCCAGACTCTTTCCCTCAAGGCGTCGCGCATAAGACTCCGTATGGGATTTAACTCGACCCCGTAATACTTTGTTGATAAGTCCGCATCCATCAAGCCTTCCCATCTCTTGCAACAGATTGAGGGCAAAACTCTCGTAACTTAATGGAAAAAGATTGTTCCCTTTTTCCGTTAGTTGATAGATATGGATTGGACGACCCCGCTTCGGTTTCTCCCGATGGAATTCGACCAGACCGTCTTTCTCCAGAATTGCGAGATGTTGCCTCACCCCCATTGAACTGATACTGAGGGCTTCCGCCAATTCATTCACGGTCATACTGTATTGAAGTTTAATCAACTTCAGGATTTGACTGCGGGTTTCTTGCATTTGGGGTTTCTCCGCCTTAGGCTTGAATCTTGAATCCACGAGAATTCCCAAGGACGAATCAATTATACCACAAAAATCACGCAATGAGAAATTAAACTGTCGACATGCGGCAAAGTCGGAGGTGAAAACCCTTAAGGAGCGCCGAAATAGACGTCGTATTTGCTTGTTATTTCATCATTGGTGTCTTGCCGGGCAAGTACTGTGCCGCGATCGCTGCCTAGCCAATAGGGTGAATTACGTTGACAGCCCCGGCTTATCTTATTAAGCTGTTCGATGTATACAAGCCGATAATCATCACTGGGGGGTGAGTCGCGTTTCCGATTCGCAAGTCCCTTTTCGAGAACTCCATGAATGTGAAATCCGCAGATAGAATCCTTATCACGCAAACTGGCGGCTGGATCGGTGACATGATTCTCCTCACCCCTGCCTTGAGAGCGTTGAAGCGCGCCTACCCGCAATCCCATCTTACACTACTAATTCGACCGCTTGTCGCAGCCTTGATGGAAACCTGCCCGTACGTTGATGAGGTGATTATCGACACAAAGGGCACAGGAATTGGCCGTGTCCAGTCACTCTTTCAACTTGTGCATCGCATCCGGCGAAGACGGTTTGATCTCGCTGTCGTCTTGCATCCAACTTCTTTTCGCAACGCGTTGATTCCCTTCCTGGCAGGTATACCCTTGCGGGTCGGTTCAAACGCTGGCGGCAGAGGGATTTTGTTGTCGCACACCTGTGCGGATGATACCACTCTTCACGAAGTCGATCGTTATCTTCGAGTGCTCCAACTTATCAATATAAATGAGTCGGCCACCGGCTTGGAGTTTTGGGACACGGACGCCGATCGTCGCGCAGTGGATCAAATCCTGAGTGACTGCAATGTTCTACCGGAAGACCGCATTATTGGCATCAATCTTGGCACAACATGGGGGACGAAATCGTGGGCTTTGGACAGATTCGCCGACGTGATTGCGGGAATACAAAATCGATTTGAGGGTGCTGTGGTTCTGACGGGTTCAAGTTCGGAGGTAAAGCTGGGTGAGGCGTTACAGAAACTAGTCAAGGCAAACGTAATAAACTTTATTGGAAAAACAACTATCTTGCAACTCAGAGCGCTTATTGAACGGTGCGATCTCTACCTAACCTGCGATAGCGGGCCGATGCACATTGCCGCGGCTGTTGGCACGCCGACAATCGCTCTATTCGGGCCAACCGACCCGCTACGGCACCGTCCGTATGGCGAAGGGCATCGCGTGATTGAGAAAGACGTGTCGTGCCGTCCCTGCTACAAGCGTAAGTGTATGCGCACAGATGCTCCGAATCTTTGCATGACGGAAATCCAAGCAGCGGACGTGATTGAGCGGATTGCGTCTCATTTAAATCTTATGGATACATCATGACAAAAATCCAAGCCATCCTGTTTGACTTTGGGGGAACGCTCGACGGGAATGGGCTGCATTGGCGAGAACGCGCCTACCGATTCATTCGGAGTAAGTTTCCACACGTGAGACGCGAGGAGTTTGATCAAGCGGATCGCGCGTCCGTGGAAAAATTTGTGGCGAGTGGCAATGGACCAGCATGCAGCCTCAGGCAAACCGCGGATGCGATTTTTGCGAGGATTTATGAGAAGCTAGAACTGAATCCAAGAATACGGGATGTATTCCTTCACGACTTCTGCCGCGACGCGGAACAATGGTTGCGCGAAAATCGTCAATGGCTCGCAGCGCTGCAAGCGAATTACCGGCTTGGCGTGATCAGCAACAACTTCGGGAATACAAAGGGCTGGTGCGACGATTATGCGCTTTCGCCGCTGCTAGACGTTATTGTTGATTCTACGGTAGTCGGCATCAAGAAACCCGATGGCGGGATTTTTAGAACGGCGTTGTCCGAGTTGGGTGTTTCGGCAGACGAGGCGATCTATGTCGGGGATACCTATTTGGACGATATGGTGGGCGCAAAAAGCGTGGGAATGTGGACGGCGTGGCTGGTTGGTGATCAGCCTGACACGTGTCAAGAGTCGTCAGCCGCTGATTACCAGCTATCACAGCTTCAGGATTTGAGTCAGTTTCTTTCGAATCACGATGGGTAAGTCAGTGGACTAGGTTTTTTTCGATCGGATACGTTGGTTAGAATCGGATGTGATTGCCTTCCGTTGACCGAATTCCCGACTACTCGAATCCCGCCAACTGCCACACTCGATCCATTGCCCGCGCGGTGGCGTTGGCGGCATCCTGTGGCTCCATTGCATAAACTTTCTCGCTCAGTGGCTCCGGCACTACGGGCCCCTCATAACCGATGCCGTCCAGGATTTGCAGTAACTCCGGGACTGGTATCACACCGGTTTCGCCGGGTAGGCATCGGACAAGGTCCTGCTGATCATCGCGTTCGATGCCGGCAGGGGCGTCGTTGATGTGGACGTAGACGAGGTCATCTTTATCGAGTTTCCTGACATCATCGAACGTGGCGTGGCTCGTGTACCAGTGCCACACATCGAACAGTAAGCCGATGTTGCTAGTGCCGATTGCGGCGGCAAGTCCGAGCACCGCGTCCATGGTGTGAAGGAATAGGAACTTCCCGTCCGCTCGCCTCGTTGCGGGTGCTACGAACTCCAAACCGAACCGGTGTCCATGCTCCTTCAAAATCTCTGCCACAGGCCGTAGGCACTTGACGTGATGATTCCAGTTCTCCTTAAACGGCAATTCGCCAGAGGGAAGGATCCATGTTGTTACGCGAAAGCACCCAAGGTCTACGGCAAGTTTTGCCAATCGCGGCAGATTCCTGAGATCTTCATCGTAATCCGCTTTGCTGTCGCGCCAATTCAGCGGGAGTCCCCATCCTCCCAATTTTAACCCGGACGCAGCCCACAGATCTTTGACGTAATCCACGGAATTTTCCTGTGCAAGCTGGTCAGCCTCACGAATCTCTAGGTCCATACCTTCGAAACCGGCGTCTTTTGCCAACTGTAGACACTCCCGCATTCCCGCCCGGATGCCTACGTTGCCCGGATGTAGAGCCTTGAACATAGAATTCCTTCCATTCACGACAGCGGTTAGCTAGTTAGTGGGCGAAACAGGGGTATTCCTGTTTCTTCCGATGACACTGTAAATCCTAAAGGCGTATAGCGCGGGCCATCAATTGTTACTTGAACCGTTATGCCGTTTCTATGAAATGGGAGTGAATTGATTACATGGATGGATTTAAGAAACCTGATTAGAGCAATATATCAAACCTGTCTCCATACAAATTCAACGGGGCAAGGGGATCTCTATGGGATTTCTATCGCGTTCCCTATCCGGTTACTTGATCACTCGCTATCCGCTCGCTTGATTCCCGCCTACAGAGAAAATGGGCGATATAATCCAGACATCATATACACTATTATTCGTGCTGAATGGTGCTGCCTACTCTATGATCGCCGCAACTCGCACCGGAGAGCCGTCTCTGCCCGTGATTTTCAATGGCAATGCAATGAGGTGAAACTCATTCTCTCCGATTAAATCAAGGTTCGTCAGATTCTCGACGATTATGGTGTCGTTGCCGAGTATAATGAAATGCGATTTATTCGGCGCTTTGTCAACAGACGGCGTGTCTACACCGATAAGCTCCGTGCCGCAATCCACCAGGAATTGAGCGGCTTCCGCCGTAATGACCGGGAAATCGGTGAAAAACATGTCCTTGCTCCAATGAACCGCCCAGCCGATATTGAGAACCACCTTGGGTATCGCACGAATCTTTTCTTCGTAAGGCTTAAGATCATCGGGGGTGATTTCCGCATTCGGCGCTTTGTCGGACAGGTCGATGAGCAGCGTGTGGCCCATACACCGGTCTAAAGGGATCTGATCGATTGTCGGGTGGTGCCTGTAGAAGTGGAAGGGGGCATCCATGTGCGTGCCCGTGTGGACAGAGGTCTTAAACGTGCAGGAGTTACCGTATCCCGGCTCGCCGGCAGGGTGATTCTCGGGGATTTCCGCGAGTATGCCAATTTCAACCGGCGGATTGCCGGGGAATGGGGGCGTTGATTCATCCATAGGATGGGTCAAATCAATGATGTTTTGTGCCATAACCGATACGTTCAATCAATGAATCGTACATTCTCTATTGAATTTAAGTGCATTGACTAGGTGAGTCAAGTAAAGAAATTTGGGTGTAGTGAGGGTCTTATTGTCGGGTAGAGTCGGCGGGGCAAGGAGATCCCTATCGCGGTCGTTATTCACTCCCTCGATCCCCGCCTACGGAGATAGAGATGGTATTATTTCTACTTCACAATCCGAACTCTGCGTTAACCCCAACGCACTTCGGGCGGGTCAAATAGGAACCCGTGAAACAGTTTACGTTGCTCGGGTGCGAGCCGGTTGTTGTAGAAGTCTTTCGGATATCCCCAATGCTGGTGAGAGCCAACCATCCACGGTTGTTCGTAGGCGTAGTAAAGCAGTAATCGGCGCCCATCCGGATTGGTAAATGGACCAGCCGAGTGCCACAGTGCGTTATGAAACAGGATAGCCGCACCCGGTGGGGCGCAGATTTGGATTGCACCGGGGAACAGATCCGGCCGCTTCACGTCCTCTGCATCGGGGTTGTACGACGCCTTGTGACTCCCGGGGACGACGGCGATATTTCCCTGGCCGGGGGTCGTCATGTCGTTCAGATAGTATCCAATTTTGAGCTGAAGGAGTGGAATAGGCGTGCCGAGATCCCGGTAACCTTTGTCATGACCATCAATGTGCCAACCCATCCCGCGTCCGAGTTGATCGCTCCCATACTCGGCAAACGCATCGGAGGAGTGGTGGTGAGGAAGTTGATTGAGTAGCCCGGTCACGTAAGGCATGATGGGGGGCCAATCCAGCATCTCGAGAAATAGCGGATCGTCGTCCAAGATGTACAAGATGCGCGCGCTGCGCTCACCGCTGATGTTTGTCTGTCCCGTATGCGGAATTCCTTTTTCCTCCAGTTCGCGCCGCCGTGCAACGACTCGAAGCAGCGCTTCTGTCAGCGCATTCACGTGGTCTTCCTTCAGGAAGCCTTCCAAAATGAGATAGCCGTTGTTGTCGAAGAAAAAGCGATCTGCCTGGGTTGGGCCGGACACTTCCGCAACACTAGATTCATCTGAAGAATCGTGAGTGGACTCTTTCTGTTCCATTTTAAGGCGCCTCCTCAAAACTTAATTCGCGATTGTTATGCCTGCACAACGCCTGGTGCATCGAAGTAGCCTACTTCCGTTAAACGATCAATCCAGCATTGGCGGGCTGGACTGCCTGCCGGATTGGACACCCATTCTTTCGAGTAAATATACTGCCGAGTGGGTCTGAACGACTTGATTCCCGCTTCGACATTTCGCGCGCCCTGATTCCGGAGCGCATCAAGTTCTTCGGGGTTCTTGGGATTGGCGTAATACACAACCGTACACATTTGGCGGTCATCGCTGCCGCCAAAGGACGCGTGCCACAATCGAATATCGAACGCTACCACGTCTCCGGGTTCAGAGGCGAGCGCGGTCGCCGGGACGGACTCCACAAGCATAGCACGTACGCCATCAGCAAACTCATCGTCATTCGGCAGTCGATGAGTTCCGGGGATGACGCGCAGGGCGCCCGTATCCGCGTCTACCGTTTGTAAATAAAACGCAAACTTTACACCGTATTGGTGAATCGTAGCGGTATCGCGGTGCCAATGGGTGTTCCCTGTGTACCGGTTTCCATCAACAACGACACCGAGCACGTCGTCTCCGTAGAGTTGCTTGGCAACCGAAAAGAATCGCCCGTCCTCCATCAAGTCGGCTAGAAAGGGTGTATCCTCATCCATCATCGGAGTCCAGTGGCGCACGGATCCGTCGTAAGGAGCGTGCGAGTACTGCTCTGCCAGCATATTGTCAAACTCCCGTCTGATGATGTCGAGCTCTTCCGTCGAAAATAGTCGCTTCAAGACGACATATCCGAAGGTATTGTAGAAATCACGCTGTGCGTCCGTCAAGCCGCCGACTTCGGTTGATTGGTTCATAATTTCACCCGATGTGATATACCGCCCACAATTTTGCTGAATCACTGCAAACAGTATAAGAGATTCATTCGGTTTTTTCAAGCCTTGTTCTCGGCATTCTACAATAGATGCCTGTCTCTTCCTCCAATAGTCTAGGTTCTGTTGACATTTGAAAATTGAGCCAAAATTGATTCACTTGAGACAGTATGTAGGTGCAACCACAAGGGTTGCACCTACATTGGGTCAATTTCCGTAGGGGTTGGGTTTCCCAACCCGCTGGGCGAGGAGACCTCGCCCCTACGATTGAGACTTATCGGCGAATTATGAACACACCTTACATAAATCTCAACAGTACCTAGGGCATGAATCGATACATCGGCTGCTGGATGGAAATGCCGAACAGCGTCCATGCGGCGCCCATTATGAATTCGCCCAAGATCAACCCCATAAAGAAGGGGAGTGCCTGTCTATGCGTCTGAATACCTCTGAACTTAAGGACAATCAGTTTTAACCCCCATCCTACGAAGATAGAAAACCAGTACCAGTTCATGTTCCACTCGCCCAACGACAATGCGTACCCTGCCGGATGAAAGGGCCACCAAAAGAACCGGTACCGAAGCGCCATGAGCAGCGCGGTAAACCCGCCGCCCGTTAAAGCGGCGGCAATGCCTTTTGCATCGGGCGGCGACGGATTGGAGACCCACTGAGCCAGCTCATCATAGTACCAGCGGCACTGGTTCTGCTCGCCGTAAAGCGCTCCGCCGAAGGTATAGGCTTGGGCATAATACGACCATGCGGATGACAACGTACCGACAATCACTGCAAGAACAATCGCCCACAACAGTGTGCTGCTCTTCATGCTTCGCTGCGCGGCTATGGCGAACCCCTCAAGCAGACTCGGCATCGGGTGGTTTCGATAGGAGCGGTTGAATCCTCGAAAAAAGCTGAAGAGTGTCAGTCCCGACGTGCCAACCCACCGCGGTCCAAAAAACGTCGTTAATATGGTTGTGGGTTGCGTAAAAACGTGATGGGATGGAGGACCAGCCTCAGCCCGCACGCGCGTAATTGCAAAGCCGAGCGCGAAGAACAGGAAGAAATAGGCAAGAATCGGCAGCAGCGACACGTTGGCGATCCAGCAGAAGCCAATTAAAAAGATGCCCGCGAGCAGAAGTCCGATGAGTGCGGTTCGGGCGGAGATTGGTTCGTCTCCATGCGGCTTTCCTGTCCGGCTTGCCGTCTTGAGTTGCTCAAGGAAATATTTCCTGCTAGTCCACGCGACCACCAGAGCCAAACCAACCCATGCTCCCGTGGACTGGTCTTCGGTGAACGGAAACTCCGGGATACGGGTCAGCCCTAATGCATCGCCGACGATGCGCGTCAGCTTGCGGAACAGGTAGAAGAACCAGATTGAAAACGAGAGATCGATCGGAATGAAAAAACTCAGCCCAACGGTAAACGGAAAAACAGCAATCGGTGTCGAGCCGATTGCGGAAAACGGTTTCATATCAAACAGAGTTCCGATGTCGTACCATGAGCCGCCAAGACTTGGAATTCTGGGAAAGAGGAAATGCAGACCGTTGACGAGGTTGATGACGCCGGCAATACAGAAGCCGACCCACATCAACCTGTTTTTGAAAAACCTCCCCTCTTCCGCCGTCATGGCTGTTGGCATCCTGATAATAGGATATGACAGTTTCTCGTGTCTAATCCACTGCGCCCGAATCAGCACGACAATAAAAAGCATCGCCAGAGTGAGAATGATGAAGAAGACGGACCACCATAATATTGGCGGAAACCATAGAGCGAGGTGTTCAGCGATATGGAGACTCGACTCGCCTTGATAGAAGGAGGTGAGACTGCTTTTGTCCTTAATCGTTAGCCAATCGGGTATGTACGGATGAAATATCGCCCACTCGTTCTCGGGTGTGCTGAACCAGATAGGATAGGTCACCATCGGCCACAGAATCTGAAGGGTATCATGTCCCGAAACTGCCGATGCCACGACGAGCATGATGTACAGTGCCAGCAGTTCCACGTTGCTGAATGCCAGCCTCACCGAGAATTGGCGAAGGCAATAATTCACGCCGATGAGCACGGTAAGGGCGAAGATGGCATTGAAATAAAGGCTGACGATCGTCGGAAAACTCTGTCCGGTGACATATCCGCCGGCGCCCCAGTTTGCATTGAGCCAAGAGGAGTTGGCTACAATCAGGGGGATCGCGATAATGAAAACGTGAGTTCGTATTCTGCCTTTTTCCAATGCCCTTTAGCTGTCCTAATCTTCTGGTGGTGAGGTCTTCCCTGGCTCTAACGCGGTCTCTTTCAAGATATGGAGGATGCCGACTCCTGTCGGTACATAATGTTCTTTGACGTACTGTCTAACCGCTTCCGACGTGTGTTGTAGATCGCGGTCAAATACCACAATTTTCGGCTGTTTCTGACGCATCGCCGACACGATGTCCGTGGAGAGTTCCTTTTCAGTCATCATCATGCGAACCCCGACATGCACGAAGTGATAATAGTATGTGTGTTGCCTGAAAACGCCGGATCCGTGAAAGCCGTCGATCACATGATCGTCTTCCGTGGTGTTGTCCAAAACAAACTGAATCTCCTTCAGTGTTAATGCGTTCGTGCGCTTGACCTGCGAAGCGACTTCACTTAGAGGGTACATGAAAATTCCTATGAGAAGTAGGAATGTAATCGCCCGTCGTATTGTATTGGAATTGTCGGCAGAATGCCGTTGGTGGAGGAAGGCCGAAAGTGCACCAAGCAACAGGCACGCCCATACCGAAAGATAGATGAGACCGGAATACGGGAGCTGGTCACCGGCAGGATAACAGGCATGGGAGCAGAGATTACCGCCGCTGGAGCTGGAGAGAAACGGAAGTTTGGGACTGCTGTACGCGAGTGCATAACCCAATGCCACCATCGTCGCTGCGCCTATCAAGCAATAGACGACGAGATCAAGTTTACTTTTGCTGAACATGTCCTTAAGTGCTGATATTGAAAAGCGGTTCATTATTGTCGAGACCGTTAATCCGGCGAAGACAGCGAGGAGGATGAGAAAGAACACGAAATACTGTCCATAGGCTTCGGGAATCACGAAAAGCGCACCAAGGAGTGCGTATGTTGCAATGACGGGGACGAAAGCCCCTTTTGCGATGTCATGTTTACATCTCAAACGGTATGAGGCAATTGCCAGACCGGTGAAGCTGAATACCGAGAAGAAGGGGTTTCGTGCGACATTATACAACCAAAACGACCACGTTGCGCCGAGACCGGTGCTATGCCGCCATTGTAGGTTCGTGGTGAAATTCCTGTAGATGAAATCGTCCAGAGCGTGGTTTGCACCAAAATAGATACACGTCAACCCGGAAGGAATGGCAACCCCCAGTGCCATCCATGCCATCGCGCTGACTGACTCCCTTAACGTGATCTCGGTGCGCCTATCGATAAGGAGCCACATCGCGGCAAGAAACAGGCCTATACCTCCAAACAACATCTTCGGCGTGCATAGGATGGCTAACGCTATGCTCCCACCAGTGAAGAGATAGAATTTGCGCTCTTTAAGCCTCGCTCCTTTTATGAGGAAGATTAGGGTAAGCAGCCAAAAAACCATGCCCGGCAAATCTGGACGTGTCTCAATAGTTTTGTCCATGAACATCAGATTGTACGCGACAAATAGCGCGCCAATCCAACCTGTATCTGCCCCGTAGACCATTTTACCTAGTTTATAAACCAGGTAGATGATGCCGCACGTGAATAGGAGCATGATCCCTCGACTGTAGAATAGCATACTAATGCTATCACCTACGATAGCATAAACGGGGGCAAGCAGGTAATACAGGAACGGGGTGTGATGTTCAAAAAAGTCGCGGTACGGAACCATCCCGTGGACAATGGATCGTGCGGCGTGCAGGTGCTGAAATTCGTCGGGGCAAAAACATCTTAGTAGTAGAATGGGGATTCTCAAGATGAGGGAGATCAAGATGAGCGCGAGAATCGCCGCGTGTAGGCGGCTGATTTCCATCTTAGGAAACCATCTTGAGGATTTCTTTTCCACTTGGATTCTCCGCTAAAGCGATCTATCAGCTAAAAGGTAAGTGTTTTTTGGCAGTTGTCCGATTGGGGCTTCATCGCGCACATTAGCCGCTGGCTTGTTCCCAATTGAACAGATTAAAGGATTTCACCGATTCGGTTTGGCTACGTGGTGCCATTAGTAAGGATAGGGATAAGGGGTTTCTCTCGCACTCGTTGTCCTGTCTTTTGATCCTGTTTGCGCGCTCAATCGCGGCCCCCGCCCTACAAGGAATGGTGGGCAGTGCCCACCCTACACAATTATTGAAATGCGCGAGTAGTAATTGATCATCCGTCAATGCCAAAAAGCGTACACGGGTACGTTGAAAAGCATGCCCACCAAGCTCCATCCACCTCCTATGATGAATTCCCCTAGTAGTAAACCTGAAAAGAAAGGTATCAGGTTTCGATAAACTTTAAGCCCGCCATATTTTAGCGCTATCCACTTAACGAACCAAGCGATGATAAAATTAATCCACATCATGCGCACGGTATAGTCGAGCAAGATCAGGGGATAGGAAATCGGATGAATGGGCCACCATAGAAATCGACGCATGACGGCTAGAAACATGGTAAAGGCAAAACCGAATACCATCGCGACCGTTTCGTCAATCTTGGTGTCCGTCGGATGGTGCAGCCAGCGCTGCGTCTTGGCGAATATCTCGCCGGCAAACCAAAAATCGTTGCCGTGTTTGTACGACCTATCCAGTATAATCCAGAACCCCAATAGTGCTCCGAGTACACTGGAAAGCATCATCACATATACCAACCGCTTGCCGCTTACTCCCGTCCTCTCCGCCATCTTGAACCCTTCCAACTGATGGGGCATGGGTTCATTTCTTTGGGAGCGCGTAATGCCGTAGAACAACGTGAACATCGCGATGTTGGGTGAACCGACACGACGTGATCCAAAGGCGGACATGACCATCTGGTCGGCGGACGCCGACCACACGTCATGCGAAGGGGGACCCAATTCTGCCCGCATTCTCGCAATCCCGATTGCCATCACGAAAAAGAAGAGAAAAAATAGGGCGACGACCCATAAAGTAATGCCGGCTTTGAGACAGAAAACAGCCAAGAAAGCGAATCCAAGAAGCATTCCCACGAATGCCGTTCTATAACCCATCGGCTCTGACGCATCGTCCTCGCCGCCCTTCGCTCCGAGAATTTTCCTGCCCGCCCGCAATAGATACCGCCTGCTCTTCAGTATCGCCAAGACCCCGAGCGCAAAATATCCGCCCGATGTTTGCTGGCTGTGATAGGGTAATAGTTCTTCATAAAACCCGATATAAAATTGGCTTGGTCTGATTCCAAGTACGCTGAATGTTACCTTCAACACCTTTTGAAACAGAAACAGAAACCACACGGAGAAGGAGAGATCCAGAGGCAAAAAGAAAGCCATCCCGATGCTGAATGGCATCAGTTCGACCCTGAGAATGCCTACGGCGCTCCAAGGTTTTTCGGTGAAGAATTGGTGGATTGTTAAACCGCGGTTGGGGATGCCGGGGATACTGGGGAATAGCGCATGCAATGAATTCAGGGTGTCAAGGCATCCTGCGGCTATGAAGGCAATCCAAAAGAGCTTGCTTCTGAATAACGCGAGTAAACCGCCGCTGGAGGTTACCGCAAGCGGGATTTGAATGATGGGATAGGCAAGTTTTTCCCGCTCTACCCATTGTTTCCGCAAAAGGGTGTTAAAACATAACGCCACCCACGCAATGACGACCAAAAATGCCGACCAAAACAGTACGGGTTTGAGCCATACGCTGATAAATGAGGATTGATAAAAGCTTGAGCCCCCTACGTAATATCCCTCAAGCGCCTTCATGTCGGACACGGCGAGCCAACTCGGAAGGTAGGGGCCCAATAGCTGCTTCCACTCGTTCTCCGGCGTAGAGAACCAAAACGCATGACCGATGACAGCGGAAAAAACTTGAGTTGTATCAAATCCACTCATGATTGAAGCCAAGCATATCATGATGTAGATTGTCAAAAACTCAGCCTGCGACAAAGCGAATCGAGCAAAGAATCGCCGGAGAACGAACGTGTTGAACAGCGTCAAGAAGAAAAGCGAAAATACGGCGGTAAAGATGAGGGAGAGAGTCGTAGGGGTGTTGCTCGAAATCTCGCCCTGCCGAATACACCAATAACAGTTCAGTGGAATCAGGACTAGGGCAATACAGACAGCTCTTGCAGTGACGCCTGCTTCTCTGCCGTGTTTGTTATCGGGCATATGCGCGGAAACCCTTGAACTGGATGCACTTGACAGATCCCTTTGCAAGGCAAGCGAAGGCTCGCGCCCTGACTCGCAGTTCGAGGTATTGTGGAATGCGGCGTCTGCTTGTCGGCGATTTTTGGTCAAGAGTGCTTTGCATGGTCCTTCTTAACAGCCATCTTTCACTGCCCACCGAGCGAGTGGTGGACAGTAAGTGGCATGACAGGCGATGTATTCCTACCGGTTGCTCTTGATGATCGCCCATTGGGTTGGCAGCTTTTCTCGCTCCGAAACCGCTAACGCACTGGGGAACCAAGCGGGAGTATAGTCGCCCGCCGGATGGTCCGTAAGGTTTTGTACGTCCTCACCGTCGGGGTTCATCGCGTAAATGTCATAATTTCCGTCCCGATCTGAGGAAAACGCAATCTGTTTTCCATTCGGCGACCAGGCGGGATATCTGTCATTTGCAAGGTTGTCGGTCAGGCTCTTAATGCCGCCACCATCTACATCTATTCGATGTATCTCCCACGTGAAGTTTTTTCCACCTCGCGATGCGAACACAATCTGTTTTCCGTCTGGTGACCACGAGGGCGATGTATCATGAGCGGGGAGTTTCGCAAGTGGAATGGGGTTGGTTCCATCGGGATTCATCAGCCAGATGTCGGATCCACCACCACCGCGCGTGGATTCAAAGGCAATGAACCGTCCGTTTGGCGACCATGCAGGCGCCCAATCGAATGAAGCACCATTCGTATCATCAACAGTAAGGCGCGTGATATTCCCGCCATCGGTGTTCATCACGTATATGTCGCCAAGTCCATGCCGGTTGGATGCGAAAGCAATCCGATTTCCATATGGAGACCAAGTGGGGGACGCATCGACGAGGGGGTCATCCGTCAGTCGCGCGGGGTTACCTCCATCCGCGTCCATGACATAGATTTCAAAGTTTCGATCAATCTTCATTCGTTCATGCCGCAACGTCTCAAACGCGATTTGTGTGCCGTCGGGTGACCAATCAGGATTGACGTCCGAACTCGGGTGATTCGTTAGCTGAATTACATTGCTTCCGTCTTCATCCATCACATAGATGTCGACATCTCCGCCGCGATCGGACGAAAAGGCAATCTGCGCGTGTGCGCTTGGCTGCATGTTTATCAATGCCACAGCCAGAATCAGCATCAAGACTATGCGGATTTCTACAGTATGCGGTTGTGAGTTCGCACAAAAGCGTCTTACCATGTTTAACCCTCCTGACTTGAAATTGATGAGAAAAGTTCGTAGCCCAAGACACAGGGGGAACGCATCTAATTGCAAAGGAGGTCTCATGGTGGTAGACCGTGTTGGGTTTCACTCAAATTTTGGCGCGTTCAAGCGAAATAGGCACTCGAAAACTGTTACAAGATTAGCGATTACTAGCGAATTTCCGTTCAACCCAATCTACGAATCCCAAAATAGTGTCACAAACGTAGCCTGATTTTCTTTCTTATGATACAGAAAATTTAGATGCGTTTCCCCTGGCCCAAGACAGGACGAATGTAGACAATGGTAGTTTCCCGCTGGTATAATCATTTACATTCATATTTACACATATTTCGGTAGGTGCGGTTTCCAACCGCACCTACGAGACCGGATAAATACCGGTTCGGTTAGGAAACCGAACCTACCGCAGTGTATAAATGATTATTTGTTTTACTATAAAGCCTACGTGTTCACACCAGCAACATGAATGTACTGAGTCATCTCCTTCTTCGGCAGCACACCGACCGGATTATGTTCCCATTGATCGACGCCATGCCCCCAAAATGACTTGAAAAACGGCCATACCGACAGGTCGCCACACACCTCGCCAGGAAACTGATTGCCGATCGTGTATTCGACGACGGTGAGAGGAATGCGAAGCGATGTATTCCTACTGGTTGCTCTTGATAGCCGACCATTGAGTTGGTAACTTTCCTTGCGACGAAACCGCTAACGTGTTGGGAAACCAGGAAGGGGCATAGTCGCCTGCCGCGTGGTTCGTAAGCCTAAGCACGTTCTCTCCATCAGGGTTCATCACGTAGATGTCATAATCTCCGTCCCGATCGGAGCTAAAAGCAATCTGCTCTCCACTCGGTGACCACGCAGGTTGTCTATCGTTTGCTGCATTGTTCGTCAGACTCTGTATACCTCCGCCATCTACGTCAACGCGATGGATTTCCCATGTGAAGTTCTCTCCATCTCGCGAGGCGAACACAATGCGTTTTCCGTCCGGTGACCACGAGGGGGATGTATCATGGGCAGGGGGTTTTGCCAGTAGAACGGGATTGGTTCCATCAGAATTCATCAGCCAGATATCAGACCCGCGACCACCTCGCGTAGACTCAAACGCGATAAACCGGCCACTTGGTGACCATGACGGCGCCCAATCATACGGCGATCGATTCCATTCATCATGAGTAAGTCGCCCTAAGTTGCCCCCGTCAGCATCCATCACGTATATGTCGCCAGTTCCATCCCGGTTGGATACAAAAGCAATCCGATTTCCATAGGGTGACCAGGCGGGCAGTGTATCAATTGAGTTAGGTTCCTGAGTTAACCGCGTGGGATTGCCGCCGTCTGAGTCCATGATATAGATTACCGAGTTGCCATGAGTATTGGGCGGTTCATCCCGCAACGAACTGAACGCGATTAGCCTTCCGTCGGGAGACCAAGCCGGAGTAGAGTCAACTTGCGGATGATCGGTGAGTTGTACCACGTTTTTTCCATCCTCATCCATCACATAGATGTTCATATCTCCGCCACGATCGGACGAAAAGGCAATCTGCGCGTGTGCGTTTGCCTGGGTGTTTATCAATGCCACCGCCAGAATCAGCACGAAGACAATGCGGTTTTTTAAAGAATAGGGCGGTGAGTTCGCACAACAGCGTCTTATCATGATTAACCCTCCTGACTCGAAATTGATGAGAAAGGTTCTTGGCCCAAGGCAGGGCGAATGTAGAAAATAGTAGTTTCTCGTCACGCAAGCTTACGTATACAATCCGGCAACCTGAATGTACTGCGTCATCTCCCCTATTGGCGGCACACCGACCGGATTGTGTTCCCATTGATCGACGCCCCGAACCCAAAATGACTTGAAAAACGGCCATACTGAAAGATCGCAACGCACCTCACCGGCAGAATATCGCATGGTGAGACCGCAGCGCAGACGGTCGGAGTGATTCGGCGCGGAGCCGTGAATGATATTGTCGTCGTGCAAGCTGATTTGGCCCGCCTTCAGAATTAGCGGCACGGCATCGGATTCGCGGAATTCGCCGTGTTCTAACACCATGTCGAGGACATCGGAGTCGCGTGCCGTCTTACGATATTTCAATTGACCGGCACGATGCGACCCCGGCACAACCATCATCGCCCCGTTTCCTTCATCGCTGTCGGCAAAAGCCAACCACACCGTGACCGCTTTGTGCGGGGAGAGCGGCCAATAGAAGGCATCTTGGTGCCACGGCGTCGTTTTGCCATCGCCAGGTTCCTTGCTAAAGAATTGCGTGCCCCACAGGTAAAAATCAGGCCCCAGAATAGCTTCAACATAATCCAATATCGTGGGATGATTGCAGAGTTCCCATAATTCCTTATCCGTTGCATGCCACCAGTCCATTTCCTGCGTCGACATCCCGGGCGGCAGGAGCTTGCGCAGTCGCCAATACAACTCCAGTAAGCGGGCGCATTCCTCCTCTTCGAAGATTCGGAAACCTGCCAAAAACCCCTGATGGTGATACAATTCAAGATCTATGTCAACACCGGCCATAAAAATCGAAATCCTCCTCACAATTAGCGGATGAAGCTGCCACAAAGACGTGTAGCGAACAGTAGGGACTCAAGACTATTGACGCGGCAATGCGGAATTGGTTGTTCTCACGCCCGTAATACCATTTCTCTAAATTGTCTGTGCATAAATGGTGTCAAACAAGCCGTTCCAAGGCGGGGCAAGATGCCCCGCCTACGGAGAAATGGATGATAGGATTAATAAATCATATGCACTGTCATTCAAGCGAAATGGTATAAGTCCAAACTCAATCCCTGAATGACTGAAAACCTCAGGGTTCTAACACCAAGATTGTATGACTTCCGACGCGGGGCAGCGTCACCTGTAACGTTGCATCCTCAAAATGGAAGGGGACGGACTCTTGCTCTGGCGCAAGATAGACGCGGCTTGGCTGAAAATCGGGTCGCAACGTCACGGTCAAATCTCTCAATTCGGGCGGCGCTGTCTCTCCGCCTCTCAAGATGTGGAGAATCCACATTCCGTCTAACGTCATCAATGAAATCTCGGCGGATGGGGGCAAATCAGGAATGAGCACCTGTCTTTCAGCGCTGGGGGCAACCAATTCAACGATGTTGTTTAGGAAGCATCGTTGTTCCTCGTCGGGCGCTTCGTCAAAGTCCTTGAAGATTGGCGCCGGGGAATATACCGTGCATCCATCCCCATATTGATGTCGAACAAGTGCGGGCCATCCCGAATCAGCCCGTTCGGGCGGTTTTCCATGACCGATCTTCAAACCCGCATCCGCGAGTCGGGGGCGCACCATTTCCGCCAAGCGCTCGACGCCGGCAGCGGGTTCAACGCGCAACCATTCGCCGCGTACTACTCGAATCGTGTCTAGCAGATTCGTAGAAAGGGGTTCCTCAAGTCGAAAATACGAGATGTCGTCACCTTCCTCTTGACATGATACGCCGAAAACATCCGACAATCCCAGTTGCCCATCCTCTCCAAGTGTAGCATCGCCCGTTGCAAACAGAACGCCGCCGTTTTGTACGTATTCGCGCAGTTTGGCGAGTACCTCGGGAGCGGTTATGTCGGTTTCGGGAAGTACTACCAACCTGTAGGGGGAAAGATCCGCATGCTCGTCTATGACATCAAACGGTACATGAGACGCCTTCATGAGACGTGCTGCGCCCATCAGCCCCGAGAGCGATCCTTGAACACAGGCGGCTTCGCCCGTGCCCGGTTCGGTGGCGCCCATGACGGCGGTATGGCGTACCGGTTCTGCTCCGATGCACCAACGTTCTCGTTCTTTGACGAACTGGTATGCATCCTTTACGCGGGTGAGCAGCGGGGGTTCCATTTTTCCTTCGGGAAGCATCTCATTTATGAATTGGCAGTATCCTCCTAGAGCCAATCCCAGTCCTGCACTATAGCGGAGCTCTTCGGCAGTCGACACGGAACCGTACACGGCGACACCGCGCGACCTGCAGCACGTCGTGACAGCGAAATCGCGCCCGATTGTGCGGATGTGCCGACTAAATACGGAAGCGCTCATCGCACCGATGTCCCCGTGGTACAGTACCTCGCGACTGAAGTTGAAATTTAAACCTTGCAGGATGTTATAAACCTCTATATCTACGACATCGGACCACTGAACTTGCGGATAGCACCCTATCTTTACAAGATTGTTGTAGCTGAGGATAAGACCGTCGCGTTCCGGGCGAACCGCTTCGGTCATTCGTTGGGCGAGTTTGGCAATCGTACGCCGAGAAAATTCCTGAACCTCGTCGGGGGCATTCGCGTCCGTTCCTTCATCCTTCATGAGCGCACGGCATAGATCGCACCAACAGCCGCCAGAATTCAAGACGATGCCGTCTACATGCCAGCCCGAAATCGGGTAATTTCGCGTCACTTCCTTCATCTGGGGCAGTAGAAATGCCTCCGTGTACTCCGAATTGGGACACTGAAAACGACACGGTTCACCTTCCTGATCTCGTTGTTGCCATTTGTCGTCGTCGTCAAGCGCGGCTTCGATGAGAGGATAGAAATAGGCTAAAACTTCGATACCGCGGCGGCGGCACGCCTCCGTGGCTTCGCCGAAGAAATCCGACTCGCCTAACCCGGGGTGGCGCTTGCCAACCATCGTATTCCAATACCCCAATCCGTACATACATTTGGCGAATATGACGACCGAATCTATGTGCGCTTCGAGCAGCGACTCGGCAAATTCATCTCCATCAAACTCCGAAGCGACGTTAGTTACGTAGTCGGGAATGTGAAAATCGGGGTGCAGCCTTCTAATCATGGGTTAGTCTCCGGTAATTGTTTCGTTTAGGACGCGAACACGTTGGACAAATTATCTATTGGCAGTATCTGAGCATTCTACCTTCATTTTTTTTTCAGGTCAACAGGAAACTCAGGAACACGCGATGTTAGGGCAGAATTACAGACGCCGATTGATCTAAGTTTTGTTTCTCGACTTCAAGCATGAATACGAAGTGAAAACACCTACTTATCATCCGCATAATAGAGCTTGTGTAATCTCGAATTTTCACATACTAGATCTTGGGGTATACCGGCATGAACGAGCAGAAGTCACCTAGATATTGCCGCGAATCCGATTGATTGACCGATTTTGCCCTTTCATCAT
>JAJDTR010000137.1 GCA_022827055.1 Candidatus Poribacteria bacterium | reverse complement strand
GTAGAGTGGTTCAATTCGATCTTCGTGCCATTTATAAAGGTTCCACCAGCCTCCCTGATCGGAGACGAAATGCAGCACGCCGTCAGGGGACCATTCCGGTTGCAATGTAGACGCATCAATCCCGCCGCAGATGCGATGATTCTCCGCCAGTGTACCATCAGTCTCAAACTGCGCGATCCACAATTCAGTGTTATCCCAGGGCATATTCGGGTGATTCCAACTTATCCACGCGAGTTGAGAACCGTCAGGAGAGAATCGAGGAGACGAGTAGAAATCAGCGCCCGAGACTAACACTTTAATATCATGCCCGTCGTTGAGTCCAACACTCACAAGCGTGTTAATTGGATCTCGGTGGGATAGGGAATGATCCTCGCGCACGCAGATGAGATTTTCGCGATGGTTATCAATGACACTATCAGCGTAACGCATTTCACCGGCTGGCGTAATTGGCTGAGGCGCACCCCCGAATTTTTGCCGGTAGATACGCTGATCTTCAAAGTTTGAGAAATAGATTGTGTTGTTGGTTACCGTGTATGCCCCGCCGCCGTATTCATGCACACGACTGCGGACATTGAAAGGGGAAATGGTCACATCATTGGCATGTCCATCGGGTGTACGACGGACGATAACGCAGCGCCCGCCCTCTTCTGGTCGCATTTCAACCCAGTACGTGTCATCACCATCAATGGCAATCTCTCCAAACCGAATTGCCTCCGACACGACAAGGTCGGACGTAATTGGCGACTTCCATGAGCCGTAGGACGAAACTTGTGATTCAGCCATGTGCCCGCATCTTTATCCTGTCCGGAGTATTGGAACCTGTATTCACTGCACATCCCTTCTTGCCAAAGACAGTAGTTCTGATTCGGATAAGTCGAGATTAATTGGTTCCGAAACGGGCTGTGTTACTTTGTACGGAGTCTTCGCGTAAATTTCGACAACGTTGTCGTCTGGATCGTAGAAGTAGATGGCAAAAGCAATCCCGTGAGTAACAATGCTCCTAATGCGCACTTTCTCCTGTTTAAGGTGCTCATGAAACTGTTTCAAAACGTCAAGGTCTTCGACGATGAAGGAAATTTGCTGCACTACCTTTGCTCCAGGTGCAATATCTCTTCCCGTACAGAGAGCTAGTTCGTGATGTTCTTCGTCCGGTCGTGCACTCAGGAAAGTCATCTGTCCGTCCGGGGATTCGTCTGTGATGGCAAGACCAAGTATTCGGGTATAGAAATCTTTCGATTTCTGCAAATCGGTGCAATAAAGCCCTACATGCCCAAGTGCTTTTACAGATAGCATTACGTCCTTCCTTAGTTAAAATATCAGCTAAACTCGTTAGTCGTAGATTCCTCCGTAGCAAAGTCGCACGCCATCGAGTAGTTGGTGTTAATCTATCTTCGAGTTGGGGTAATTCCGCCTAAGGCGCCAATTGATTCCATAACCATTTGACTCATGCTGTTGTACATGAGGCGTTTATCTTTAATCTTTTGCGCCTCACTGAAATCTATTGGTGGTCCAAAGTGTGTAGCAAGCTTTGCTGGTCTAATCCATTTTGACCATCGCGGCATAAGGTGGTTCGCTCCCTCAAGATATACAGGAATGGCGGGAACATCTGCATTGTGGATAATGAAACTAACACCATCACGGGCTTTGCCTAAACTGCCGTCCTTGCTACGCGTACCCTCAGGGAAGATTAGAACGGCATGACCTTCCTTCAATAGGGAAATAGTATACTTTAATGCCCTACGGTCTGCCGAACCGCGCTTTACTGGATAGGCGTTATGTAATGCCAATATTTTCCCTAATAGCGGCACACTAAATATGTTATCCCGTGCCATGAAAAAAAATTCACGCCTAGCCGTAGTTCCAACGATAAACGGATCCAGATAACTGACATGGTTGGACAGCAGTAGCACGCCGCCTTCGCGTGGGACGTGCTCGTTGCCGTGCGCTTCAAGTTTGCACAGTCCCTCCAGAGCAGCGCCGAGGCATCGTTGGCTCCACCGGTACGGCACAGAATCCGTCCAAAAGCTAAACTGCTGGTATCTCATGATTGTGCTTCTATCTGTTTGATAATAATTTCTACAACCTGATTCAGTGTCTTGTCCGTGGTGTCAACTACGATTGCATCATCGGCGGTCCGTAAGGGGCTATGTGCACGCGACAGGTCCTTTTCGTCTCGTGTCCTAATCTCCAGTTCAATCTGTTCGATTGTGCACGTAATCTTTTTGGCTTGCAATTCGAGAAAGCGACGCTTCGCTCGTTCCTGAACTGACGCATCCAAGTAAAATTTTACCTCCGCATCCGGGAAAACGACCGTGGTTACATCGCGTCCTTCAACGACAATTCCACCGTCCTTACCAATCCGACGTTGTTGCTTTACCATGGCTTTGCGCACCTCAGGAATCCTCGCGATTTCTGCCACCGCTATGTCAATCTCCGGTGTGTGAATCTGGTCTGTTACATCTTCACCATTCAGGAGCGTAATCTTACCATTGTCGGCGAAGTCAATTCGGCAACCGTGTGCCAGTTCAATAAGTTTCTCCACATCTGTGCACGTCACGTTCGCCGAGACCGCAAGCAGCGCTACTGCTCGATACATTGCTCCGGAATTGAGAAACAGGTAACCCATCTTCTCGGCAATCTGTCTTGCCACGGTACTCTTTCCAGACCCCGCAGGGCCATCCATCGCGATTGTCAGAGATTTACGCATTTGTCCTTTCAATCATGTGAAAAGAATCTCAATAGTCATTAGCTTCGCAATTTTAAATCTGTAGATGGCGCGCCGTGTAGTCGCGCGCGAAACTGCATTCTGTCGTTGTAGTTCTCCAGGAAATCAGAGCCATGCCATTATACCACAGGCATGGCGGAGGGTATAACCGCAAATTTCTTAAAACGATGTAGTTGTGCGGCACGAACAAATTAACAGGATTGCTGATTTGTTAGCCATCTACGTGTCAAATCTTAAAAATCTCTCCTAGTCGACCGCCGAGTGCCCGTCCGGCGCCTATCAAACAGCCGATTAGTATGACCATCCCCACTACTCCTAGCGCGCTAGCAATGTATTCTCCACCGACAGGACGCTGTGAGAGACTCCATATAGCTTTGGTAATAGGGCTGTATTCATCTCGCATTGCCAGTACCAAACTGTCGCTTACTTCCAACATAGAGAACGAGAAAACCAGAATTGATCCGGCAATCAAATTTGCGATAATGAGTGGAAACGTAATCTTGTAAAGCGTGCGGGCCGGGTTGGCACCCAAATTCTGTGACGCCTCTTCATACGTGACGCTTGTCTGCTGCAAGCCAGCATAAATTGAGCGAAGCATGTATGGTAGTCGTCTCACAGAGTAACTAACTATCAACAGCAACGTGGGATTTTGGCGTGGATCAATAACGGAGATTACGCTCTCCGGCATGTGGCGCAGTGCGGGCGACGTATCCGCAAAACTACCCACGTAGCCGAAAGCAAGTACGATACCGGGGAGTGCTAATGGCAACATCGCTATCGCATCAAGCAGGTTACTAAATGGCAGACGTTTGCGGGTGAGTAGATAAGCAATTGCTATACCCATCGCAAGTGCAAGTAGCGTACTGAAGACACTGTATTTCAAACTGTTTAGAATGCTAGGGAGTGTGTCTTCATGTGTAAAGACTGTCAGGTAATGCTCGATTGTATAACTTTTGGGCAAAATGCTTAACCGCCACTGACTTGCGTCGGGCGTTAACGATACTAGCACAACACTGATATGCGGAAGTAACGCCACGAACGTCAGTCCACCGACGAATAAGTAAATTGCCGTACACATCGGTATGGTCGCCGTAATTTCACGCGAACCAACATGTCCACGTCCAATCATCTCATAATTTCTTCCGCCTGTCCATCGTTTGGACAAATAGAACGCCGACGCTGTTAGTACGACAATCAACACCACGAGCGCGTATCCCATCGGATTTACGTTCGCGTCGGTAACCTGCCGAAAGATTCGCACTGCAATGACTTCATTGTATTCGAAAATCAAGGGTGTGCCCAAATCTGTGAAAGCCCAGATAAATACCAGAATGGCGCCCGCAAAATAACCGGGCATCATGAGCGGTACCGTCACCGTCCAAAAGAGTTTAAATCGTGATGCTCCCATGTTCTCTGCCGCTTCCTCTAGACTGGGATCGATATTCGCCAACGCGGCAGCTACGCTGAGATACATAATCGGATAGAGATGCAACGTTGCCATTAGTACGACACCCCAAAAACCGCCGCCAAACCAGTCAACTGGGTGGCTAAGATTAACAACTCCTATCTTCGACAGCAACATGTTCACGCTACCGTACAGACCAAAGAACATCTTCATGCCGATAGCGCCGACAAAAGGGGGCATAATCATTGGCACAAGAATCACCCCCTGCATCAACCTGCGCCCTGGGAATCGATAGCGTGTAAAAAAGTACGCTAATGGTAAACTCACCAAAGTTGTCGCCAAGGTTACGAACACGCCAAGCTTGAAACTGTTAATCACCAATGCGCGCGTATTCGCATCCGTAATCATCAGCTGAAAATAGGTAAGCGTGAAACGCCCATCAATCCAGAAAGCAGCTTTGAAGATGTAGAGCAGGGGATATATCAGAAAAGCGACAAAAAAGAGAAGAATGGGGAATAGAATGATGTGAACGGAGTGCTTGTGGTTCCAATTCATTTGTAGCCTACGAACGTTTTAAATTCTGCCTGCGTCGGCATTCTGACCGGATCGATACTGCGGCAATCAAGGCAGATGCCATCTTGGAGTTGTATTCCCAACAATGTTCATGGTCAGGTTTATACAGAAGGGGAGGGGCGCAATTCCATGCAAATTAGCACAAGCCCAAGTGGAGTCCTCCGTCAGTTTTTTCGTGAACAAGACGAGGTAAATCTTGCATCTGTTTTTCTACGAACCACTGCACTTTACCTTGGTTAATTTATCTTTCTCTGCTTCTGAACGGGGTTCTCAACAATCCCATGATAGTCTGCCACTTCAAGTCGTCAAATTCAAGCAATCCGAACTCAATTGCTCCCACATCCTCACGTCTGCGGAACGTACGCGCCAATCGATCCCAAAACGAAAAAACACTCGAGTAGTTAGAATCCGTTTCAAGTTGAATGCGAGAGTGGTGCACTCGATGCATGTTAGGAGACACAATTATTGCCCTCAGCAACCGATCCCATCGTTCGGGCAAATTGACGTTGCTGTGATGAAATTGAATTACCGGTAGCAACATCACTTCGTACAGAACCAGCTGCCACAATTGAAGGCCTAACAAAGAGATTACTCCAAGTCTCAATATTGAGGAGAGAATCAGTTCGCCGACGTGAAATCGCGTGGCTGACGTGACATCAATCTCACGATCACTATGATGCATGCGGTGAAATCGCCAGAGAAACGGAATCTCGTGATTGGCGCGATGCCAAAGATACATCCAACCATCAAACAGAAGAAGCGCTATCCCTGTTTCTATTGCCGTCGGCAAATCCAGAATATTCAAGAGCCCAAAGTTCTCGTTGTGATTCCAAGCGGCAACCACCGCTATGATGCCTGAGAACATTAAGGCAATGACCACGAAATTGAATAGCGCAATGAATATATTTCTGCTGGCGTGCTTCAGGCGATTCCCATGACGTTCGTGGTATAGAGGTAACCATGTTTCTAAACACCAGAGAAACACCAAAACAGCGATTGTCAGAACTGTTTTGAGCTGGTCAAGGGTCGCCATCGCAGTAGTGTCCATCATTGTCTGCCCATGGGGCAATATTCAATATTACCGCACACGAGATTCTGGGTCGACTTTCGAAATTATTCGCAAATGTCGTTTCAGTGACGTAGTTTCACTCCTTGTCTTGGTGATTACCCGAGATTTATCTCCATAAGGCGATTAACGACATCGTCGGCCGTTGCGAACAGAGAGAGGTCTATCCATTCAATCCGAGAATCTGCACGAAACCATGTCAACTGACGTTTCGCAAACTGGCGAGTGTTCTGTTTAAGCAGTGCAACGGCTTCGAACAACGTTAGTTTCCCCCCGAGGTAACTGATAATCTCTTTATATCCAAAACTACGCAAGGCAGCACAATCGGGCGAATAACCCGCGTCAAGTATGCTTTTAACCTCCTCGACCAGGCCGACCGCCATCATTCGATCGGCGCGGGCTTCTATACGATTATATAGATTTCCTCGAGACATGTTCAAACCGAAAGCACGAAATTCATAACGCGCATCGGCATTATTCCACTGCGCTTGAAGCTCCGAAATTGGCTTACGGGTTAGTTCGTAAACTTCTAGCGCCCGGATGATTCGAACGATGTTGTTTGGATGGATACGCGCAGCGGAATCGGGGTCACACCGGTGCAATCGTTCGTGTAATCTTAGTACCCCGTTTTCCGCCGCTTCCCGCCGAAGCCGCTCGCGAATCGCGAAGTCAGCCCCAGGACCGGGAAAAATGCCATCAACCAAAGCGCGAAAGTATAAACCTGCGCCGCCTACAACCAGTGCTCGCCGGTGCCGCTTACGGATATCCGCAAGCACTTCGTCACCGAGCCGCTGATAATCTGCAACGGAGAATGGCTGATCGATATCGGCACAATCAATTAAATGGTGCGGTACTGCTTCCCGCTGTGCTGGCGTCGGCTTTGCGGTGCCGATATTCATTTGGCGGTAAAGTTGCCGCGAATCTAACGAAACAATCTCGGCATTCATCCGCCGTGCTAGTCGGATAGCAATTTCGGTTTTTCCAGTGGCGGTGGGTCCAAGGATGAATGTCAACGGAGAGTTCATAGAGATGGGATTGCACCAAGACCAAGGTTCCTATTCTTCGGTTCACTCGATTGTCATCGCGCAGCGGAAGCCGAAGTCGCTAAACTGTTTCTCAGGTGCAAGGCTACTTCGAGCTGCGCACCGTGCAAATCGCACACGGTGACGCCAGGAACCTCCCCGCGCCACACGGCGGTTGCCATGTGCTGGTCCTTGTGGATTACGGTAAGGGGATGTATCATAATATCGTGCATCGTATGCGTCTGCGCACCACTCATGCACCCCCTCCGACATATTGTACAAACCATAGCCGTTCGGACCGTCTGTTCCAACGGGCGCAAGTGTTGAATTGCGTCCGCCGAATTGATTGGCTGGCAGTTCATTTCCCCATGGGTATTCCTGTCCTTCCAGTCCGCCACGCGCAGCTTTTTCGCGTTCCGCCTCGGATGGCAGGCGAAACGGTTTGCCAGTCACGCCTCTAATCCATTCACAATAGGCAATTGCATCATTCCAACTTGGTCCGACAACGGGTTGGTCGGGGTGCCGGAAGTTCGAACTGTCCCAAAACGGAGGGGGATGGAATCCTGAAGATTGAATGAATAATGAATATTCTTTATTGGTAATTGGTAGTGTTGCCAATGCAAAACTGTCAATCCATACACGATGTACAGGTGCTTCGTTAGCCGCGCCGACCTCACTTCCCATCAGAAATTCACCCTCAGAAATAACAACCATCTTAGGCTCGATATAATCATGGGGCGGTGAATGCATACTTCACTCCGTTGCGTAATCCTTCAACCTGTATTGCAACGCCCGCAGACTGATACCCAAGATTTCTGCCGTACGCGTGCGGTTGCCATCCATGCGCTCAAGTGTTTTAAGAATAAGCTCCTTCTCCATCTGTTTCATTGTCATTCCGATAGGAATGTCGTTGTAGGTCTGCTTCTTCAAGGATTGAATTTCATCGGGAAGATGCTTCGGCAAGACAGCTTCTCCCTCTGCAAAAAGAACTGCTCGCAAGATTGAATATTCCAATTCGCGTACATTGCCCGGCCAATCATACTGCATCAAAAGATTTCTCGCTTTCTGACTGATAATCCGAACAGGTTGACTATGGGCTTCACTGTGTTTACGCAGAAAATATTCGGACAGAATTTCAATGTCCTCTCGTCGCTCTCGCAGTGAGAGGAGATGAATTGGTATCATATTTAGTCGATAGTAGAGATCTTGCCGGAACAACCCATCCTCAATGGCTCGACGCAAATCGTGATTAGTAGCTGCAATAATTCGAACCTTCACACGAATTACATTTGTGCCTCCGACACGCTCGATTTCTTGTTCCTGAATCGCTCGAAGCAATTTAGCTTGCAGTGCCACTGGCATGTCTCCAATCTCGTCGAGAAATAGTGAACTTCCATTGGCGCGTTCAAATTTTCCGATTTTTTGGTAAATGGCCCCCGTAAAAGCACCTCGCTCGTGGCCGAAAAGTTCGCTTTCCAAAAGATTAGCCGGGATGGCGGCGCAGTTCACCACCACCATCTCTTTATCCGCATAAGCGCTATTCCGGTGAATTGCTCGCGCGACTAGCTCCTTGCCTGTGCCACTTTCTCCATGAATAAGCACGGTAGAATCCGTGCCAGCCACTTTTTCGATGACTTTCAAGACCTCTACAATCTGTGGACTTTCTCCAACTATCTCCTCATAACTATGGATAAGTTCATCTCTTTCGCTCTGTTTATTCGCACGGTGATGTTCGAGTGCCTTGTCGACTTTGGCTTTTATATGTTCCGACTTAAACGGTTTTTCAAGAAAATCGTATGCTCCAAGTTTTGTGGCCTCAACCGCCCGCTGAATTGAGCCGTGTGCGGTTAACATCGTCACCAGAAGTCCGGGATATCTCCGATTAATGTGTGCCAGCGTTTCCAATCCGTCCATACCTGGCATTTGGATGTCTAACAATACTAAATCCGGAAGATCACGATCAATCTGTTCCAGAGCGGCATTGCCACTAGACGCGGTAATTACTTCGTAGTGGTCCATTTCTAGCCGATCCCGTAAGATTGTGATGGTGTCGGGCTCGTCATCTACGATGAGTATTTTCTCAAGCTGATTCATCAGTTACCAGCCGTCCAATCAGTAATTAGCTACACTGGACTTGTATGCGGAGAAGTAAGTATGAGTTTAGAACACCCCTGCATGATGTCTCACAAATTAAGCGGATGCAGCACTTTTAAGGCGCTAGCGGAGCAATCGCATATACGGAAATCTTCGCTCCACGAAGATTGCTGCCGCAAACCGAGTTGCTTAGGTTCTTTATGGGTCCAATTGAGATTCTCGAACTCTTTCGGAGAGCATATATTCCTTACAATAATCTGTTGCCAGACTCGGTTGATTCAGCTGTGTGCGACGGTGTAGATGTATCTTTCTTATCTTCTCTAACAAAGGAGGCGCGATTTGCAAGTGCTAGCAAAAACCAACCAAATAGTCCCACACCAGCTCCTGCGATGGCGGCCATACATGCGCCTTTTGCCGATGTAATTTTATTGAGCGTTTTCTGATCGACATCGAATGAAATATCCTTAGGGTTGCGGACCGAGAACTGCCTTCGGTCACCTTGTTGCCTGTATTCGATGGTGGGTGCGATATCACCGCCAATTTCAATATTGCTATTCCAGGCTGCTGAATTGACTTTAAGCGCGCTTTCGCCTGGCTCGCCCTTCCAGACAGCTTTTGCTCCCTTGATACCTCTTTCATCCTCAATCTCTGCAACCTGGGTGCGTGCCAGCAAACAGTTCGATATTTTCAACACCGCCTTTTTATAGTTCAATAGTGACGATACCCAATTCTCTAACATAACGATTGTTCCTCCACGGTTTGAGATAAGGTGATAGCTAGTTCCATTTTAGCGGCTACTAGCTCAAGAGTACGTAGGAAGCCGCGGTGCCGGTAAAAGCCCTCCACGTCTATAGTTGATTGGAATGTTTCTGTTGACACTCGTTCTCTCGTGTGCTAAACTTGGAATCGTAATCATACGATATGATATATTGCCTTCGGTGGAGGGTGTCGTCCGGTGGACATTGATTCAATTGAGGTTCCGTCTGAACAAGAGTTACCACTTTTCCCGCTGCATGTTGTTCTTTTCCCCGGTGGTATCTTACCGCTGCACATATTTGAAGAGCGGTATCAGTTGATGATTCAACTGTGCTTGGAGCATGAGTCCCCTTTTGGCGTTGTTCTAATAAAAGAGGGAACAGAATCGGGCGATCCCGCCGAACCACATCATGTTGGAACAGCCGTGCAGATTCTTGAAGTGGATCGATTGGACGGCGGTCGAATGAACCTCATGACATCGGGACAGTACCGATTTGAGATTTTAGAAATTCAGCACAATCTGCCCTATCTAGTTGGCCGTGTTCGAGTTCCGAACGTGCCGGACATAGACGTAAATGAGGATATTGAGCCGATTGCATCGGAAACACGAGAACTATATAAAGATTACGAAGCTCTGCTAAAACAACTTTTTTTGGAGTGGGAGCCTCCGAAGTTATTTCCAGAGGATCCACGCCAGTTGGCATATCAGATTGGTGTTAGGCTTCACATTTCCCTCGAAGAGAAACAGCATCTGCTGGAAACCTTCCCGCTAAATCAGCTTCTTGCCGAGGAGGCCGCGCTACTAAAACGAGAAAATCGCAGATTGAAAACGCGGGTCATCGCTAAAAATAACTGAGAGATTCAAAGACGCGCTGTACACATTGTTCAATCAACTCGTTCTCTTGTCTATGCGGTTTGCGTCCCAAAAGATGCACACCCAGCACCGCGGTGTAGTTTGAAACACGAAAGTTGCAAGCGGTGAACTACTTATCTTGCTTCATTCGGGTATTCCAAATCTCATCGATTCATTGAATCACACCGGCCCATCGGTATTTCAGCGCGTCGGCGGGTATGTCACGCCGGTTTGACGTTTCAGTTTGCCCTCCCACATATTACTGGATAGTGCTGTCGCGCACAAATCTTTTCTAGCATAAACTTAGTATCATGCGACTTCATTCATCTCCGCATCAGTTAGCGCAAAACACAGGGGTGCAGATTGTTAGGCGAGATTTCGTCTATGTTAGTAATCTACTGTCTCTGACCAGACTTGTGCTAGCGCCGTTCATTTTTCTTAGCATTGTACATTATGAGCGGGCAATTACGTTGACATTAGGCTGTCTGGCTGTGTTGTCCGATCTGCTTGATGGATACATGGCTCGGCGGTTGAAGTTGCCCTCTGATTTGGGAAAAATCCTCGATCCTATAGCAGACAAGGTCGTAATCAGCGCGGCGCTTTACGGACTTTTCTACTCAAAGCATTACGATTTTCCCCTTTGGGTGGTCGGGATTGTTGTCATAAGAGATGTTTTTATAGTTATCGGAAGTATCTATCTCGCTTACCAGATACGGTTCATCACGCGCTCCAATCGATGGGGAAAGTGTGCTACTGTATTCCTTTCGATCGCTCTGGTTCTTTATGTTCTAGATGTTGCCGGACCAATCTCGTTCTATGTGCTCTGTGTTGGGATTGCTTTCATCGGTATTTCAAGCTGGAGCTATTCCCGGCGGCTAATTCGACTTCTCCGGACCGATGTTCCTCAGCACAAGAAATTATTATAACCCTCAATTTTCAATTCGCAGTTTTACCGTGAGATAGCGAAATCCACAGACTTTGATGCACGTATCAACGTAGTGATTGATGCATCTGATCCGGGAGAATTGAGCATGCAACAACGGCTAAGTGTACCAGACATCGCTAGCATCATTGGCGTTGAGGAGGACATCATATCAAACGCATTGGCCCGCGAAGATGAAGACCTTAAACCTTACTTGTATAGTGAACCGGTGGTTACCTCCGGCGGTGACGACTCTGTCGAAACACTATTTGGCGGAGAGAAAAAGGAGACCGAAGAACCCCAAACTGTGTTCATGCTGAGTGTCGATGGATTATCCATTCTAATCACAAAACTTGCCTTCAACATTCCAACGTCTGACCTAATTGAAAACTTGGCTTGCCAAGTGCTGCATCTCACCGTTTTGCAGGAAGACATCGCCGAATTAAAACGCGAGAAACAGGAACTCCAGAGTCAGAATGAAGAACTTGAACGGAGAATCAAAGAGGTACAGACAGAATCTCTGAAACTAAAATCAGAAGCCGCAGAAGCGGCTCAAACTCAGTCGCGCAGATGGTTTCGTGGTTTGTTCGGAGACGAAAAATCGCGTACGCAATCAGGCGAGGATTAAGGAAGTTGCAGTTGCTTATGCACGCTGCTCCGGATGAATCCTTTCCAATGCTTCGATAGTCTGAACGCCCTGTCGTCCATCAGTCCTAGGCGTTTCTCGGTTTTTAACACAAGCGAGGAAATGCCTGCACTCAACCATCAGCATGTCTTCCTGGTTTTCAGGGGCGAGAAAGTCCCATAGTAGGGAGTGAAGATGACCGTCGCGTGTTCTTGTCTGTAGCTCGAAAGTCCTTTGATTGGCAGTTGCTTGCGCCGAGGCGTCAAGTTTGAACTGAGTCATGGGCACGTTCAGGGCAATTGCCAATGCCACGCAATGCACCCCCATGTCCCAATAAGCGTTAAGATACTTTTCAGGCGTCGTTGTTTTCAGGAATTTTCCGTGCGCGGAAACGGCTTCTCCGGGCAACGCACTAAGTTTGGTAAAACCGGTTGAGTAGCAAAGCACATGACCCACCATGAACACACAATCCGAATCTTCCGCCAACTGCGTGAGGTGGCGTGCTTCCTTAGATGAGAGAGCCATGGGCTTCTCAAGAAACAGATCTTTCTTCGCCCGCAACACCCTTTCTCCGACTTCTGCGTGCGTCTCCGAAGGGGTGGCGACGACGACAGCATCACTCTCCTCAATTAATTGATCGATGTCCTCAGCAAAACGCAAATTAAGCGGTTGGAGCACATCACGATTCTGATGTCCATAGACGAGGTGGAGCCCACCGAGAAAATGGAATTTCTGCAATAGGGTTTTACCCCACCGTCCGGTACCAATCATTGAGACTCTTGGCTTCATCAAACTCCTCCCGGGTTCTCTTCAAATCGAATGACTGCGCTGATTATAGCATAGCAATCGGTGCTTTATCCAATCTTTTGGTCTTTGGTACGACCCAGTTGTGCGGCAGCAACAACCGAATCTTTTATTGAAGTGTACGTCTCGGCTGTGAAAAGATCATACCTGGCCGAGAGGCACATATGCATGACACCCAAACCTAAGCGTTCTCGCTACCAGATTATCGCCATTTTGACAGTTCTTTTCGGGCTTGGATTTTTGTATCAGCCTGATTCTGTATTGCTCAAGGGCATTGCCTTACCGCTCTTGACCATCGCATCGATAATCTCAGCGAGAATCTTTTCTGCCAAGTGGGTCGTGGAGACAATTTCAGGTCTCGGGCTAGTTACCGGACTAGTGTTCCTTTTTCTGAATGTTCCAGGTATAGTTCGGGATTCCGCTTTCCACCTAATCTTTGCCAGTGCAATTGCTTTTGGCCTGACAACACGCTGGCGAAAGCAGGCAACAGTTCTCGGCGGAACTATCCTAGTCATCGGCTTTGTTTTCCTCTATCAACCCCTTAGTTTTCTACGGAGCACGGCTCTATATCTAATCTTAGTTGGTATGACCTTGTTTGCAATTCTTTCGAAGCGAAAATGGTGGGTGGAACGGATTTCTATCAGTGCGATTGCCTGCGGTCTTATCTTTCTTTGCCAACCGTTTCGGGAGGTCCTTTTCCAGACAGGTTTCCAAATCCTCCTCGGGGGTTTAACCGGATTCATTATTGTTGCCCATCGATAGAGAACGTCGTCGGGGCCTACACTCCCACCATCTGCTTTTGCCTTAACCAGATAATCGTTTCCGCTAAGCTACAAATCCCGATCGCCACTGCACAAAGAATGTAAGGACTGCTAACACCCAGTGCTGAATCCGCCAACATCCCACCGAATAATGGGCCAAGCAATAGACCACTTCCCAGAACAGCTTCGTGTCCACCACTCTTGTTGCCCTTATCCTGCTGTGCGTGCAAGCTGTAATACATGCTGCTGAAGTAGGTAACAGCTCCGGATAACCCAATTACCGCAAAGGCACACGTCCAATAAAATCCATGCGGCATAAGTCCGATTGCCAAGAAGGCGATTATTGCGAGTAACTGAGCGCCGATCAACGGAGGCAGTCGATAGTGCCACTGTGCCGCTCGATTCGTACCTAACCATAGAAAGCCGATCAATTGTGTTGTTCCCATCACCAGCATTAAATTCCCAAATGCCATTGCAGGAATGCCGGATTCGACGGTCAGCTTCGGCGCAATGTGCCGAACGATACCAAGCGAAAACCATGAAGCAAAATTAGCAATCCGCGCTATTCTTAGATAGGTGTGGTGTGCGGCATGAGGAGGTGCTTCATTTAAATCTGAATGTTCCGGCGAACGTAGGTTTTTACGATTGACGATTGTTTGAGATTCGAGGGTAATCCAATTGACTAGGCTAAAGCCGCCCGCGAGATAGAAAGCAAGGACTGGGCTAGTTCCTTTATAAAGATAGCTAGAAATCATCGGACCAATTGTAATTCCTACAGTCCAGAACAGATTAAAAGTCGTAATGCGTCGAATCAGATCTCCGTCACCTTCTCGCTCAGCTAACCACGCTTCATAGGTAGGCCAAAATAGCGCCATACCGATACCACTGCATGGAAAAGCTATCATGAGATATAGCTTGCGCGTACAGAATGGAAGAAGAATACTCACGGCGGCGAGTGAAAAGCAAGCGAGGGTGAGGACGTGCGGTCGTCCGATCTTGTCTGATAGACGGCCAAAAGGAATTGCTAATAACACAAAGACGCCGGTGCTGATTGCCGTCAAAGTGCCTAGAAACGTAGAGGAAAAGTGGAGGTAGTTTATGTAAAAGGCTGCGTTCGTGAGGATGCTACTTATGCAGGCATCCATTAGAAGTGCAGGGAGGTATGCACCGTACTTTCGCATGAATATTTGTTATCTTCGCAGGAGATGAATTGGTCTGCCCATCGCACCCCCAGCCAGGAATCTCATTAGTTCAATTTTGCGAAAAGACTACAGAAAGCAGACGGAGAAATTCTGACGTTAGAACCTGTTTGAATAGTCGACAGCAGAGCCAATGTTCAGTATCTATACACCTTCAAGATCTCTATCGCACTCGCTATTCACTCGTTTGATCCCCTCCGGGGCTTTTAGAGGCTGGTGCGCAGGGGATCTCTATCGCCCTCCTTAATCAGTCGGTTGATCGCACCCTACAAAATGTACTTTTCAAACATGTTCTTAAGGAAATGCGGATGGGATTTCGATCGTCTAGTTTTCTTGGTTGACCAGTGAAGAGTTGGCAAACGTGTGTGACGGGTCGGGGACGGTGTGAATGGATTATGCAGTTCGTTGAGGAATTGTCGTTATGGGAGGGGATGCTTTCCCTATAAGTCAGCTTTGTGAATTGCCACGTGAAATCACCCTAATTTTCCATATCACGGAGCGACAGCTTGATGATTTTAACGGCCTGATCTATTGGTATTAAGCTTGAGTTAATGACTAGATGATATAATGTCGAATCCGTCCAGTCTGCATCGTGGTGATGCTTTAGATAATGTGCGCGTCCTTTATCGATGGCCATAATCTTCTTCGCGGCTTCAACATGGGTTAGAGAATCGGCTGCCATTACTTGCTTGCAGCGGTCTTGCATCGTCCCCACGAAGCGAACGTGGAGTGTGTGCGGTTTTGAAGCAAGGATTTTTTGACTGGCTCGTCCAACAATTACAACGTCGTCCCGTCTCCAGAGTTCTTCGACAACTTGATGAAAAAAAGCCGTTACGCTCTCGGGATCCAATCTCTTTTCGTTTTCAATGGGGCCGATTGACCAATCAAGAGGCATAGTCGGTGGATAATAGTACGGAAATTCGGCGACAACTAAGGGTTGAGCGATAAACAGTTTTTTCAGAAATGTGTGTAGTCCGTGTTCATCCTTTTCATCGTATTGGCGAATTTCGTCTTCAGTGGTGTTGGCGATGCGCGCGACATCAGCGAGGATGTCCTTATCAAAATAACTATAACCGAGTTCTTTCGCAGCTTCTTGGGTAATCTCTTCACCACGACTACCGTATTCTCTTGAAACGGTGATGACCGCCATGGGAGTTTTCTCCTTCGCAATATCGGTTAATAGGTTTATGGGAAATTTACATCATCTGTTAACGACGACAACAAATGTTCTACATAATGATTGGATTCACTTATTCTTTACAGCATGGCAATTCTCATGCTTTTCGAATCAGGACAGCTCCGGAAGCTCAAGTTCCACAATCTCGTTGCGTCTCGCAGATTCGGAAAGAGCATCACAAACGTGCATCGTGTTGATTGCATCCTTGACGAAATGAGGTTCGAGCTTCCCGGTCTGAACGATTCTTGAGAACTGTTCAATCATGTTTACCTCCTGGATAGCGTTTTCAACTTTGTATTCGGCTGATTTCCCTGATGCATTGTGTATCCAAAATCGCGCGGATTCCTCATTCCAAGGAATAACAAAATCGTCACATATAAGCGAGGCCTTGGTCCCTGCTACTTCGAACCATTTTCTACTGCCCGTGTCAAACGCGGAATCAAATGATGCTATTCGTTCGCCTTCAAACCAAAGTAGTCCCGAAAAATTGAGGTCAACGCCAGCCTCGTAACGTGCGGTTGCAAAAACTTGAAACGGGAAAGCGCCGAATGCCCAAAGAATAGCGCGAACACAGTAGTATCCTAAATCGCCGAGGCTGCCACCGGCAAGTTCTTTCTTAGCGCGAATGTTGTCGTACGGAATTTTATCCCAGTTGAATGAGAACGCAGAGGTCACTCGGCGCAACTTCCCTAGCGTTCCATTTTCTATCATTTGTCTCATTTTAGGCGTTCGTTCATGATGTACCCACATGACGCCGTCCATCAACTGTACGCCATTCTCTTGACATGCCGTCGACATCGCAATGGATTCTTCCACGTTTGCCGCCAAAGGCTTTTCACACAGCACGTGCTTGCCACATTCAGCCGCTTTGATTGTCCATTCAGCATGTAGTGTCGGTGGGGTTGGGAGGTAAATTGCATCAATTGATTCATCCTCCACAAGTTGTTCATAGCTACCGTATGCCTGCTCAACATCATGCTCCGATGCCCAGTTCTCTGCTCTCTCTTTTGTTCGACTAGCGATTGCCACCACTTCGGCATTCCTAGCTAATTTTATAGCGCGGCATACCTTGGTTGCGATTTTTGCGGTGCTCAGTATTCCCCAACGTACAAATCTATTTGGTGTTGTCAATTTGTTTTACCTCAGCCGCAATCTGCATCAATAAACCAACGTAATGAGATTGATTCTGATGTTTTTTTCATTGTACTTCAATGGCGCGTGCCGATGTTACATCAAACAGTGCGAATAGTCAAGCAAATTGCCGTCCAAATCTCCAGTTTGGATTCACCACGGTGAGTCCACAGAATTGCTCTGTCCCTCCTCGCGGCTGGTGCTCTGTCGAAGAAGATTGTGCTGAAGTTCGGGCCGTTAAGTTGTGTCTTAAGGAATTTCTGTTGCACGGAGACACAACTCACGGCCTCCACGCATTGCGCAATCCTAACTCATTCTTCTCGACGCTTCCACTCATAGCCTCTGCCATTGAACTAAACAGCTATAAGCGTTCGACTGTAAAACCCTAATACTAGGATTCCGGGATTTGAATCCATGGGTTCCAATCAATGGCACGATGTAGATTGAAATCAAATGACATACCGAATTTAAACAGACGCTATTCACGTGATACTTGCAATCTATGCAAATTCTGCATTCCCAACGTAGAATTTGCACACAATCTCTATGCCGTCGTGGCAATCTGCTGCGCTCAAACGTCTATATGTACCAAGGAATTGACGAACTGGCTTCCTCCGGCCTCTCTGGTATATTTCTTGCTACAAGAGACACATCTATCAGAAGCGGAGAAAATGTCATGGCACTGGAATTTCGTCGGAAAAGCGTTCATTTGGTTGGCCTAATCGTGCCGATTTCCTACATATTCATTGAAAGACGTCAAGCTGTGATCGCTGTCGGAATCCTTGTGTCCATCGCGCTTCTAATTGAATTACTAAAAGCTCACTGGCCCTCGTTCCAGGTTTTGTTCTACCAAGTTTTCACGCCGCTGCTCCGTTCACACGAACGGAATGGTGCCGTTACCGGTGCGACGTATTATCTTATCGGTGTTTTCCTGCCCATTCTCGTTTTTCCGAAAATCCTCGCTATCGTCAGTATTTTTTTCATGATCTTGGGCGACATGGCTGCCGCGCTAATCGGAAAGAAGTGGGGACGAACAAAGTTATTTTCTCGAAAAAGCCTGGAAGGTAGCCTCGCATGTTTTCTTGTATGCATTCTGATTGCGCTTGTCAAGTTCAATCCGGCAGTGGCAATCATCGGTGCCTTAGTGGCAACGATGGTTGAGGTTCTTCCATCTAAGCTTGATGATAATTTGACTATGCCGGTACTCTCCGGTTTGGCGATGTACCTTGTTCTCGGCATTTGAGCGAATATCAGCATTCTTGCTAGTCTGTTCTACCAACCCTCCTCGGTTTTTCGTTTTCTTATCCGTCCAGCCTTCAGTAGCACAGAAGAAATGGTACCCCGTCAATAACCTCCAACTTTTCCATTACCAATTTAAAGGTCGTGTGCTAGAATGTACGCCTATTGTCAAAATGTGTCTTGCCTCTCATGCTGATGGCCCCTGTATTTTGTTGATGGTAACGTCTGAAGTATCTCACTTTTCTATGGCAGCAATTGAACTAAAGAATATAACTAAACGCTTTGGAGATGTTATAGCCGTTAATGACCTTAACTTAGAAATACACGATCGAGAGTTCTTGATTTTCTTGGGTCCATCGGGTTGCGGAAAAACAACAACATTGCGCCTGATTGCTGGTCTAGAACACCCGGAAACAGGGGATATAATAATCGATGGAATTCGGACGAATCACCTATCCCCCGCAGACCGGGATATCGCGTTTGTGTTTCAATTTTATGCGCTCTATCCGCACTTAACAGTATTTGATAATATTGCATTTCCGCTCAAAGCCGCGAAGCTAGGCCAATCTGAAATACGTGGGCGAGTTCAGGAGGTAGCCCATCTCTTACAGATTGATGCATTGTTGAAACGAAGACCAGCGCACCTGAGTGGCGGAGAAATGCAGCGGGTTGCGCTCGGAAGGGCGATGGTGCGCCGTCCGATTGCGTTCTTGATGGATGAACCCATGGCCAATCTTGATGCCAAACTCCGCGTCGACATGAGATCTGAACTTAAACGCTTACAATACGAACTGGGGACAACAACAGTTTTTGTCACGCACGATCAGGTTGAAGCTATGTCAATGGCGGATCGAATTGTGATAATGTACGCCGGGACACTCCAACAAATTGGCTCCCCTCACGAGGTCTACAACCAACCAAGGAACTTGTTCGTTGCCGGGTTCATGGGCAGTCCTTCGATGAATTTAATCCGAGGTACTATTCGATCGGAAGATAGTAATATATTTATGCGACTCAATCACACAGATTTCTCGTGGGTACTTTCCGATGAACAGGCTGCGAGCCTTGGCAACAGACCTCCAGACAACGAGCTAGTTTTTGGAATTCGACCAGAGCACGTCGTGGTTACGAATGAAGCCGTCGAAGGGAGAATCAGGGCAAACGTACATTTGGTGGAGTCGCTTGGCTCCATGAATATCATTGATATTTTCCTGGGTGAAGATCCAGAGACAGCAAATCTTATTACGCTCAGAGTCCGGACACACCCAGGATTCCAAGTTGAAGTCGGACAGCCCATTTGGCTAGATTTCGACGAGGAACATGTCCATTTCTTTAATCCGATAACCGCACAAGCTATTTATTGATTTGTGGGCGAAGGTTGGAGGAACTCTTCAAGAGGTGAAAGGAAATAGGGAATGACCAAGATTCCATGCCGAATGGTAGCCCTAGACATAGATGGTACACTTCTCAACAGCAATCATGTCGTCACGGACCGAAACTGTATAGCGCTGCGGGATCTGTCTAAGGAAGGGGTTATCGTCGTATTAGTATCGGGAAGGATGCATCAATCAATTTTGCCTATCAGTGATCAGATTGGATTGGAAAACCCGATTATTTCATATAATGGCGGGATGGTCAAACACGCAAAAACTGGGAAAGTGTTCCATCACACGCCCATTGCGGCTTCAACCGCGATGGATCTGGTTGACTACTGCGATCAGAGAAACCTACATCTTAATTTCTGCCTCGACGATCAACTATATATTAAGATGGAAAATTCTTGGAGTGAACTCTATGAGAGTCGGACAGGGGTGTGTGCTTCCGCGATTGGGGATCTTCGACAGTTAACTGGAGGGGAACCAACAAAAATGCAGGTACTTGACACACCTGAGAAAATCGAGCACTTACTCGTTGACTTTCAAAGAGATTTCGGCGAACGACTATACATTACCCGAACACAGATCGAATACATTGAATTTATGAATCCGCAGGTTTCCAAAGGACCAGCATTGAAGGCGTTGGCCACCCAATCAGGGATTCCTATGAAACTCGTTGTTGCGTTTGGAGATGGTTACAACGACCAAAGTATGATGGCTGCCGCCGGGTTCAGTGTTGCGATGGGGAATTCTATAAATGAACTGAAAGAATGTGCGAATTATGTTACCGAGTCAAACGACAATGATGGCGTTGCGCAAGCAGTCGAGCAGTTACTGCTGGGCGGGAGTGCGACGTTTCATGGATTTGACTGGGATATTCGCGGTTAGCGCCATGGATGCGCCGTCACGTTGAAGCTCTATATCGATATCGTCCGAGGGAAATTCAAAATATTCCGCGAGAAGTTGTGTTAGTTTCGTCTGCAAGTCACTCATAATTGCTTCATCTGCTTCAACTCTATCTTGAATCAAAATCAACTGCAATCGATTTTTGGCAACTTCCTTACTCCCCCTCTCTTGATGCAATAGACGCATTAGTCTTCGAAACATGTCGGATTCTCCTGCTAGTTACGGCCGGCTAGCTTGTTCATTAGTTGACCGAACCAATTTTCCGATTTGAATTCTGGAATCGGTATATCCTCCCCTTCAAGCCGCTGCGCAATACGATTATAGGCTTGACCGGCGTAAGAAGCATGACTATATGCCAAGGGTAGACCACGGTTAGTTGAAACAACAACGTCCGAATCTTCCGGAACGACGCCGATCAAATCTATCGATAGGATGTCGATTATATCCTGGGGGGCCATCATGTTTCCTGCTTTTACCATCTGCGGAGAGAGTCGGTTGATAACCAAATTCATCTTTTCAATGTTCATATTCTGCAGCAGACCGATGATCCGATCTGCATCTCGAACCGCCGCAATCTCCGGGGTAGTGATGATTAACGCCTCTTCCGCCCCGACTGCGGCATTTTGGAAGCCCTGTTCAATACCTGCCGGGGAATCAATGAGAACATAGTCGAAATCCTCGCTCAGTTCCTTACAGATTTTCTTCATCTGTTCGGGAAGGATGTCCATTTTGTTGTTCTTTTGGGATGCAGCTAAGAGGTTCAGTGATTTAACACGTCGATCTCTAACTAATGCCTTTTCAATGTTGCATGTTCCATCAATAACGTCCATTGAAGTGTAAACAACTCGGGCTTCTAATCCCATAATGACGTCAAGATTCCTTAACCCCACATCAGCATCAACCAAGACAACCTTTTTGCCTAACATTGCGAGCGCTGTTCCCAGATTAGCTGTGGAAGTGCTCTTGCCCACTCCTCCTTTCCCGGAGGTTAATACAATCACTCTCCCCATGCTTTCGCAGCCCTCCTTCTCTGCTTGCCGGTTTGTGTACTGAATATCATGCTCATTCTAAACTCGATTCTGAAATAACAACAGAACTTCGGGGTTCCACTTGTGTTAGGTGATTAAAATCCGTGAATTCTTCGACAGCTACGGCGGCATTACCCCGTAACCGTGCGAACTCAACTTTATCTCCTTGTGTTCGTTGATTGGAAGGTGGGCGGGAAATGAAGCGTGCGATTCTCAACTGCGTGGGGACAAGACTTAAGGCAATAATCACGGATGTAATGTCGCCTAAAGCGCCCGCATGTGCGATACCGCGCAAGGTTCCGAGAACAATAATGTCCCTGGCTGCAATTATCTCGGCTCCGGGATTTACGTCTCCTAGAATGACGACATTTCCCTCAAGGAAGCGTTCGACCTGCCCAGAGCGCAACGTTTGTCGAATGAATAGTGTTTTCTCCTCTTCCGCTGGCAAAATATATTCACTGCTCTGAGGAGTCGCCTTGTGCAGAGCCGGGGCACCCGCAATCAGTGAGCCTTCTTGGGGCCGGGGAATATCATCGGATTTGCCAATTAGTTGTTTGATTTCAAGGCGGTACGTGTCCTGGAGCAATCGTTCCAGTCGGCTTAACTCTTGAAAGTCCATCGATCCGCCACCGAGATTAATAGTAACCCCTGTTCCAGCTAGCGAATCGCCCAATTTTTCCATCCTTTTTTCAATGCGTGGTATGATTTCCTCTATGTTCGCTTTTGGGTCAATAATCAGGTGCAAGCCATCGCGAAAACCTTTAAGTTCGACGATCGGCCGCGGAATATCTTTCATTTTCGCCTCTGTGAGTTTTAAAACTAGCGCGCTTCAACTTTCGCTAGCACATAAGGTCCTTCGGGTATAACAGCAATCTTTGCGTCATCTCCATATTTGGCAAACACTCTATCAATTCCCTCTTTGGGACATCCAAGCGGCTGCACGAACAACTGCTGTTGTTGTTCATAGGGAATGCCCTCTGTGTAGAAGAAAATATCGGCTTTTCTTGCAACTTTTGCTAGTTCCTCAAGTTGCCACTGATCGACCACGAAATTTTCTGGTTGGTAGATATCCTGAATGAACTGGTCAAGATTCTGCGTTTCCAGAATCAAATCGGTAAACGGCTTGCTACCGATGCCTTGACTACATTCGGCCATTAGCATAATAGCGCCGTTCGGCTTTACAACTTCTGCAGCCGTCAATAATCCTTTAATTGCTTGATAAAAAGTGGTGTCTAGCGGATATCCGGCGCTTGAAACGACTACTAGATCCGCAGGGTAAGGCAATGTAGAAGTTACTTGCTTCTCTACAAATTCACATCCTGCACTATGCGATTCAACCAACGCACCAGCGAATACCCCGGTAATCTGTCGTTTATTGTCTATCGCGACACTAAGGTTGAAGTCGACACCGGCCATCAGTGCGATTTCAGTCGCTTCGATATGGAATGGATTGTGATTCAAGACTCCTACAGATGCGTTCGGATGTTCCAGGATTTGTGGTCCGTGCATTACCTTCATCGTTTCCACCGAAGCAATGCCGGGACAAATTGCTTTACGTCCTCCCGAATATCCAGCCATTAAATGTGGTTCAATCAGCCCAGTGACAATCTTTACATCGGATTCAAGGTACGTCTTATCAATGTGGACAGGTGTTCCGTTGCGCGTCAATCCTAAGTATTTGTGTGCCTCAGGTTCGTTAGACAGGTGACTGACAATCCTGTAGTTGTTCAGGATGTCGATTCCAACCATTTCTTCCAATTCTTCCTCGGTGCTCGGGCGGTGAATACCGGTCGCAACCAAAATCACAATCTTCTCTCGAGGGATTCCTTTCTGTTCCAAGGTATTCAATATCGGCGGCAGAATCACCTGATTGGGGACAGGGCGTGTGATATCGGAAATGATGATACAAGCGGAAGACCTACCGTCTGCCAATTGGGCTAAGGGTAGGGAATTGATTGGCGATTCTACAGCTTTGCGGACAGAGGTCTCCGGATCCTGAAGAGGTTTTTCATGTTGAATTGTAAGAATCCCGGCTAGATTCTCGTCTGGGATGTCAACATCCAAGAATCCGCGTCCGTACCTCATGCCGATTCGCATCGCGCCTTCTCCGTAGAACCCTCCAAGCCCAAGTCTTTATATAATACATATCATTATAATCGAAATCATTAACTCATAGCAACACTATTTTGTGGAAGGACAGGTCAAACGCATCAGACCATATTTTGGGCTGCATTCCCCTCACTCTAGACCGAAAGTGGAGCGAAAAACGCAGAGTAGAGGTAGTATCGGCGATTGTGCGGAACGCTTTACACTCGAGAAAAAACGTCTTGACAAAACGATTGGAATCAGTGAGAATCAAATAAGATGTGCGCTACGTGCAGTGAATCTTTTTGATTCAGATTATCAATTCGCAGAGAGGAAATGAAGTCATGCAACGAATTGAAATCACCACGAAACCAAACGGTGCCGGACGCAATTGGTTGGAGGTGGGAAACTTCGAGACCGATGGATTCGGACGGAAGGAATGGGTCAAAAAGAATGTGCCTCAGCAAGATCGGCGACTGAAAACGGACCGTCGTTATTCTGACCGCGCCGAGACTATTAATTGGATATTGTTGGTGCCCGATGATTATCCATTGACAATTATCAAAATGAATTATGATCGTTTGAACCCTAGGAAGATTGACGTAATTTGGGAACCGAAGCCTAACTCACGGGAAGAATTGGACCGAGAAGAAAATATTAAGCGCATTTTTGAACTTGCCGAAGGGAATGACGAACTGCTGGCACTACTGAAAGAGGTACTTAATCAGTAAACAGATATGAAACGATGCAAAGCATAGGACGTGAAATACAGTCGAGGGGAGATGTTGAATCCAACACATCGAGTCATGAAATGTGAAAATCTTCTAGATAAAGTTGCCCGAGTGCCGCAGGTTGATATCGGGCACTTTCCAACGCCGTTGGAAGATTGTCCACGTCTAACTAAGGCGTTGGGCGGTCCTCGTATCCTGATTAAACGAGAAGACTGTTCAGGTCTCGCGCTTGGCGGAAACAAGGTTCGACAGTTAACTTTCACTATAGGCGAAGCAGTACATCAAGGTGCGGACACAATTGTGCATGGAGCGGCGTCACAATCCAATCATTGCCGTCAAGCTGCTGCGGCATGCGCTCGACTCGGTCTGAAATGTTACCTTCGACTCGCACGCGATCACAAAAGCGTTGTTCAGGGCAACCTGCTGCTCGACCATCTTGCGGGAGCAAATGTTGAAATAGTCGATGTTCCTTTCGGCGATGAATTACATACAGTCAAAGTGGCGTTAGCGGAGGAATTGAAGGCCGAAGGATTGAAGCCCTATGTGGTCGGCGGTCCGCATGCCACGGCGCTAGCCGCAGTTGGTTTTACATGGTGCATGGCGGAAATTCACCGGCAACAGGAAACCTTGGGCGTTGAGGCAGATTGGATATACGCCGCATCAGCGGGCGGAACACAAGCCGGGTTGGTCCTTGGAGCTAAAGCATTAGGAATGAAAATCAAACCCTTTGGTGTCGCGCCACTTAGTTGGGACAACCGAATTGAGCGCATCCAACAAGCAGCAAACGCAGCTGCGGAAATTCTGGATTTGGAAGTTAGTATTGACAATGATGAAGTGAGAAACACCGATGCCTTTGTAGGACAAGGCTATGGCATGTTAACACCTGATTGTGCTGAAGCAATCAAATTAGTTGCACAAACGGAGGGCATCTTTTTGGATCCGGTATATTCGGGTAAAGCAATGGCAGGTTTAATTGACCACATTGAGCGAGGACAACTCACGTCCGATGACACCGTGATTTTCCTTCACACGGGGGGTACCCCTCAACTGTTTGTATATAATGAGGAATTATATTCTTGACACGTCACTTACACGAGGAGCAATAGATGAACAGAACAACCATAGTCGTAGTTGCGTTTCTTACTATACAGAGTTTCGCCTACGTTAGTGGCAATACGCCGCCCAGTTTTGACTCAATCCAGTTGACTATTGAGCCTGCGCCTGCACGCGAGGCGAGTGTGCTGACCGCTTCACCTGTGGGTTGGGAGGATGTGGACGGAGATACGGAACAATACCTGTATGATTGGTATAATCAGGACGGTCCGCTGCGCGGGACGGTTGATTTCTCGGACGAGATCGAGGCACAGTATAAGGGCATGACATCAGTGGAGTTAACCTCACCGCTGCCCCTACCAAGCGGTTTAGAATTAAGGTTGTCGGTCGCCGGAGTACAAAAAGGCACGGTAAAATTTACCGGTCCGAGCGGCACGGAAACCGTATACGAAGTTGACGAAGAGGAAGGAAGCAATATCAATGGCAGCTTTACAGTTAATCTAGCTGAAGTAGGGGAGTACACTATAACAGAAACGTTTCAGGCAATAATTCGATCCAAAACTCCACTAATACCCTTCGAAAGGCAAGCAGGAGAACAGCAGTTCATTTGGACTTATGTCAATCCTGCTCCCGGTGAAAGGCTCTATCGGCACAGGACGCGAGTCCATGAAATTACTTTCACGGCTACCGGCGATTTGGCGACGGATCTGGACGTTACCAACCCCGGCGCGGAGGTCGGCCTTACCCTAGTTACGCAACGGCTAATTCTTCCCGGGTCTACCGTGAAGACCGACATTGATTACCAACTGGCATTTTCCAAGTATTCCTCTCTATCTCTGGCAGATTCATCCGTCACGGAACGTAGCCTCACAGGCGCAAACTTCAATTTCGGCGATGAGGTGTATGTGGTAATCACCCCATATGATAGTACCGATCGTGGTAATCCCCTTGAGAGCGAGCGAGTCTTAATTCTGAACACGCCACCGACGCTGAGTGGTGTTGAGATTGAAGCGGATGTGCAGCTACCCGAAATACCAACCATGCTTACTGCTCTAGTGCATGGGTGGACTGACGATGATGGCGACGTTGAACAGGTAGCGTATCAGTGGCACAACCAAGATGGCGCCATACCGGGTGCGACGGAAGCAACACTTGCGCAGGGGTTCGACCAAGGAGGGACATTTTTTGTTGAAGCCACGCCTTATGACGGCGTAGAAAACGGGGAACCCGTCAAGAGTACGAATATCATCATTCCAAGTGAATCTCGATCCACAGATATAAACGGGGACGGCGTGGTTAATATTTTAGATTTAGTCTTCGTTGCGAATAATTTAGGAATGCAGGTCGAAGACGGAACCGAGCCTAGTGCCGACGTGAACAAAGACGGTGTGGTGAATATTCTGGATCTGGTAGCCGTCGCTTCCGATATTTGAGACAATTCCACACGGTGGAGCCTAAACGGAACTCTACTTCACGCTTACCCCCTTTTTCATCTCAAGGGATAAAATTCAATATCATGGATTGAATTTAGGTTCACCGGCCCCGGGTGATGCCACCTGCGCAATGAATCGGAGGCCGATAGTCCAGCTTCCTGTCCCAACGCAAAAGCCGTAGCGATAAGATTGCGCTCTCCCGATACAATGTCCCCGGCAGCGAACAAACCGTGAATTGGATTTCCATGCAAATCAAGGAGTTGTGCAGCATCGTTGGTGATTATTAGCCCGTCTTCGTCCTTTTGATAATTCCAACCTTCAAGAAACTTGGTGTTTGGAATTAATCCTTCATCGACAAGAAAACCGTCGAAATACACCTCGTCTCCGTCTTCCAACTCAAAGCCCAATAGATTGGTTTTCTCTCCAATGTGTCTGCGAATTTTCGACTCAATGATGTTGATACCTCGTTCTTCGGCTTGCCGAAGGACATCGGGCGACATCCCGTGTGGACGACCGTTCGTCAATATTGTGATTTTATCTGTGAAATCTTGCGATCCTAGCGCTACATCGTATATGTAGTCACCAACACCAACGATAGCGAGATGTTCATCAACATGCAAGTGACCATCGCATCGGATGCACACGTGCCAACCTTTACGATTCCCGGCATACCGAAACACGGAAACATACTGTTGGTATAACCGTTCAGCCCCAGGTTGAAATTCGATATTAGGCCAGCGATCATCAAAACCCGACGCAACAACAACTGTTCGAGATTTAAAGTGCTCAATCTGTTTTGACGTCCCTTTCTTGAGTGCAGCCGTGGAGGCTTCGAGGTCAAAACAGTTCTCTTCCCGTGTTAATTGAGTGATTAAGCCGTCACGAATTTCAATCCCAGTCTTGCGTTTCTCGCCATGTATAGTGATGTCGGTTACCGGCCGGCCTTCCATCCACTTCATTAATTCCTTGGCAAATTGCGGCCCGATGACGCCTGGAAACACTGGTGCATCCTCAATTTTGACGGACTTTGACCAGTATGCGCGTCCGCGGCTGAAGCTCACTTTGCCAGCGTGGAGAACCAACACGTGCCGCATTTGGTGACTGGCAGAAACCGCCGCTTGCGCGCCCGCCGGGCCTGCTCCGATAACGGCGACATCGTAAATGACTTCTTGCATTGTGGGCTGACTCCTATTTCGAAATGGTTGCGTTGCTCGTAGAAGTACGGATTAACAAATCATTCAATACGCGTTCAAGAGCAGAATCTAGTGTGATTCTCGTCCGCAATGTGCACCATGTTTAGTTACACATCAAGACGGTATACCCGAGCAGCAGTATCATGGAACAGAGCGGCGCGTTCCGAGTCCGAATAACCCGATGACAGTCGTTTGAAGGCATTGTACATTACATTATAAGAAAATGACACTTTATCAACCGGGAAATTGCTCTCGAACATACACCGATCAGCTCCGAATGTTTCAATACAGTAGTTCATATAAGGACTCATTGACTCGGCGAGTTCTTCCGATCCGATCGGTTTTTCGCGCATGTACCAATCAAAGCCAACGTGCGGCATCCCCATGCCACCAAGTTTTACGTTAATGTTGGGGCATTCGGCAACAGCTTCGATACCGTTTCGCCAAGCGGCTAGTACTTCATCCTTCCTATTAGCGTAAGGACCAACGCCTAACACCCCTCCAATGTGATTTAAGATAATACTCAAATCTGGAATTGCCTTAGCGAAATCAACCAACTCGGGCAGTTGTGGAAAATATAACCATGCCTCCAAGGTTAACCCCATACGTGCTAGTATTCGAGCGCCCGCGCGATAGCTACTCGATCCCAACTGACCTTTTATATTGGGACGGACCTTATTTTCGAACTCGGGATGTGGATCCCACGTAACAGAGTGACGAATTCCTCGGAACCTGTTAGGACTAGCCGCTTGTAGTGCCTCGAGCACAGGCTCAACTCGATCGCCAAGGTTTAAGTTCGCCCTGCCAACAATGCCAGCGGCAATCCGGCTGGAGCCGTACAGTCCGCTCGCACTGGCAGCGGCGAGTCCTTGTACAAATTCAACCTCTCCCACAGCACGCGCTTCCTCCGGGCCATCCGCACGGTACATTGCACCCGCCTCGACAAACACGGTGGAACGCACGTTGTGGCCGCTGTGTATGTCAGCGACAAGTTCATGCAGAAGATATCGATGGTAGGGAATACGGTCAGTGCGAAAATCCCAGTTGTGGTGGTGGGGATCGCATATTGGGAGTTCAGGTTCCAAAGTCGGCTCTTGCGTTAAAGCAAGCCAGTTGTTATCTCCAAACGGCAAACTACACCTCCAATTACGCGGTCGGTGGTTGCGTCATATCAGCACCTATCAAATGTGGCACGTTTTAATGACCGCCGCAGTTTTCAATAGTGCCACCGCGAGCAGATTAGTTTTCTCAATCAGTAATGACATCCACTGAAAAATTTCCATTTGATTATCCTTCGTGATCGCGAGATCGCCGCTATTAATTTTGGGATGTGTCAAGGGGCGACTTCTCCAAAGTGAGCCGCAATCAAGACAAGATCAAGGACATTTATCACTCCGTCACCGTTCGCATCCAAGTTAGAATCTGGCGTCTCTCCGAACTGGGCGGCGACTGCGACCAAATCAAGCAGGTTAACAATTTTGTCCCCATTCACATCGTAAATCGCTGTCCGGTCAATGATCACGAATTCTTCACTGTAGACCTCGATCTTTGAGTTTCTGAAGTCTCTAACACTCGCACCGAGATAGTATTTGCCTTCTTCAACCATGCTTGTGTCCCAGCTCCAACCAGACAGTCCTGACGAAATCCGCGATTGAATCTCCACAGAATTGCCCACTATCCGATCAGCATCATAGAACAAGTCAATCGTAAAATCGTCCCCATCCAAATCGAATGCCTGCCACGTAATCTCAAAGGTATTGCCTGCTATGGCACGCTCTTTGGTTGGAGAAGTGAATTGAAGCGTAGGGGGCGAGTTTGGGCGAGAAAGCGTATGGTGGTTTGCGTAGATTGCCTCCAGTTCTTTTAACATCGGAAAGTTCCGCAGGCGCCACGCCTCCGCGACATCTATGACGTTTTGCGGGTTGTCAGTCACAAAGATTTTCCAGAATAAATCTAGCCGATCGTTAATGTTATCATCGTCAACATTCGGGGTGAGATCCATTGAGTCTGGTGTGTCAAATATGTCCCACAGGATACTTGCAACGGTTCCTTCAACTAATTCGCCTCTGACATTCTGACCTGCTCCATTCACGTGACCCGTCCACCACTGATTAGATTCAATGTTTGGGGAGTCCCTATCCAAGAATCCTGTGACATTCAAAGCGTTATTGTCCACTGCGGCTTCCATAAACTCCGCCCAACCTTCGTAGAATGCAAATCCCAGATTTGACACCGTCTCCACACGGTGCACTCCAGGGTAGTCACTTAGGGGCAGTGCGTCAATATTGTAACCGTAGGCAGCGGTCATGACTGCATGTGCATATTCGTGGAACATTATAATGCGTAGCCATTGGTGTTCTCCAAAAGCAATAGCAATATGTTCCCGGTTCATTTGTGTTCTACCTTCGCCCATACGATCGAGATTGTAATAAGAGATACTATATGGACCGGGCCAAATTACCTGGATCGGTCTATCTCGTTCCCAACCTAATCGGCCATAAAGAAAACTATGTGCATCTTGGATTGTGTTGAAAATGTGTCCAATCCCGCGATTCGGATCTTTACTATCAATGACCAAATCAATAACGTTTTCTCCGTCAGAGACATCGCTAACCGTTTCAGATTTCAGGGAATACGTTTGGTAGATATCATCGTCAATCTCCGCCGCTATTGACATGACGGAATTGTCAAATTTCAAAACAACATACAAATCACGCGGGTTACCGTCGTGGAGGGCTGGGTGATTTAGATTATCGAAGTTGTAATTGCCCTGTTCGTCGCCAACGGTGTGATCGATAATTATGTCGCTCGTGATTTGATCCTCCAAGTACAATTGAATTTGAGGCCTTTGAATGGGCAATACGCTGAGTTCGTTATCGTCAAAATAGGAAACCGTTCCACGAATTAATAGAGCGTCATCAATTTCAGCGGGTGCGGATGACAATTGAACATGAGTTTGAAGCGGAAAGCTACTTACTTCATCATTGAAAGGCTCGGACCCGATCTCTGCACGGGTTGGTGTCACGAGAAGATACGTATAAAAATGTTGTGCAATTCTTTTACCGTCAACGGATATGTTATAGATTGATGCTTGAAGCGGAAAATTCCCGGATTTTTTTACCCGCAGACGTACGCTGTATTGCTGTTCTGCCTCCGTTGAGGGGAAATAAACATCGTGAAACTGATCAGGTGATTCAGCAACAATGCCCCGTGGCAGATGAAACAGAATTTGGGCATGGACGGGTTCAACGAGATTGGAGCGGATCGAGAGAACAAGGGTCGCACTGCCTCCAATTCGAGGAGTTTTTGTCAAACGCAACCTGCCATCAAATGAATTGAAACGATGTCTTTCATGGGTGTATCCAAAGGGAGAGGTGTGTTCACACAACAGGATGGCAAGGATCAAGAATTGAGCTAGCTGAGGGAAAATGGAAGATGTTTTGAGATTCCCAAAACTTGACTGGGATTCGGCGCCAAAACGCTTATGTTCGTTCACCGATACTTCATTGATGCCCATGTTGTTGCTAGTTTACCAATCGGTTGCACTGCGGTTTGAGGTTCGCTTTCAGCAATGTCAAAATCAATCAGTTCGAAGATAATGCCGCCCGAATCGGTCGCTTTAACTAAGCCGACATTCGGTGCTAGCCACATAGAGTTGGTTAATTCCAAATCTGCAATCGGTAGGTTTAAGGCGATGTTCTGTTTAATATTTAAACAGTCTTGGAAAGTGCCTGCAGGCGTGACCACTTCCTCAATTGCGACTACCTCAGCCCGATTTGTCGATTGAATCTTCCCCACGACGGCAATCTCTGCGTCGCTTTGAACCGTCCAAGTCGAACCGAGATGTGCAGGGATTGGGAGAAAAACCTGTGGCGGCGAATAATCAAATGTCACTTCCCCTATGATGGCAATGGAGACAATAGATCGGAAGAGTTTTATTCCGTCGGCTTCCGATTTCACAAAAAGTTTGTTGATGTTTCCATTGGTGTCTTCTTCAATGAGACTAAGTTCTACGCCATCGATTATCTCCGGCCCCTTGATTGTAACAGTCCTCAAGTTCATTTTGTCAAGGCTCTGCAAGGTCCATTGGTTTCCGATGTCATCTGGATAGAAGTTCCGGCTATGACCCGTCGTGCCGAACCAAAGTACCAGTGCGAGCGTGAACGGAAAGTAAACATGTATCCAGTATCGGAACAATGTCAGGAACGGTTGGTTCATAGTTTTATCTCCAAGTGAACCTCCTGCACAGTTTGCAACGAAGATTAATAGTAGGAATTAAGCGAATTCTGACTCTCCACAGTTCTAGCTTGCAAACCAATATCCTAGCAGTATGCCAACGCCAATTAAAAGGGCTATAGTTCCGAATACTCCTAGCGCAAGTTTCCATCTGCGCGGCCTTTCAACCTCTTCCTGTCGAGGTGGGTTCCAAAATTTTCCTACTTTGCCGGCTGTGCCGCGCCATCGCCGGCGTTGACGCGAACATGTAGCTGAACTGCCCTCCCAGATTTCCTCTCTCTGACTCCGAATTTTCTGAATAATCTGCTGCGGGTTATTGTAATTATTTGCCGAAACTGTGTTCGCCCTATTTGTGGGTGCAATTTCTCTCGCATTCAACCGTGTTTGCTGAGGTGGCATCGCGCTTGCTTGAGAAGAAACCGTAGTTGGTTGGTTCTCATCCAAAGGTTTTGTCCGAGTTCGATGAGAATCCAGTCTGGCGCGAAGAGTCGCCCCTTGTGGCGGTTTGTCGACACTGCCCGACTTTTCCGGGGCTTTATCCGAACTCTCCTCTGGTGTAGCGCTTGGAGGACGCTTTCCGGCCCACATAGCCCTACGCTGTTCTCTGTATTTTTCTTCAAGTTCCTTTCTTTCCTCTTCGGTAAACTCCATATTTTATCTCCGATCGATTTGCTCTAGTGTTACGTTCTCCTCATTCTTGACTTTTTTGAAGATTGTCGCGTCTCCAAGGAGTTTACCGACGACGTTAACAGCGCTCGCTGGTCGGATCTCGTTCTCTCGGCTCATTGGCGTGGGCCCGAAGAAAATACAAAATGCTTTACCGGGGGGCCAATACGCAATGTCGCCAATTTCTACGATGTCTTGTTCATTCTCTAGTTCAGCGTCCACCGGGATTGAGAAGTAAATCTCATCTCCCCACGTATTCCCTGAGGAAGTTATTGGCAATGCCTCCCATATCTGCGAAGCCGTGAGTGACTCATTGAGCTCAGCGTCCATCACGATAGATTCGGTAGTAATTCGCACCATCCTTTGCATTGTATGAAAGACCTCTATTGACTTACTACTCATAGTGGGACAACGCTGTCTGTTGGTTCTTCCTCACCGAAATGCCCGGGTTTTGACATTGACTTTTCATCGTTATTTTGCAATAATACGTAGCAGTATTTTATCATACACATCAGGTATTCTCAATATAAAAACAGTTTGCTCACGGTGAGCTTGGGCCTTGTTGTCCGTTAGTGTCTTGGTTTCGCGCAACGGTCATGGGAGAGGGAGCGTCAATGCGAACATCAGGTGCAAACATGTTTGTACCTATGACTTTTTCAGACCAAGAATGTAGTTGAATGGTGCAATCGCCTCGGTGCAAATGAATGTGCGTTAATGTAGTACTTAACATCCGCATAATAAGGCTTGTGTAATCTCGAATTTTCACATACTAGATCTTGGGGTATACCGCCATGAACGAGCAAAAGTCACCTAGATATTGCCGCGAGTCCGATTGATTGACCGATTTTGCCCTTCCATCATT
>JAJDTR010000018.1 GCA_022827055.1 Candidatus Poribacteria bacterium | reverse complement strand
ACCGCTCGCAGAAATTGCTCATCTGACTGTTTGACTGCTTTTTCAAACCGACTCATGGGTATCCTTTCTACAACAGAAGATTGTTGAAAGGATATAACGTAAAATCAAGCCAAATAGATACTTATTTTGGAAAGATGTCTATTCCAGCCTTCCGTGCTGACGCTGCCCGGAAACTTCAATTCCTGTAAGCCAAGAGGGTTGCCGGCATAGGTGCGCGGGACATCGCCCGCCGCTTTGGCTCGACCGACGGCATTCAGCGCGTCGCTGATGCCATGCAGGAAAAAGTATTCGGGATTTGATACGGCTGGAATATCCAGCGTTGCAAAACTACCACCGGGACCACGCAGGTAGGCATGATAACTACCTTCAGCATCCACGTAGCTGCCCACGACATTGCCTAGCGTGCTTATAAAATCGGCATAAGTTTCCACTGCCCCGGGAAACTCAATTATGTCATCTCCCGAAAATCCGCGGCGAACGCCGGACGCGTCGGTAAAATTGCCCGTCAATGCCCCCGACGAATCGCTATAACCGTATATCTCCGTTTGGACGGCACCGGGAAAATCGTATTGCCGCAACTCGCCATTTTCCAAGACGACGCCATGGTACAGACCGTCGCTGTCCTGGTAGTAGCCGGCAGCTAACCCATTATTGCCGAGGGCATAGAAATGAGTTTTCCGCGAGCCGGGAAAATCATGCTTTTCAAAAACGCCATCAATGAGTGTAAATGCGACTTCCTTTTCGCCGTCATCACTCAGCGTGTAGCCCGCGAAATCCTCAAAGTCACTGCTCGCAGCCACCGCCAAGAACTCTACACCCGGAACATCGATCGTTTCGAAAGTATAGTTGGCAGATATGCCAACGGGGGCATCGCCGACTTGTGCATTACCGGTTCCTACGAAGACGGAAACTATGCACATGAACAACGTACACATGTAAAATAAAAAACTAATCTTGGGCTGATCGTGCATAATTAAATCCTCAATTAATGGTATTTGATTTACGAATCAAAAACGATGTGTCAGATTGACCGTCCTTATTCACGGCACCTGTAGTCAAAGTCTAGCAAGTTTGCATTCAGCAATCAACTAAAATCGAAGGCTGAGAATCCATCCATGTTCAGGGTGTTGAATGTAGTACCTTACAAAAACGCCCGATCAATCCCCCCTGTTTCATTATTGCCTAAGATTGAACTTCTTAGCTTTAAGGAGAAGCGGAGCGCGGCTTAATGCAAGCGAGGGGATTCGGAGGATTAGATTCTTCATATCGTAGGAGTTGTCCTTCTGGGCGAGGGAAAGATGCGAATGGGATGGGGATGAGCATGGGCGGACACATGGAAAAAGTTGCTAAATCGTGATCAGAATGTTAACATCCAGTTAGTAATCGAGTTTTCAGAGTTTTCAGAGTAGAAGCGCTAAATGGAATACGTCATCAAACGGCGTGAAGCCATGCCACGACTGACTTCTTGTGGGATTTTTCAAGACTGATACTCGGAAGGATACTCTGAAACAGTGAATACATTCATGGTAGTTCTAACAAAACATGGAGGATAGCGATGGCTGAAAAGAAGCCCAACACGTCACTTCAAAATGCGCTTCGAGGCAGGGCAGTAGGCGAGGGGCGCTCAAAACTTCAATCGGACATAAAGGAGTTGCTTAATACGTTGGAAGGGGTGGAGCGCCTCGAGGCGGTTATCGAGCGGGTGCAACGGTATTCGGTCGAGGCGTCGGGTGAGTCCGCAGACTCCGACTTTCAGTTGATGGGACCGACTCTATCAGATGCTTTTAAGAAGATAATCCGCCAAGAGTTGGCGCCATACGTTTCGTCCTTCATTTCAGACGAGCATCGCGAATTGGTCGTGCGCGCTCATGCGCGGGGGTTATCTACCGCCGACGCGGCTCGGACTTTGATATTGGAAGACCGTACGATGAGCAGGCTGGCACAAGAGGACGCAGTCGGCGTTGCAGACGTGCGGACAATTCTGATTCACCGGCTATCGTATCTGAAGCCGGGGACGGCGCGGTGGCCCGAAGCCAAATACGGGTCGGTGTGGCGTCAAGCACGGGAGGAGTATAGGCAGCAGGTAAGGGATATCCCGTTTACTTCCAAGGCGGAGCAGATTGCGCTCTTAGCCAAAAACGCGGAGCGCATAAACCGAGCGTTAGACAATGAAGAGCACACGGTCAAAGACTTTCAACTACTGACAAATTCGCTAACCAAAACCTTGGAGAGCCTGCACAAGTTATCGGCGGTTGAAGAGCACACGCACACAAGTTTATCTCCGCCTCAGCTTGTCGGCGTACTGGAGCGGTTGACGGTCGCGTTGAAAGCGCCCGGGCAGTTAGAGCTTTCTGGGGAGACACAGGAACTGGTTGCGGTTTTGGAGGGCTTGACATTAGCATTAAAAGCACCGCGGGTAGAGGGGACGGGCAACGGGACCAAGGCACTGCCTCCGGGGTCTGACGCGGATGGAGACAACGCCGAATAGGGGGCGTCATCGGGTCGGGATTGTAGCGAGTGACTGCCGCGGGGTCTCCTTACCCTCCGGCGGTTATACCGTCAAATGAAGAGGCGTATCCGATTTTCGACGTAAGACTACTCATATGTATAGTATTTAGTATGGTCACTGATTAATGTATCTTTTCAGTTGACACCTTCTCGTATGTGTAGTATAATACGAAGAGTGAATGGAGTGCAGATGGCTTAATCGCCGCCATGCGGCGAGGGCGGATTTTCAAGTGCCTTAGGGCCGTTCGCGCGGCAATTGTCCGGCAAGTCGCGAAATCCCATACGACACCCCGAAGTTCCAGTTTTTTTCGAAATCGGAGGGGACAGTAAATGCCTGACTTGCCTCGGCACCGTACAGAGCGGGTGCTTCTCAACGCGGTCTCATGACGAGAATCGCCTGCACTATCCCCGTTAACGCGACGAAGCACAAGCACCATCTTTGATTCCGGGCACGAACAGGCACGCAAGCGCGCGGGAAGGCCAGACTAACAGTAATTCCACGGTTGCCCGGGGACGTGAAAAGGGCTGCGTTGCAGGCGCGCCATAGCACGCACGTGACTTTTGTACATGAACTGGGGGCAGAGGCCCTCACTCAATTCCACGGTAGAAAACATGGCGAATGACATCAAGATTCCAGATCATGTTCGACACGAATTTTTGCGTCGGTTATATTCCATTGGTCTTTCGGATGAAAGCATTGATGTTGTAATCGACCAGATGTGGTACAGCTTCGAAGCGGGGGAATTCAGCGCGAAACGACATAGCGAAGTCCGGGAAGCGCTGGAGACTTCGAATCCGTTGTCTCAGAGGTGCCATAAGAGGATGAGGGATTATTGGGATGAGTTGCCGAGACTACCCAATGGATTAATCCTGGCGGCTACCGACGAGTGGGAATCACGCTTGAAACAGCACGAGGTGCAGATTGGACGACACATCCGTTTTATTGAAAGCCAGCTAGACGATGATAGTCGCACAGACCCGGTTGTCAACGATTACGTTGTCACGCTCTTGAAGCAGTTGCTACGATTCGACCAGCTTGCATATAAAGGGCTTGAGGCATACTTCAATAGATTGGACGCACAGGAGAATGCCGATTCAGATGCGGATTCAGATGACTTAAAGCGATTACTCGTGCTATTGGGAGACGATGTTAATCCACCCGATGGCTACGATTCGACATCGGACGCAAACGAGAGCGCAGTATCCGAAAGACCGGTAATTCGTGTCTAGTTCAAGCGACGATGTGCTTCGCACGCAAAAGCCAGGCCGGTTGCGGGAGTGGAAAGAGATTCTCGGCGACTGCGCTGTTTTGGTGAATTCATTGAGGCAATGTGCGAATAGTCTTACCCTTGACCTACACGACAAAGAATTGCCAATAGTAATCCACGCGAAGTGGAACGCTCGTAATGTTTCAGATATTACGACTTATCGAATGTAAGTGTTTGTACGACTAGCGAAAGGGGGTGAAAGTCGTGGGAGATTGGAATCGACTGAAAGAGTTGGTGCGGCCGTTGGACTGTCAGAATCCAGATCCAATGGCGATCAAGGTTATAGACGAGATTTTAGTGGGGTTGAACACGGACGCATACGAAAAAGCGACAGGCGGCAACCCGGGAGTGCCGGTTTTTGATACTGGTGTAGCGGACCGAATACACACCTTGTTTATTCGGTTTAAGACGGCGGACACGTCGGTGTTGGAACGCCAGTCGATCATCGGCGATATTCTTAAGACCATTGACGAGGTTCTCAATTCACGGGAGTAGCGGGAGAATTGGGGACGCTTCGCGGCGTCCCCAACTTCATTCCCATAAATTCGGAAGGAGAGTCAGGATGCACAAGAAAGACGTGGGGTTTGGAGTGATGTGCGGTGTTATCGGGTCGTTGATGACTATGGCGTTGGGTTTTGTCGTGCCACTGGGAGCCCAAAGTGAGTCGGATATCTACTTTCGTAAGGTAACTTGTGGTTCACTGGAGGTGGTGCGCCCTGACGGAACGGCGTTGGTGTCGATTGATGTCGGAGAAACTGGCGGTCGGATTAGAGTAAAAAGCGAGCAGCAGTTTCTGGGGCGTAGCACGTTTTTCCCTTCGATGGTGTCAATGGGTGTCAATGAACATGGCGGATATGTAGTGGTGAGTGAGAAAGAGGGGAAAGGAAAAGCCAAGATGGAAGTTAATGAACACGGGAACGGGGCGGTATCCGTATGGCGAGGCGGTTGGTTTACGCAAGGAGAGTGGAAAGACGCATTCAGTGGCAATGAGGAATTCAAATGAGAAATGAGAAAACGCAATCAATACGGTACTAGTTGAACGTGGCAGCGCATCGAGTCTTCATGCTCCTATCGTGGTTGTTCGCCGATACGGTGTGAAGGGAAGTTGGCGCTATCACGGTCGAATGGGGCAAGTTGCCCAGAGATACCGGGAAGCAGATCAAGTGGAGCGTGCCACCCAAGCCGTGGACGCGGTAACTGGAGCGGGGCAACGTCGCTATTTCTCGGTCATTGACGTGCAGACCACAAGCAAATGGGAATCAGCAGATATACCGGCGAATTGCGCAAAAGCGGAACCGGGAGAACGGGACGCGATTGCGAGGTTTAAAGAGGGGAAGTGATGTGAGAAATGTTGCTACGTCAAAATTGAACTGAGGATGACGAGGAAATTAAATGGCGAGAAAATCAGTATTTGGCAACTGTGCAATTTGTGGAGAGCACAAACAACTGTCGTTTGGGCATGTTCCACCGCAAAGTGCGTTTAACAAATGCCCGGCCGTAGGCATGGCGATGTGGGAACTAATTAATAAGAATCCTGACCGCTACTTCGAGGAAAGAGGGCGGATCTCGCAGCGTGGTGTTGGAGATTATACTCTGTGCAAACAATGCGATAACGATACCGGCTCGTGGTATGGGGAGGCATTTGCCAAGTGGGCACATCAAGGAATGGAAATACTTGACCGTGTGCAAGGCGAGGCAACATTTTACTACCCTTTTCGCATCTACCCACTGCGGGTGATTAAGCAAATCGTGGTTATGTTCTTTTCTATTAGGGATTTGCGATTCGCGTATAATCATCCAGACGTGGTTCAATTCGTGCTCAACAAGAACGAACGCTGCTTGAATCGGGATATTCACATCTATGCTTTTTTGAACATCAGTGATTATAGCCGCTACATTGAGGGCGCATCAAGAATGGTTATGAAGCCCGCTGAAATAAACCGTGGTACGATTGAGGATATGAATCGAACAGCCTCGAAAGCCATTGCTAAAGGTCGTGTTCTATCGGAAATTGCCTGTCGTCCGCTAGGATATGTGATGTCCTTTGATCCTACTCGCCCCGATGATCGACTCTCTGACATTTCGCACTTCGCGGAGTATAGTTATGCTGACTGGATCCCACTCCATGTGAAGTTATCGGCACTTCCACTAGGCACATACTTGCCTTTGGATTATCGCGATCGCGACCAAGTGAAGCGTGATGCGGAAAAAAACCGGCGCGATGAAAGTGACAACGATGGAGATGATAAAGATAAAAACACCCCTATCATAGGGCATGAATTGCCGCCGTCTCCTTACGTTATGTGGCGAAATTAAGAATTTTCGGGATCGGGGAAGAGGGTTACCTTGTAATTATCCCAAAAACTAGACAGTTGTTTGTTGAGAAGTTTCAACTCCTTACTTGTTTCGATGCGTACATGATTTCTTATTTCGTCAGCGTTCGTTGCTCAAGATACATCCAATTCAGGGGAAACGCATCTTAATTTTCTGCCTGACAAAAAAGCAAATCAGGCTAAGTTTGTGATAATTTTTTTAGAGCCTGTTTGAAAAGTCATTTGATTCGGTTTCGCATCAAGTAGATGGAAGCGATGTACACCATAGTTTCAGCAGTCTTAGGATAGCGTTCATAATCCAAAGTCAATCGGCGAAACCAACCAAACCAAGAAAATGTG
>JAJDTR010000128.1 GCA_022827055.1 Candidatus Poribacteria bacterium | reverse complement strand
TGAGTTGGTCGTTGTCAGAAGTCGCTTGAGTGCGTCCGTTTGCAAACAGTTGAGGCGATTCCTCCAGAATCTGTCTTTTCCACTGGCTGACCTGATTCGGGTGGACTTCGTAGTCACTGGCAATCTGAGCCATGGTGCGTTCATTCTTTATCGCCTCAATCCCAACTTTTGCTTTGAATCGGTTATCATACTGCTTTCTACGAGTCATGCTATACTAACTCCTTTCGTAGTTCTTGACGTTGCCGGGCCGTATTATGATTCATAACATGACCGTTTTGCCAGAACTAAATCCACCTTAATCTACTATCTAGTTTTTGGGGGTAACTTCAAACTAAACGGATGTTTTATCTTCATTCTCCTTTTATTATGTCTAAGGGATGTGGGTAAATTCATTGGCTTTACCTTTCCCCGATGAAATGCCACGTACCATACATGACTTGCCAACGCTGAGGAACAAAATGCGGCACTATCCATCAATTTGTGGTATAATAAAAGGGTGATAGGCAAGTTTTCTCCATCCATCTTGTCTAGGTAATTTCAGCATGCATTGATATAATCTCCAATCGCCCTTTTCCGCATCAGTGACCCCACCCACGAATCGGCGTTATAGACAAATTCTAGAGAGGTGATTATGTTTACAATCAATGAACGTCAAGACATCATTACGAAACTCAACACGATGGGAGATGACTTGACAACCATTCTAACAGAAGTAAGAAAACGATACGGAAACGTCCATGCTTGGGACAATGAATCCATTATGGACGGGATTTATGAATTGATAAAGTCATTGGAGACAACAAAAGAACAGATAGAAAATCTTCAATGTGAATCTGATGAAACTGAAAAATCTTATGAGCCTGAAGAATCTCCCTCAACTGAAGATGATATACCTTTTTGACAAACAAAGTGGCAAAAGTTACCAGCCTCCGCCATATCCCTTCTCAAAGATAAGCCAACATCAATCACACAGCAGATTATAATGGACAACACTGACGTGTGGCGGCCGATTACGCATAATCTTTACAGTACGGAGATCTGATATTATCAAATCAAGATCGAATTCCAACACCATTTCTTGTCGGATGCGCGCTGTGCTAAGTATCAGGCCAGCCTTTGCGAGCACGAGTGGCCGACAGGTGTACAACTGAAGTGATATTTGGGCTTTTCCGTAGACCACTCTCTTTAAATCTCCTGGGTCTAAGATTGAAATAGAGATGCACTAGTCTGGATCATATCAGAAACTGTTGGTGGCATTCATCTCTGCGTTAGAGACTACTATTATGTCGCTTTAATGTACAGAATAGGGCAAAGAACCTACGAAAAAAACCCCAAGGGCCAGCAATTCCTAAGGTCAATCGTAAAGTTATAATTAACCTCCGATTGTCTTCGCGGACTTAGATGATTGCTACAGTGAGTTGCGAAAATGGAAATCCTTCAGAAACTAAATAAGAAACAACTGCAGGCTGTAACCCATCTAGAGGGCCCTATTTTGGTCACCGCCGCTCCGGGCACAGGCAAAACGAGGGTCATCACGCATAGAATAGCCTTTCTCATCCACCATCACGGCGTCCCTCCAGATCAAATCCTCGCTGTCACCTTTACGAATAAAGCTACGCAAGAAATGCTTCATCGAACTATGGAATTAGTCGGTCCTGAACACGAACAAGACGTTAAAATCCATACGTTCCACGGTTTTTGTGTGAGTATGCTCCGAGACCACGCCTCTGAGATTGGGATGAGGAGGAACTTCGCGATTTTCGATGAGGAAGCACAAGAAGAGGTTCTGTTTGAGTGCCTGCGAGAGGCGAAGATAAATCAACTCGACTACGATCCGCGATGGCTGCGCAACATTGTCGGAAAGTACAAGGTGAACTCCAGCGCGCCGCTTTCCGCTGGTGGGAAAATGCCGGAGCTTCGCCGAAGAGATGGTGTCGTGATTGATGATCCTAAGGAGATTCAACGAGTTGAGGATTTAATCAAGGCTTATCAAAGCAAACTATTGGCTAAACACGCCCTCGATTTTGACGATATTGTCTGGAAGAGCGTTGAATCACTTGAGAGGGTAGCTTCAGTCCATGACAAGTTTCAGTGCCAGATTCGTTACATTTTAGTTGATGAATACCAAGATGTCAATCCTGCCCAGTATGCGTTGCTAAAATTAATTTGCCCCGTGCCCGATCAAAACTTAATGGTAGTTGCCGATGAAGATCAATCAATCTATAATTGGCGCGGTTCGAGTCGAGAATATATTTGGAAATTTAGAGACGAGTTCCAGCCGGAAGTCGTAGAATTGAAGGAACATTATCGCTGCAGCAAAAAGATTTTAGCCGCAGCACAGGCGGTCATTTTCAACAACACAGGTGTGCAGAAGGGCGATCTGAAAACCCATGGGGAACCGGGACAGAAGATTTATCATTACAGATTGAACGACTCAGACAAAGAAGCAGCACATATCGTCAATGTAATTCAAATGCTCGTAGATCAAGGCCACTGTAAGTACGGTGAAATCGCAGTCTTTTACCGGAAGCATGAACTTGCCGATGCACTAGCAAGTACGTTTGCAATCAAGGGTGTAGAATTTCAGCGGGTTAACCGAGAAAACTCGTTTCAGAATACACATGCAAAAGACATCTCGTCCTACCTGAATTTCATACAGTGGCAGCAAAATCGGGATCTTGAGCGGGCAGTCAATTTCCCTCGGAAGGTTATTGACGACCTAACCCTCGTACGATTGAAATGGTTAGCAGAACGTAACGGAATTACGCTGGCAAATCTACTGAGAACGATTGAGGATTATCCAGATGATGTTGGGCCATTAACACGCCAAAACGTGCACCAATTCCTGAAAGATGTTGACAGGTTTTCCGGTGAAATAGAGGGCAAAGATATTCACAGTATCGTGTTGAACCTTTTTGATCTACTTGAACGTCGCCGCTCAGCCTATCGTGATGAAGATATTCATAAGATTGAATCTGCGAAGGAATTGCCAAATCTCAGTTTGGCGGCCGACACTCTGTGCGATAAGATAAAGCGTGACAATGCAATCCGAATCGGCGTCCGCTATGGAATTGATACCCACTGTGCCGCACAGATCATTCAACAGACAAGCAAACGATATATTGGCTGCGATGTCATGCTTGAGTTGTTGCTACCGGGTCAAGATATACCCGAAAATATTGACACCGAGATTGACATCCTAATCGGGCACTTTGGGGAGTTGTCACGAACTTCGCAGCCGCTAATCATCATTGGCGATGCAGCAGAGGAATGTGCAAAAGTGATTCAGTTGGGTAAAACACAAAAGCCAGACAAGGACCCAATCCCTTGCAAGAGCGTCATCGCCTTGAGGTTGTGCCAGCAAATGCTTATGTCCCTTGAAACCCCAAACTGTGAGGGTATGATTGTCTACGATCTCGAAACCACCAGCAAGGATTCCAAACGGGCAGAAATTGTTGAAATCGCTGCCTCGCGATTGAACTCCGATGGAGATGAAGTTGAACGACGTTGTCAACTGGTGAAACCGCCGTACGCTATTCCGAAATCAAGTACGCGAGTCCACCATATTGATGACGCAATGGTCAAATATAAGCCGAATATTGAAACCGTTTTGCCAAAGTTTCTAGATTTTATACAAGACAGTGTCCTCATTGGACATAACGTGGTGAAATTTGACAACCTAGTCTTGGAGCGAAGTCTAAAAAAAATAAACATTGGTTTGTCAAACCTTTCCTACGACACGCTTACTGCTGCCCAAGAGTTCTTTCCATCGAACAAAAGGTCTCTTGAGGCACTAACTGACGAGTTCGGAATTACGCATGCCACCATGCATCGGGCGATGGAAGACGTGGAGGTAAACCGACAAGTGTTAAGAAAATTGGTCAAGATGAAATCTTGTCGCCACGTGTTGCGTTCGTTGGATGAGCTTTTGCCGTTTGTGGGAGTCGGCATTCTTGCAAATCAAAGTGAGATGGATCAACTTGAACACTCCGACCAATCTGGGTATGCCGAACTGTTTTCTGACCAATCACAAGCGTTTCTTCTAGCGTCGAAGCGATATGTACAAAGTCATCAACCTAAACTGGATAACATGTATACATATCTTGAATCAGCAGAGGTAGAAAGGATTGGTGGGTATCTTCAGAAACTGGAACAAGAAACGATTCCCGATTCCACAGAGGATTCACATTGGAACAGCAATAGGGAAAATTTTGTTGAGTCAGCCCATCGATTTCAGAGAAATAGTTCCGATACGGATGTTTCTAGTTTCTGCCATTATCAAAAGTTAATCTATAGTGTGGATGAATTAGAGTTTGATGCGGACAAGATTAACATGATGACCGTTCATGCAGCAAAAGGTACGGAGTTTCGAGTAGTCATCATTACAGGGATGGAACAAGGAAATTTTCCCATTGTTTACGGAAAAGGGACGTCTGACGATATAGAAGAAGAACGGCGGCTGTTCTATGTTGGCATGACGCGAGCCAAGGAACGCTTGTATTTGAGTTCAGTTGTCCGCCGAGACAAAACAGCGTCCCGCTCCATGTTCATTGACGAAATTCCCTCAGAGTTAATCGAACATTGGCCACGGGGTAGCCCGCGCGGTTGAGCGGCAGCGATACACACTTGTCGACATCATGTTATTTCTCTGCTTCGTGTTGTTTGGTCGACGGATAATTCAACCATATCACGTTTTCAGCGATACGAATAGACATGATAGACTTACGAAACAATGTCGCGTTCACTACCGGCGGAACTCGCGGGACATCGCATCAACGTGAACGTCATCGAGCCCGGTTGGACGGACACCCCAGGAGAGCGGAACTATTCGACTGTCGAGGAGCAGAGGGAAGGCGCGAAGAAATTACCGTGGGGACGGCTCGGAACGATTGAAGACATCGGGAAGGCGGCCGCGTTTTTGTGTTCAGACGCGGCCGATTACATCACCGGCGCCACGCTCCGCGTTGACGGCGGATACTGGTTACCGCGATATCCGCCGGAATAGAGGGACGCAACAAGGTTGTTGAGATACCGTAGGGGACAGATGCTCAAACCTCCGGCGCCACGACACGATAAGATTCGGCAACTTCAACCAGTCGATTCCAGGTTTTTTCTTCGATTGGAATTCCCTCTTTCAAACGTTGAGCGCGGCTATGTGCCTCAAATTCGCCGGGCACGTAGATTTCATCCACGCCGGGGAGTCTGTTCGAGGATTTTACCCACTCAACCATATACTCTATCTCCTCCGTGTAGGTGTCAAGATCGATAAAATCCTCTATCTTCATGACAATCATCACAATGCCGCTGCCGCCGCGCGTCGGTTCATCGCGGCTACAACCCGCCCATGAGAGTCCGCCCGCGATTGCATCAATCATGAATCCCAAACCAAAACCCTTGTGCCCGAATTGGAATCCTCCTAACGGCATCACCGCCGTGTCCGATTCCCGTTCGTAAAAGGCGCTCGGATCCGTGACCGGGTTTCCCTCCGAGTCAATCATCCAGCCCTCCGGCATCTCCTGATCGCGCGCCGATTTTATGGTGATTTTACCGCCTGCGACGACGCTAACCGTCATGTCAAGCATCAGCGGTTCACCGTGCTTTCGAGGGACAGCGATTGCGATCGGATTCGGGGGCAGCCGCCGCGAGGTTCCCCCGAACGGGTGCATGAAGCGGCTGCCGCCATTGAGCAGGACGATACCGATCATTCCCTCCTCGGCAGCCTGTGGCGGAAAGGTACCCATCCGTCCGGCATGTCCGCAGTTGTATAGCGCTACCGCTCCCAGTGTCCTCGATTTCGCCTTGTCAATGGCGAGATCCATCGCTTTCTTCGCCGCGACCATTCCGAGAGCGTCGTGGACGTTGATGACGGCGCTCGCAGGTGTTTCGCGGACAGTTTCCATCCGCTCTGCCGACGGACCTGCTTTCATCGTGCCTATGTAGGAGTCGGTGCGCATTACGCCGTGCGAATCGTGACCCAAAAGGTTGGAATCGCAGAGGTGATCGCTCACAATCCGCGCGTCCTCCTCCACCGCGCCCGCGGAAATGTAGATATTGTAGACCATCTCTTTAAGTGCTGCGTATGGAACATTAACCATAAAAATTTCTCCCGTTACAGTATTAGGCATTCTCCGTATGCCGTGTCCCGCATTCCTGGTTAGGTCCCAAAGTAGGTTTGCGGATTCGTTTGCACATCATGCATTACTATATTCTACCAAAAACATCTGTAAATGATTATATTTCTCGATCAGCAATCTTTCGTCATTCAACGCGAATTCTCTTCAAGGTTAATCTCAAAGTTTCGCGACATACTCGACTTCCTTTTCGATGCGAGGTCTCAGACGTGGTTTGAAGGTATTCGATTTTTCTAAATCAATCTTTTTCTCAAACATATCTTGAAGGAATAAGCGAAGCAATAGCGATCAAGCGAATGGATAGTGATCGCGATAGTACATTCCGTGCGATAGAGATTCCGCTTCAAACATCACATCCCTCTATTCCCGTTTCATCACTAGTTTCGCGAGAATCTCAGTCCCGAAGCGTTCGTGCTAACCCTTCATTGGCTAAGCTGCAAAATCCACTTGACCATCTCCGCTCGTATCGATTGGAGGTCGCCGTAAGGATCGATTGTTTTTACCCATTCCATTGCTTCTTGTGCCAATTCTTCTTTGCCGCCTGTGGCATTCTCAATGGCTTTAAGCAGTGTCGTCACGTAGCGTACATCGTCCACTCCCTCTCGGAAACCCTCCCACTGGATAGTGTCTATCACGCCATCCACAGTCGGGTAGGCGAAGACGTGGTCGCGGAAGGTCTCATGGTCGTCATCAACATAAATGTCGCCGAAGTTATGCTGATAGGCGTAATTCATCGCCCCGTCGTACCCGGCCTTCCAGAGCGCCAGCCCGTAATTGCGGCGATAGGTTTCGGATTCTTCAACCCCTACCTGAGGATTGGCGTAACTAAATATACTGTGTTCCAAGCTGCGCCATTTCTTGGCTTCACCGGGATTGAGCGGCCCATTGAAAACGGCGAGATGAAGTAAGTCTCCGACAAGCTCGAAAGCGCCCGACGCACAAGCCGCAAAGACCTTCGCGCCTGCCTCGTGTGCCGCCTTGAACGAGGGACGCTCGCTCTTCAGCACATCGCCGCTTGCCTCGTCAATTCCATAAATGTACAATTCCTTGATTCCGTGTTTGCGAAGTTGAGCAAGACCGGCATGTACCTGATCCTTGAGTTTTTCCAGTTCCTTCGAAGAAGTATATCCTCTGGTCTGCAGCCCCAAAGTATAGAACGGGTCTATCGCAATTCCCGCGCGCTTACGCAGTTCGATGGTATGCTCAAGAAGTTGCGTGTTGTCGAAGTCTTGATGACAAGTCGGGTGCGTGATGCCGTGAGCCTTCAGATTTTGCATCTCTGCCGAGTATTGCCGCGGAGACTTCCACTTTGAACCGATGCTTCCCTTCAAATCATCCGTCAACCTACCGCGGTAATAGATGGAGTAGCGGAGAGCAGGTTGCTCCAATCTGATGGGGAGCACTTCAACCGTGAACGGCAGTTCCATCTCCGGAGCATTTTCGATTTCCAAGTTCATCCGGCCTGTGTAGATTCCCGGCGATGTCCCTTCAGGAATATGAACCGTGACCCAAAATTGCTGTGTCTTCCCGACTGGAATGGATACGGGTTGTAATTCGGCGGCGTCCACAGGCGCCGCTGCATCCCGCAGTCGATTGCGCTTGCCTTCATCCTCCACTAAAACGAAATCGGGGTCTTTAAGCAGAAGCTCCGGCGTCAGTGCGGGATGTTTCACGTCAGCGACCCCAACACCCGCCTGCCACCAGCACTTTACGATGTGAACCTCAATCTGTGAAGAGGGCAGCGTAAACTCACCGGACGTAGCCTCTCCCCACGTCACGGTAACGTCCCGCAACGCCTTGAATCCGTAGATTGCAAAACTTGCAGGTTCATACTCGCCGGGGCACGCCGCTAAATTTAATTCCGTCCCGATGATTCCGGGCACGGGCAACCTATTTGGGAGAACCTTCTCGTTGCTGATAGGATCAATAATCCAGATGATATATGGAGAGTCCGGGTGAGCTTCCGCATAGGCTGCCAAAGTTCCGTACGCGGAGTGAGCCTTTTCAAGACGCCACATCAGCCGCCTGAGAGAGCGAACGGCTGTCGGGGCGGGTTCACGCTGTAGTTCGTCACGTTTAGCTTCAACCTGTGAGCGCACCCCGTCACGATAGTGTCGCAACCGCTTCCAATACCCCCTCAATTCTGTTGACGCCGAGGTTGGAAAGGTAATTCGAGATGCGTCCATTTCGGCGGTCAGTTCTGCGAATCGCTCCGCAAGAGCGCGGACGGCTCTGTGTAGAGGAGCGTTTCGCTCTGCCTCAATCTGATCTATACGCGCCTTGAGCTCAGTTTCGTAACCGATGGGTACGGCAGCCTCAATCTCCAGATCGTCAATGTAAAACACCGTTCGTCCTTTGTCATCGGGAGGACCGGTGAAAACGGCAATTGCCTGAATATAGGCTGCTTCGCCCGGCGTACCGAGGCTGGTTGACCGCCACTCGCTCCACCCATCCCGCAGTTCGCGGACTTTGATTCCACTTACCACGCTGCCCTTTGCACCGGATTCCGGGACCGTAATCGCGTGACCAAACCGTACCGCGCCGCGTTCGACATACAATTTGCCCCGAACGACCGGGTTGCCGTAGAGGGGAATCATTAGCGGTGTTGACGCCCAATCCATACCCGTCCCATCTCTCCAAGTAACGTCAACCTTGAACGAGCAATTCCCTGTAGCCGCCTGCTCCTGAGTAACACCGACGAAGTTGACCTTGTGATTGCCATTTGTATACATCAAGGTCATCGCGCCGTCAGCCTCGAATCCTTCGCTAAAGACAACCTTCCGCTCTATTAGCTTTGTAGCCGGATTCAGTTGAGGCTCAGCTGTTGAAGAACCCTCCTCGGCCCATACAATTGCCGTCAGGACGAATACGCTCATCAGGCAATTGCTTCTTGGGTCTGGCATCATAGCTCTTTTTCTACTTTCTTTTGGGGAATGGTTCTTAGAATTAGTTTGAAAAATGGTGGCAAGGTCGTATTTGGTCACATGAGGAGAAGTTTTCTCGCATTCTTGTTGTCATCCGCCGTACAGCTGTGGGATCGCTATCGTACTCGTTATTCACTCGCTTGATGCCCTCTGGGGCTTTTAAAAAGGCTGGTGCGCTGTGCACACCCTACAAGAACGCTGATGAAAACCTTGGTTTTGGGACGAATATGCTACAAATATGAATTTTCAAACAGGCTCTTAGTGACGCAATTCAATCCGCTTTCGGACGCTATCTTTGCAATGGCAATCTTCCGTCTGTAACCAACAATCGCTACTACGAACCGCTGGCATGGATTACAAATCTATATCAACCGTGCCCGTTAGGCATTCCCTTTCCGATAAAAATCCTTAAACGTTTTAATGATCGTGTAAATGTCGTCTCTGCTGACATCCAAATGAATCGTCAGACGGATTGACGTACCCCCTGTAATTAGAATGCCTCTACCCTTCATGAATTCTGACAGCGCTGCTGCATCACTCTCGGGGACCCCAATATACACCATGTTTGTCTGCATGGGCGGGAAATTGACGGCGACCTCGTCAATTCCATCAAGCCCTTCAGCTAGGAGGGCTGCGTTCACATGATCTTCTTCCAGCCTGTCAACCTGTTTCGTCAGTGCGAAAATACCCGCCGCTGCCAATATCCCCGCTTGCCGCATACCGCCGCCTAGCACTTTGCGCCAACGGCGAGCCTCCTTTATTACGTCAGTCGTCGAGCAAAGCACCGATCCGACGGGAGCGCCCAGTCCTTTTGAAAGACAGAATGAAACCGAATCGAAATTACAAGCGATTTCATCGACGGGAACTCTCTGCTTCACGGCAGCGTTGAACACGCGAGCGCCGTCAAGATGAAGCTTCAGGTTTCGCTCCTGCGTAAGCTCTCGCGCACGGCGAAGATAGTCGAGAGGCAGCGCAATCCCGGATCGAGTGTTCTCCAGACATAACAGTTTAGTTCGAGCATAATGGAAATTGTCGGGTTTGATGGCATTATCAACCGTAGCCAAATCCAGCGAGCCGTCGGGCTCAAAATCGAGGGGTTGCGGCTGAATGCTACCCAACACCGCCGCGCCGCCGCCCTCTGCCTTGTAGGTGTGGGCATCCTGTCCGACAATGTATTCGTCGCCTCGCTGGCATTGCGCCATTATCCCCAATAAGTTGCTCTGTGTTCCGCTAGTGGCGAATACCGCTGCTTCCATCCCCATGGTTTCCGCCGCGAGCGCCTCCAAACGGTTGACCGTTGGATCCTCGCCAAGAACGTCGTCTCCGAGTTCAGCCGCGGCTATCGCAGCGGCCATGCCCTCTGTGGGTCTGGTGGCTGTATCGCTCCTCAGATCAATGACTTTCATGTTATTCCTCATTTGTAGGGTGGGCACCGCCCACCTTTCCTTGTGCCTTTGAAGGTTAGTGCCATGAACAACGTACAATTTCTCAGAAATACTCGAGGCTATACGTCGTCTTTGGAGACAGCAGTGCGGTTGCAGCCTTCACAGTTTGCTGACTCGGCGGCTTCACAAAACCGTGTTCCAAGAGATCTGTCAAACTCGGCTCGCCTAGCATCGCCTGCGAAAACTGCCGGATATCCAACTGCAAGTCACCGGATTCGGTTGGCTCCACCTCCACGCCATCTGCCGAGAAAGACACCCGCCAAGGCCCGCGATTGGCTGGCAGAATCTCATCGTGAACCGCCATGGCGAACGTGCCCGACTGCTCCGTTGACAGCCCTCTTAGAACGCCCGGCACATCCAATACTCGGAATAGGGAAGGGTTGGATAGCTTGGTCGTCACGCCGCGAGTGAACCACTCTGACGATAGAAATGGCCCATTCGAAGGTTCAGGCCAACTGATAGTCGTAAAGTTCATGCCCACGCCCCCTAGCGTTGAGAGCAATGATTTGTACCCCTCCGGCGTCGTCCATACAAATTCGATCGCCTCCAAATCCATATCCCTGCCCATCCCGATGGAACTGTGCGTGAATCGAATAACCATATACGCTTCCACGGGGTCGCCCGCCGCAAAGACCTTCACCGGGCTTCCCTGCACCGTCCTGATTCGGGACCACCGAAAACTCTTCCGCATCGCCATCCCCGAATATTTGTAGGAGAATCTTTCATAAGCGGCGTTCAGTTCGTGCCACGCCTCTTCGGGCACCAACGTTATATCTGTCTCCGACTCCGAAACGTCCCATTGGCGCATGGGCAACGGGCACTCCAGGCGCGGAAAGCGGGCGACCGGGCACGTGATGCGGTAATCTCGCCCACAGCACTCCCAACCGTACCTCCGATAGAACACTTCATGAGAGGCTCGCAGATTGGTGATGTGTTGACCGGTTTCGCGCATGTGTTGCACGGCATGAATCATCATCGTACGCCCCACGTGGCGTTGCCGATCTTCCGGAGCAACTGCAACCTCGCCTATTCCCCCGCAACTAAAAAGTGCCCCCCTGCATGTGACCGTCATTGAAATAATCCGGTATGCGCCAGCCACCCGGTTATTTGCTATCGCCACGAACATCTCTTCATCCGCCAAAGGGATTGTTCTTTCGAGCGGATACGGGGCGCCGCCTCGGAAAGCGACAGACCAAATCATCCTGACTCGATCTTCGTCTTCCTTCCGATATTCTCGAACCAACGCTGTCACGCGGTCATTCTCCCCTAATGTATTACATGACCCTGATCGCAGATACACTTCAACTTGGGTACCTCTTCGCTAAGAGAATAAGGTAGTAGGCACGCGCCGTGTGCCGTAAACCGCCTTGTTTCATACATCTACAATGGTAAGTTCAATCTTAGGGTCCCGGCGACTCCACTGCTTGATTCTTTTGATTACCTAGCGAATAAAACACTTGCGCGAGGATGGGTTTCACACATCGCGCTCCTAACTCTTTTTGACCAGCTTCTGCAGCGACCGAAGTTCACGAGGCGGATCCATTTGGCTTCCATAATCGCTCCAGGACACCTCTGCAACATAGATGTCACCCTTCGAGTCAACCGCGATTCCGTGAGGCGAGTAGAATCTGCCGGGTTCATCACCATACGACTGGTCGCTCAGTTGTGCAAGGACATTCCCCTTGAGATCCATAATGGTCACGCGAGGTCCCAGATTCGTGCCGATACGGTTGCTCCCGATCCCGCAAAAATATTCCCCGACATAGATTAACGGCTCATCCTTCATGTCAAAACAGATGCACGCCGTGCGCGACAAGTTCACCCACTGCGTTTCGTACTTGCCGTCAGGGTCGAACACCTGAATACGGTGGTTTTCTCGATCCGCGATGTAAACCCAACCGTCTTTGTCTACGACGATGTTGTGAACGATATTGAATTGCCCCGGTCCCGTGCCGGACTCTCCCCATGAGAACAGGTGTCTTCCATCCGGAGAAAATTTGTGCACCCGAGCATTTGCGTAACCGTCCGCGACATACAAACCCCCGTCGCGTGGATCAACGGCGCTGTGAGTCGGCAAGTTAAATGGAAAACCGCTCATTGCCGGTGAAGGTTTGTTCGCTTCCCCCAAGGTCAACAACAGTTTTCCCTCGGGGGTAAACTTGCGAACGGTATGGTCGCCGTTGTCAACGCAGTAGACCATCCCGTCGGGCCCGATGGTTACACCGTGCGGGGTTCCGAATATACCGTCTCCCCACGTCCGAAGGACGTTTCCCTCCGGGTCCAATACAACCATGGGGTGCGTGCCGCGATTGAAGACGTATGCGTTATCTTTCTCGTCCACGGCGACAGCCGTAGCTTCTTTGTAGGTCCAGTTTTCCGGCAAATTTCCCCAGTCTTCCCCGGACGTTTCATAACTATATTTTTCGTTGCCTAGCGTTACCATAAGTTCCCTCGACTGTAAAACTTTCCATTGATTCCCATCTCGCATTGTGGACGGGATTCAAGATTCGTTCAATTGACCCGTTTCCGAGTGAGACCGAGAATCTGTCGCGCTTCGTTGGGCGTTGCGACTTCACGCTGCAACTGCGCCACCAAATTTGCGGCAACCTCGACCATCTCGGCGTTGCTCTTGAGCGGCACCCCGCGCCGCAAGTAGATGTTATCCTCAAACCCGACGCGGATGTGACCGCCCAGAAGGATGCCCATCGTAATCATCGGCAACTGCGTCCGACCAACTCCCAAGACTGACCATTGCGCTTTGGGCGGCAACTGTCTTGCCATAACCAGCAGGTGCTCTGGTGTGGCTTCAATCCCCCATCCCGCGCCCATACAAAGCTGGATAAATAACGGTTCTTCAAACAATCCCTCGTCAATCAGATGATGTGCCTGTGCCATGTGGCCCATATCGAATACTTCGATCTCGGGTTTGACGCCGTATTCTCGCATCCGTTTCGCCGCGGCGCGTCCCCATTCGGGCGGGTTGAGAAAAACACCATCCCCGAAATTCATAGACCCCACATCGAGTGAGCACAGTTCGGGTTTTAAGGTCACCGGTTCGAGGCGTTCTTCAATGATGTTTATTCCCGGTATATTTCCGCCGCTGGTGGTTAGGTTGATTGCGATATCACACGCCTCCCGAATCCGATCGACCACCTCCTTGAAGAGCCCAAGCCTTGAGCACACGATGCCGGTCTCGGGATCACGAACATGAATGTGGGTAATCGCCGCCCCCGCTTTGCAACATTCGATGGCTGCATCGGCAATCTCCTTGGGGGTGTACGGTACAGCCGGATTCTTGTCTTTCATGGGACCTGAACCGCACACAGCCACCGAAATAATTGTCTTCTCCATAATCTACTACTTCAAATCACATTGCAAAGATAACCGAAGTCGCCCCAGTCCCTCATCGTACAACTGCTTCGACAGAGAGGACATCCCCGATCTTCTATCCTTCCGGTCGCTTCCTCTTAGTTCTTGACCATTCCGCCGTCAACATTCAATGTTTGACCCGTGATGTTCAGCGCATCTTCGGAGACCAGAAACGCGACAGCGCGCCCCAGATCTTCCGCCGTCTGCTCCCGCCGCATAGGGGTGGCTCGGAACATGTCGGGGTATTTGCCGTGGGCAATACCGACAAACCATTCTCTGAAATCCTGACCTTGAAACTCTGGAATGTCCTCGACCATCCGCTTGGAGATACCTTTCCACGCATCGGTATATACGATGCCTGGGCAAACGCAATTCACGTTAATGTTATGCGGTCCCAACCGCTCCGCAAGTGTCTGAGTGTAGCTTATCAAACCCGCCTTCAGCGCACAATAAGCGGGCGGGACGAATCGTTCCATGTTCTTCGCGGATGGAGTAAAACGACCGGCAATCGACGAAACGTTTACGATTTTGCCGCTGTTCTGCTCTATGAAATGCGGTGCGACGGCTTCACACATCAATACGGATGCCCTGAGGTTCTGTTCATACGTGTCATCCCACAACGCTTCAACTTTTGCGAGCGGTCCCGTGCCTACCTCTTTTGGCGTCGCACTTGCGCCGCCCACATTGTTCACAACGATGTCAATCTTGCCGCAGGTGTCGAGGGTTTCCTGAACCACGTGCACGATTGTATCCGCTGTCGTAATGTCACCCGGCATGGCGACGGCTTTGCGACCGATTGCACGGACAGCGTCGGCGGTGCTGTTGGTTGTTTCTTCACGGAAAGAACTCACGACGACATCAGCCCCTTCCTCGGCGAGACACAAGGCAATGGCGCGGCCAATCCCGCGTCCCGCAGCACTTACGATAGCTACTTTCCCTCCCAATTTCATGGTCTTCTTCACCGTTACCAATCCTTGTTCGCTCTAAACTGACCCGGAAGAATCAAATATGACGAGCGATCTCGCCACATTGCCCTTCTCCAACGCGTCGAATCCGGTGTTGATTTCGGAAAGAGGCAGACGCATGCTAATCATCTCGTCAAGTAGCAATCGCCCATCCATATACAGATTTGCCAAGCGCGGAAAATCCACTCGAGGGCGGCTCATGCCGTAAGACGTGCGAACGATTTCGCGTTCGCCCATCAAGATGTGAAACGGCAGCGTGACCTCTTCTCCGAACGGTGTCTTACCCAGTAAGACAATCCTCGCGCCTGGGCGTGAGGCTTCGAGTGTCTGTCGAATCGAGATGTTCTGTCCTGCCGCTTCGATCGCATAGTCTGCCCCGCGTCCCTCGGTAAATTCACGCACAAACTCGACGGGGTCATCTTTCGTGGCATCAACAACATGCGTCGCGCCGAATTTCTGCGCCCATTCCAATTTCAGAGGATTGACATCTACACCCACGATTATCGAGGCGCCGGAGATCCGAGCCCCTTGCACCGCACTGAGTCCCACCGCGCCGCAACCGCTCACCACAACGCTCGTCTCGGGTTTGATTCGTGCGGCATGAACTGCGCCTCCGTAACCTGTCATAACGGCGCATCCCAGCAACGCCGCGCGATCCAGTGGAAAGTCCTTCCGCAGCGGTACGGCTGCCTGCTCCGGGATGACGTTGTACTCCGCGTGCGATGACACAAGGCTGTAATAATAGACCGGCTCGCCGTCAAGCGCCATCCGAGTTGTCCCGTCGAATAACACTCCATTGCCATTGGAAGACTTCGCAACTTCGCACAGAATAGGCTGCCCATGGTCGCAGTAAAAACAGTGTCCGCAATTTGGGCTCCATGAACACGCCACGTGATCGCCGGCGTTCACCTGCGTGACCCCCGGTCCGACAGATTCGACAACGCCCGCACCCTCATGACCAATCACGGCAGGTAGGTTCACGGGCTGGTAGCCGTGCATGGTTTCCCAGTCCGTGTGGCAGAGTCCGCTGGCCGCAATTTTCACACGAACCTCGCCCGGACCCGGATCCGCAATTTCAAGCTCTTCGACTGAAAGCGTGCTGGGGGTTGAGTGCAACACGGCGGCTTTCATCTTCATGGTGGTCGTTCTCCTCATGCCAAAAGGATAGTGTTCCGAGGTTTGAAAATTCGATCACACCTTCAAAGATCCCAATCAACTTCATCTGTGGGTAGCTATGTGTGAAGCTTTTTATTCAGCCGCTGGCGGTGCCCATGATTTCAACTGCTTCCGCCAAACCCGATCTACTTCACGCCGGATCGCCTGCACATCCTTCCAACGGTCTCCAAACACAGACAGGAAATAGCCTCCCGACCCCTGCTCCGGACAGACGAAAATCTCCCTGCCCGGCTCTGCCGCTTGTAACCAGCACGCGATGACCTGCTCGGCGAATTCTAACCAATCCAGAAATTCCGGCGTGAACTTCCCGCCTCGTCCAAGTGCAGGCACTTGGCAGTGATGACCATTGAACGGTCGAAAATGAAACTGCTGCGCATACTGGATAAGGTCTGTCCGCTCCGCCAAGCGATCCCAGTAAGGCGGTGAAAGATGCTTGATGACTGCCGGATGCGAGAAATCCCACGTCATTTTTAGTAAACGCTTCTCCGCCTTCTCAAATCCTTCCGCTAGTGCATAAGCCTTCTCCGGAGTCTCGGTACACGTGTCGCGATGCACTTCTATGGCAACATCCATCTCCAACTTGTCCGCAGCTTCCATCACCCGCCGCGCGGTAGACAGTGCACGTTCGGCTGGAGTGTCATGGTCGAGCAACTGCACATTCACACATCGCGCATTAGCTTCTTTAATCGCTCTGAGCTTCGGGCGAATCTCCTTTACGGTTCCTATGTCCACGGTGGCCGCGAAAAGAAGTCCGTATTTCTCGACATGCTCGGCGGTGATGTCCGGCACTCGTCCGCAGAATCCATCAAAACCAGCCTTTTTGATCCGCTTAATCTTCTGGTCGACCGACCATTCGCCCTTCTTCCCCCCGTAGTCGGTTAACGTCCAAAGGGTAGCCATATGCTGAATCTTTGGCCGCTTAATATTCATGGAATCTTCGTTTTTCCCGTTATCCTTAGCCATCGATATCTCCTTGAGTGTGTAGCCCGTCATCTGCTGTCGGGACAATTCTTTCGGCAAGTAACACTAATTTTGTATAGTGCCCCTTTTTTTCGATCCGGTTGATTGAATGCGATATGTCCAAATCCCTGCGCTCCAGCGGAGCTCAAGCGAATGGACGGTAAGCGCGATAGAGATAGTGAATGTCGATAGAATACACAGAAAATTATAACATCTTTCAGAATTGTTAAGAATAAAAATCGACACCTGCCACAAAGCACTCCTACCCAGCCCCAAGCTGATGCGGCTCCTTGTAGGAGCCATCTCCGAATCGCGACTGTAATTCACCTCATTGATGCTCTGTCTTTCTGAAGAAAGGTGTTATCACTGTTTTTTCCAATTCAATTCTGGTACAATACTCATCGCCCGGGCAGACTGCTAGATGCTCCGTGAATCGGGCTACGAGAATCGCGTATGCGCAAGTCCTAAATTTCTCATAATTTGCTAGAAAATGCATGTGCCACTATCACTGAATTAAAGATTTGCAATTTATAAAACCATTTCGCTTGAATAATGGCGCATATGAAGTCTTAACCATATCGTTCACTTACTCCGTAGACGGAGATGAAGCGACTGGATAAGGAACACGATAGAAATCCCCTGCCCTGCCGACTTTCTGCGGAGACAAGGCTCTTGTGCTGCTCAACGCATGTTTCTTTAGCTTGATTCGCGCGAACAATGCCCAATCATTTTTGAGAAATGGTAAAAACAACCACAGAGGAAAACGAATAGTATGAAAGCAACAATTGCAGTCTTGGAAGGCGACGGAATCGGTCCCGAAATCATGGCGGAAGGTCTTAAAGTCCTTGATGCCATAGCGGCGCGGTACAACCACGAATTTGAATATATACGATGCGCGTTCGGGGCTGCTGCCTATTTTGCCGAGGGGTCGGCATGTCCGGACGAAACCCGAGAAATTTGTGACGAGGCGGATACCATCATCAAAGGACCGGTAGGGCTCGCCGTGCGAGAAATGGACCGAATCCCTATTGAGGAAAGGCCCGAGTTGGCAGTATTGGAGATGCGCGAACGTTACACGACGTTTGCCAATTATCGCCCTGCAAAACTGCCTGCGTCATTGGCTAACTTCTCGCCGCTGCGCAAGGAGCGTTTGGGAGAGGGCATCGACATTCTCATGATCCGAGAACTCACGGGGGATGTGTACTTTGGCAAGAAGCGGGAAGGGAAGGACACCGGAATGCAGTTTGCCCAGGATGATTGTGTCTACACGGAGGAACAGATTCGGCGTGTCGCAACCACTGCTTTTGAAGAGGCGAGCAGTCGTAATGTACCTCTCACCAACATTGATAAAGCGAATGTACTCGCCACCTCAAGGTTCTGGCGTGCAGTCGTGGAGGAGATCGCAAGCTCATTTCCGGAAGTGCCGCTTCAGCACGTGTTAGTGGACAATGCGGCGTACCAACTCGTCATCGATCCGACACAGTTCAACGGCGTGATGTTGCTTGGGAACATGAACGGCGACATCTTGAGCGATCAAGCGGGTGGAATCATCGGATCCCTCGGACTTATGCCTTCTGCTTGTGTGGGACCTGAGAAAGTTTTCGTGGAACCTGTGCACGGTGCCGCACCCGACATTGCGGGTACGGGACAAGCCAATCCTTATTCCATGATTGGCAGCGCCGCCTTGATGCTTGAAAAAGGACTTGGGCTAGACGAGGAGTCTAATCTAATCTGGGACTGCTTATTTAGTGTTTTCGAACAAGGCTATGTTACGGCGGAGCTTGCCGCCGCAGTGAAACAGGGAACGGTGCTTTCTACATCGGAGTTTGGAGATCGCGTGGTGAGTGCTATTCAAGCCGCTTAAGTTTTGCTGTTCAACGGATAATTTGGCGTTTTTCGTTAGGAGCGACTCCCGGTCGCGACTTCAATTCCTCCTATAAATTCAACCCAATTCCCACTTGAATTGTGAAGGGTTTAATCCACAAATATTATTGTTCCGTTGCTAACTCACGTTTTAACCGTTTAGCGTTCTCAATCTTAACCTCAAACTGCGGCAAATCGGCTGCCTTGTCCAGAAAGAGGTCCAGATACGATTGGGTCATGGGTGCATTATCCGTCTCGTTATACAACTGACTGAGCCGATAATAAACTTCCGGATCGGTTGAGTCGATCAACAACGCCTTTTCATACGTGCGGATTGCCAGATTCAATTGTCCCGAATCTTGAAACGCCTCTCCCAAGCCGACGAGTGCGTCCGCGTCGCTCTGATCCAAACTGATTGCCCTCTCGTAATTCTCGATAGCAACCTCAAATACTCCTCGTGCGTGATAAGCCGCTGCCAAATTATAATAGGCGTCTGGGAATTCCGGGTCAATTTCGATTGCCCTGCGATAGGCGTTCGCAGCTTCCTCAAACTCATCCTCGCTGTCGTAAGCGTACCCCAAATTGTTGTAGAACGTTGGATTGTCGGGATTCACCCTAATCGCCTCCAGAAACGCTTTGACCGCCTCAACGTATTGTCGCAAGCTCAGGTATACCAACCCAAGGTGGTTATGAATTTGCGCATTCTCGTCATCAAGGCTCAGCGCCGTCTGGAATGCCTCAATCGATCTGTCGTGCTCCCCCAAATCATGGTAGATTTTCCCGAGCTGAAAGTGCCCTTCCGCGTCCTCCGGTGTCAAACCCATTCCCATTCTAAGTTTGAACGCTTCGCGTTTAAGTTGTTCTTTCCGCTGTGCGGTTTCATCGGAGGGCTGGCAGCCTGAGAGTATGAGCCAGGCGCTAATCAGAATACAAACCGAGGTGTGTAACCGACTAATCGTTGGCGGGCTCATGATGACTATTCGTGTCGCAGCACGGAGAGTGAAGACTGTGGTTGCACTTTGGGGGAACACATGAGTCGGCGAGAACTTGAAATCCTTGATTCGCGGATTTTGAGACGTACGGAGCGTTGAAGACTCTCAACAGGCTGGCGCATCGCCCGCTTTTGGGTGGGTATTACGGCACCCGGCGCAACACGTCACTCAGCGGTTTTCGAGGCGAATTTCCAATCTCCGCCGGATAACCCGTATAGAAAAAACCGATGATATATTCACGTTCGCTGTCGATACCGAGCAAGCGATAGGTGTTCGGTTCCATCGTAATCTTTCCCGTGCTCCACTGCATACCGACGCCCATCTCCCAAGCGACGAGTTGAACGTTCATCATGGCGCAGCAGGCTGCCGCATAATCCTCTCGACGCTGTTGTTCGTCACCCTCTTGAAGGCAAGATACCGCAATGATAGTGGGCTTGGACATCATCTTCTGAAAGCCGGCTTCGCCAATCTTCACTTTGTTTTCCGCACTGACATGCTCCGCCGCTTTTTCTATTTGGATTTCTCGATATCGTTCCGCGAGGGTCAGTTTCGTTTCCTCTCCAACGACCGTGAATCTCCACGGTTCGGTGAGTTTGTGATTAGGTGCAAAAATCCCGAATCCCAAAACTTTCTCAATCACATCATTGGGCACTGGATCCGGTTTGAACTTGAAAATCGTTCGGCGCGACATAACTGTCTCTGAAACTGTCATGGTCAGATAGCCTCCAAATATAGTTTGTTGTGCAACGGTGGTTCGATAACGGAACGACTGCAAAATTCCTAGGATTAGTCCGGTTTTAAACCCAACCAATAAACCTCAGATACCCATTCCACATCCCCTCACCCCAAATGAGGTCCAACACTGCCGCGATCGCCAAAAATGGCCCATAAGGAATCGGATGCTGTCGACTTCGCTCGGTAAATGCAACCAGCAATAACCCTACGATTGATCCGATAAACGCGGATAAGACAACCACAATCAACAGGTGCGGCCACGCGCCGAGAAACAACCCAATTAACGCCATGAGCTTGATGTCTCCGCCGCCCATTGCTTCTTTGCGCAAAATCGCCTTTCCTAGGATTCCTATCAACAAAAGGACTCCACTCCCCGCAACCGCTCCAATAAAATGTTCAAGCAGGTAAAACCAGTCCTGTTGTTGTGCGGTTATGGCGGCGGTTATCCCTAGACCTAGGGTTAGTCCGGTGGCGACAATGATGTTGGGAATGATGTACCATCGCGCGTCAATCCATGAAACCGGAATGAGCAGCGCAACAAAAAGACATCCATGAACGAATCCGAGTGTTAAGCCGAACCTATAGTACACTAGCAGAAACAGCCCGCCCGTAATCAATTCAACAAGCGGGTATGCAATCGAAATTCGGGTTCCGCAGTCCCGGCATTGCCCGCGCAGGAGAATATAACTTAGGACAGGAATGTTATCGTAGAATCTTATCGTCGCCTGACATTCCGGGCAAAACGACCATCGGGGAAAGTTTATGGAAAGCCCGCCGCGTGGGATACGGTAGATGCAAACATTCAGAAAACTGCCAATTAGCAAACCAAGCACAAAAATAAAAAGCGGTGCTACTTCCACCAGTACTTGGCTCCTTCTTTTGGGTTCCCGTGGTACACACGGCTTATCTCCGCAACGCCTCCGTGTCTGTATTTTTTCGGCACTCGTGGATGATCTGCAGAAATACACACTTTATATATATCCGGCATGAGTTGATAGCTTCCTCCCCACGGAGTTTCGGGCAGGTCTTCAAGATAGCTTCCCTTCCAGCCTTCAATACCCGGATTAGTGACTAAGTCTTCCAAATCCTGAGGGTATTCCTTCGTGTGCTTATAAAACTTCTTGATTGCTCCGGCTATCATGTCCACATCGTTGTCGGCAGGCATGACTTTTCGGTCATATTCCAGATACGGTGGCAATGAAAGTGCACCGATAAGAATGACTAGTGCGACCAAAATGAGTAGTTGGGTTCGAGTCATGCCGGAAGCACAAGCATGGAATTTGGTTATTATGCTATTCAGTGTTGAAGTCTTCATCTGGGCGTTTGATGTTATATTTCGTAAGTTTTTTGTAAAAATTGCTTCTCTCTATCTTTAATTGTTCCGCGGTTTGTTTCACGTTCCAGCGGTTTGCTTCGAGCGCTTGGAGAACCAAACTCTTTTCGGCTTCATCGACCATCTTTTGTAGCGAGCTGTTTGATTGCGGTTGAAGACTGACGGATGTTGCGTCAATCTCTGTCACAACCTCACGCGTAACCGGAAGAACCGCCGAGACATCATCGGAAATGACGACATCGCGGGGCACCATAATGAGCAAGCGCTCGACGATATTTTTCAACTCCCGAATATTGCCTGGCCAATCGTACGATTGCATAACGCGGATTGCCGATGAGTCGATTGTCTTGGGAGAACGCGCATTATCACGATGAAATCGCTCGACGAAATGATGTATCAATAGCGGTAAATCATCAAGCCGATCCCGTAATGGCGCCACAATTATGGGCACCACATTCAAGCGATAGTACAGGTCTTGCCGAAAGGCCCCATTCTCAATCTCCTTGTCCAAGGATTTATTCGTGGCTGCGATAACTCTTACGTCAACATGCAACGTTTGACTGCCGCCCAAGCGTTGGATTTCGCCGTACTCAAGCACTCGCAGCACTTTCGCCTGTGCCTTGAGGCTCATGTCGCCAATTTCGTCAAGGAAAAGCGTACCGCCATCCGCCAGTTCAAATTTGCCGCGGCGCTGGTGTGCCGCGCCGGTAAATGCGCCCCGCTCGTGTCCGAATAACTCACTCTCAATGAGTTCGTCTGGAAGTGCGGCGCAATTCAGCGAAATGAACGGCCTCCGGTGCCGTTGGCTCTGCTGGTGGATGGCATCGGCGACGAGCTGTTTGCCCGTGCCGTTTTCTCCCGTGATAAGTACGCTCAGATCGCTTGATGCAACTTGTCTAATCTGAGTGCGGAGTTGCTGTATTGCGCCTCCTTTCCCGATCATCTCATCCCTGGCGCCAATCTGAGATTTAAGAACTTCATTTTCCCGAGATAGACGCGATAGCTCTAGAAAAGGATTTACAGTCCGAAGAATCTCGGATACCGATTTGGGCTTGACGAGGTAATTCCTGGCGCCAAGTTCCATTGCTTTAACCGCAGTCTCAATGTCCTGTTGCGCGGACATCATCACTACATTTAAATCCGGCTGGGTTTGTCTCAGCTTATTTAATGTCTCTATGCCATTCATTCCACCCGGCATGATGATGTCAAGCAGCACGAGATCAACGGCCTCTGCGGCGCAGACTTCCATCGCTTTTTCGCCGCTTGATGCCGTTAGAGCCGTGTAGCCTTCCAGTTTTAACCCCCGCGAGACCGATGCCAAGGCGTTTTTCTCGTCATCTACAATCAGAATCGTACCCTTAGTTGACGACATGTGCAAATACCTCGGTGACACTGCTTACGGGCGACTGCTTAATATGAAGGGTGTACGATCAACCGACTAATCAAGGCGGGCGATAGGGCTCCCCTGCGATCAAGCGATTGAATAATGAACGATCAACTGAGCGAATGAATCAAGCGAGTGGATAACGATCAAGTGACTGAATAAGGAGGGCGATAGAAATCCCGCAGGTGTTCGACATACGGCAACAGAAGCACGAAAATGCCCAACCGCAGAATTACCAGAAGCGCCCTTTTCACTCATTTTTTCAAACAAGTTCTAACGGCAATAAACCGCCATCACCGCCTACGTCTCACCAATCTCGCGCTTCAGGTCCGAGATCTGATCCCGCAGCGCCGCCGCCCGCTCGAACTCCAAATCGGCGGCTGCATCGTGCATCTGAGATGTTAATTGAACAAGCAACGATTTAATTTCTTCGGCGCCAACATCCTCCAGATTTGGGACGGGATCGATCTTTTTCGATTCCTCGGGTTCGTCCGTTAACTTGGTAATGAGGTCATGGATGGCTTTGTCAATCGTGGCTGGAGTGATGCTGTGTTCCTCGTTATATGCCATCTGAATTTCGCGGCGTCGGTTGGTTTCGTCAATGGCGTTTCGGATTGCGTCGGTGACCTCATCGGCATACAGAAGTACCTCTCCATCCACGTTCCGAGCGGCGCGCCCCGCTGTTTGAATAAGCGATGTTTCCGATCGAAGAAATCCTGCGCGATCCGCGTCAAGAATTGCGACTAGCGACACTTCGGGAAGATCCAATCCTTCGCGCAAGAGATTTATTCCCACGATAACATTGAATACCCCTTCTCGGAGTTCACGCAAAATCTGGGCGCGTTCAAACGTTTCCACTTCGGAATGGAGGTAGTTCGCCTTAATCCCTGCCTCGGAAAGATAATCCGTAAGATCTTCCGACATACGTTTGGTGAGCGTCGTTACGATGACGCGCTGATTCTGGGCAACTCTTTCGTTGATTACGCCTATTAAATGATCAATCTGCCCATCTACCGGATGCACTACAATTTGTGGATCAATCAACCCCGTTGGTCGGATAATCTGTTCAACTACTTGGCTGCTGGTGTGCAACTCGTGTTTTCCGGGCGTGGCGGAGACGAAAATCGCTTGATTGATGTACGTGTCTAGTTCTTCAAAGCGCAGCGGACGATTGTCGAGCGCGGAGGGGAGGCGAAAACCATAATCTACGAGTGTTTCCTTACGTGATCGGTCACCGCGATACATTCCACGTAACTGCGGCACTGTCACGTGGGATTCGTCTATAAACATCAGGTAATCATCGGAAAAGAAATCAATCAGGCAGTACGGTGGTTGCCCTGGTTCCAAACCGGAGAGATGGCGGGAGTAATTCTCGATTCCGGAGCAGTAACCGACTTCGCGCAGCATCTCAAGGTCAAAGCGCGCGCGTTGTTCGATGCGCTGAGCTTCAAGCAGCTTGTTGTTTGCGACAAAGTAATCGATTCGCTCCTGAAGTTCCGTTTCAATGTTTACCAACGCTTCTTCAAAGAGTTCGGCATCCGTCATAAAGTGTTTTGCAGGGAAAATTTCAATGGCGTCGTGTTCCGACAATATCTCCCCTGTCAGTGTATCAATTTCGGTCAGTCGATCTACTTCATCTCCGAAGAGTTCGATTCGGTAGGCGGTGTTCGCATAAGCCGGAAACACCTCGATTACATCGCCGCGGGCGCGAAAATTTCCCTGCCAAAATTCGACATCATTACGCTCATACTGAATAGTGACCAATGCCCGCAACAGTTTCTGACGCTTGATTACCTCTCCTACCTGAACCTTAACCTTTTGAAGATCGTACTCTTTCGGCGATCCGATACCGTAGATACACGACACGCTGGCGACAATAATCACGTCACGCCGGGAGAGCAACGATGCCGTCGAGCCAAGCCTCAGGCGGTTAATCTCTTCGTTAATCTGGATGTCTTTTTCGATATAGGTATCGGTGGACGGGATATAGGCTTCCGGCTGGTAGTAGTCGTAGTAGCTGACGAAGTAATGCACCGCGTTGTTGGGAAAGAAATCTCGAAATTCGCTGTACAACTGCGCCGCAAGAGTCTTGTTCGGAGAGATGACTATCGTTGGGCGCTGCATCTCGGCGATGACATGCGCCATGGTAAAGGTCTTACCAGAACCCGTGACCCCAAGCAGTGTCTGCAGTCGATCCCCGTTCTTCAAACCTTCGGTAAGCTTCCGAATTGCTTCCGGTTGATCGCCTTGAGGCTTATAGTCTGAAATTAACTCGAACTCTGGCATCGTGTTTCTTTAAGGAACGTATGATAACTTCGATGGACGGTGTTCATGGTGAATCGACAGGACTTAGACAGACTTTGCCGAAGTTTTCGCGCGCTTCCATAATTCGGTGTGCTTCGGCAGCTTCGCGCAGCGGTAACACACGGTCGATAACTGGATTTAACTTTCCCTGTTCCGCGAGACGAATAATCGTGCGTAATTCCGATGCAGTTCCCAACGCCGATCCCATAAGCGTCAACTGCTTCTGGTACATCTTACGAATGTCGATCTCACCAATGTTGCCCGTAGTTACGCCGCACGAAACGAGCCTACCCTTTTTGGCAAGACATGCGATGCTTTTGTCCCACGTCGCTGCCCCAACATGCTCAAACACGACATCAACGCCGCGCTCCCCGGTTTTCTCGCGGACGATCTCGCTGAAATCTGTGTCGGTATAGTTGATCGTGAAATCGGCGCCAAGTTGACGTGCGCGTTCAAGCTTGCCGTCCGTACTTGCGGTCGCGAAGACCCGCGCGCCGCACAACTTGGCAATCTGCAGCCCGGCGCTGCCGACACCGCTGCCTGCCGATAAAATCAGCACATCCTCCCCGGGACGAACTCCGGCGCGGGTAACGAGCATGTGCCACGCCGTGAGATACGCCATCGGCATCGCAGCCGCTTCATAATAGGAAAAGTGTGAGGAGAGTAGCGTCGCATTCTCGGCGGGAGCTTTGACATACTCGGCGTACCCACCGTTGGTTTGGAACCCCAGGAGAATCTGCGCATCACATAAATTCTCATCGCCGTTGAGGCAGTCGGCGCACTGGCCGCACGGGACGCAGGGCGACAGAACAACGCTATCCCCGACACCGACATTTCGCACGTCGGCGCCGACTTCAACCACTTCACCGGAAATATCGGAACCCAGAATATGCGGAAAAGGTTCCACCTCCGGGCGATCACGACGCGCACGAATATCAAGGTGGTTGACGGCGCAAGCGCAGACTTTGACTAAGATTTCCGACGCAGAAATAATCGGATCAGGGACTTCCTCATAGCACAGTTGGTCGATTCCGCCCTGTTCATGGAAAACGACTGCTTTCATGAAGGCACTTTGGCGCGCATCACCCGCTGATTGCGGCGGATACGATTAATCCGAGTGCGATCAATAACCCGGCGATTGCCACCCCCGCCGCTGTATTGTTATCTTCGGCAATCTCGTGATTCAGGTGATAAGGTGTAACTGCGTCAAATATCTTGTATCCAATTAACAAGATGATTAGACCAACGACGCTGAATACGATACTTTCGATAACCAAGCCTACAAGGACTTTAACGTTGAGCATTGGAGTTGCCCCCATTGTTGCCCCACTCCCCGCCGCGGCCTCTTGAGCGCGGACGTGTGTCGAAAGCACTGCTGCGGAAACAATCCAAACAATCGCCAGAAAGAAAGCGATGCGGACGATTTTCTTAGCCATTGGTATTCTCCTTAAATTGTGGTATGTGAAGTTAACGACTAACAGATCATTCAAGAATGACTCGTTCTTCCGATTCCGAGGTTTCGGCTGTCGATTCATCGTGAACGTTACTAGACGAAGTCGCATCTTCGGCAAGTTGCTCTTGAGGATTCTCATCAATTTCGGGAGATTTCTCTTCGAGTGGAGGCAAAACCTCAAAGGTTATCTTACTTTCCGCATGTTTGCATTTAACGAAAACGATATCCTTCTCCTGCCGGTAAAGCCAGCCGGATTCAGCCGCTTCCAAATCCTCTACGCGCGGCAGATCCTGATCCCGGGCTCTTACCGCGCTTGGAATACTACCATACCCCGTGATGATAGTGTGGCTTGTTTCAGTGTCTACATAAGACAGTCTGAAATCCAATTTTCCTTCGCTGTCTCCGCCGCGGGTTTCGATAGTGGCTCCGCTGCTTATGTGGATGCGCCCGTTTTCGCGGCGAATGATCGCCGTAGAAATGTCCGGATCCTGCCCGCGCAAGGTGTATAGATTTGCCATGATATTTTCAGGATTGAAATGCGGTACGCGCTCCACTGAACAGAATTTATCGAGACTATCCGGGTACGTCCCCTTGAATTTTCCTACCGTCTGCTGCTGACACATACCGCTATGTGTTATTCCCTCGGCAATCTTCGTCCAATCACGGCGCTGACTGTAGCGTGCAAGATGCTGCAGATGGTAGGCGAAAACAAGCCCGCTCCATTGTGACGGGACCCCGAACCACGCACGAGCGTCGGAGGTTGTTCCGAATGCGGGAACGGAGGCGAAACGCATGGCGGCTCGATCCGGTAGATTCCAGTGATAAATGAAAGCCAACCCGGCTCGTGCCCATTTCTCCGCACGGTCAATATGGCGTTTATCATCGGTTATCGTGTAGGCTTCAACATACGCACCCACGGCATTAGCCGCGGCAAGCAGAGTCGGCGTCTTCGGCGAACATTCCGACACATGGGTGCCGCGCGGAACTTTGAACCGGTCCATACCCTTTAGCGCCTTTAATCCGGCATTCAATGAGTTTTCGTTTCCAGAGATTCTGGCGTGCTTTAAAAGGATCAAGGCGAAATGCGCACAAATACCTAACACAGTGTCGCCGTTTCCCCCGCGTGCGTTACCGCTTTCAGTTTTTGGATCGTAACGCCAACGTCCATCAGGCTCCTGAGTCTCGATCAAAGCCCGGGTTGCGTCTTCAAGACGTTCCAAGCCGGCTTCGAGGTTGCCGAAGTAAAACGGTAGTTCCCAGTTTAAGCTTTGGCGCGTGACCGGAGTAGTCGAGCCCGCCGCCCCGATTTTCTGAATCGTTCTTTCCATGAAAGCAAGCGCATGTTGTTTCGCGGCATCCTCTTGTGTGGCGAGATAGTCATACCATAGCATCGTTGCAATCCCCGGGAGGTTTGCTGCCGCCGAATCAATAGTTTGCCGAGATTGACCGGTGTGTTCGCCACTAACCGCACGTATAAACCCTTCTCGTGATAGAACGACCTGCTCTTCATCGCGCCGCGGAGATTCAAGCGGATCGGGTGCACCATATGTATCGGTCCAATGGGAGACGGCGTCGGTTACCGAGCCATTGCCGTCAATAATAATGTGTGCACCAATTTTGAGTTGTCGGCTCACATCCAACGTGTATGGCGTAGAGGCTTCTAAACAATTCTCCTCAACCCAATTTCCCGTCGCTGGAAGAAATAATCCCATCAGGTGGTTCTGTTGCTTCTCATGCCAATTCGGCGATGCAAAAACGGCGGATAGCATTGTGTGTTCGCCATCCCAAGTCTCCAATGGGTTCCAGGCCAGTCCGATAAGAGTTTTCTTGTACTCTACCGCCATCAGAGGAACCGTAATCTTGTAAGGATGCGGAACGAGGCGATTTATGTAAGGCGGGGCTACATCTCGATCATTTGAGGAAGGTTCATCTGTTCCCAAAAACTCCAAACCGGGGAAGATAGCTGCAGTTTTTGCCTCCCCGTAACTACGATCGCCTGCATAAAGCATCGGGCCGTTGAAAGCGAGAATCTCTCGTCGAGCGCTGGTCGAAAGACTGTATTCGGTCCGCACGGTCTTATCGTCCTCGGTCAACGAAAATCGAGATTCAAAACACCAATTGACACCCTCGGCATCCTTTTGTTCGCCAACGAGGATAACGATTGACTCACCAAGGCTATTTCCCGCTAGTCGATAAATTGTGGGTATAATGCGGAGTTGTTCGGTTTCGGCCTTTGAATTTCGATACCGAATCGTTGTCATCGCATGACTTGTGGCAGCCTGTCGATAACTACCGTGTCTCGCGGCAAAAAGTGTGAAGTACTCAAACCCGCGTGCGCCCTGAACAAAGAGAAGCCGCAGATGTTTGTTCCCGTGCACTACATGTTCTTGAAGGTTGTGTGTGTGTAATTCCGGGACTATTTGAGAAGGCACCTTCGGTGCCGCCGGTTGAATTTCAATAGCGGTTTCAAGCGTTTGCCGCACCTCGCCCGTTGGAGTCTGGTACTTCAGCAAGACGGAAATCTGAGCTACGGACTCGCGTGAAAATCTGCGAAGGCTCCATACCAGTTTGGTTTCGTCGCCGGCATCGAGCGCCTTGATCGGATAAACATGCCGCCCGCGGCGCAGTTTCACCCGGTTAATTGCGACGCTCGTTTGATTGCCGGGGGAGAGACCAACCGTTCCCGTGTTACGCAGAGTACACTGCACCTCAAAATCATCACTTACGGCTACAACTGCCGTGTTGAGACCTAGGGCTGAAAGCTCGAGTTTCGGCAACTCTGTATAAAGCACCAAGCCGAATTCTTGGGAAGGGAGGTCGACGGAGAAATCACTCGTTTGAGCGTCGCCAACCATGCGTTTCCTGATGTCGCCGGCAATCTGAGATACGGGAATCGGTGATTCGTAAGCAAACTCCGTGGCAAACATATTACCGTTTGACCTGTCGGCGAGTGCGCCTCCACCAACGGGAGTACCATCTTCCCGAGTCAGTTTCGTGTCATTGAAACTACTGGTGACAATCCCCTTCATAGCGGTCGGCTCGGTCTTTCCTTTTTCAATAGCCGCCGATATGCGTTTAAGTTTGAGGATTCGCGGATTTCCCCACAGTACCGAACTGTCATCGCCATTTCCACCCTCGTCATACGCGGCTAGGAAGGTAACTCGAATCTCTTTGCCGGCGTGTTTCGAGACATCTATCGCATGCTCATTCCATCGGGGGTCGGTGGAAATCCCCTCAAAATGCCGTTTGCCCGAGATCTGAATCGCGAATCGAACACTGCGCGGTTTTGTTAACGGATTGTCAGGTTCAATGCCGTCCCGCAATCCGACACTAAAATGCAATATCAGTGTATCCTCGGACTCTACGCGAGGCAATGAAAGCTGATATTCGACTCGCGCAACATCTCCTTTGCGCGGTTGCTGAGCTATTGCGGGTTTTGCCGCGCCGCCTGCATTCTGTTGACTATGCGCTAATACCTCTTCCGCGCCTTGAGATGGACTGCTACTGGTAGCCTCTGTAAAGTTGTAGATTTCGTCTATGATGCCGAATCCAAGCGGAATATCGATGCTGTCGGCAGAAGCCTCCTGTTCAATAGCCGCGGGCTTCGGCTGGCTAGTTGTTGTCTCTGCCGGTTCCCCGGGAGATTCCGCTGCCACCGGAATGTTTGTTTCTGAAGTTTGGTTGTCTATCTCTGGAACGCTGTGCGGTTTCGTGTCAGTAACAAGTGAAGATGTTGCATCGTCGGAGACCGTCGCCGCACCCTCGTCGGGAACGTCACGTCTGAACGACGTTTCGGTGGTGGTGCCAAGAGAGTCCCTATCAGAGCCGGCGGATTCCGATGATGCGGTAGTTTGCGTGTCCGCAACCTCAAATGACTGCGGCGGGACAGGATTGATCTTTTCGGACACTTGACTTGGTATTTCGGGAACGCTTCCATCGGCTGCTACATCCGAGAGCGCCGTCTCATCGTGGCCCTCCACCGCTTCATCGGTGATTTTTGCAATGTCCTCTGGAGCGCCTGCCGCCTCGTCAAGACTGTCATCTGATACTTCCCATTTTTCTGATTCGGCTATGGCTGTATCTGTTTCGAAGTTGACTTCCTGTCCGACCTCAGCCGTCGCTTCTGATGTTTCTCGTTCTGTCTCGCTGGTTGCGTGGGCCGCTACAGTTGGCAATGGATCAATGTCATCAGAATGTTCCGACTGTTGGTTTTCTGCTTCCAAAACTCCTTCAGGTGCTTCAGCAGCCTCGTTTCCAAAGTTTATTCTTCCGTAATCGCCTGAAGTAGGGTCGGTTTCTTCCGCGCTTTCTGATTGGACCTGCGTTCGCTCCAATTGATTATCTTGTGCCGGTTCGTTGGTAGTGTTGTGTTGATCGTCTTCTGATCGCTGCGACACTAGCGATAACAACAGTTGAAAAACAGTAAGCATTCAAATTCTCCGTTACTCACAGCCCGGTCGGCACTTCACTTGACAAAGTACCCTTTCGCCCGTTTTAACTCGATCTAGTGCAGATGCGCGAGGGGCATTATGGCTGCATTTAAGAATGTTGACACAGGTTATTATATCATAGATTGCACGGAGATTAAAAGGAAAGAAATAGAGACCTCTAACCGCAGACCCGAGCCGGGATGCGAGAATCGCAATGATATTGCAATTGTTGACACAAAAAAGCCCCAAGACTTTTCGAATCATTGCCTTGGGGCTTTCGTGTTATCGACATCCCGTACCAAGAGAATACTACCAATGCACCTGACAGAATTCCTCATAATCAATCAACTCGTGGATCGTCGGGTTCTCTCCGCAGACCGGACACTGCGAATCCGCACGCAGCTTCATTTTCTTGAAGTCCATTCCCAGCGCGCTGAACAATAGCAGATGACCGATGAGCGGTTCGCCAATATCAAGCAAAACCTTGATAGTTTCAATGGCTTGTGCCGTTCCAACAATGCCCGGCAACGCGCCAAACACTCCTGCCTCCTGGCAGCTCGGCGCCATCCCCGGAGGTGGTGGCAACGGGTAGAGGCAGCGGTAACATGGTCCCTTGCCCGGATAAAAGATTGTGACCTGACCTTCAAATTGGAAGATACTGCCGTGGACATTCGGTTTGCCAAGCATCACACAAGAATCATTGATTAAATAACGAGTTGGAAAATTGTCACATCCGTCAACCACCACGTCATATTGACCGATTATATCGAGCGCATTCTTTGACGACAAACGGTCTCTATGTTCAACCACGTTAACGTCCGGGTTCATCCCGCGTATGGTTTCCTTGGCGGACTCGGTCTTAGGTCGCCCGATGTCATCCATTCCATGCAGAATCTGACGCTGGAGATTGCTCAGATCAACAACGTCGTGGTCTATGATGCCTAACGTCCCAACGCCCGCTGCCGCCAGATAAAGCCCCGCAGGTGAACCGAGTCCCCCCGCTCCGATGAGCAGCACCTTCGACTCAAGCAACTTGGTTTGTCCCATCCCGCCGACTTCTTTGAGGATAATGTGCCGGCTGTAACGCTCAATCTGTTCATTATTGAAATTATACATCGACGCCCTCTCCGTTTGATTGAATTAGCTTCATTGATTTTCCAAGTTTGTCAGCAGTTCCGAAATCTCCATGTCCGAACTGGCAGAAATTCGCATCGCAAATCGTTCGCGCACATCTTCAGACGTGCGGTCAAGCGTAAAGTTGGTGCCCCCGTACATCTGCTCAAGAAAGGGCGTTAATTCTGACTTAACTGCCTCAAACATCTCTGGCGTGTTGGGAGCGATATGCCGGTTGTTAATCATGAACATGATTTCTTGGCCGGTGAAGTGCACCTCATTCTCCAATTCTTCAGCTTTCTCCAACCGTTGACATCGATTAAGCGTTTCGACGAACGCTTGGCGGATCTTTTCGCGATTCTCACCTTCAATCTTGTGCTTCCGGTTGTAGAGAAATCCGTGCCTATTCATCGCGTTATCAATGCTATAGTTCGCACGCTTGGAAATCAGCAACACCCCGGGACCGGCGGACGTGTGAGAATAGTCGGCATAATTCAAGTAGTCATCCTGATCCGCTTCCTCCATCCATCGGTTGAAAACCTTGATAAAATTCTCGTAATTGATAAGACTGTCCGCTGTAACGAAGACCTTAATGTTAATCTGTTGTAAGTCCATTCGCAAATTTAACCGTATATTACCTTTTCTTTGAATGATGCTGACTCGCGTTTGACATGCCTTCCGAGCCAAGATTATGGTCAAGGGTATGACCCTACAAACTGGAAATCGATTGCCATGATGCTCGTGCGCGATATAAACCTTTCGGACATACCGGCACTCAATTACTGAATTCGAGCGGCGATGTACGGAACACGCCAGCTTGCCTTCGGAACATGGCGTTTGGTGAATCTGATAACCCACGGTGCGCTGATTACGAGTGCCAATGCACCGACCCACCACCACGACTGAAACTCTGCGAGTGTGCTCAGCGCGTAGGAATCACTCAGCAGTATTTCTGCACCCTCGGCACCCCACGCGATAAGGTTGTTTACAGCGTGAATGGTAATCGGAACATAGAGTGAGCCGGTTTTGATGTAGAGAACGGACATCACATAGCCAAAGAAAAATGCGCCCATGATGTTCGTGTGCAGTAGCCCGAAAAGAAGTGATGATGCGAAAATCGCCTTTGGCGCACCCCACTTGAACGACCAGCGCGTGAGTAGCAGCGCACGAATGAGTTCTTCAAGCAACGGCGCTATTGCCACGGCCAGGAGAAAGCTCATCGGATTCGCGAGAGCATATCCCGGCCCACTAGTCCAGATCAAGGGAGTCTCGGTTTCAATCATCATCCACTCAGCAAATCGCGGTGTCAGAAAGGACAAGGGAAAATACAGAAGATACATTGTTCCGATAGACGTGATTATGAGCGGCACCGTCCAAAGTGCGTATCGTCCAAGTGTTGTCCACCCCGGGCGGTGCCCAAACAGCGAACTATAGGGCAACTGCGATGTAGATAACATGCGTGCCACGAGAAGATAGAATATGCCAAAATGTAGCACCCCCAATAGCGTGTCCGGGACCGGCAGCCCGCCGCTTTTCAGCCACTCCGGCCAGAGGATAATGATCAAGACGAAAGCCGGGATGACTGCCAGAACGCCTCGCAACAATATCGATCTGCCGCGCAGTCGCGCGAATGGTGTCTCATCGACTTGTAGCTCGCAGTCCGCGCCATCGGTTCCCGCAAAGAGAATTCGATACAAAACGAGCACGACGAGAGCGAGATTAGCGATCAACAAAACGATGACTGCCGCTGTCATAATAAGAATCTTTTCCTCTCATAATCGCTTTCGTTTAATAATCCAAAGAGATTTCAGAAGTGTAATTTTAAGCAGATTAGACAACGGTTAACAATTCAGCAACATTCCTGCCGATAGTTGGGGGTGGGAGTGCTGTGTTTTCTTGATCAGCCAATGTCAGCCACTCATCAACAATCTCGCACAACGCCCGATAGACTTCCACTTCGTCACTTCCATGACAGCACGGACCTATAATCCCCGGACAGCAACCGATAAAACATTGGTCTTCTTCGGACCATTCAACAATCTTGATGTATTTCGCGCTGTTGGTCATCTTTTAGACTCCTCAATTCTCCTCTTGACCTCTTTTTCTTGATAGGGCTTCGCGTCATCGCCGAGTCTTCCAGAGATAGTAACTCGCAGTCCGGCGGGATGCTCAAAATTTCTATGGTTCCCTTTTCCGCCTCGGTTGATAAAACCCGCTCCTTTTAGATCGTTGATGAGTTGCCGTATTTTTCTTGGCATAGAGGTAACTCAACTATGGCATCATCACCACTCAATATCAGTCTCGTGATATCTGTCTATATATTAACCTCAGCTGAAATTTAAATGGGCGCCTTAGGTTATTAGCGACTGCATGAAATGCTTGGTCACGCGATCGATGGTATCTCTTACATCGAAAAGCGCATCTTCTGCATGATACATTTCGTCCCTTTCGAGTTTCTCGTGTGGTAAAGCAATCGCGTATTCAACTGCTGCAACTTCATAACAAACTTCTCGGAATTGTCGTGAATCCGTAGAATTTCCGCCGGCTTCAAATGCGCTGGAAATCTGAGGATGATCTAAGTTTATGAAAATCGTCTTTGTGTTTCCATCGTAGCGCGATCGATTCTGATCAGCGGTGAAACGCTCAAACTCAATGGAAAAAACCGCTTTCCTAAACCGTTCGCGCCCCTCGGTCGAACGCTTTCTGGCACCCGTTGCATTCTTACGTGGCGTAGTTTGTCCGGATCCTGGAATCTTTTTCGGAGCGGCTTGCTTCCCTGTTTTGTCAGTTGTCCCTGACTGTTTCCATGGGGTTTCTTCATCACCATCACCTGGAAAGAGTTCACCTTTATCATCAAGAATTTCCTTTACACTTCTACCGCTGCGACGCTTTGAGACACTTTGAGCCAGTTCAAGTTCCATTTCTTGTTCCGCGAAATCCTGATTGAGGATTTCTGAAATTCTCTCGGCTTCTTTCGCTAACTTTGTTTCCATTTCTGATTGGCGTCTTTCACGAGCTTGCCTGACAAGATCTGATCTTATTCCTTCAAGTTCCTGTGAAATCCAACCTAGCAATACCACAACTACAGGGTTCTGACGGTTCAGCGTGTTGTTTCTCGTGTTATCAAAAGCCGGAATCGGCCATTCACCATCTTCCAGAATGGGCACGTCTATCTGCCCAAAAAGCTGGTTTGCACACTCTTTCCTGTCAATCCCGGCAAGAGTTGTCTCATGCCAGATGCCGTGTGACAGTATATCAATCCCTCGTGCATCATCGTCCAATGGTGCAGGAGACACCTTTACACTTAACAATATATCGCCAAGGTGGTTAGCGATTTCTACTGGTGGGACACGCTCAAAATGTGTCACAAACGGGGGTTCCTGAAACTTGCACGCATGCCCGTTTACAGTAACATGTGCGCGAGTTCGAAAACGGCTGAGATGACGTTCAACGTATGAGATAACTTTGTCGACGTTTGGTCGACTTACGTTTAACTCCCTGACGACGACGATAGTGCCGTCTTCTTCATCTGTTGGTTCATCCATTTCTATGTCCCGAACAGAAAACGGTTCGCCATCTTGTGCTCGTTCAATATCTTCCCTGCTTAATTCAACCACATTTCTTGAACCGTCCTGAGTTGTATCAATTCGTAAGTAATTCGCCAATCCAAAGGCAGCACATTTTCCTGTGCCGAATCGTCCTCGGACTTTTTTCCCCTGTTTTCTATGGATGTTTTCCCCGTGCATCTGAAAGAAACCGTTTAACTCATTTCTTGACATCCCGCGGCTGTTGTCCGATATTCTGATTTCATGGCTTGTTATCTCTACAGCGATAGCAGCTGGAATACCATCTTTGGCAGCGTCTAAAGAATTCACAACGTATTCCCAAACTACCTTGGGCATGGTACTAAAATAGGCGGCGTTTTGAAGAAAGTCCCTTGCCACATGTGAGGTCACCTCAATAGAGGATTGATTTGACATTACTTCATCTCCTTCGAGAACTTTGTCTGAAGTAGTTCCCACAATCTTGATAGCGCATCATCGTCAATCACCGCATTCGCTATAATCGCGTATCGTCGCTGTCGAGCTTTAGTCTGAAAATATTCATTCACCCGTGCGAACTCATAGAAATCGTGTACGGTTATGGCTTCGGGGTTGCCTTCGACGAACAGCTTGTAAGCCTTGGTGTTCAATAAACGCATGCGCTCCGTTTCCAGACTTGCACGAATTGAGGTCTTTCTGTGTTTGACTGAAGGTTCATGGTATGCTGCTTTAAAATCTACGGTTTTTATCCACTTTAAGCCTCCCGGACTTAGCATCCATCCATCTGTATTGTTCCCAACTAACAATCTTCCGTTTTGAATTTTCTTTGCGGCTCGGAGTGCACTACCAACGGCATCTAAATCAATTCGGTCAGGATATTTTCGCCAATTGAAACGCCCCGGTGCAATATCATTTACCTTGAGGGCAACATCCTCGCGATCAACGTACGCTTTGTCTCCATCTAAGAGAGCCACGGCTATTGTAACGAGTTCTGGTTTTGACAATTCAAAACTCTGCATCTGACCCCGCCTTCTCTATTGCAACCGTTCTCTCCCACGTATTGAATATAAACTTCAGGCGATTTCCTGGTTTGCAGTCAAGCAATTCAAAAGATTTTCTCAAATGCCGAAACTCATTCTCAGTTGCGCGTAACTCCTCTGCTTCTTCCCCATTGACATAACAAGTCCAGTTGCCGTTTAAGTTTGGAAACTGCTCGCAAAAGATTGTGCCCGATGCCAGAGCGATGGTTCGAAGGGTCAAACTCACAATGATGTTTCCGCTAACGTCGTACTCAATTTCGGGCCGAAGCGATTGCGGTTCTGCAGCGGCTTTTGCACGTTCTATATCCTGTAAAGTTACGTCTCTGCCCCGAAGCTTATATAAACCCGAATCTATCTTATCGAACAGAGGAGAACCATTCAGAGTGGCATGTAATGCTGGAAAGGAAAAATTGCTTTCTGTAAAAGCTAGTGCCAATTCCGAATGATGTAACACCGGTCCGACAGTCTCTAAACAATTCATAATGACGGTTTCACCAGAGCTAAGTTTTTCGTCGATTTCTCCATCCCAGTAGTACCATTCATCTTGACGCTGAT
>JAJDTR010000123.1 GCA_022827055.1 Candidatus Poribacteria bacterium | reverse complement strand
CTTGTAGAGTCCATTCTTTCGATCCAGAGGATCGGCATGTTGATAGCATGCGGTATGTCCAAATTCCCGCGCTCCAGAGGAGATCAAGCGACTGAATAAGGAATGCGATAGAGATCTTCAATGTCGAGTGTTACTTGGTAGTAGTATTGCCAACCTGCAGCCTGAGAATCTCTATCGCAAAAAGTCGGGAATGGTGGCGGTGGCCCTGCTACAAAGAATCCTCGCGCGGGTGATTGCTTCAATCTGTTTGGTCTAAATACACTTCGTTGAACGGCTTAAATCCGGGAAGGGTAACAGTGTTCACGAAAACATCTACTTCGCGATGAACGGTGTCGGGTGGAATATAAGCGACGCTGCCGGGTTCAAGCGGAATTTGGTTGTAACGCGTGAGATTTCGGGAATCGGGAAACGTATGCAGAGAACTATTCCTGCCACACGTATTCAGGGCATACACCTTAGGATCCAAGGCAAAATTGAGCTCGTGCTGCGGCTTTCCACCTCCGACCGGTGTTGCCGGGTGATAGTGGGGTTTCGAGTGCTCTGTTAACATATTGACCACACGGCTGTTGACGCTGTTGACTCCATCAGGATTATTCTCTATTTCTGTGTTACAATGCCAAGCTGCCGACAACCGATGAAAGCCGCCTGATTCAGTATCGCGTGCATCGACTCTATTTCGCAAATGACGTAAACGACGAGTCTTGGTGAGATGCGTCATAAAGCTATTGGTGTCCTCGACCCACCAATACCGGAAGTTCCCGCGTACACGAAGCACGTCGTCTGGTTCTACAATAAGTTGATCGCCGGGCCAAATCGATTCAAATGAAGTGGTCTGTTTCGTCGACCAACCGATAATCGAATAACTTTCCAAGAGGATATCAAAAGCGCGACGTACTTTCGGGCGCGTCGACCACTCACCGGAGGGTAAGCCGCTTCCCACGAGTAATCGGATATCCCCAGCAATATCTCCGACGAGTGTTCTTCCGGATAACCGACTCAAAATCATTTCAACGGGTAGCCGTATCCGCTCGTGGATAGTATCGAGATTGTCGGCAAATGTTTCCAGTATCGACCACGTCTCATCATCACATTCGTCGGCTCGGTAGAAAGATGGCAACCTCTCGCCATCGCCCTCCTGTGTTCGATAACCCAATTCCAACAAAAGTTCTCCAACGCCGTGGTTAACCCAGATATATCGGACACCCCCATACTCCGCGGCAAGTTCGCCCTCGTCACTTTTAAAATGTCCCCACCCTATTTTGAATCCACAGTGATCTCGCTCGAATGCAGCAAAAACGGGCTTCAGGCTATCGGGTTTTTCAATGTGTCCAACAACGACATCCGGCATCGGGCTTTAATGATTTCTTGTGATGTTCAGTCGCAGGGGAAACGCATCTAAATTTTCTGCATCACAAAATAGAAAATCGGGCTAAGTTTGTGACACTATTTTGGGACTCGTAGGTTGGGTTGAACGGAAATTCGTTAGTAATCGCTAATCTTGTAACAGTTTTCGAGTGTCTATTTCGCTTGAACGCGCCAAAATTCGAGTGAAACCCAACTGTAATCGTACGTTCTACCACCATGAGACCTCTTCTGCAATTAGATGCGTTTCCCCTGTGTTCAGTCGGCTAAGACGGCATTATAGCGAATCCGTCACAAACCGGTCAAGCGCTAATTCGCGAGCCTTCGGCGGAAAATCCATTTTGATTTGGATGAGTCCTCGGTTTCTGGTATACTGATGGCGACACTCATGTCACTACAGCGAAGGCGGTCAACATCTTCAACCGACGGTTCTCAATTATGGATTTGGAAGATCAGGTAGGACAATTCCGCGACAATTATTCCCGGGTAAAAGCGGAAATCCATAAACGCATTACAGGACAGGACGAGGTGATTGAAGGAGCATTGTTGTGTCTTCTAGCGAACGGACATGCATTGCTAGAAGGCGTTCCCGGTTTGGGTAAAACGCAGTTAGTCCATACGTTGAGCGAGGCGCTCCGTCTTTCGTTCAGACGGATTCAATTCACGCCCGACATGATGCCCTCAGATATCACCGGTACAACGCTGCTCGTAGAGGATGCGCAGGGACGCAAGCAGTTTGAGTTTCAGCGCGGACCAATATTTGCGCAGATTGTCCTGGCCGATGAAATCAACCGCGCGACGCCCCGCACCCAATCAGCATTGCTCGAAGCCATGCAGGAACACACCGTAAGCGTTGCTCAAACAAGCCACAGGCTGGATGAACCCTTCTGTGTCCTTGCCACCCAGAATCCGTTGGAGATGGAAGGCACGTACCCTTTGCCGGAAGCCCAACTTGATCGATTTCTTTTCAAACTCCACGTGGATTTTCCGGATGAAGATGAAATCTTGGAAATCTTGCGGCGCACAACATCGGACGTGGAAACTGCCATTGAAGCAATCATTGACGCCGAGACTATAATTTGGATGCGCCAGTTGGTACGCCGCGTCCCGATTGCCGAGCACGTCGAGCGCTACATCATCCGACTCATCTGTCTGACGCACCCGGACCATCAGGATGCACCGGAGAGAGTAAAACGCTATGTCCAGTTGGGCGCGAGCATTCGCGGTGTACAGGCGGTTACGTTGACGGCTAAAATCAAGGCGCTGCTCGATGAACGCTATAACGTCGCGTTTGAAGACATCCATGCCGTCGCTCTGCCCGCACTTAGGCACCGCATTCTTCTAAATTATGAGGGTGAGGGGGAAGGGGTAGAGTCCGACGAGATTCTCAACGACGTTTTAGAAACGCTGCCGGAAGCTTAATGGTTGCGGTTCGCGAAGGAAGCAACGCAGACGATGATCCCCTTCGATTTCCGGAATCCAAGGTGAGTGAATTCCAACTCCTCTAGGCTGGCATGCTTCATCGGATTAAAAGACGAAGCCTGAGAACGAAACGCTAATGTTCGTCATTAAGACGAACGCGGTAAACCGCCCTCCATTTCGTTCAGGCTATCCAGTAACGCATCCATCTCAACTCGCAAACTTTGCAATTCTCTGGAAACACCGTCGCTTTCAAAACTGGCGTTGCCGACTTCGGTGGTCTTGATTCTGACGATCTTGGCTAGCGCATTATCCAGAGAAATACGAATCGTGGTTAATTGCGCACGAATTTGAGCCGCGAAGTTTGTCAAGTGCTCATGGTTTGCAAGCCTGTCCCTGAGTACCTTCAGTGCCTCCTCATACTGTAAAGCGACCGCTGCGTTGTTTGCGGCTGAGAGTTTCCCTTCTATCTCTTCCCTCTCGCGACTAAGAGTTTGTACGCTTGATGTCTGCAGATAGTCTTCAATCTGTTGCAAGCGATTAATGAGTTCTGCCGCTTTCGAGACCACGCCCCCGATGTGCTCAATCGATGATTCTAGCAGCGGTTTGACTCCTTCGTTGGCGGAATTGATCGCCTCGAAAATCCTATCCCGAAATTCCCGTATCTGTGAGATCAATTGAATGTTCTGCGCTTTGAGCATGGAGGGATACGGATCGCCGGGCTTGGTTGTCTCCTTTAGCAAGACCTCCTGAGGTTTGAAGATTTCACGATAGGCAATCATCTGAGCGCAGATTGCAAGTGGAAGCGTAACGAAAATTCCGATCCCGAATACAACGATGCCGATACTGCCAAGGAATGTCAACACTAGTCCATACAGCCAAAACCGCCACCAATTCTTCCACGTTAACACGGTACGGAACGCCTCGGACATGGCGGCAATGACCCCTAGTTGTTGGTCAATCAAAAGAGGAAACGCCAACATCGCCGATGCCCAAAGAAACGGAACAAGAAGAACGCCAACTCCGGTTGAAACCAAAATTAAAATGCCCGTCGGGAAGATTAGCCATAAGAAGCATATTCCCCAAAATCGATTGAAGCCCTTGAAGATGTCGCGGATATGGGGCTTCTCTCCGCGCATCGACTTCAGTCCCATAAAGCACAAACCGGCGTAAAGCGGTCCTAATAAAACAAACGACAGCGGTAGGCTTATAATTGCCGCCGGCGCAAGAATCCACGAGTCATGCGCCCCAATAAAAACGTCAGAGGATACATACCCATGATAGCAGTACTCCCACAAAAGGGATCCCACTATGCCAACTAAGACTATCGAGATCGGTGTGAAAATGATCGTACCTATGAAACTGGCGAAGAAAAAGGTGAATCGGTGCCGTTTATGTATTTTTCTGCCCTCGGAGAGCCATTTTTCGATAGCCACCGTCGGTTGGTTCTTTGACGAGTTTCCCATGTCCACCTTCTCCTTAATGCTGATAGTGCTTTATCCATTCATACTGCAAGGAATTCGCCATTGATAGATTAGCACGGACCTCCATGTGCTCTTTGGAGTTGTAGCCGGGCGATGCACGAGGAATCTGATCTCTTAAAATACCAGGTTCCCAGATGCGACTTTACCCTCAATCATCCAGCCGGTCAATCGCAGCAAATAGGCCGGGTTCTATTGCCGAGTCTTGGATTCTACCGATTTTATATCATCCCGCTTGTCCTGTAAAGTTGATTCCTCAACACTGTGCGCGCAGGAACCTTGCCAATAAAGAAAACACCACGGGGGACGGCGGTGCGGCACGAGGCGCAGTCTAATAACGACGCATCATCGACCAACAGATTTGTTTGATTGAATCCCCCGCGATGTGTTAGAATCTTTCGCCCCAAGCATCCAAGATTTTTATTTTGTCGTCGGACTTCATGTCTACTTTTTGCCGCAGTTTCCACCTGACCGATTCTCATGGAAATGCGCTCGATTCGTCAGATGTCAATTGCCCTGCTCAGTCTGCCGCTATTCCTTCTTCCCGGCTTTTCTCAGGAATCAACCCCTAGTGACGCAGGGATTCTAGGGACAATACTTCACCAAGGCACCATGCGGCCAATACCGGGGGCGGAGGTACGATTGGCCGACTATGAAGAACGCGTGGCATCAACTGACGCAAGGGGAACCTTTCAATTCAACAATCTTACTGCAGGCGAATATAAGATCCTCATATCAGCCGCGGGTTACTACGTCTCCGAGGCACCGGTCGTCACCGTAGAACCCGGTAAAGTAGCCCGCGTGGAAGTGCGTCTTGAAAAAGTCGAATTCCTATTTGACGAGGTGATTGTTACCACAGAGCAATTTCCGGCTACGGTCAGCCGTCAAAGCATGAAAGCGCTGGAAATTAAGCGCATACCCGGTACGGCAGGCGATGCGCTTCGCGCGTTGCCGGTGCTTCCGTCGATCACTGTCGCTAACGATTTTAACGGGGCACTGTACATCCGCGGCGGCGCACCGGAAGACAATGTATTCTACGTCGACCGCTCGCCCATTGGATACCCTTATCATTTCGGCGGTCTCGTCTCCACAATAAGCTCCGAAGTAATTGAACGAATCGACGTGTATGCCGGCGGGTTCGGCGCAGAGTTCGGGACAGATGCACAAGCCATAATCGACATCTATTCGCGAGGAGGCAACGAGCATAACCTCAGCGGCAAATTGAATTTGAACCTTCTCTATTCAGAGGGGCTATTGGAAGGACCGATCGGAGCAAAAGGTTCGTGGTATTTGGGCGGAAGGCGGAGCCATGTGGAACTGCTCCCTATCGAAGTCGAGCAAATCACCGCATTTCCCCGTTTTTGGGATTATCAGTTTAAAGCCGCGTATAATCTGAACGAAAAGCACGAGGTTACCGCGAACGCGTTTGCCGCGGATGATTTCATGGAACTTAAATTGGGATTGGACGATGTGAGCGGCGATCCAACCCTTGCAGGTAAGTTCCTTTTTGAGAACGGCTTCGACGGACAGGGGATTCACCTACGTTCCCTGTTTACCGATCGGCTCACATCGTATTTGTCACTAACGCGTTCTTTCAACCACTTCAATCTGAATTTCGGCGAAGGGTTGTTCTTGAGGATTGGAGCTTCCAACTATCAATTGCGGCAAGATTCAATTTTTCGTTTAACGCCCAATCATCGGCTAGAATCCGGACTATTGCTTGCGACAGCGCCAACGACGGGCGCCGCCTTTTTTCCGCGGAGGCCGGATGAAGGAGATCCGGATTTCGATTTCACATTCGAGAAAAAAATTCGGAGTAGCTTCGGATTACGTTACAATCGCATCGAGACCTATTTGCAACATCGCTATCGTCCTTTTCCGTTCTTATCGGTCGCGGGCGGATTTCGGATCGACTATCTAAACTTGACCGGCGAAATATCGCTGGGTCCGAGAGCCAGTTTAAAGTTTCGGATTCCGAGCGGTTCTGAGGTGCGCCTAGCCTACGGCAGGTATGAACAGAGCCCGCAGCCACCGCTAAACTTTCCGGACTTTGGCAACCCGGATGTAAAATCCAGCAAAGCCAGCCATTATATCTTGGAGTTGGAGCGACAACTCTCCGGTCGGACCGGATTCAAGGTCGCCGGCTACTACAGGAACTTGAGCGACCTCGTTACGAGGGACAGCGAAGCCATCTACCTCAATCAAGGGGATGGCTTGGCACGCGGTTTAGAACTGTTCCTTCGTCATAATTCGGGCACTAGGTTTTTTGGTTGGGCAAGTTACGCTTACGTACGTTCGGAACGTCGGGACCGCCCCGGTGACCCTTGGCGTCTGTATTCGTTTGATCAGACGCATGTCACGACTCTAACAGGGAGCTATAAGCTTTCGCGGACTTGGGAGATTGGCGCTAAATGGCAATATTCTACCGGGAATCCCTATACGCCCGTGATTGACGCAACGCTTGCACGACATCCGACGACCGGACTTCCCACTTACCGTCCGATATACGGTGCGGTCAACTCCGAGAGAGTGCCGCCATTTCATCGCTTAGATATTCGTATCAACAAATCGTTCATTTTCGAACGTTGGGAGATGGGGATTTACTTGGAACTCCTGAATGCATACAATCGCAAGAACGTGCTGACGGTTGATTATAATTTTGACTACACTGAACAGGATGTGGTCAATCAACTCCCGCTGATTCCCAATGTGGGGGTAACTGCCGAATTCTGACGCAGCATTTCGATGGACCTGTGCGTTAATTCTTAATAGATCCTGGCATGTGCTTTTTTATCGCAAATTCGACTTATTCCGCCGCTGACCACAATCATCGTAATCGTAGCCGAATCAGTTTTCCAGCGGTGGTGATAGTTGAATTTCCTCAGTGAAGCATGGTTCTCGGATTAAATTGCTTAAAATTCAAGCCGTGCCCCCGATAGTTAGCCAAATTTGAAACGTCGGCCCGGTTGGCATAAAAGGTGCTAAACCCCCATATAATTCGATCATGTGTGGATTCGCATACGTGGTTTAAGCTCAACTATTCTATGCCGGTGGAGAGATGAGAATGAGAAAACTATTCCTTTTTAGCCTGTTACTGGTTGTTTCTTTACGGGAACTTTGCACAAATAGTTATGCCAACTTCCCATCCGAGACGCTGCTCCCGCACGAGAGCAATGCTCTCGAACTTGCCTTTAGTGCCGATGGAAAATGGCTTGCAGCGGATGGAAACGATCACATAATCCATATCTGGGATGTATCAGCCGCATCTAAAGTTCACACCCTCGCGGGGCACGAGGGCAGAATAACAGGACTTGTATTTAGAAGTAACGATGAGCTTATTTCAGCCTCGGAGGATGGCACTGTACGCTTGTGGAACGTGACGGAGGAACGAGAGATTCGCCGGTATCGGGCTGGTTTGGATCAAGTCACTTCGATTGCGCTTAGCCCGGACGAACAGCAGGTCGTCTTGGGCGTAACGGACGGCACTTTGAGGCTATGGGAAATCGATTCTGGTTTGCTGCGCAGGATATTCAGAGGTCATGTGGACGTTGTTTTATCCGTTGATTTCAGCAGCGATGGGGAGCAGATTGCCTCCGGATCGGACGACAATACGGTGCGGCTTTGGGATGTGTCATCGGGCACATTGGTCGAGACGTTCGTTGGGCACGAAGAGCGGGTCTGGTCAGTTGCGATGCAGCCAGATGGAAAACTAATCGCGTCAGGGTCGTGGGACGGCACCGTGCGCCTATGGAAAAACGAGCCAACAACCGGGACGGCGGACGAGGGGTCGAACCTGCCTCTTGCTACATACGATCGGCCGGTACTCTCTGTAACATTTAGCCCAGACGCTCGTTTGTTGGCGGTTGGATTGGCAAATTCCGAGAGAGACAATAGCGTTAAATTTTGGGATGTCGCAGGACAAGATGTCACAAAATATCAGGAACTTAGGTCATTCGATGCCAAGTCGAAGCACGATCTGGAATTTGGTCCGGAAGGAAAACTCTTTGCAACAACGGGCGGAGATAATGCGGCTATCCGTGTATGGCGTGCGGATCCCGCGAGTCCCGTGCCACTCTCACCCCGGGGAGAGACACTTGTTGAATCTCCAAGCACGATTCTGCAGTGGCAGGCAGCCGAAGATGCTATCTATTACGACATCGAGGTTGCGCTTGATGCGGATTTTCTCGTGGTTATTGAATCTGCAACCGTGTTAATGAACAAACTCATCTTTTCTTTGGAGATTGAACTCTCTCAGTACTGGTGGCGTGTGCGTACGGGAGGTTTCGGCAGCGTCAGTGATTGGTCGGACCCCTCCTCATTCCTTACGCCGTTTGTGCCGCCGCGAACTTGCTCTGTTCAACTGATCCCACAGCACCAGAGTGTAGGCTTGGAGGAAGAGTTCTCGGTACAAATTCGCGCCGATTCTGTACCGGATCTTGCAGGTTTTCAATTCGATCTCCGATGGACAGATCCAGACATTCTCACATTTGTAACAGTTACCGAGTTCAAAAACATCTTTGGTGCCTCCGGCAGAGGTAAACCCGGAGAAATTCTTCAAGACGAGGGGTTATACAAAGGCGTTGCCGCAACCAAGATTGGAGAAACAAATATCGACAATAGCGGAATTTTACTGGAAGTCCGATTTCGATCGAAAGCCGCGGGTACATGCAAAATTCAATTGGAGAACTTTAAGCTTGCCAATTCAGATCAAGGACCGATTCACTGTTCGGTTACAGAGGCTACAGTTATCGTCGAGGAACCATTGCGTCCATGGGATGTCAACCGCGACGGTGTCGTCGACATATTCGACCTCGTCATAGTTTCAGATTACGCCGGGCAGGGGATTCCTTTAGGGCTTGAATTCAACCCGGATGTCAACCGCGATGGTGTGGTTAACATCTTTGATCTTGCGCTCGTCGCTTCCCACTTTGGAGAAACTTATGAGAACAACGCACAAGCGCCAAGAGCCACATCTTCGGAAATCAATACCGAGTTTTCGCAAGCTACATTGGCCCGCATTTACGCAGAATTAATCCGCTCGTTAGACGAGTCACCTCTGGCGCGTCGTGCCATTCAAGCTATAGAGAAACTCATAATCTCATTCCCTCCGCAGAAAAACCTCCTGCTACAAAACTATCCTAATCCGTTTAACCCCGAAACGTGGTTGCCCTTTCAGATAACTGCTACTTCTGATGTATCGATACACATCTATAGCGATCATGGACATCTCGTACGCCGTATTCCCTTGGGAATACTTCCACCCGGTCGCTACATCTCACCTTCAGAAGCCGCACATTGGGATGGGAAAAACGGTCTCGGTGAGCCGGTTGCGACAGGGACGTATTTCTATACTCTCTCGACAGGGACTTTCACGGCGACGAAGAAGATGATCGTGACGAAGTAGAAAGGATAGAAATGGCTTCAGGATTGAATAGGTTCAAGAATCCGCTCATGCGGTGTGTTTCCCGGTTTTCCGCACTCCTGATTGCCTTTAGCGTTTCCTTCCTTCCATCCCTTATTTCGGCTCAACAAAATTTCCAATGGCGCAACTTTACGCGTATCAAGGATGGGCTTGGCAGCAATAATGTGCGATCGATTGCGAATGGCCGCATGGGCGGTATTTGGCTGGCGACTAGCGCGGGACTAAGCTACTTTGACGGGTTTTGGCAGAATTATGATGTTCCCGGCGGCGATGTTTCACGGGTGTTTGAAGACCGCGATGGATTCATCTGGACAACAACGGACACCGGCATCTACAGAGGAATCTTCAATCGCAGTGTTAATCAGATTGACTGGCAGGGCCATTATTCGACCGACACCGGTTTAATTGACAATCGCGTTCTTACCGCCATTCAACGCGGTGCAGACGAAGCTACGGGAAACGAAGGGGAAATCTGGATCGGTACGCCAATCGGGGTTAACCTGTTTGATGGCGAGACGTGGCATCCCGTCTTGGAAGTCGTCGATGGACAACCCGGTGTTGGTGTCCAAACCATCTATGAAGACGAAGCGGGAGGACTCTGGTTCGGTCTACTACCGGGCGCCGCGGCAGATCTGCTCAGCCACTACGACGGCGTTCAGTGGCGCACATTCGGCGCCGATGATGGACTGCCGAGGGCGATTGTAGATGCAATTGTCGACGATGACGCCGGAAACCTATGGATCGGGACGACCGAAGGTGTGGCGGTTTACGATGGTACTAGCTGGGAGTTATTAACAACCATCAATTCCCCTCTCATCGATAATAACGTGCAGGCGTTAATGCGGGATCGCAACGGGGTAATATGGATCGGAACAACATCGGGCATCAGCCTCTTTGATCGCGGTAACTGGAGTCAACTTACGAAGGCAAATGGATTGGCGAGCAACAACGTCCAAGTGCTGTTTGAATCTCAAAACGGCGAGATTTGGATTGGCACACGGGATAACGGCGTGAGTTTTTCAGATCGATCTTGGCAACCGATAACGACAAACCACGGCTTGAGTGATAATCGAATAATCTCACTGCTCACCGACGAAAATCAGCGGGTCTGGGTCGGTACCCCGGACGGATTAAATCGCCGCACATCAAGCGGCGTTGAGACGATTGAGCAGTTGCAGGGACGCGAAATCCGAGAGATTATCCCGGACATGCAAGGACGGATCTGGCTCGGTACCGATCAGGGAATTTGGATGACCGACGGCGACGCCTGGCAGAACCTTCGCATCGAGCGGGGAGTCAATGAAACTCAAGCGGTGGCGGTCGATTCGGCTGCAAACATCTGGGTCAGTACAGGTATTCTGCTTGAGGGCGACCCGGGACTCGGGTTTCTCCCTGGTCTCCACCGCTATGACGGCGCTCGATGGTACTCGGAGCAAGAACTGATTCAACAGATGGACCGTACCATCGTGGCTCTGCTCGTGGATTCGCGCGGACGAATATTTTTTGGTACGTTAAGTGATGCTTCGTTTGACAGCGGATTGTGGGTACTGGACGCGGATCTGTTGCGGCGCCTTGAACTTCCTGCGAGCGGTGATATTCGCGCGATGCTGGAAGCCGAAAACGGCTCAATTTGGGTTGGGTGCGAGATAGGAATCCATGTGCTTGACCGGGAAACCCTGATTTCTCACGCATGGTTGACGACGGAGCACGGACTAGTGGATAACAGTGTTCAGGCACTTTACCGCGATCGGAGTAATCGCATATGGATCGGCACCGCGGACGGTGTCAGTCTCTTTGAAGATGGACAGTTTACGCGTGTACTAACGGAAACCGACGGGCTAAACAGTAACAACATCTCCGCGATAACACAAGTGAGCGATGCGTTCTGGTTCGGGAGTCCCGATGACGGGATTAGTATTTTTAGTCCGGAACTGATGCCGCCGGACACCCGAATTACAAGTGGGCCAACACAAGGCGAAACGATCGGAGACACAAGCGTTATTTTCAAGTTCGAGGGCGGCGATGCGAGTACTCCGGCGGCAGAACTCCGTTTCAAGTATCAAATTGATGGTAACGTCCCGGTGTACACCGATGATGACGGACGCGATAAACGCGTGCTTCTGGCGGATCTCGGCGAGGGAGCGCACCACTTCACGGTACATGCCATTGACAAAGAGGGCAATACCGACCCGATTGGCGCAACCGCAGAATTTGCCGTGGACTCCGTTCCACCGCGAGTCGGCATATCCAGCCCCAAGCCAAGGGACGTAATTCGGGGAACTTTCCCGGTTGAAGGCACGGCAACGGATGACACCGACTTTCTGGACTACCGGATCCGGATCTACGTCGGTAATGGACTTACCGGTCCACCCGCTCTGGATTCGACGTTCGTCTCGGTAAACCCCGCTGAAAACAGTACCCTCTATAACTGGAATACCCGCACACTGTCTGACGGGGTATATACACTATGGCTGTCTGCTCGGGATGCAATCGATAGCGGCTTTGACCAACAACACTTCGGCGAAGCCACGGTGACCGTTGAAGTGGACAATACGCCTCCAATCGTAAGCATACAACGCCCGCTCCCGGACTCCACGATCTCCGGAAGCACGACACTGCTAATCGAATTCGACGATGCACACTTGAAACAATATACGCTCGAATATGCGCTTAAAGAGGACGCGGATGATTCGGACTGGGTTACGATTCGTGACGATGGGATTAGTGAATCTTCGGTCGCCGTATCTTGGGACAATTCCTCCCTTGACGGACAGATTTATGTTAGGGCTGATGCTCAAGATAGCGCCGGCAATACAGGCAGATCAGAAACCGTTCCCTATCGACTTGATAATGCTGCCGCGAGACCGGTCGTTTCCATAATCAAACCGGAGGGAGGGGCAACCCCAATTTCGCGGGACCTTATTATCATAGGTACCGTAAATGTTGGAATTGCCGAAGATTCAATAATCGAAGAGGTTCTTCTTGAGTACCGCATCCTCTCCGACGATGCTACGGTGTGGAATGAGATCCCCAGCCTCGCCGCGCGCGGACGGCATTTCAACGAGGAAGAAATCGCACGCTGGAACACGGAGGAGGTGCCGGACGGGGAGTACCGGCTAAGGCTCATCGCGATTGACAGTTACGGTTATGAATCTGAAACCGTACGTAGTTTGATTCTCGACAATACTCATCCCGAGGCATCTATTACATCGCCCCAACACGGGGCGGTCTTGCCGGCAGGAAACATCGATGTGACGGGTATCGCTGCGGATAACCATTTCCTCCGCTACGAAGTGCGAGTCTTGCACGACGAAAACGAAGAGGTTATCCGCACCGTAAGTACGCCCGTCGAGGATGGACTGCTGGGGCAGTGGAATGCGACCAATCTGGAAGGCGAGTATACACTTAGGCTCACTGTGCGAGACAAAGCCGGGCTCGACGCTTCCGTGGATGTCAACGTTATTCTTGATGCAAGCGAAGTCACTGCTCGAATCAACTCGCCCAAGCCGGGTGAATTTGTAGAAGAGACCGTGCAAATCACCGGTACCGTTCAGGACGAAAACTTCAGCCATTTTGAACTTTCGTTTCGACCGTCAGATGCGCAGAGCCGGTCCCCTAAGGGAAAAATCCCTGTTGTTGATTCCGGTCAACCAAAGAACGACGAACCGTTAGCGGTTTGGGAAACACCAAGACTCGACGAAGCGTACGAACTCCATATCCTCGCCTTCGATCGCTCCGGTAAGCAGTCCGAACATTCGGTGCCGGTGTTTATTGACAGTTTTGAGCCAACCGCCGAGATTGTCAGTCCCAACGATGGGAAGCCGCTGTCGGGTAGAGTCGATATTGTCGGGACGGCGGACGATGCCCATTTTCAGGACTACCAGTTGGAAGTGCGTCTGGCTGGTCATACCGATGGCTGGGTGCCAATCTTGGCATTTCCATCAACACAGCCCAAGCGCACCGAGATTCTAGGGTCTTGGATGACGCCCCCAACCGAGGAGGACTACGAGGTTCGCCTCATCGTTACGGATAAATCGGGAAAAACGAGCACATCCTCTGTCCGCGTTACCGTCGACAACGAGTTGCCGCGAGTTAGAATTGACGAGCCTGCGAACGACGTACTCGTGTCGGAAAGAATTGAGATTAGCGGGGTTGCCGTGGACGCCAACTTGAAACTCTATCGGCTTGAGGTCCGAGCCACCGATGAGGGCGAAGATTGGAAAACGATAATACAATCCGATACCGCGGGAAGTGATGAGGTAAAAGCGCAATGGGCGCCGCCGGAGGTGGAGGGAGAATACGAAATCCGTTTGACGGCTGAAGATTTCTCGGGCAATCCCCCGGTCGAGGCTCGCGTTACACTGCTCGTTGACCGGATACCGCCACAAGCGGAAATCCTCTCTCCCATAGAAAACCAACAATTGCCCCAACAAGTCGAGATTCTCGGTACGGCACACGACCGGAATTTCGGAGAATACGTCATCGAATACAGCAGCGAAGATTCTCCCGACATCTGGCTTCCCATTTCAAAACCGGCGGCGTTCCTGAATCCCGTCACGCGGAACACACTGGGAATTTGGACCGCCCCCGATTTGGCGGGAGGGTACACGCTGCGGCTCCGGGTGGAGGATCAAGCCGGTCACCGTACACAAGACGAAGTCCGCGTGTTTCTCAGTCCTAGTTTGGAACGAACAAGCGGCGGCGTAGTCGAAAGTCAGGACGGACGGGCGCGGATTGCCTTCCCATCCAATAGCTTGCCGGATCGCGCAGTGATAACAATTAACCCGGTTTCCGAGAATGGGGCGGCAATAACAGGCGGAGTCGATGAAGCAAGAGGGACTTCGAATTTTTCGTTAGATTACGAATTTGCGCCTACAGATTTGCGCCTACACGACCTGAAACCTGCTACCATCGAATTTCTCCTTGAAGGCTTGCAAGGCACGCTCTCCGATACTGAAGAATTGACAATCGTTCGCATAGATAATGGGGGTCGGAAACGAGTCGGAGGGACGATTGATAGACAAAGCGGCAAAATCTCGACGGCAGTTCTGTCACTCGGACGCTACGCAGTCGCAGCGATGCCGCGGCAAGTGTCCGGAAGCGTGCTCATTAGCAATCTGACATGCCAGCCTCGTCTCTTCTCCCCAAATCGCGGCGAGTCGACGGACATCTCCTTTCAACTCTCTCGAACGACGGATGTTATCATCAAGATCTACAACGAAGCGGGGAGATTACGCCGCGTGTTGGCGAGTCCGGAGGTAATGTCCGCAGGAACCAATGTCCTGCGCTGGGACGGACGTGATGACGATGGGGTACTTGTTGTCAGCAACTTCTATATTATCACGGTTGAGGGTGAAGGGGTGCTGAGAACAAAAACGGTAGTTGTCAAAAACCGTTAGCTCGGTGCAAGTTTCGTTTAACATATCACTCGGAAATCTCGGTATGTCTTATGTCTATAGTACAACCAGTGTCCATCTCTACACCGTGGTAGGTTCGGTTTTCTAACCGAACCGGAATTCATACAGTCTTGTAGGTGCGGTTAGATGAAGATTAAGTATTTAAATCGGTAGGTGCGCAGATATGAACCCATTTGACTATTGTGGGGGAGGGATCCCATTTTATCGAGTGGTTCACTAACCCAACCAACGAACGGGTTACGACGCCAGATTTGAACCTCGCCGTAATTTCCCGCCGCTGTTAAGCTGGATTTTTAGCTTCTCAAGAAACCGTGCCCTCGGAAAGACAGGCGCCTACGACCCGGAGGAAATGCTTGTTGGCCAAGTGATCTTGGAGTTTCATTTCTTGAAACCCCTTGACAACACTGCAAGCGCTCAAACATAATAGGCGAAATGCGCTTCTGTCTTTCGGTTTCCCTTCTTCTACTAGCCGCCGCAGCTTATGCCGTCGAAGAAAACACATTGCCGGGCAGTCGTCCTATCGGTATGGGCGACGCTTTCACGGCAACGGCAGATGACGCTAACAGTGTCCGTCGCAACCCTGCCGGGTTACCGCGCCTGGGGGTTTACGCCTTCGAGCTTGAACGCACGCCGGGTCGTCTATTTGGTCAATTGGAGACGAATTATCTGAGTGCGGTAGTCCCGATTTCCGACAAGTCCGCATTCGGCGCCGACTGGGTCGAAGTTGGAATAAACGATGACGAGTTGAACGCCGGACGAAGCCACTTTAACTTCTCCTACGGCTATCTTCCATTTAGGCACGTTTCGGTGGGGGTGAATCTCAAATATTTTACCCGGTCGGTTTCACTGGACAACGAATCGCGTGGAGCGGCAAACGGCTGGGGTACCGATGTCGGTATCATAGTTCGCCCGACCCACCGCTGGTCCGTGGGACTGCTTGCCCAAGATCTCGTTGGTTTCGGATCGGGCGAGGGGCTTGTGCGAGGTAGGTGGATTCGACACCATCCGGACGTTAGCGAGGAAATTTCCTTCACAGTCTACAGGCTCGGAGTGGCGTATCGCCCGACCTCGCGGTGGCTGTTCGGGGCGGATTTGACGGATAGGGTTCACTTCGGGGCGGAATTCCTCCCGAATACCAATCTCGCGGTACGCGCCGGATTTCAGAAAGACTTAAAAACCGATGAGGCGCCGACTTACTCTCTGGGAGGCAGCGTGAAATTCAGGTGGTTGAATTTCAACACCGCTTATCTGATGCCGCCGACCCTACCGGCAACAATCTATGCCGGACTATCATTCAATTTTGATTTTCGCAAACTGCCGGTGCGCATCGAATACATTCGCATTGAGGATCTTTACCCGGTTCATTATCACTACTACGCTACACCCAACCGCGAATCTCAACCCATCACGTATGACGAACCCGACGCACCGCCTCTACTTACCGATATTGATCGAGATCGCTACTACCCGTTGACATCTTCGGATACCATTGGTAGAATATGGCTGAAAAATGAAAGCCATGAACCCGTAACCGTGCACATAAAACTCTTCATGGACGGATTTGTTAGCAGAGATGGCACGGAAGTTGCTCTAGGGGATATTGAGTTGCCGCCGCGAAAACGGAAATCTGTCCCCATTCGCCAACTCGTTTTAACTTCAAGCGCCGTGGAATTGTCGCAGGCTCAACCTGTTCAGGCAGAAATAAAGGTTATAGAAACTGGTGGAGCCGCGTACAAAACCGCGACAGCGACTGTCACGTTGCACGATATCCACACGACGGTTCTTGATGATGTTGGCAAACTCGGTTCTTTTGTCATTTCTGAAGATCCAACGGTGGCAGCCTTCACCGAAGCGGTTTTCACCGAGTTCGCGCTGGAGATCGAAGATATCGAGCAAACGGGTATGCCACTCGGGTTGTATAGGGCGATGCTCCTGTTTAACGCCCTGCACGGAATTGCATACAAGTCGGACCCGAACATACCGTTTGCCAGCGGCACAAATGACGATATCAAGTATCCTCACGAGATGCTGATGCATCTAACGGAGCAAACTTCGGAGGTTGGCAACTCGGGCGTGTTCGGCGACTGTGATGACAGTACGGCGCTCTATTGCTCATTGCTAGAGTCGGTGGGAATAGAAACTGCCCTAATCCAGCTCCCCAGCCATGTGATGATGGCATTTCGGTTGGGCAAAATCTCAATTGATCAGGCGCAACGGGTGAATTTGCCGTATTACACCCCGATTAACGGGCAAGTCTGGATTCCCGTTGAAACGACTCTCATTAAGGACGGCTTCGTTGCCGCATGGAAGAAAGGGTTTGGCGAGATTCAAGGGGCAGGAGTTGGACATTCGACCACCACGATTGAAGAAGCATGGGAAAAGTATGGAATTAGCCCGATACGTGGTTCCAAACAGCCCTTCTCCATCCCCAAAGAGCTGACGTTGGATAAAGTTCAGTCTGATCTCGCCAGCCCTTGGCTGCAAGAATTTCTGAAGGCTCATCTTAATATCGGTATCCAAGAATAACGTCATGACCAGTTAGGAGATATTCAAAATGAAAGCTAAATGTCGAATTTTCATAGTTTGTTTGATGTTCGCGGCGCTGTGCAATTTTCCGTGTATCGCCGATGAAATAGCAACCGTCTTCACTTTCGGGAAAATTGAAGTGTTAACGTTTGGAGAACAGGACTGGGCGTTCCTCGAAAAGGGTTTTGTGTTGGTGGAAAAAGACCGATTGCGTATGCCTCCAGATTCGCTTATTCGGCTTCAATCGAAGGAGGGGTTGCTGCCCACATTGCCGGGCGGACGGGAACTCTACGTCGGCGATCTTATTGCCGAGGCAAAACGGCTGAAGACAACCCCGAAAGCGAAGCGAATCAACCTCGGCATCGAACATAGTCCCATGAGCGATGTGCTTCCGGTTGGTCGGCCGACCGCAAGCGTAGACCGAATGGCTGCAGACGCTAAAACACGCGCTGCGTCGGTGTCGGGCGTCGAATTGGATGCATTGCGGATGGTGCTTGATGCGTTACCAGATGAGATTGCTCTGTTAATCCCCGAGTTGGCAGCGCATGTGGCGATTCCGGTCAAAGAGACGGAGAATCAAGCGGAACATCAGTATCCTTATCCGATGTTGAATCTGGCTCAGAGGATATACGAATCAGTGAGCAGACTTGAAGCAAGCAAACTGACGCATCACAACCCGACACTGTTGTACGGACAAATACTCCGCCGCAACGGTATCGCAGCCGATCTCGTTGTGGACAACACAGGAAAACTGCTCTGCGTGTTCGACAGCGGTATTCCTCTCGCCTCGGCAAAACGGGTTGCGGCGAATCGGGCGCTTATTCAAGAAAAAGGTCAGACAGACACGGTGTGGATTTCGGTTGATGTCCAACCGCACAAGCAGAATTTTACCACGGCGTGGTACGAAGGCAGCGAACAAATTGCCAATTGACGGGCGTCTCTTGTCTATTTCAATGTGTCTATCATGAAACTAAGTCAGATTCAACGGACACATTTTCTCATATGTCTTGTTGGTCTGCTGCCTTTTGCCGTGGTAGGGCTCTTTTGGACTTTCGGTTGGTTCGAGTTCATGGAACTAAAAACGCTTGATTGGCGTCTACACCTTCGGTCCGCCCAAGCGGCAGAGGTATCGCCCGACATTTCCCTCATTACAATCGATGCCAAAAGCGAGGCGGAACTTGGTATCCTGTTTCCGAGGCACCCTAATCTTTATTCTCCTCTCCTGTCGTCCCTTCAGAAAGCGAATCCAAAGGCAATCGGTTTAATCATGTGGTTTGGACATGAATGGGCCGATAGCAAGCTCTTGCCGGGGGACAAGCTCTTTGTAATTCGACCGTACGTTTCCCCTGCTGATGCCGAAAACCGCCTCGCTATTCCCATTGTCAAAGACGACGATTGGACGCCAGTTCCCGAAAACCTTAAAAATGCTCGGAAGAGTTTCAGTTATTTTCCGTTCAACCGATCTGACGGAATTAGACGATCCGCGCAGTTAGTCGTTAAAAACGAAGAAGATGCGAACCACTTTTCGCTCGAGACGGAGCTTTTCTGCAAAACCTATGGAATTCCTCTGGACTCCATTAGATTGCGGAACCGGTTCTGGCGCGGCGATTTTCTGGAGATACCCTCGGTGGACGGCAAGGTAACGCGCATTCCGCTGAACCCGCAAGGGCGTTTTTTTGTCCGATTCGTCGGTGGTCTTTCCCCGGTTCGTGGTGGTGCGCCGTCATGGCGGTCAACTTCTTTCATTGATGCCTTAAACCAATTTGAGAATAGCCGTGCGGAATTCGACCAGAATTTCAAGGGCAAGTGCGTCCTCGTTGGTGTAACGACAGACGCAGCTCCCGAAATTCTAACGCCATTTGGGAAACAGTCGGCGCTCGCTTTGCGCGCTGAATTCCTAAATGCCTTGTTTAATCGAAATTTTATTTGGCGCTCCACCCCCGGAATCGCATTTCTCTACTTAGTCTGTCTGGCACTGCTGTCCACACTCGCAGCGCTTGTTATTCACCGAACAGGGCACGGTTCGCGCGCGATGATATTGGCGGGAGGCTGCCTGCTCATCTTTCATCTGTTTCTTGTCCTCGGTTGTTTTGTCTTATTCAATTACTGGATGGAGGCAACGGCGTTTAGTCTGGCGATCATTTCCGCTGGCATTGTGAACAGCCTTTTTCTAGCGCACTTGCGTCTCCGGTACGCGGTGACGCAACTACGGGAGACGCAGGATCAGCTTGTTCAGTCCGAGAAGGAAGCAGTGTTTGGAGTCATGTCCGCGCAAGTCCGGCACGAACTACGAAACTCAATCAGCCTGATTCGCGCACCTGCAGAAATGATTCGCAATAATTTTCAGCGCGGCGATGTAATGGACCTACGAACCCGTCCCGATCAGATTATCGATGAGATGAATACAATAATCGATACGGCGTCTACTCTCGACGACATGATCGAGAATGAGTTAAGTTTTTTTCAAGATACGCACTTGAATCTTGAGACTCATGACCTGGAAGCAATCTTGCTATCCGCCCGTGACATGAACCAAGCGTTGATTGATGAAAATCAGGTGCAAGTCGATCTGAAGCTGCCGACGAAAATGCCCTCCGTACGCCTCGACGCCGACAAAATACGCATTGCCTTCGCTAATCTAATAAAGAATGCCTGTCAAGCCATGCCGGAAGGCGGCGGCTTAGATATCGTCGTCAGAGTCGGAACCGAATTTAATCAACCCGGTGGACGGCAACGTAGACTATTTGTTTCGTTTGAGGATGAAGGTACAGGTATCCCGGAAGGCGAACTCCAACGTATTTTCGAGCCGTTTCACACGACGAAACCACGCGGCTTGGGACTTGGATTGGTTAATGTAAAAAACATCGTTGAGGGACACGGCGGGCGTGTGTATGCCAAGAGTAGTGTTGGCATTGGAACGACGTTCAACGTTGAACTCCCGCTACAGTAGCCAGCGAGCATTGGGCGTTCAGAATTCGCGGCGTGCGCATGAAGAACCCCATTTCAGGATGAATATGAACCGAGCACGCATTCTAATTGCAGATGATGAGAAAGCGATCTGCCGTTATATCAACCAGCAACTCGAGATTGAGCCGACGGTTGAAGCCGATGTAGACTTCGCCCATGACCGGGATCGAGCAATGGAAATGCTGGATACGCAGCCCCCGTATGATCTGTTGCTGCTCGATCTCTGGATGCCGGACGCCCAGGGAGTGCTGGATAAGGAGGCAGGACTTAAGATCCTCAAACACAGCAAACACGTATTGCAGCCTTCTCAAGCCATTATGATTACGGCAAACAGTTCATCCAGAACCGCTCTTGAGGCGAGTGGATTGGGTGTTTATGATTATATCAGCAAGCCAATCGATTACACCCATCTCACGGATATGGTCAAGACGGCTTTGACGAAGGGATCCGACGGAAAACCTCACCAAGATTCCGACACAACAGATTCGCCCGTCAACAATTATGAAATCATCGGCAATAGCGAGGTAATGATTGATGTGATGAAGAAGGTTGGACGGATTGCCGCTTCCGACGTAGATGTATTAATCTGTGGTGAGAGCGGCACCGGCAAGGAACTTGTCGCACGTGCTATCCATGAGCACAGCGATCGACGAGAGGGCCCCTTCATCGATGTAAATTGCAGCGCAATTCCATCGGAGTTGCTTGAGGCGGAGTTGTTTGGAATTGGAAAACGGGTGGCGACGGCAGTCGATCAACGACCGGGTAAATTCCTACAGGCGCGCGGGGGTACGATTTTCCTTGATGAGATCGGCGATTTAAGTCTAGCCATGCAGCCCAAACTGCTCCGTGTACTCGATTCCAAGGAGGTGCAAGGGGTTGGTCTTCACCCGCAGCATGTTAATGTCCGCATTATCGCCGCCACCAATCGCGACTTGGAATCAGCTGTTAAAGCGGATGAATTTCGCCGCGACCTCTACTACCGTCTTAAACTCACAATCGACCTTCCGCCGCTGCGTGAACGGTTAGAAGATATTTCAATACTTGCGGACCACTTTCTACGGAAACATGCGCGAGCACCCGATCAGAGGCGAATCCGCGGTTTCGAGGATGGAATCCTAGCTCGATTCGAACAATACCACTGGCCCGGAAACATCCGTGAACTGGAGAAAGCGGTTGAATACGCGGCTGTAACGTGCACGGATACGCTCATCTCCTCGAAAGATCTGCCTTCCGAGATCTTCGATGGAAGCAGCAGCGTAAAAGCGCCGACTGTCGATAGCCACCCGTTGGATGCCAACCTTCGCGGTTTACTTGATGCTCCGACAATTAAAGATGCCTCCCAAGACTTTGAGCGGATCTTTCTTGAGCATAAACTCCGGCAGAATAATTGGAACATCCAGGAAACAGCCAGACAGATCGGGATTAAGCGGCAGTCGCTCCACCGAAAACTCAAGGAACTCGGACTGCAGCGAACGTGAGAAACTGAGACCTTGTTTACCCATTTTTCGCGTCATCAGCAAGTGACAGTGTCACGTCATAGTGACAGATTTTTGAGTCACATTTGTGATACCAGATAGTGACACTGTCGACGATGACTCACCGAAAACTCGATTCCCCAAAAAAAATTCCGGAAATCCGTCATTGCCGGCGGCAATGGTACGATAACGCGTGGTCACACGCGGCTTCTCTCCTCTCGTGTATCGTTTGCCGCAGGTTCTTGCTATATTCACGCGCCGCCAACTGATTCCGTTTTGAAGGCTTCTGACTGGCATACATCTTGCCTAAAGATTTCAACAATACAGAATCGTATAGGGTAAGATCCGGCTGGGCGGAGAAGAAGATGGTTCCTACCAAGAAAGACACCAACTCTAGCCAAACAACCCATCAAACGCCAACCTGCGAGACTTGGGCACCCGAGTTTCGCGGTGTGCCTACGGAAAACGTAATAGTCTCGCCGATCGAACGGCTGCCGAGACCTGCAACCGCGTCGGAGGTTGAGCCATCCGAACCATCATATACGGATAGGGAAAACGGCGTTCTTGGCACCTACCTACAACAGATTGGCAATATCCCGCGCTTGGCGCCGGAAGAGGAGATCGATGCCTTTATCAGGATCGAGAAGCTTCAGAAGCGGATAGAGGAATATTATTGCGAGCTTGCAGTGCACCTCCCGCATATCGACCCCGAAAGTCCGCCTCTTTCTGACTCACTGAAACGACAGATTAACGATGCTCGTCTTTCCTCTATTGACCAGTCGTATCTTCTCGATCTGGCTCGGCACATCCAATTCATAGAAGATGAAATCCACGCCACCAAGAATCGGCTCGTCGAGGCGAATCTGCGCTTGGTTGTGTGCATCGCAAAAAAATACCGCGAGCGCGGATTGGATCTGCTCGACCTGATTCAAGAGGCTAACATCGGGTTAATCAACGCAGTGGATCGTTTTGATTGGCGAAGGAATGTTAAGTTCAGCGCCTACGCGTCCTGGTGGATCCAACAAGCAATCGGCAGCGGCATTGCCAACCACGGACGGACGATCCGTATACCTGTCCATCTCCTTGAGACGTGCCGCAGAGTAGAACGCTCACGATCTAGTCTGCAACAGCAGCAGGACAAGGAACCGAGTCTGGCACAACTCAGTGAGGCGACGGGTCTGCCTATCGAAAAACTCACACGGTTACCCCAGCTAACCGCTCAAGTGATTTCGTTAGAATCATGCGTCGATGGAGAATCATCTAGCACCATCGAAGACACACTGTCGTGTGAACCTATGTCGAATCCACTTTCAGAACTGGTTCGCAACGAGTTAATCGAAGAGGTGCAAAAAGCGATCGCAGAACTGCCTTCGCGCGAGAAACAGATTACGAAGCTTCGATATGGACTGGAGGATGGGTGCGAATACAGTTTGCGGGAAATCGGGGGCATGCTCGGGCTTTCCAGAGAACGAATTCGTCAGCTGGAGGCACGGGCACTGGCTTGTTTGAGCCGCCCTACCGGAAGTACGAATCTCCGCGAGCTCCTCAATGCCTAACACCGAGCAGTTCACACGGTTACGAACAGTGAATCAAGGAGGAACCCGGAGACTCCAATTTGGTCATTTTAGCATATTATCGGTACCACGCCGGACTTGATAGTGCCTGAGTTCAGTCTTTCAAGCGGATCACCCACATTGCAGGCATTCGAGTTTTTTCGTTGACAAACTCGGTTTGTTTTGATATACTTTACACTGCCTGCGGGAGTAGCTCAGTGGTAGAGCTCTACCTTGCCAAGGTAGAGGTCGCGGGTTCAAGTCCCGTCTCCCGCTCCAAAGCGGCGGCGTAGCCAAGTGGTACGGCGAAAGTCTGCAAAACTTTTATACGTCGGTTCGATTCCGACCGCCGCCTCCATTCTTCTTATAAGGGCGGTTAGCTCAGCTGGTTAGAGTACTTGCTCGACACGCAAGGGGTCATAGGTTCAAATCCTATACCGCCCATTATCCAGAATACAAGTTTCATCTAAGGGCCGAAAGGCTCTTTTTTTATGAGGTAAATTTGGGGAAGACATACCTGAATCGGTAGGTGTTCCGTGCTTTATAGCCGGATTCAATTGATTGACTGGTTCGAACTCCGGTAAATGGGGAAATTCATGTCAGATTCGGAAAAAGATCGGTTATACAAAATCAGGCATAGCGTTGCTCACGTGATGGCGCAGGCAGTCTTGGAACGCTATCCGGATGCCAAGTTAGCTATCGGCCCGCCGATTGATGATGGATTTTATTACGATTTCGATCTTGGGGTAGAGGAAGACGGCAAACCCCGCTCCTTCTCGCCGGATGACCTTCAACAGATCGAGAAGCGGATGCGTCAAATTGTGAGCGGCAAACACGAGTTCAACTACCGTGAAATTGGCACGGATGAAGCTCGTGAGTTGTTCAGAAATCAACCGTACAAGCTAGAATTAATCGAAGGACTTCTTGAGGGCGGAACAGACGAGTACGGGAGCGAAGTGGATGAAACACCGCTTTTAAGCACCTACCGCCACGATACGTTTGAAGACCTCTGCCGCGGACCTCATGTCATCGACACGGGTCAAATCCGACCCGATGCGTTCAAGTTGCTCAGCGTCGCAGGCGCCTATTGGCGAGGCGATGAAAACAACGCCATGCTTCAAAGGATTTATGGCACCGCGTGGAATACAAAGGCGGAGTTGAAGCAGCATCTTCAGATGCTTGAAGAGGCGAAAAAGCGGGACCATCGTAGACTCGGCAGAGATCTGGAGATTTTCATCTTTGATGAAGACGTTGGACCGGGCTTGCCATTGTGGCTGCCTAACGGCGGAATCGTAATCGAGGAGTTGGAAAAACTTGCCAAAGAGATGGAGGACAAACGCGGGTACGATCGTGTACGGACTCCCCATCTCGCCAAAGACGCGCTGTTTCAGCGAACCGGGCACCTGGCACACTATACGGAAAGTATGTATCCCCCGATGGAAATGGAAGGTGTGCGTTACTATATGAAGCCGATGAACTGCCCGTTCCATCATAAGATTTTTGACAGCAAGATCCGGAGTTATCGTGATTTGCCATTGCGCCTGGCTGAATACGGCACCTGTTATCGATTTGAAAAGAGTGGCGAACTTTTCGGTCTGATGCGTGTCCGCTCCATGCAAATGAACGACGCGCACATCTACTGCTCGGAAGAACAGTTTGAGCAAGAGTTCATGGGAGTGGTAGACCTGTACCAAGACTATTTTCGCATCTTTGACATTGATAAGTATGTTATGCGCTTGAGCACTCATCACCGCAGCGGGCTTGGAAAGAAGTATGTTGATGATGAGCCGCTATGGCTAAAAACAGAAGAGATGGTGCGACGCGCAATGAAGAATGGCGGTATTCCTTATGTTGAGGTGAACGACGAAGCGGCATTTTACGGACCCAAAATAGATGTCCAGATTTGGAGCGCCATAGGACGCGAGTTCACGCTCGCGACAAATCAAGTTGATTTCGCACAACCGGCGCGATGCAACCTGAGTTTTGTCAACAGCAAGGGAGAGCCTGAGACTCCAATATGTCTGCACCGTGCACCGCTCAGTACGCATGAACGCATGATCGGTTTTCTGATTGAACACTACGCCGGCAAATTTCCCGTATGGCTGGCGCCTGAACAGGCACGCGTCATATCCATCAATGACAGCCACAACGAGTACGCGCAGCGAATTGTTCAAGAACTGAAATCGGCGAATCTCCGCGCGTCTGCGGACGCTAGCAGCGAGCGTATGAATGCGAAAATCCGCCAAGCGCAGTTGATGCAGGTTCCATACATGCTCGTTGTCGGGGATAGGGAGATGGAGGGCGACACCGTCTCCATTCGAAAACGCGACGGCGCTCGCCAGAACGATGTGCCTATAAAACAATTCATCACTTCAGTCAGAGATGGGATTACATCGCGATCTGCGCAGCTTTAAAAAACAACAGCGATCCGTTTGGCACACTGCTTGACTCCCTCATCGCAAAGCGAGACGGTAACCGACCATGAAACGCATTTATCTGGATCATAACGCAACGACGCCGCTCCATCCGGAAGTGTTGGAAGCGATGACGCCCTATCTGACGAATCGATTCGGCAACGGATCCAGCATACACGCCTACGGACGGGAAGCGCGCAACGCGATCGACACCGCCCGCGAACAGGTGGCGGATCTGATCGGCGCAAAGAGTCCGAGCGAAATCGTGTTCACCAGCAGCGGGACGGAGGCGGATAATCACGCCATAAAGGGCCTCGCGGAGTTGCAGAGGAGTCGGAACGCCGGACACCACATCATTACCTCTTCGGTAGAACATCATGCGGTTTTGCACACGTGCCAACATCTTGAGAAGCATGGTTTCGACGTTACCTATGTACCCGTCGACCGGTACGGACGGATTCACATCGATGCACTGCGCGAGGCAATCAGCGAGGCGACCATCTTAATCTCGATAATGCACGCCAACAACGAAACGGGAACAGTGCAACCTATCGCCGAAGTTGCCGAAATTGCGGCGGCGCATGACATTCCGCTTCACACGGACGCCGTGCAGTCCGTTGGTAAACTGCCTCTGGATGTTCAGGAATTGGGCATAAGCCTTCTATCACTTTCCGGACATAAGCTCTACGGTCCCAAAGGGATTGGCGTGCTGTACATCCGGCGCGGAACGCGCTTGGAAAACCTTATGCACGGAGGCTCGCATGAGCGCAATCGCCGCGCCGGTTCGGAGAATGTTCCGGCAATCGTGGGGCTCGGAGCGGCGGCGCAGATCGCTAAGACGGACCGTGAAAGTAATGTTGAACACTTGAATCGTCTAACACAGAAACTCCGAGACGGGCTCCATGAAAGTCTTGATGGCCTTTACGAAAATGGCCACCCTCAACACTGCCTCCCCGGAACGTTAAACATCTCTTTTGAATTTGTCGAAGGGGAAAGTCTAATCCTGAGATTGGATATGGAAGGTATTTGCGTGTCGACCGGATCCGCTTGCACGTCCGGCTCGATGGAGCCTTCCCATGTTTTGGCTGCATTGGGAATTCAACCGCAGTTGGCGCAGGGCACGGTACGGTTTTCACTCGGGCGGGACAACACGGAGGCTGAGATTGACGAAGTGACTGACAAAGTTCCGAAGATTATCGAACAGATGCGCGGCATGTCTCCCGAATATAAGCGGAAAAGGAAATCGTCTAAACCAACGTAATGCAACGTTAACAGAGGGACCACGCGGCATACTACAATCAAAACAGGAAGTCGCCTTGACTGTTTGTTATGCCACAATTCGAGCCTTTTCATTTCACATCAAATAAGTCCGGTACTCGGCTTGATCGATTTATCGAAGGGCAACATCTTGCCACGATTCATTCATCACGACAACTCTCAAGGACATACATCCAGCAACTCATCCGCGATGGCGCAGTAACCGTTAACGGAAGAATTAGCAAACCGGGCTACAAACTCCGCAAGGGCGACCTGGTTGTGCTCTCCTTGCCCGATCCTGAACCATTAGCAGCAATCCCACCCGAATCTGTCCCACTCGATATCATCCATGAAGATTCGAGCTTAATCGCAATCAACAAACCTGCAGGCATGCTTGTGCATCCCGCAAGCGGTGTTTATACCGGTACTCTTGTCAATGCGCTGCTCGGACACTGCAACGACTTATCCGGAATCGGCGGCACCGAGCGCCCCGGTATCGTTCATCGACTCGACAAAGACACTTCCGGCGTGCTAGTTACCGCCAAAACAGACCGTGCGCATCAAGCGCTTTCCGCTCAATTTGAAGCTCACACGACAAGCCGGCATTATGTTGCGGCTGTCTGCGGTGTACCGGAACCCGGAGCCGGGACAATAGACGAACAGATCGCGCGAAGTCACAGGGACCGGCGAAAAATGGCGGTCGTGAAAACAAACGGACGACGCGCTGTTACGCATTACCAGGTGTTAGAGGTCTACGACGGTTTTAGCCTACTCCGGTTGACCTTGGAAACCGGGCGCCTGCATCAGATTCGCGTTCACCTAAGCTTTATTGGTTACCCGGTAGCCGGAGATGCGGTATACGGAGGCGGCAGAGAACGTGCACTGTCGGATGCGCCCTCGGAAGCCGTACGGCACGCGCTAATAAAACTTAACCGCCAGGCGCTCCACGCCGAGACGCTCGGGTTCAACCACCCCGATACAGACGAACGATTGGAGTTTTCCGCGCCGATGCCAAGCGATATGCAGCGAGTAGTCGATTCCCTGAGGAGTTGCGGTTAGGGAGTCGCGAACGTGAAAATGTCGTTGTAAAAACCCTGTTTCGAACAACAAGACCAAATCTTGCTGGTATCATACTTAGCTGATTCAAACCGACACAACACCTAACAACAACTCCCCGACTATCCCATCCTTGTCATACCGCCCGCGTCCGATTCTCCTTGTGTTTAGGTGAAGCTCCGACTACTTGGAGCTAGACCTTTCTCTACTGAAAATTCAATTCTTATACAACCCATAACACGGAAAATGAGTCCAATGTTGTAAAACGAAATTCATGACAGTAAATTTGTTCGAGTTATGTTATTTTTTCCCAACATTACCGAACGGAGGGAAAACTTATGAATACTGGAAAACTTATCGCCGAACATCGTAAGGTAGACAATCTAACCCAAGAGAAACTCGCCGAAGTGATTCATACCTCTCGCCAAACAATTGCAATGTGGGAGACAGGAAAGCAACTTCCTTCCGACAATGTTGCTATCCTTGCTAGCCGTGTTTTGGGGATCGATAAAAAGGAACTATTCACCCAACTCTCCGAGGATAGATTACATCAACGAATTGACCGTCTCCAGCGAACGTACGATGTGACGATAACCGTCGGAGAGGAAGGAGAGAAACGGGAAGCTCAAGACCTGAGACAGAAACTTACACAAACCCATGATGACGTTACACTGACGATTACACGAATTTACAAGTCAATCTATTGGGATGAGGCTCATGAAGCGCTATTTGGCAAAATGCACCGAATGCATGGTGGAGACTTTAATCCTCAGATGGAGTACAGCAATCCATTCCTCTTCCTCCACCTGCTTTGTGAAGACCGCAACAAGCACCTCGATCTGCTTGGCACTCGCGGCGACATAGAAGACAATCTTGGTATTATCGAATCAAAACGACTCGTTAGGGCAGGAGCTCTTTCTAGTACCCACTACTATATTGAGGACAGTCTTGGCAATCGTTCCTATAATACGAATCTGTGGAGAGATGTAAGTGATGAGGAGGACAGTTTCAGAAGGTTTTCCGAAATTATCAGGAGTGATTATCCACTGCAAGGACCAGAGTTCACCTTCCATCGTGATTTTGTGAATCATCATCAAGACGACTGCGACGCTCTTCTGTTTGAAGACATTCCGATTGATGAGAAAGGCATTACGAAGAGCTTCAAAAATGCTGTAATAAGATACGATGGTATCCGCGAGAACGAGATGAGCAATGGTAACGCCATCCACCTTGTACATAACAATCCTCTAGAAGTGCGCTACCTGGGTATCAGGCAAGTCGTGGACAATTTGGGGAACACATATACGCCATACATAAAAGGTCATTTCCACCCGCGTCGCTCGGATCTCGGGGGCTACTTGGAATACTTTACGCTGAAGGAACTTAACCCCAATGCTACGACAATAAGCTTCAAATACCTTTTCGCTCGAACAATTCTTTCTTTTGAATTCAACGATTTGCCGTTGCCTTAGCTCGCCTCTGCAGGAAAGTCTTGTAGGGTGCGCATTGCGATGAATCGGCAACTACGAATTGAAGTGCGTAGGTACTACTCAATACGAAAACTTGCCTATGTTAAGGATTATCATTTGGCGTGAGTTTCTAGCAAACATTCTTACACTCCGCTTTTTACTCGGGCTAATCATTTGCACCGGTTTGGTAAGCCTTAACACGTGGGTACTTGTGCGGAGTTACACACATCGCCTAGGCGACTATCGGCGCGCCGTGGATGCAAATACAAATGAAGTTCGCAACATCCAGACATATTCTCAAATTTCATATAGTCATAGCCCAAGTGCCGAGAAAAAACCTCCTTTGCTAAGTATATTGAATGAAGGGCTGGGGGGACGCCTAGGTAACAGCGTGAAAGTCTCCCACGTGGTGGTGCCGGTGAAAACGACGCAACACGGATCGGACAATCCCTATCTCGTCGTTTTTCCCCGAACCGACCTGACACTTGTATTTCAAATTGTGATTAGCCTCCTGGCATTTTTGTTCTCCTACGACGCCATCGCTGGCGAGCGTCAGAGCGGCACACTGGCGCTTGTGTTGTCGAATCCTATACCGCGGGGTAAGTTGCTTTTCGGCAAATATTTGGGCGGGATATTAAGTTTAACCATTCCCTTGGTATTCAGCCTGTTGGTGGCGATGCTCTTTGTATTCCTATCGCCTTATGTCGTCATCAGTGTGTCGGATTGGGGGCGGATTGGTATCTTTTGCCTGGTTTCCCTGATATATATGTCCGTGTTTTTTACATTGGGCATCCTGTTTTCAACCTGGGTAGGACGCACAACGACAGCCTTGATTCTCACCATGTTCTTTTGGGTCTTGTTCGTGCTGATTTTTCCCAGAGCCAGCGCTTTTGCTGTCTCCAAGCTGCTGCCCATCAAATCGGATGCCCACGTGAGCAACGAGGGTTATATACACTTACTGTCGTCCAAAAGAGGAGACCCCTCGCTGCACCGGCTGCATGAATTGTGGGAAAATTTCATGCGTGAACTCGAGGATTTCAAAAAGAAACGGGATTTCGAACTGTCATTCAATGGTTCGACAGGTTCTTGGACACTCATTTGTCACGAATATTCCGGATCCTTCAGCGGTCCTCCAGATCAACTGCCTACGTTTCACGAGTTCCTGAACTTCCAAGAGGAGTTAAATATTCAATATGCAGATGAAGTTGGCAGGTTAAGGAAAGAGTATTTAATCCAAAACCCGATTCGTCAAGCAAAATTGACGCAACAGATATCCAGTTTCTCTCCGGCATCCGTTTATTGGCACGCGACTGCAATCCTTACCGGAACGGATCTGGACAGCCATCTCCGGTTTCTGGATGACGCTAGACGATACCGACTCGAGTTAATCCGGTACTTACGCGATCAGAACGCATTCGAATCGGAAGCGTGGTATAACCTGGAGGCATTCAAAAAAATAAACGCCGGCGACATCCCCATTTTTCGCGAACGCCCCGAGCCGTTGTCAGCGATTCTCTCACGGATGAGTTTTAATATCGGAGTATTGATTCTTCTGAACGTCGTTTTCTTTCTTCTTACCTATTTGCTGTTTCTAAGGTCAGATGTGAGTTGATTGGCAATACAAAATCTACCTCCAATTCTTGTTGTAAGCAAGGGCTGTAATTTGCACTATCGTCTGCTTACACCTGCACACATCTGCCTTGAAATCAATCCTTGACCATCGCAGGTGGGAATTCCATCTTCGATTTGATGACCGAAACTCGCTCAAATCCACTTAATTTAGTGATTACACTGTAGGGAATAACGATCGTTATTCCCTACACAAGTCCAGGGATTAAATCTTCAAGAGTGCGTAGTAACTCAATTAAACGAAAATGACTTTCTCCCCGGATTGCAGACAGGCACTGCACTCGTTGTCGACGGGTAACAACAAGGATATTATCCATGTTCTTCCAAATCATGAAGCGCGAGATTCTTGATCATTTGATGTCCCTCCGTTTTGCGCTAAGCCTTGTAGCTGTAACATCGCTCTTGGTGTTGGGGACATTTATCTTTGTCAGCGGCGATCATAAGCAGAAACTTGCAGAATATTCATCAAATAGGGCTTGGGTCAACGATCAAATCCGGGAGAGTTGCCGACAGCTAAACGAGTTGGCTACGCGAGGTCCAATAGCGTTGTACAAACGCCCGAGTCCTTTGGCATTTTGCGCTGCTGATCAGGACGACGCATTGCCGATGCACATTGCCGCTGAATTTCCTAGCAGTTTTTCGTGGGGGAACAAATACAGTTATAGTGCACCGTGGAGATTACAATATGTACCAGACAGCTATCAACAGAATTTGATGATTCCGGAATTTGGAGCACTGGACTGGGTTTATATCATCGGCCTTGTGCTGAGCTTCGTGGCAATTCTCCTAACCTTTGATGCCATTTCGGGAGAACGAGAAAACGGCACGCTGGCACTGGTTTTGTCGAACGCCGTGTCGCGCGCGAGTGTCCTCGCGGGCAAGTTTCTTGGCGCTTTCATCGTTATTGCAATACCGATGCTGACCGGGATTCTGCTAAGCGCGTTAATTGTGAACCTGTCAGGGGTTGTGTCTCTCCACGGAGCCGACTGGACGCGTATCGGATTGATGTTAGCTTTTTCGTTTATTTATATCTCTCTATTTATCGGATTAGGTTTAGCAGTTTCGAGCAGTGTGTCGCATTCGTCAACCAGCCTTGTCGTGATGTTGCTCATCTGGATTGTTTTGGTAGTTCTAATACCGAATACGATTGGTACCGTGGTCAGTACTTTTCATACAGTCGCGTCACAGCGAGAAATTCAAGAGAAAAGAATCGCAGCATCACGGATGGAGGCAATGGATTATGGGGAGATGTTCAAATACGGTTCCCCAAAAGATCCCAACCCCGACAGAAGAGCACTTGAGTGGTGGGCGGATTACATCACAAATCGATGGAAAAAAGCAAGTCGCATTGATGATGAACATCTTGATGCACAGTTCGCTCAAGTACAATTTGCTCGTCAGATTTTACGTCTTTCTCCGACAGTCATTTATAATTACGGGATGGAATCTTTGGCGAGAACAGGATTTGCCGGACACAATGAATTTGTAGAGGCTGCTCGGCGGTATCGGCAACAGTTTACAGAATTCATCAAAGAAACAGACAGCACCGATCCCGACAGTCCCCACATCTTCTACCTCAAAGAGGGGTTGTGTAACAAGCCTGTACCCTTTTCGAGCGTTCCGCGTTTTGAACAGTTTTCAAATAAAAGCTTTATAGCAGGCGAGACACTGAAGGATTTTGGCTTGCTTATACTGTTTTTTGTGGTGATTTCTCTAGTGAGTGTTTTAGCCTTCTTGAGATCCGAAGTGCGATGACACGTTTAATCAAATTGATGAGTTAATGGACACATGCGTCCTGATTCCTCGGAATTTGTTTGGCGCGGGAAGTGGTAATGCTATAAAACTCCGGGAAACAGCTCGGATGGCGCAATGATGTCTGCCCTTACGAATCTGCGATAATCTCCGTCCTCACCGGATTCACGTAGCACGCATAATGCCTTTCGACATCCGCCTGTGGCGTGATGCCTGCATGGACATAGACTCCGAACTGCAGGCGAAATCGGTCATTTTCCAACTCATCAGGTGGGTGGTGGAGAATGCTCATCTGTTCCGGTACGGCGATTTCCCCGAAAAAGCCCGGATGTTCGGCGTTTTGCAGGTGATCGAAAAACGCCATTCCGTTTATTCCATCGCCCACAGTGCCGCATAAATCGCACCATCGCGCGCGTTGATGGTGAACCTGCGCTCTGCCAATTTGACCTTCGGAGTTTTCAACATGCCCTTTTTCCGGTACATCCATCGACGGATTTAGTCGCGCCACAAAAAGAAACTGACGCGCACCGATGTCCAGCGGCGGTGTGGTTTCGTGGGTGATTTCCAAGAATCGGCGTTCATTGTCCCCATACCAAATGCGGGCGGTTCGCTCTTCCGTCATGATGACCTCGCCATCGCCGTTAACATGGATGAGGTCTTCGACAAATTCGGCGTACACGTTTCCCTCGGTGATTCGGACAAACCGCTGGTGCAGCATCTTGCCACAGGGACCATAGGGCGGTTCATCCCAGTCCGACCATATGTTTGCCGATCCGCCTTCGCCGTGCCCTCCGTAGGCGAGGTAAAGCCCGGTATGGTGGGGGTGATCGCCTCCACCGGCGCCGCGCACGACACTTCCATGATTCCCGTTGAGGGGCCAAAAGTAAGGTTTCCAGACACCGAGGAAATTGTATCTGGTGAATAACGCACCATCGACAGATATGAGTAGGTGTGCGGGTTTCTGCTCAATCCGATAACGAGTCTCTGGTAGGGGCTCATTCGTGTACCGGATGGCATAGTGCGCGGTTGTTCCCAGGGGCAACTCGCCCGTAAGCCATGCAAGTTCACGAGTCGTAGGCTCGAACTGGCACGGGACATCCGCGTTGACTATATTTCCGTCCGAATCAATTCTGGACATAACAGGCCTCGAAGTCCCCTCCTGCCAATCGTCGAAATGGAGTTTCGGCTTGAAATTTAAACGCACAAGGTCGTTGCTCCGATCGACCGATTCTGCATTAATTCTTACAATCGCTTTTTGATTTTCCGCCAATGATTGGCTCCTTTCTGGCATAGACTACCTGTCGGTTTGGAGATTACGAACGAGGGCATGATACCACGCAATAAATTTGAACGCAAGCCGCGCGAGCAAGTAATACTGGATGCGGCCACTCTGAATTTGAAGGTTCTGGGACTTGCCACGCGGATGGAAAACGGTTACAATCTGAATACATTTGGATGTGTCCTCTGATATATCTATACGGTGGCTGAGGATTGCACTTTCAACGGAAGGTCGATAGATTTGCAACAAGCGTAACTCAAGACGACTAATGAGGAGCATTCAGTGCAGCCTAATGTATCAATACATCTTTCATTGAATTGGGGCCAGTACGGTGAGGTATTAGCTTTATTGGAGATTGGCATGATTTCTGAAGTGAAGACTTAATCTAGAGTGGCCACTATGGCACGTTATCGGAGAGGTATTTTGAAGATTGTGATATATCTGTCATTGGTTGTTTTTTTCGTCTTGATAGTCGTGAGTACTTTCATTATTTTGAAGCTTCGCGCATCCCTGCCCGTACGTGACGGCGAGATACAAGTTGAAGGACTGGGCTCGCCGGTCACAATAACTAGGGATCGCCTGGGAATTCCAACGATTAGCGCACAAACTCGAAGGGATGCGGTCATGGCGCTAGGATTTGTGACCGCGCAGGACAGGCTCTTCCAGATGGATCTGCTGCGCCGACGCGCTGCCGGTCGGCTTTCCGAAATCCTCGGCGACGCCACTATCGAAACTGATAAGGGGCAAAGGGTTATCGGTTTCAACCGAGTGGCATCCAAAATCGTTGCCCACCTTCCAGATGAACAGAAAGAACTCCTTGCTGCCTACGCCGATGGAGTGAACGCATTTATTGGACAGATGCGAACCCCTCCTATTGAATGTCTCCTCCTGCGCTATCGCCCCGAACCTTGGAAACCGGAGGACAGCATTCTTGTCGCGCAAAACATGTTTCAAATGCTCTCCTTCAGCGATGATGAAGAGAGAATGCTGTCCATCATGGAAGAATCTCTTCCGCCAGAGGTTGTCGCATTCCTCACCCCGGACACCGAAAGCTATACGCAGATCATCTTGGGCGGATCCGACTCCCACCGTCCCATTCAGCCGATTCCGGTCGAGGCATTCGCTTCAATTCGCCGAGATCAAACACGAAAAGCGATGCGAACAAAACTGGTTCAACCAACAGATCTGGGAATTGGATCGAACAACTGGGCAGTGGATGGCTCCAAGACCCTTGATGGCCGCGCAATTGTGGCTAACGATATACATGTAGGTCTCTCCGTACCGAATTTGTGGTATCGAGCGTCCCTTCGATATGGAAGCGTAGAAACCACTGGCATTGTTTTGCCGGGTGTGCCCGCTGTCATCATCGGATCTAACGGGCATGTGGCATGGGGTTTCACCAATATCAGCGGAGATTTCCTTGATTTGGTGCGATTGGAGATTAATCCCCACAATCCGGACGAATACAAAACCTCAAGCGGATGGACCCGGTTTGAAGTTGTTAACGAACAGATCAAAATTAAGGGCGGCAAACACGTAGTCCATCCGGTCAAGCTGACAATCTGGGGGCCCGTGAGTGAAACCGCATTGATGGGTAACCCGGTTGCCATGCATGCCACTGCGCAGCACCCCGACGGGGTGGATGTCGGTTTGCTTGATATGGATGAGGCAAAGTCGCTGGAAGATGCCCTGGATGCGATGAATCGCTTCGGCGGCCCGCCGTTGAACGTAGTCGCGGCTGACCTGAGTGGTCGCATCGGATGGACCTATTGCGGTCGTATTCCTATCCGTACGGGATTCGATGGATCTACCACGGAATCTTGGGCGGATGGTAACATCGGTTGGGACGGTTATATTCCACCTTCGGAACTGCCGCGCCTAGTGGCTCCGCCAGACGGTTTTCTAGCGACGGCGAATAATAGGACGCTCGGGAAGGACTATCCCTACACAATCGGTCATAACTTTGCAAATAGCTACCGTGCGTACAGAATCAGTGAACGATTGGACGCGATGGAGCAAGTCACCGAACAGGACATGTTTCAACTCCAGTTGGATACGAGGTTCGAGTTTTATGAATTCTACCAACAGTTGGCATTGTCCGTTTTGACCGACGGTGTTATCGAAGATGTTCCGCGCTTAACCCAAGCGCATAAACATCTAGCCGCTTGGGATGGTAGAGCGGAGCTCGAAAGCGTGGCTTTCGCACTCTTGGTTCGGTTCCGGATAATCCTGGCTGAGGATGTTTTTGCGCCATTTTTGGCGCGTTGCCACGAAGCGGACAGTAATTTCCTGTACACCTGGCGGGCCATGGATGTCCCTCTCCAGATGCTTCTCGCCGAAAAGATTCCGGAAACCCTTCCGGATCCGGAGACTTATCAAGACTGGGACGAGTTCATCCTTTCAAAGTTGGAACTAGCCATCGACCAACTTTGTAATGAATACAACTGCAAATCGTTGGACCAAGTGACATGGGGCAGGATTCACAGACCGACAATCTCACACCCTTTGGGTGTTTTTCCGGTCTTGGGTAGATTTCTGAACATGCCGAGGAACCCGCTGCCGGGTAGTGAGGGTTGCGTTCGGTCGCCGCGCGCATCTGTGCGCATGGTCGTTTCTCCGGGACACGGTCTGGATGGAAGCCTGCATATGCCCTGTGGTCAATCGGGCAACCCTGTATCAAAGAACTACAAGGACCAGCACGACTATTGGGTGCGAGGGGAGTGGCTGCCCTTTCTGCCCGGATCTGCAGCCCACACACTGAGATTAACACCCAATCCTTGACCGAGGAAGAGTGTCTATCAACTCCGACAATTGCATTTTTCCTCATATCTCGCGAAAAGTGCATCCGAATCTGTGTAACAGTGAAATATTCAGGATTCGAATACTTTAGCGGAGTATTACAGAACGACAAAACGTCCACCCAACCGGCAAACGCGCACGATGTTTTCCAAGTTATTAATCGAGCTCGTCGTGGCCGCCTAGCGAAAAGATAATTCCATGTTAAAAACGCTCATACGTCGAGAACTACTCGCTCATCTATTGGCGTATCGCTTTTTCGTGGCGATGATTGTTCTACTGGTATTAGTCATTGCCAACACCGTAGTTCTAATCTACGACTATGAACGTCGGTTAGCGCTCTACAATAACGCCGTACAAAGCCATTACGATAAGGTCGTCTCAACGCAAACCTATTCACCTCTGCATCTGAATGTCGATCGACCGCCGAATCCGTTGAGCCTTTTTAATCGGGGGCTGGATAAACGATTGGGCAACACGGTTCGCGTCCATCGCGCTTTTGTCCCGACGCTCTGGGACGCTGGGCTGCACGGCATGGACAACCCTTTCCTCAACCTCCTGTCTTCGATAGACTTGGTCGTTGTTTTCCAAGTGGTTTTGAGTCTTCTTGCGCTGCTGTTTGCCTACGACGCCATAGCCGGCGAGCATGAAAAGGGTACCTTGCGGCTCATAATGACTACGTCTGCGAGTCGGGGAAAAATCCTTCTGGCGAAATACATCGGTGCCATGGCGACCCTCGTCGCACCGCTGACAATTAGTCTAATCCTGACACAAATCTTAATCTCCGGTTCAGGCTCAATTGTCCTCTCTGGTGATGATTGGATTCGCATAAGCGGCTTCTACCTGACTTCGATTATTTATCTGTCAGTGTTCTATCTCATGGGTTTACTGATTTCGGCAACGACGCGCCGAACGGCGACGGCACTGATGTCCTGTATGTTCGCGTGGATGTTTCTTGTTCTGATTTACCCCAATCTCATCCTATTTGCCGTCAATCCGAAAATCAATCCTGAGGAAAAAGGACGTACGGGTTTCCAAGAGCTTGCTCAGATTTGGGAACAATTTGATAGAGAACGACTGCATATCCTGAAAAATGATTCGTTGGAAGGCGAGCATCCCCGATTGAATGTAGGTGGGTTCGGTTCTACCTATGGCCCTAGTTTTCGTTCCAATCCTATGACGCTGAGGTATTTGCAAGAGCACCATATGAGTTTTAGCGAACTCTCTGAGGAATCGGAAACTACGGTGCCGCGTGCGAAGGCCTTTTTCGAACACATTGAACCGCTGCGGATAAAGACAGCCGAGCGTGCATGGATCGTGCGGCAACAAGCGCTCTCTCGAATTTTCATCCGTCCAGTGCAACGAGATCGGTTCTTGATAAGGGTATCGCCGGCGTCAGCTTACGACTTGGCAACCGAGGCGTGGTTAGGAACAAACCTGGATAGTCTGGAACACTTTTTTGAAGTTGTTCAACAGTATCGACAAACGCTTATCGGGTACTTTTATGACAAAGAGGCTTTCGGTTCAAGGCAGTGGTTTGCAAGCGACAAAGGTGCAGTCGATTGGTCGGATCTGCCACGGTTCTCCTATCAACGACCGGATGCTTGGCTTGCCGCAAGCCAGGCGCTGCCCGATTTGATGTTGCTGCTGCTGATTAACGCCATGCTGTTCATGGGCTCCTATCTGATTTTTGTCAGACAGGAGATATAACCTAATCCGTTAGATGGTGTTAATTCGACGTGAGACGAAGCGGAACGTGAACGGCAAAGTCCGAAATGTCGTGACTAGGTTCTGTTGACATTTATTTTAGGCGGTCGCGCAAATTGAGGGAGGCACCCAACGGGTTGGGGAACCCAACCCCTACGGTCCCTTGTGCATGCCGCGATTTCATTGAGCGCAGACTCTCTCAATCGTAGGGCAGGGATCAAGCGACTGAACAAGGAGTGCGATAGAGATCCTGCCCGCCCTCACTCAACACAGACATGGTTGTTTTACCCGATTTTATAATTTGACCGCTCCTATTTATGCCCCTCTCAATGATCTGGTGGCTATGAAATGTCAACAGAACCCGGTAAAGTTGAGGACTCACCATGATCTTTCACATTGCCAAACGCGAGCTTTACGACAACATGAACAGCCTTCGGTTCGCGCTAATGGTGTTGCTGATTCTCACGCTAATGATAGTGAATGCCGTCAAACACCTTGGTGACTATCGTGCCGAGATGAGCATCTACCGAAAGAACGTCGCGCAATCCCTTGACCATCTAAAATCAAGATCGAAAAATCTTTACGACCTCATTGAGCAAGGCCCGGGCGATTTCTATAAACAGCCTTCAGCGTTGTCGTTTTGCGCGGACGGTGGCGAAGCCTTTCTACCCGATCATGTCTCGGCGGCTAAGGGGCACTATATTGTCGGCTGGGAGGACGCTGAAGGAATCCATGTCTGGGTAAACGGGATATGGACACTGGCATACCCCTACGAAAATCCTAATCTCAGGGATATCCGACCTGACTACACGCAGATGGATTGGGTGTTGGTCATCTCCGTCGTTTTGAGTTTCGTAGCAATTCTGTTCACGTTCGACGCCATCTCGGGGGAACGCGAGCGCGGAACGCTTCGCTTGACTCTTTCCAACAGCGTCCCACGTTCCCAGATTTTGATCGGCAAGTTCTGCGGTGTTCTCCTGAGTATTGGTCTTCCTTTTCTAGTGGGCACACTCATCAACCTGTTTCTACTCAATGCCGCAAGCCACATCTCGTTAGAGGCACGTGATTGGGGACAATTAGGTGTTATTTTCTTTATTGCGACGATCTACACCTCAATTTACATCGCGCTAGGGTTATTGATTTCTGCCCGTGTGAATCAACCGGAAGCCAGTTTAACTATCCTCTTATTGATTTGGGTGGTTTCTGTCGTCTTAACTCCGAACACACTGGGATCAATTGTGAGCGGTCTAAAACCCGCGCAGACCTATGAAGAATCCAATAACCATCTTGGCAAACAGTGGGAAGCGCTTCGTGAGCGCTACGAGTGGCCATCCGGTTTGCCTACGCGAGAAATTCCTCCGACTCAAGGTACGGGGATGTGGGCAAAATACATTGGGGCGGAGGCGGAGATGGAGGAGAAATTGCGCGAAGAACATCTAAAGACACAGATAGATCAGATCCAATTTGCGCGTTCGGTAGCGCGCGTTTCGCCCGCTTCAATCGTCCGATTTGCCGTCGAATCTCTGGCTGGCACAGGTTTGTCTCGGCACTTGCAGTTCCTAGATAGCGTGCGCCGCTACGCCGCGCAATACCGCGAATTCGTCATCTCTGCCGACCAAGCCGACCCGGATAGCCCGCACTTGTATTTTGTGAGGCAGGGAATGTCTGAAAAGCCCGTTCCTTATTCCGCTATTCCGAAATTCGAGGATCGAATCGAGTTCAGAGAATCCATCAACGCCGCAGTGACGGACATCCTATTGTTGGTCCTGTTCTTGGTGGTTCTGTTCGCGGGTGCTGTCCTGGCATTCGTGCGCGTTGACGTTACCTGACAGCGGAAATCTTGTGGTTTTTTTACGTAAGATTCTAATACAATTTAGACGGTTAGCTGAGGGACTCCTCACGACTTGAGGCCCCTCCTTTAATTACTCGGAGGTAACATGAGACTAAATCTAAACCGCATGCCTCAAAGTGTGGAAAACGTTTCGGTGCAAGCACATTGGGATCCGATTGCGGATTCTTTTTCCAATCTACCCAATAAGTCGCCACAACACGCGGCGCTATGCGATCTGTCGCCGAGCCACCCCATCAAAGAATATGAGACAGAGGCTTTCAATGTATTTATACCCGCATCTTCCGTAGCGGTGGGAGATGTCTGGGCGCTTGATTCGGACGGAGTTGTTCCATTTCTTCACCAGTTTCACCCCGGTGCGACAACAACACTAACCCACGGCGAGGAAGGGGCGTTCGCCTGCTTACGAGCCATTTCGTCGGACTATGCGGAAATTGTCTTTCGAATTCACGCGGAGATTACCTTGGCGAGTCTTGCCGATTTTGATTGGGAGTGGCAAGGAGAACGCATGCAAGACGATTGGATGGATGCCGCGCGCTTTATCCTATCCCAGTTTGCGGGACGACTGGTATTAAATCTGAAGACAGGGGCGATTCGCGCTTTTTCGCTGGCGTTGCCGGCCCGCAATAGCAATGTTGACTTCAATTCTTTCGAGGAATGCGACATGCTATTTGTGCCGCGTATGGAACTCGTTGCTGCGGACGCAAATGACCAGGTCGAAATCGCGTGGGACTATGCCATTGCAGCAGAAGAGGCGCGCAAAAAGTTGGAATTGAAATTTTACAAATTTTCCGAAATCGACTGGCTACCGATTGATGAAGCCATCCCGCAAGCCGAAGTAACGCATCGGTCCATCCATGCAATTCTCGTCTGGGGTGCGCTTGACGATGAATCTTGCTGAGCAGACGGAAAAATCTTCAGGGCGGGTCCGCTCTGCGAACCGGAAGTTATAAAGACGCTCAACGAGAAATTTGTCAATACGTGGATTTTCGAAGGGGAGTTGCCAGCGTTGATAGGCGGTGCTAAAGGCGAAGCTGTCAGCCGTATTGCGAAGAAACTCAAACTGCATCACAGGGATCCGGTGAATATTTTCGCGCTGACCCATGATGCAGAGGTGATTAAGTATCAGCCAGTGTCCGAACTCCCAGATGGTGATGAGGCAGATGCATACCTAACATTGTTAAGAAGGGTTTCAAGTGGAAGAAAAGAGTGAACCGTGACGCCTGCTCAAACCTGAACGCGCACAAAGGCGAGATAGGCATCGCACATAAGAACAAGGACGACCAGCGTCAACAACATTAAGTCAATTGCGGCGTCGTTGAAGTCACGACCTAGGCTGAGTGAATCTTCAAATCGCGGAATCGACTCCGGACTGACGGGTTTTCGGGACATACCCTCGCGAACACCAATGATATGAGGGCTGTCCGGGTCAGCCCTATCCGTGTCAATGACGAATTCGCGGTATTGACGGGCGTATCGTTTGACATTTTCCAAGAATTGCAAATGGCGATTGAAGCCGGTCCCGGCAAAGGATTCCAGAAGGTACTGGACGAGCGCTGCAGGGGAGATACGGGTAGCGGCGCGCACAAATTCAACTTGAGCGATTTGCTGAGTTAAGTGTTCTTGGCTCAAGCGTTCCCGACCTTCCGCGTCTTTAGTAACGAAATCGCTCTTTGACAATGGCTTATCACCCCGAATATAGTATTCACCACTGAGTTTGTCGTAAAATTGGTTTTTACGTTCCCAAAATTCATCGGAGGTCATTGGCGCTGGCGAAAATCCACTCGCAATCGAGACTAAGGTGCTCGGGATGAAAACGACGAAAGTGACCCAGGTCAACAGGAGAATCACGAGACTTACTGCACTACCTTGTACACGCGTAGAAGCGAGCAAGCCCAAAGCGATGAAAAAACCGGTGTAAAGAACTGCGACGAGAAAGATGATGCATAATCGCCACCACATCTCGGTACCGAGCTGGACATCGCCTGAAGCGGAGATTACGAAAAGGTTAATTAGCACAGCAAGCGTGAAAGGCACAAATATGCTCATTAGTGCACCCAAAAACTTACCAGCCAACACAGTGTGACGCGGCATCGGAGTTGCCAATATCAAGCGCAGCGTGCCTCGCTCGCGCTCACCGGAGATTGAATCAAAGGTGAATAGGAGCGCTATCAAACTCAGGACATAGCCGGCGATGAATCCCCAATCAATTTTGGTAACATCCGGACGAACATTTATGAGATTGGGCGTAGAAGATGGATATGCCAGACTCCAAAAACCTTTTAAATCACCCCATTCCCAATAAAAGGCGCCTGCGTCAACCCTATCTGATAAGAATGCTTCACCGCCCTCTGCGCAAAAGCGAAGCGGTGAGGGCTGTTTGTAAAGGAATCCGGGGCCCTTTTGGGCAAGCTCGTACAGATCGGTCCGGGATGTTAACACATTCCAGTAATCGGTGACAGAGGTACGGTATTTCTGTATTCGTTCCAGGTGTTCTCGGAGATACACAGTCGCATTGGTCAGCATCAATGCAAGCAGCAGGACGGTTGCCAAGGCGAAGCGGAGGCTATTGAGGTTATCGTAGAGTTCGCGTTTTGCAATGTGCCAAATCATAGAGTCTCGGTTCCACATTCTATTGACTACACTTCACTTTTTTGGAATATCAGAAATATTGCCATGAACAGCGCTAGATTGGTTATCAGTAATAGGCATACATCAGGAAGTGCTCGTTTTGCATTTGCTCCGACATCGACTCTTTGAAAGGAAAACTGTGGCAGTGTGCGCCAATCTACTGGTTTTTTGTCTGCAGTAAACCATTGTCGAACTTCGAACGCTTTGTTATCAATGAAATAGTCAATCACCGTCTGTCGGTACTGCCGCGCGGCGTCGAAAAAATCTTGAACCCCCGGGAGATCTGTGCCAGCCCATGCCTGTGTTGCCGCATCGTATAGCCCCGTTGGCGAAAGTTTCAGCAAGAGTCTATCCACGGTTGCCGGCTGAATAAAGCGGTCTTCCAGTGCTGGCTTGCGGACGAGCCATGTCTGCTCTGCCATGTTGATGGTGCGTGGGCAGAGGAAGCGGAAATAATCCTGAACGTACGACACGTTTGGTTCGGATTCTTTCTCGAATGATTCCATTTGCATTTCAACTTGGTAATAATACAGGAATGTTGACGCGTCTTCCGCAGAGTATTCAGAGTCATAACAGTCAGCTCCTGTCGTCCATTCTACATTAAAATAGATTGCCTCCCCGGAAACAGGGTCATTGGCGAGAAAGTGTTTCCGTTCTCTATCAAATTCGTCCCACATCTGTTTCATTTGATTGAGTGCGGATTCTGCACGCGGTTTAAGGTGTTCTGAAGAATGAGTCATGGCAAGGATCATGTTGGGATACACCAATACCAAGAATCCCCAGACAAACATGGAGAGCATAAGCGCGGTACCGGTCCTTTGCGTTGCCGCCGAAATCAGTAGCCCGATGAGGTAGAACACGGAAAGATAAGCAAGCGATGAAATAACGAGTCCGCCGATGCGCAGAAAATCAGACGTACCGAGCGAGAAGGAGGAGGTGGTTGTTAACAGAATCAGCGAGAGCAGTAAACTAAGCATTAATGGTATAAGCAGGCAGAGCATTGCGCCGATGTATTTTGCTATGAGGATATGTCCGCGGCTGAGAGGATGCGTCAGTACTAAACGTAACGTGCCGCGTTCGCGTTCCCCCGCCAGTGCGTCATAGGCAAAAATTAGCGCCATCAAGCTGAGCACTACCTCGAAGATAAAGACAATGTCAATCGAATTGAAGATGTTGAGAAACGGATTGTCCGAGCCGCTCATCTCGGCATCCCAAAGTGTTGGCACGAAGGCGTAGGATACCTCAATCTGGTTTCCCAGCCGTTTATCCACTCCAACGTTGAAAATGCTTAACGGGTTGGGCGGTCTGTCAACAACTATTTTGCCGGCGGAATAGGTTTTGGTCTCCCGAAGTTGCTGCCGATGCGTTTTGACCGCCGTGTTATAACTTGCCAGTCGCCGGTCAAAATCCTTAATGAGGACAGCGGTATTGGCAACCACGAGCAACAACGTGATCAGCGTTGCTGCAGCGAAGCGGAACGTCATCAGATTGTCAAGGAGTTCTCGCCGTATGAGTGTAATTAGCATTGAATCATCCTTGCGCAGCAACGACTAAAACTATACGCTACTTAAGGACCTGACAACTGCTTTCTGGTGAATTCGGCTCATCTAAAGGCTTCCAATCTCTTACAAGAATCACGCGAACGCTCGCAACCATGCCGGCGCTGCTTCAGAGCCTTTTTGAATAATCGGTAGCGAAGCCATTTTTGGTCATTCGTAGGAAGTTCTTTCATGTTTTTGATGTTGTCTGCTACGTACCTGTCGCCCCGCTGGGGCTTGGGCACACGGGGTTTTGGCGTTTCTACACACCTTCCGCCCCTCTGGGGCTTTTAAATGCCGGTGCGCGATGCGCACCCTACAAATGTACTTTTCAAACAGGCTCTCAAGGTATATAATAACATAATCACGCGACAATGCTACCTGAAACCAAAATGGAAATCGTCGGCAAACTTGGTGTATTGGATTCCAGATGGGAACAGAAGAAAACTACGAACTCCCAAACTTCGGATAGTCGATCTATGGCAAAGAAAAAAGGTAACTGTTTAGTTCAGTTTGTAAGAGTGGCGAAATCTGTGCAGCATTGGGCACGGTTGCTTGCTACGGAGGATTCAACGCATCACTATGACGAATACAAGGGAACAACAGTTAATTGCTCGTATTGCCGAATTGGAAGC
>JAJDTR010000030.1 GCA_022827055.1 Candidatus Poribacteria bacterium | reverse complement strand
ACCGGACTGCGCTACGCCCCGTCGATACAACCCCCCGAAACGCACGCAAAATATACCATATTTGAAGGGCACTTGCAAGCCAAAAATCCAACCGGGTTGCTATCCAAAGGTCAATGGCGTGAGCGCATGTTAGCGAATCAGGCGCAAATCTTGGACAAATGATACGCCGCCAACTGAATTCCTTTTCACCGGAAGGATGTACTAAAAACGAGGGATTGCGGGGTAAAGCCGATGCTAGGTTGATATTGCATGCTCGGCGATAGTCTGCTAAAATAAACGGTGCGAGCCCGAACCGACTTTAACCGGATTACTGAGCTATGACACTTTTGAGCGTTGAATTTCGCAGGCGGATTGATCGGTTACATCTTAACTCTCGAGGGGTTTTTCGAGGTAAATTCAAAGGAGAACGACGTAGCACGAACAAAGGCACCGGTGTCGAATTCGCAGATTACCGTGTCTACGAACTGGGAAACGATTTGCACCATGTTGACTGGAACGTATACGCTCGATTGGATCGGCTTTTCATCAAACTGTTCCGGGCAGAAGAGGACCTGCCCGTGAGTATCTTGTTGGACAGTAGCAAGTCAATGGACTTTGGCGAACCAACCAAATTCTCACAGGCAAAGCAGCTCGCTGCCGCCCTGGGGTACATCGGATTAGCGGGATTGGATCGAGTTGCTATCCATGTTTTCTCGAATCGCGCGCGCCCGATTGTTCCTCCAACTTATGGAAAAGCCCGATTCTTCAGGATGTCGAAGGCGCTTGAAGCCGTTAATGTTGGAGGACAAACGGATATGGTGACATGCCTGAGATACCTGATTACACATTCGCACCAAGCCGGATCAGCCGTAATTATCTCTGATTTTCTTGACATGAACAGCTATACATCTAGCCTTAAACAGCTTCTGGCTCGCAAGTTCGATGTGACACTAATTCAAATTCTGGCAGATACTGAGTTGAATCCGCAACTCTTGGGTGAATGGCGATTGGAAGACTCTGAGACCGGGAACGCTAAAGAAATCACTATTGATGAGGTTACACACGCCGACTACAAACGGCGACTCGATTCGCACTGCAACCAGTTGCGGCAATTTTGTGTGAATCGTGGAGCGAATTATGTGCGTATTACCAATCAGACACCGATCGAGCAAGTGGTGCTTAGGGATTTGCAAGAAATCGGGTTCGTTCAGCGATGACCGAAAACTAACACTATTGAATCAACATGCACGTGTGTAGTGTAATGGCATAATTATTGCTGTTTTCGTGACACTGATGATTCTCTGGAACTGACAACGGAGGACAGGTTAAACGAGTAAATTTCGAGAGGGGTAAGTATCCCGTCACTCCGGAGGAGTGCAATGTCGATAGAACACTAAACACCTACGATCAAAGTAATCCCAAAATCCATCAAGTGAGTGAATAACGAACGATCAGCTGAGCGGATAGCGAAGGCGATAGAGATCCCATAGTAAATCCTGATAGTAATCCCATAGAGGTCTCATGAATCACAGTTCAGACAATGTTAACTACCGACACCCGACTCGTAACCATAATATACTTAGAAAATAAGCCAATTTGTAGATGAAGCCGTTATAATCTAGGCGGAGTAATAATAATAATAATGTCCTTCAAAGTATCGCCAACAGCAACTCGAGAAAATCAAGCGCCAAGGAACATAATGGATTTGGAAATGGAAGGTTTGTTGAGTAAGCGAATCGCCGTATTACAAGGTGGAAAATCCGGCGAAAGAGAAGTATCATTGCGGTCTGGGGCTCGCGTAATCTCGGCTCTTCGAAATCTCGGCGCAAATCCCATCGTAATCGATCCGATATCCGACGACTGGATTGACCAAATACGATCTAGTGCTGTCGAAATTGCGTTCCTCGCACTGCATGGAAAAGGGTGTGAAGACGGTACGATTCAAGGGGTATTAGACGCCTTTGAAATTGCGTATACAGGTTCAGGAGTGCTTGCCAGCGCTCTCGCCATGAACAAGATTATGACGAAGCGTGTGTTATCCACGACCAATGTTCCGACGCCAGGCTATCTGTCCGTGGACCCGGAGGCCGATCTGCCGAAGCAATGCGACGAAGCGGTGGACCGATTGGGCTTGCCGCTCGTGGTGAAACCGACGTCGGAAGGTTCAAGCATCGGTGTATCAATTGTTAAAGAAGTGCCGGAATTGAAACGAATCGCCCACAAGACCCAGTTCGAGTTTGGAGACATATTTTTCGAACAATACATAAAAGGCCAAGAAATCACGGTCGGCCTGCTGGGGATGAAAGAGAATCTTCGCGCCCTATCAGTTCTAGAATTGGTTCCTAAGCGCGAGTTCTACGATTACGAAGCAAAATACACAGAGGGGATGACGGAATTCATTCTCCCCGCCAGACTGTCGGAGCGTCTAACCAAGCGTGTGCAAGAAATAGCCGTTAACACGCACAGGGCAATCGGCTGTTGGGGGGCGTCAAGAGTGGATATGTTGGTTGACACCGATGGCTCTCCTTACGTAATGGAACTGAACACGCTTCCCGGTTTAACAGAATTGAGCGATCTTCCGGCGCAAGCAGAAGCTGACGGAATTTCCTACGAAGAGCTAATCTTCGAGATTTTGGCAAGCGCGGTAAAACGAGACGCCTAATCCGCGACGGTAATCCTTGCAGCATCCTCCAATTCTAGCCAAATTCGCCCGTGGAAGTATCGGACCCTGAATAGTCTTCTCGGTAGGAGCGATCTCCAGATCGCGATTTTCTTACTTAACAATTTACGCTTTGAAAATTCATCACAAAGACAATGGATAAACTGATTAGCCGAACAACCATCAAGCTCGTCCAAGGAGACATCACAAAAGAGAAAGTCGATGCCATCACGAACGCCGCCAACGAGAAACTTGCCGGAGGCGGAGGGGTCGATGGGGCAATCCACCGTGCCGGCGGTCCAGAGATTATGAAGGAGTGTGACGAGATTCGCGCTCGACAGGGCGGATGCCCAACGGGACAAGCAGTGATTACGACAGGAGGCAATCTTGCTGCACGTCAAGTTATTCACACCGTAGGACCGATTTGGCGCGGCGGAAATTCAAATGAACCCGCATTACTCGCGAGCTGCTACCACGAAAGTTTGGCTTTGGCGCATCGGCACAGACTGCGTACAATCGCCTTTCCTTCTATAAGCACGGGGGTCTATGGCTACCCGACTCCGAAAGCCGCTGCCGTTGCCCTGAACACGGTTAAAGAGTTTGTGAGCGCACATCAGGGAATAGAGGAAGTTCGATTTGTTCTTTTTGATGACGCCACATACCAATGCTTCAAGGATGCCCTCGCCAGCCTGGAAATTTAGTGTACGTCTTTTAGAATCTGTTTGAATGAACGCGATAGAGATCCTACCAGTCTCTAAACGCCTGGGCGGTGTTATAGGTCGCTAAACGTCAGGAATCGATTAGATTTTTCATTGGTCAACCAAATAATCCGGACAATTAAAATCTCCATGCTTTTATTCGAATATTGATTAACACTACCTGTTATCACGCTTGCAAGCGCAAAGTCGAGTTTAGCGATAACACAGGAGATCGCAAAACCTAGGCGCCTCCGCGGGTTGACATGCCAGCTCGGACACCGCTGCCGCCACACAGAACATAAACTTGGACAAGGCAAAATTCTCCCGCCGTTCGTTAATCTTACCGGTTTATCTACCAGCCCTGCTACTCGCCTTCGGACAAGGCGTCGTCACGCCGACATTTGCAATTTATGTAAAGTCTTTTTCCCTTTCTTATACCCTCACGACGTTCGTCATTGCCGTAGCAGTCGTTGGCAACCTTCCCGCCGGAATCTTGGTGGAGAGAATTGGTCGACGACCCTCAATGATCATCGGCGCGGTTTTGGACGCACTTTCCATGCTCGGTGTCGGGCTCGCTGCCAACGTCTTTCAACTCATCCTTTTTCGACTGATTGGTGGAATTGGCGGAACATTGTGGTCACTCTCTCGGCATGCCTACATGACGGATGTTATTCCGATAAGTGAAAGGGGACGGTCAATCGCTCTCTTCGGTGGCATCAACCGTATTGGGGTTTTCGGGGGGCAAGTGATCGCTATCTTCCTAGGCACGAGTCTTCGCACGCCGTTTTTTGTGTACTTCGCCGTGGGCGGGTTGGCAGCTATTCTTTGTACATTCTCTGTCTCGGAAACCGGGTATGTGCCCGCCAGTTCTGCGTCTTTGGATCTAAAACGATTGCCGAGACTTCTGAAAACACATTACCTTGCCCTGTTAACAGCCGGTCTCGCTCAAATCTGTGTGCAAACGCTTCGTCAAGGCAGGTGGGTTGTAATCCCTCTATATGCCAGTGAGATTGTCGAATTGCCCGCACGCACCATCAGACTAATCGTGATGATCTCTTCGGCTGTAGATATGTCGCTGTTCCCGTTGGCAGGGTTCCTTATGGACCGCTTTGGAAGGAGATATTCGGCTGTTCCGTGCTTCCTTATCTTTGCTACAGGAATGGCATTGATGCCATTCACCGGAGGTTTTGGCACGCTATTGGGAACAGCAATCCTAATCGGATTTGGTAACGGTATCGGATCGGGAATAATGATGACACTTGGAGCCGATTTTGCTCCAAGGGAGGGCACCGGTGAATTCCTCGGTATGTGGCGATTACTGGGAGACTTCGGCGGGGCTGCGGGACATCTGGTTGTGGGAAATGTCGCCGATCTGTGGGGGTTGGGCGCCTCTAGTTTGGTTTTAGCGGGAATCGGCTATTTCGCGGTACTGCTTTTTCTTCGCGTAGTGCCTGAAACCCTGAATGCTGAACGGCGAACTAGGTAGCAAGATTCCTGGCCACGTGCGATTTGACTGGACAACTGTCAGTCAGACAGTTAACGCTCATGTCGTCTCACCGCGAATGCCGGGAAGGGGATTTGAACCCCTACGGGCAAAAATGCCCACTAGATCCTGAATCTAGCTCGTCTACCATTTCCGACATCCCGGCACACTGAAACACCACCCTATAGACTCATAGAGTGTACCCCATTTTTCCTATTCCGTCAAGCGAATTTGCCTGCACCTCAAGACCAATCGCATTAGATTCCATAGTCACTATCGTTAGGAGGAACACATTGTTAAGATTGCGGTAGTACAATTCAGCGTTCTCCTCTGTAGGAGCGACCTTCCGGTCGCGACTTTCCTACGAATGGATTGAATCTGCTCTGTTAAGTCTGATAAAATACGTGCTGCTAGTTTTCATTAATGAATGCAACCACCAAAAATTCCTTTTCAATCCCTGTAAAATCGAAAATTCGCGCTTCAATAATCCAAAACACAATTCAACGGAGCAATTCACCTAAATCGCCCATGAAAACCTTCTTGGAACGACTCAAAGAACCTAAGCCGATGATTTATGACGGCGGCTTCGGTTCTCAACTATTCGATAAAGGCATAGAACTGGCAAACAGCGCGTTAGCCAACGAACTGTACCCGGAGGCAGTCGTTGACATCCATAAGTCCTACATTAACGCGGGAGCCGACGTTATTGGCACGAACACTTTTGTCGTGTCGCCTCTGCACTTGGAAATGGCCGGAAAAAGCGCGGCTGAAGCCGAACAACTCGTAACGGCTGCTGCCAAACACGCCAAAGCTGCAGTTGAAGATTGCGGGAAACACGTATATATCGCAGGATCGGTTGGTCCCTCTCCCGGTGCGATTGAAGCCGACAGCGGTGACACCGACTTCGGAATTCCAAACAAGGACGTCAGAGATGCCCACGAGCGGGTTGTTGCCGCATTGGCGGAAGGAGGGGTGGATTTTTTCTGTATTGAGACGATGTTCTCTGCAAAGGAGGCGGCAATAGCCGTGGACGTGGCTAGAAAAGTGGGAATCCCAATTGCGGTAAACTTGACTTACAAGTACACCAAAGATCGACGCACTGGCGAGATAATCTATAAAACCGACTGGGGACATTCCGCCGCCAACCTACTTGATATCTTGTCGAACGGCGAATTTTCCGACGGAAGGAACCTTCTTGATGATGTTCACCTGATTGGATTGAATTGCGGAGCGGAAACGAGGAGGAGCGAACATTCCGGCATGCCGTACGCCATCAACGGCGTGCGCCAGACGCGAATCGCGATGGAACAGAATGGATCGGCCCCCAAACGCATAATGGCTTATCCGAATGCGGGAATGCCGCAACTGGACGAAAATCTCCGTACTTACTATTCGCAAGCGCCCGAAGAGATGGTAAGCTATGTACCGGAGCTAATCAGCGCAGGCGCCTATCTCCTTGGCGGCTGCTGCGGAACGACACCGGACCACGTCAAAGCATTTCGTCAAGCCGTTGACAGCCATTCCTCATAGAAGAAACTTTAGGGTGGGATCAAGCGACTGAATAGGGAGCGCGATAGAAAATCCTGCGATAGACATCCCCTGTCCACTATTGAGATGTGTCAGGAATTCCTTACATCTTCTTAATTCAATCCGCCCAAACGCTGTTAGCCAAAAAATCCTCGTATTTCCGTCGTGCCTCATCAAATGTCTTGCGCGCGTTAACCACATCATCCTCTGTCGCCTCATTCAACTTCTGCGATTGCAAAGTCTGGTGCAATGCCCCTTTTTGGATTTGTAGGCTCTGTTTCAAATGATACCCCTCAATTATCGTCAAATGATTCCAATACCCGACGTAAAACTTCTCTTCTGAGGTCAATTCCTCCGTAGTAATGGTGGTATCGATCAACTCTGGAACTCGCTCTCCCAGATATTCCATCGCGCGCTGGTAGGCTTCAAACGTGACGTCAGTATCGCGCACGCGCAATTCCGGTGGCAACTCGTGGATACCGTGTCCCCAATCCTCGCCGGTAATGTCTCGCAATGCGTCTGCAGCAGCGCGTTGAATCACCCAGTCCTCTTCGTTGTCCCCGCCTAATTTCTGCTTCAACGGTTCAATAGCTTCCTCAGACCTGAGCCAGCCAAGGCCGCGTATCGCTGCTTCAACAACGTTTGACGATTCGTCATCTAGGGCATCAAGAAGAATTTTACCCGCTTCTTTCTGGCCAATTTGACCTAAACTTGATGCTGCCGCTGCGCGCACTTGTGCATTTCTGTCATGCTTGAGCAACGCTGAAATTGGTCCTATGGTCTCTTCCTTCCGATAGTCTGTAAGCTGATTTACTGCGAGAATTCTAACGTTCACATCGGAATAATTTAGTGCTTCAAGAAACACCGGAAGTAACCTTTCATCGCGGGTAGCATCCAATCTATAATAGGCCATCCGATCACCTTGTTCGTAACTGACAAGAGCAACTCTTGCCTGGTCTACGATGTCATCGCCGGTTAAGCCGTGTCCATGAATTGAAGATGTTAGCGCAAAAATTGTCAAGCAGATACTGCCAAAGAACGTCGTCTGTTTTGTCATTTTGGTTACCTCCTGTTTGTCAGGCTTGCGTTGCGTATTATGCTTTCGCGCTGAGTTGGCAGATTGGTCGAGGTCAGAGACAGGTCGACGATGAGCGGAAGGTGGTCAGAGCCGACATCGTTCCCCGTCCTCATATCAACCACGGTGATATCAGGGCTAACCAGACAATGATCGATTGGAATATACATGGGTGGAAAATACGTTGGCCATGACGGAAGAATCCCAAATCCACGACGCGCATTCTTAAGTCCCGACTCGCGAACGAAGCGTGTGTAATTCCGTGACCACATCGTTGTATTTAAGTCTCCGATAATCAATTTGGGAGTTTGAATCTCTCGAATATATGAGGCGGCTGCTTGAAGCTGTTTGTTTCTGCTCGCAGCAGCTTGCTCGCTTACGGGTGGGGGCGGATGCAATGCTAGTATGGTGACCCGTTCACCGCCAATCTCCACAACTGCTAAGATGCTGGGATACAGCTTACCGAAGTGAATTTCTTCG
>JAJDTR010000044.1 GCA_022827055.1 Candidatus Poribacteria bacterium | reverse complement strand
TCCGGAGAGAACCAAACCGCGCTGTTTTGTCTTTCCGGCTTGACTGCCTTGTAACGCCTTTGCGGATCGGTTTCATGCGGATCTTTCATAACCGCCAAGCGGTAGTGTTCTATGACAATATTGTTCCTCTTACTTCCGTTGTAGTCTATCAAACCCAATTCGGGTTTATGCCAATTTATACCGTCTTGAGAGGTCGCATAGCACACACCGAATCTACGCTTTCCCTCTGTCCACTCGACCCATGGCCGTTTTTCGGAAGGAATGCTCTCGCCCGGGAGATCTCCTTTTGAATCAGACCGGGTGAAGATGCTATACCAGCATTTGTAAATCTCCTCTTCCTCGTCATAGATGACGCTGCAGTATGGATTGTCGAAGCGGGGTTCCCACGGCTTGTCTTCCTTGAAGAGCGGATTGTTCCCGTCTTTGTGCGCGGCGCCAACGGTCAACTCCACGTTGTTTTCTTCTTCAATAATTCGCGAATCAAGAACGAGGTACCTGTCTCGATCTTTGGTGTTATCACTTGTCGCACCGACCATATTAAATCCTTCCATCAAGCTTCTATTGCGTCCTGGTTGTTGCACGAAACTCCCCTCGTCTCGGATTCATGCTTGATATTCCCGCTAAACAGCAGCTAGTTGCTTTCACCTGTCATCTCAGTTGCTCTTCCCGGTGTCGGTAGACTTGCAGGTTTTCCGTGGAATGGATCACTTCGTAATCTGTGTCCAGACTATCTGTGATTTCCTGCACATCCAAGCCGTGACTCCGCATAATATCGTCGCCGCAGGCGAATGGGTCCGATTTATCCAGTTTCCATGCCACAATGTAATCAATCGTTCCCGAGTGTTGGATTTTCCAATCGAAAGGAAAGTAGTTAAATTTGACTTCGTAATTTGTCAGATTAGCACTTCCGTTACCCACTCCGTAATAATTGACGGCGTGACCAAAAGGTTTCACAATTATGCGGTGGGTAGCGGACGGCGATTCCCTGACGCTGGGAGATACATCCGAGGAAATTCCCAAAATCACTTTGTTCTTTTCAATAAGTTTAGTGCCCGAGGTAAACTCCTTCATACTTCTATCCAGAGGATAATAGTAACGGAAGTTTATAGCAAGGCGGGTTACGGAAAGAATAATCAAGACAACGACAATCCCGCGCTTGATGTGTTTATGGTAATCCTCGCTGAGAAACGGCAACAGCACCGGAAAAATAAACAAATTCACCCGGTCGTTAATCCAACCGCCGGTCGCTATCCCCCAAGGCATAATGAAGTAGAGTACTGCAAACACACCGAATAACAACAGGAACGGGTTGTCCTGACCCACAATCCTCTTTTGGCGGATTCTTTTATATAATGTGACCGCAAACAACAGTCCCAGCATAATCCCCATAATGCGTGTGGGTATCAGATGAGCGTCGGTAAAAAACATCAATGATTTGGTGCTCAGTAGATAGTCCCACGCTTTCCAATCGCTGAAACGCTCCCATCTCAATTCAAAACCTCCATTGTCTGGACCAATGTTAGTGAGAAGATAGTTTGCCATGATGAAGTAGAGCGGAAGCATAGATACCAGATGTACGATGACCCGTTTTGGCTTCCGGTAAAACGATGTGACAGATAGGAGAGTCAGCGAAAGAATGAGAAGCAGAAAAGTTAGGATGTGGCTGAAATAGATCAGGATGCACAACAGGTTGAGAATGGCGATCTTATCCACGCTCAGATTGTCTTTGTGCTTCATGAAATAACCCAATGCGAAGAAAAACAGTGGAACAGAAAGCGAAAAACTGTAGAACCCCATGTGCAGCAAGTAGTGATCGCTGAACATAAATCCCAAATATCCGTATAGATGCTTCCCCTTGTGTACTGCGCCAATCAAATAGAAAAGTGACAAGGGTAACAAGCCGATGATAGCGCTCAAAAGGATTTTCTCCGCTATTAGTGGATGGAAAATCTTCATCAGCAGCGCCATGCATATGTGTGCGAGCCAGTTGGGGAACAGCGTAAGATTGAGCTTGTAGTATTCCCGCAAACGAGTTGAATCCTCTTCATGGAATACACTCAACACATACGAATTATAGACGTGGGCTGGGCCATCCTGGGTTGGGAAATACTTGAAAACCCACAGCGGCGAGATGTGCAGGATGGTGAGGGTACAGATAAGAATTGTTTTTCTTCGTAGGGGAAGGTCCATCTCCTTCCAACGAGCGGGAAGGGAACGCAGACTTGATACAGTTGATTCAATGGTCATTTCAATTAAGAATTATACATTTGGTACTGGGCAATTTGACCTGTAGTAACGCAGTTAGCGTAGTTCCTGCAGATAGTCGGATCATCGCATAATTTAAAAATCGAGTAAAATACGACCATTACATGCGAGACAAACCAGCGCAAATGAATATGCATGCCTACCATATGTTACCGCGGTTGCGCTGCCCGGTGTCGATAGACTTGCAGGTTTTCCGTGGAATGGATTAGCTCGTAATCCGTATCCAAGCTTTCTGTGATTTCGTGCACATCCAAGCCGTGAGTGCGCATAATGTCGTCACCGCAGGCGAACACCTTAGATTTGTCCAGTTTCCATGCCACGATGTAATCAATCACTCCTGAATGTTTGATTCTCCAATCGAAAGGGAAATAGTTGTATTTGCATTCGTAATTGCTCAGACTAATACCGCCATTATCGACTCCGTAATAGTTGATGGCATGGGCAAACGGTTCCACAAATTCAATGTGGGTGAAAGGCGGCGAATCCATGACGTTGGGAGACGCATCCGAGGCGATTCCCAAGACCACTTTATTCTTTTCAATCAGCTCAATACCTGATGTATACTCTTTCATATTTCTGTCCATAGGATAATAGTAACGGAAGTTTATCGCAAGGCGGGAAATGGAAAGAATAATCATGACAACGACGATTCCGCGCTTGATGTATTTGTGGTAGTCCACAAAAAGAAACGGCAAAAGCACCGGGAACATAAACAGATTCACCCGGTCGTTGATCCAACCGCCGCTCGCCATTCCCCCGGGCATAATGAAGTAGAATACTGCGAACACGCCGAATAATAGTAGAAACTGGCTCTCCTGACTCAAAATCCTTTTCTGGCGGATTCTTTTATATAAAGTGACCCCGAGTAACATCCCCAGCATAATTCCCACGAGGCGTGTGGGAATCAGGTGAGCGTCGGTAAAAGACATCAACGACTTGGTGCTCAATAGGTAATCCCACGCTTTCCAGTCGCTGAAACGCTCCCATTTCAGTTCAATTCCTTTACTATCGGTACTGATGTTAGTGAGTAGATAATTTGCCATGATGAAGTATAACGGGAGCATACAAACCAAGAGTGCCACGACCCGTTTCGGTTTGCGACGAAACGATGTGATAGTCAAGAGGGTTAGCGAAAGAATCAGAAGGAGAAAAGAAAGGATGTGGCTGAAGTAGATCAGGAGGCACAACAGGTTGAGGATGGCGATCTTTTCCAGGTTCAAATCCTCTTTGTGCTTCATGAAATAGCCAAGTGCGAAGAAAAACAGCGGGACGGAAATGGAAAAACTGTAGAATCCCATGTGCAGCAGGTAGTGATCGCTGAACAGAAACCCCACAAAACCCAATAAATCCTTACCCTTGCAAACCGCACCAATGAAATAGAAAAGTGACAACGGGAACAAGCCGATGATTGCGCTCAACAGGATTTTTTCGGCGATCAAAGGAGGGAAAATCTTCATCAACAGCGACATGCAGATGTGTGCGAGCCAGTTGGGGAAGAGTGTGAGATTAAGTTTGTAATATTCCTGCAAGCGAGTTGAATCCTCATCATGGAATACACTCAGCACATACGAATTATAGACGTGGGCTGGCCCGTCTTGGGAAGGGAAGTACTTAAAAACCCACACCGGCGAGATATGCAGGATGCTGAGCGTACAGATAAGGATTCTTTTTCTTCGTACCGGAAGGTCCAACTCCTTCCAACGTCCAGGAAGGGAACGAAGGCTTGATAAAATTGATTTAATTGTCATTTCAACAAAGCTCGACTTCGTACAAATCTGAAGTCTGTAGGGTGCGCACTGCGCACCAGCCTTTGAGAACGCCAACGGCGCGAAAGGTTAGAAACCTTTAAAAACCGCCAGCGACATCCCCGATGCGCCGATTGAGTGAAACACCGGTTGTAGTCAATAGGGAAGACTCTGTCACGGGTCAACCAATCAGATCAGATGGTTAAAATCTCAATCACCTTTCTGTAGCGTATGGCTCCTATGGGTAAGGTCATCGATGCACCTCGAATATGCTGTAGCCGTATGGCGAGAGCGGCAACTCCAGCGTCTTCTCCACCTTATGACGTTTCCCGCTGAAGATATCGACCAACTCCGCCTCCCAATCGAGATAAACCTCTATCATCGCATCTTCGCTCTGGTAGTTCAGCACGACCAGCAGAATCTCATTATCTGTAGTTGATGCGCGAAGGAATGCGTAGTATCGACCATCGTTGTTCGTAGGCAACCGGCGTCTGGAACCGGTGGCGCATAGCGCCGGATACTTCTGCCTAGCCTTCATCATCTCTTTATGCCGTGAAAGGAACCACGTCGACCACATAGGTTCAAAGATGCGGTCGCTCGCAACGAACAGCTCGCCGACTGTCGCCAGCGTCACCACTTCCAACAGCATCTGCGCTGGCGAGAGGTTTCCCGTCGTGTCCCCCATCACCCGCAACGCGGGACCGCCCCCATCGCCCGAGCCCCATGATCCCATCACCCTAGCCCATGTTATTCCGCCGGCTTGGACAACGCGGTCCCGGTACAGCCGCAGTTTAATCTCAATTCCTGTGGGGTTGCCGCTTTCCAGGGCTAACCTGATTGCCTGCCCCCAACGGCTACCAACCCGCGAATCGCGAATTCCGTAGTCCTGTACGCTGTCATAGTGCCCGTCGGTAACCCACGCGACCGGGTCGCTGCGGATTCCTGCTCCTTCGGGAAGCACAAACGAATTTGGATATTCGTGAACCACGTCGGTGATCGTGCTGTTGTTCACTTCCCAAGTACAGTTCGTGTATTCAGGCACGGCGTCGACCATTATGCCGTCAATCCCTGTAGCCATCCAAAAATGCACAACTCTTCTGCATTCCTCCTGCCACGACTCCTCTCCATAATTAAACTGGGGCAGATCCTCATCGCCGGTCTTGCCGCGCCATCTGACCCAAAAATACTTCCCTGCTCTCTCGCTGAATTGCCAACTACTCGAGTTTACTTCGACATCATTTAGGAAAAAAGGCACTTGGCTTCGATCCAGTTCGGCAGACTTGGTGTCGCTCCAAACGAACCAGCGAGACTCCGGGCTGTCCACGCCGACTTTCACATCGTCACAAGCCTGTAAAAAGGGAGGAAACTCCGCGGCGGCGTAGCCTAGGTTGAGAAAAGCGGTGACAGCAATGTCTCTGCCGTGACACACCGTGACGAGTTCATTAAAGTCATCCATGCATCCAAGGGCGGGATCGACGGCATAGTAGTCGAGGACATCAAGGCCTGAATACTGCATGCCTCCATGGTACGGAATTCCCATGCAAATGGCGTTAAAACCCCATTCTTTGACCTCGTCGACCATTTCGATCATCTTTTTGAGCGTTCTTCCCTTGAACTTGGGACTGGTAAAATACATCATTGTGGCATTTTCCCACCAGCGAGGTTCTAATCCCATACGCGTACTGTCTCCCTAACGGGTGCCGAAGCAGGCTCCGTCCGTGAATTTCCCAAAACGCCCGATTAATCGGGCACTCGCAATAGCCCGATGTTTGTAAATTATGGATTGGGAATTGGTAATCAGATGAATAATTTTCGGATTCGGCGGGACCATCCGCGCCTGAAATCTTGGCTAGGAAGGAGGTATTTCAAGGAGGGGCGTTTTACCGGAAAGCAGGCGGAGAGGGGGCGATCAAAATCCTATGGCGGTTGCAATCCGGGACGTCATAATTCTTGTCCCGGACTGAAGGGCGAGAACAAGCCAGCGCGTTGTCCTTCCTCTCTTGAGAGGCTATCGATCCCGTTTGATGTTGCCCCAGGTTGTCGCGAGTTTACCGGTGGGTTCAACAGCGAGCAAGTGCATTTCTTCAGTAACCCAGTTATTGATGAACTCTGAACACACGGCTCCTCTGTCACCCATGTGCTCCATTTGTGACTGACTGATGATGGCTAGGTAACCCTTCGTCTTCGTGTTGTGAAGAACTACGGGGTCAACAACGTTTCCCCTCTCTGCGAATATCTCGGCTGCTTCCCAGGGAGCTACAAGGGCATTCAGATTAACAGGTCTGTGGGAAATATACTTGTTCCCAAGACTCGGCATGAACTTCTTGCCTGCAGCCGTCGCCGTCATTAAGGTAGCATCTCGCCCCAGGATAATGTTCTCCGCAAGGTCCAGAATGTTTGCGGCGCCGGCATCCATGTTTCTTTCTTTTTCGCCGTTTTCATGGGTTGCCCAAGCGAACCAGTCGGCGACGTTGATAAACATGTTTCCGTCGTCGAGCCATTTTTCGGCGCGGGAGCCGTCCGGCTTCTTGTTGAAGGTAGGATATAAGGTGCTCGGTATCTGTCCGTTCAGCCAGATGATGTCAAGTTGCCCATCACCCGTGTTCGCATCTGCCCAACGCCCAAATTGATTAAGATCTCCGTCATCGAACTTCTGAATATCGTTGAATAAAGTTCCGGTATTTTTGATTATTTTCTCAACGTCATCGGCCATCGATTTATCATCATACGTGCCCGGTTGAAACGCTCCGACGTAGAACGCGATATCGGAGGCAATAGCGATCGGTACAAAAGCAAATACAATGATGATTGCGGACAATAGTTTTTTCATTTTATCTCACCGTCGTGATTTCGACTGTGTCGTAACTCTGTTGAAACCAGAACTAAGCCTACGTTAACGAATGAATTAAGCATAATTGGGGATTAACACCAAAATCCGGATCGCATTGCCCACAAGGCATCTGCAGCAATCCCGGATTCGGTCCTCCACAATTATGCTTAATTCCTCGCCAGTATATGGTTAACTCAATTTTGGCGAATAGTTTGACAAAGTAATACTAACTTTTGGCGTTCAATACCTTGCCTTTATCCCGCCCCAGGTTGCAGAGAGTTTATCAGCAGGGTCAACAGAAGTGGTAAGTCCTCCTCCAAATACCCAGTTATTGATGAACTCCGAACACATGGCTCCTCTGTCGCCCGCGTTAGCTATTTTGGATTGACTTATGATAGCTAAGCAGCCATTTGTCTCCGTGTTGCAAGCAACTACGGGATCAGCCAGAACCCCCGCAGGTAGAACCATATCCTGTACATCGCCTACGTCGGCAACGCCTTCACTCGCACTCACGGCGAATACTTCGCTAACTTCCCAAGGAGATTCAAAGGCTTCAAGATAGACAGGTCTGTTGGACAGGAGATTATCGTCAAGACTCGGCATAAACTCCCTACCTGCAGCCGTCCTCGCCATCACGGTGTCAGCTGCTCCCAGGATAATCGTGTGGGGCTGGTCTAGTATGAAACCTGCGGCGACATGAGTGTTTCTTTCTTTTTCCCCGTTTTCGTGGGTTGCCCAAGCGAACCAGTCGGCTACGTTGATAAACATGTTTCCGTCGTCGAGCCATCTCTCGGCGACCGAGCCATCCTCCTCCTCGTTAAAGGTCGGATACAGGGCACTCGGTATCTGTCCGTTGAGCCAGATAATGTCGAGATCGCCATCACCGATATTTGCTTCTGCCCATGCCCCGAATGCATCAAGATTATCATCATCAAACGACTGGACATCGTTGAACCTGCCTGCAGTTTCCTGCATCATCGTTTCAACGTCAAATGCCATTGTTTCGTCGTCATACGAGCCCGGCTGAAACATCCCGACGTAGTAGGCTATATCGGAAGCGATAGCCATCGTGCCAAATGCGAAGACCAAGACGACCGTCATAATAAGGCAAGTAAAAGCCTTTTTGGTGTACATTACTGTTTTCCTCCAGTATCTTTAGAGCTTTCTCAGAAAATCTGGAAAGCGTAGTTGAGTTGAGTATTGCAGTGAATCTGCTCTACTCGTTTGACAGTTTCGTAGTTAACTGTTGGCACAGTGTATTATGAACGCAAATATCTGTCAAGAAAAAAACTCTCTGTTTGCCCATAAACGTGCACCTAAAATTCTTCAACCCCATTACCCACGCGGGTTTCCTCACGAAAAAACATACCACGATTAGGGGATTCAGCGTGCTGTTTTGAACCAATCGGAGCTAATCCCCTACGGTAAACCCACTGGCTCCCGCACTGAGTTCACTGTCTACGTTATGCTAACCCAAGGCTTGGCAGCCGGTGAAGGCACCATCATCGCGGGTCGCCACGGAATGGATAAAAGCACAATTATTAAGCCGTCTCCGGAGGCCAGTTGGATCGCGGTTTGACTATCTGCCGCTGTGTCGGCGTCAGGCGCTCCCATAGTTCACCCGAAACTTCATAATTGTGACGGAAATTACCCCATGAGGGACCATACCGGTACACCACGGTGCGGCGATAACCGGGGTTGCTGCGCTTCAAAGATCCATGGCAGATTGAGTCAACAAAGAGCAGCACGTCACCGGCGTTCATATGAATCTCCACCGCTCCCTCCGGAATCTCTCCGGCTCGCTCTCCCCGCATTTGGTAGGTTTCTATTTCAGGATGAGCGAAGTAGGATTTATGCGATCCCGGTATGAGAAGCGTACCGCCATCACCGGAACCGATATCCGATAGCGCCATGAGAACATTAACCTGCCCGCAATGAAATTTTCCGTTCAAGACGCGAAACTGATTTCGTATGAGACCAATGTGGCCACCGGAGTGCATTCCGATCGCCTCGCCCGGCGCTCTCAAATTGGCGAAGTTTTCGTCGATGAATAGCGGTCCGTGATTCCAATCGAACGTGCCTTCGCCCCCGATGAAACATTTGACCTTTTCAATCCACGCCGGATGGTCAATCAGGCGTTCAAACGGCTCGCCGGCTTCATAAATCTGCTGTAGGTTCAGCCCATCGTTATCCCGGTAGGAATGCGCATGTACGTTGCCCCACCACTCTCCGGGGGTTAACGGCGGCGCCGAGTCCAGAATGGCGTTCATGTCGGCTACCTCTTGAGCTGAAAGCGCCCCTTCCAGAAATAGATAACCGCGCAAGTCAAAGAAGAAAATGTCGTGATCGGTTAAGATTGATTCACTCCCTATCGTTTTATTTCGGTGTGGAAGATGTCATACACTTAACAAGCGGAATTCCAACGTTCAGACTACCCCTCCCTCGAACCTTTCTCCGCCCCGGAGGCTGTGGAAGATTTACTCAGGGAGGATTCATGCGTGTTGTTTAGAAATAAGCAGAGCATACGGAATAATTCGAGATTTTGTTTCGAAAACACTAAGTGGTTTATTTTCCAAAAGAATATGGTTAGTGTGGGTGCCGGTGCGGTTAGAAAGGGATCTCTATGGGATATCTATCGCGCTCATTATCCATTCGCTTGATCCTTCGCTATTCGCTCAGTTGATCCTACCGGCGTGGTAGAACAGTTTCTTCTGCCAGTCTCGTAAGCATTAAATTCTTAGCGAATAGACCACTAAGGTGAGTTTTACCTACTACAATCGAAAATATTCTTCAAAACGAAAAAGGCGAAGCCAGTAAATCGCTCCGCCAATCTATTTACATGCTTTATCTCTGCGTTTGATGTATCTCAAATAGCAAGTTTTATTCTTAAAATCCATACTATAAATCAGCCTATATTTACCTACTCGATATTTTCAGAGCCCACGAAACTGAGGCGTTTTTAATGGTTCTCCAATCAGTGGGTTTTCAGAGATTTTACCTATTGCTTTTTCAATATCATCAATTAGTTCGCTATTCCCCTTAGTTAATTTTCTGGCTCCTTTCTTAAAATCGCTTGAGAGTTTATGTCATAATTTCCACTTAAAGTCTTTCCACTTCGTTGTCTTGCCATTCTTAATTTCCTGTTCAGACCTATCAAGACTCTCCATGAAATCCTTGTCATTCAGTAGCTCAAGTTCCTCAGGGGCAATCTCCGCCGAGTCCGAGCCATATGATACAGATGGCGCTTCTTCTAGTAAGCGGTTTTCATTCTTTTTGTTTTTCATCGCAGCCTTCTAGGGGTTGTCCAGTATATCATATCTTTCTGATTCATGTACAACGAAAAACCAAGCTGCTGTTGTTTCGAAATGTTCTTCCTAAACACGTTTTCGTCTTTCCCTCGGGAGTAAAAAAATCATAAGAAGGGGGAGGCAGCAAAATGGTGGTTCAACGTTCAATATACCCCATTGACGTCAGAATCGCAGCCAAGATGGCGATCTCTTGGGCAGGCATTCTCAGATTGCATGGTGGAGCGCCGCCATGCTGTATCCAACGCGTTTATCGTGATCTCTGCAAGATGATTACACGTGACCATTGATGGCAAGTTAACGGCAGGTGCGAACCTAGCCATTCACGAGCCGAGGTATCTATCTAATGGGGTATTCCAAACTGATGCATTCGCCTATGAAGCGCCTCACGCGCTTCGAGGAAGGGACGTTCGAGGTAGGCGGCATGGTCCTCCTCTCCATGGTGGTGCGTAATCGTGCCCTCCTTGTATAAGGGTGCAGTATTTCGGATATATGTCAGACACCCGTCAATGAGCGTTAGCATGTATCGCGCTGCGGTTTCGTCAAACATCCACCAATCGCCGCCGCAGGCAACATAAATGGGGGAGGTGTGTGCGAACATGCCGCGCCGCCACCCATCATGGTGGGGAATACTGGTGTAATTTGGTCCGCCGCATCTTGCTGCAAGCCAGGTATGCCCTTCCACTCTTACTTGCGCCCTCAACGTCAGCCGGCGCGTTCCATTCTCGTCCTCCGTCGATGCCACTACCTGACCGCCTTGAACAATTTCGAGCGTGTGGATGGGAAAGATGCTTTTCGCCCACGCCTCGACCTCCACTGTTCCTTCACCAGACAGTTGTAGTGTATCACCGACGGAATGCCCATCGACCGAGAGATGGATGATGGGACCGCCGCTCAGAAATGTGCGCCCGCGCGACACATTCTTGCACCAGTTGTCGTAGTTAAATTCCTCGGATTCGGGAATATGGGCGTACGTGCGATAAATCCCGACAGGCACGTCGCTGGTCATCTTGTCGGTGCCGCCTACCAGTGGAAGGCGGTAGCCGCAGTTGAGATAGCGGTAGTATTCCAAGTGGTTAAACGGTGCGTGTTCCAACATTTCGACGGCGTCTGCACGACCGGTGGCAACGAGCGCGGCAGGCTCCCCGTTCGGATTGGGAAAGTGAGGAATGACGACCGTACCGCCCTGCGCATGGCACTGGTCCGCCCAATCACTCATGGTGACTTCAAGCGTTCCACCTGCTTCGGCTTCACCCGATCCGCCGCTGCACCACGGCATCACGGGCTTTTTCAATCCCCACAAAATAAGATGTCCCAAGACATGTTGCCGATTTTCCTGCGTAATGTAGACAATGTTGTTCCCATCTTGGAGGACGCTAGGCCTACCTGTAAACTCCTCCTTGTTGGAAAACAAGCTGCCCCACTGCGATTGGAGAAGGTTCACGACATTGAGATCTTCCCCCTGTGACTCGGTATGACTTCCCTGCGCGGAGAGGAAATGCACGTGCGAATCACCACTGAACCAACGCCGTTCGTTCATGTTAATCCAGCGTTTGAGACGTAAAGTGAGTTCCCGTTGTCCCGGCTGAATGTTAACGTGCGTCCGCAACGGTTCATACTCAAATCCTCGCGCGACATCCACGATGACCTCACCGCGCGGCAGCCAGCCTTGGCAGGTACCGTCGATATAGGCGTATGTGACCTGTCCCAGGGTTAAATCGCCGCCCACATCCATATGCCAATTGCCGAGGTTGGAATTCACTTGATTGTGATGACCGTGCGGCTGATAAGGTATGCCCTCGGGCGATCGAAAGTGCACGCGGCACGGAACCGGTTTGTCAGTATCATCATCAATCACGGTAACATGAACCCAATTGCGTCCACGGTCCGATAGTTCTACCCGTACTCTCGGTGTTTCGACGACACCTTTTTGTTCCACGTCGCCCCATCTCACGGCACCCAGTTCCTCAGTCCCTTGTTTGACTGTAACTGTTGCCGACGGAAGTGCCGATATTTCAGTATAGGCTGGACTAGATTTTGAATTGGGTGGCTCACCCCATCCTCGGAAACTGTCGTTAATGAAAGCATCCGTTGAGGCTTTCGGCAGTGGGTGAGTATATCTCGCCAAGCCACGGTCTACCTCCACGTCAAGGTCAAACGGCTTCTCCGCATCCTTGGGCTGTGTCAAAATGATTCGTGTCTCGCGTTTCCCTTGACGGACAAATGGATGCTCGTCTGCATTGCCGAGCGTAATAGCAGCTACCATAAAGGGTGAGTCACTAGGCACGATTTCCAGTGCCTCGACCAAGCGCTCCGGATTCGGGTTCTTCCATGCCCACAAATGATAGGCGCGCGATCTACCACGCCTTGCCTCTTGCTGGTGGGCACCGGCTTCGCCCCAAGGGCCTTCATAGCGCGGCATCATCCAATCTTGAACGTGCGACACCGCCCCAAATGGTCGGTTGTCACCAGCTAAAGCAATCTCGAACCTCTCCCGAATGGGAACGCGAAAACTCTCATCACCCTCATCTCCCGTTGACAGGCGAAAAATATAATCTGCGATGTGTTTCCCGACCAGGCCACCCTCCTCCAGTCTGGATTCGAGCAAACAGTGAGCTACAATCACATGGCGTGCAGGCTGGTTTATCGGAATAACCGAGCGCTCTTTCCCGCCATCAAACAGGATGAAACATCTATTGGCATCCGCTTCCGCCGAGCCGACCAAAAATGGCAACCCTCGGAATTCCTGCTCACCAATTGGCACATCCGAGCGATTGTTGAAGATTTCCAATCCTGCGTTGCACCATTCAGACAGGTCAATCGGTTGATAGTCTTTCACTGGAGATATTCCCTTTAGAGTGTTCCGACAACTTTGTGGAGGGCAGGTGGTGGGTAGCTACCGTTTATTTGGCAGCCAGATGATACACTTCAATCTCATTCACTTCCGCTATCGATGGCGCAATGACCCGGAAGTATTCAATATAACGTCCGCCGATAGTCCGTCGAATGTGATCTACAATCATGTCATCAGGATCAGCGATAGGTTTTGAAATCACCCTGTCATCAACTGTCCGAGTGACCTTAATGCGGATAATGTCGGTCTCAAAATTAAGTCGATCAATTACGAATTTGGGCTGGGCGCGCTGGTCGCCTACTCCACGCCGTTGTCGCACGGAATATGCATTCTTCCAAGTTGTTTCTCGGGCTTTCGTGTCACGATAATCCACATCAAATCGAAACAGGTTGTGATTGTGGATGATAATTCTTCGTACCGGTTTGATCGAATCAAACTTAATCGCAAACACACGTTCCTTGTTCCGCAACCTAGCGGTGGCAATCGTATCTCGTTTGCCATCATTTAGCGCTGGATGGGTTGCCTGAGTGCCAACCGAGGTAAGCGCAATATTTTCGCTCCATTCTGTGGAAAGCACCGATGACCACATGCAGCCGGAAAGGGTCATACACGCTAGGAATAGGCAGCACAATTCAGATTTTCTCGGCATCATTTTCTTCTCCTTACAGGGGACAAAAGCGATGTTTGAGTCGCCCAATCGGATCTTTGCTGAGTTATCGTGTGTTGATTGCCCTTGGTCTTTGCTTGAAGAGGGAATCGCATGAGCTTCTTAATACAGAAGATTCCCATTCCAAATCCGCCTATGTGCGCTAACCATGCCACGGGCGAACCGTGGTAGGAAAGAGAAATGTTCACGACTTGAATGATTATCCAAGGTAAGAGCACAACACTGGCGGGCAGCGAGCGGATGAAAATCAGACAGAGGCATCGAATACGCGATCTTCGACAGGCAACAAAGTGTGCTCCCATCACACCGGCAACGGCACCACTTGCTCCAATAAGCGGTATGGTGGAATCGTAATGCACCATGACGTACAGAAGTGTCGCAGCGATACCCGAAAACAGGTATAGTATAAAAAACCTGAAATGTCCAATCCGTGCCTCCAAGTTTGGACCGAAGGCTGACAGATACAGCATGTTTCCGATGATGTGAATCAACCCGCCCTCCATGACTCTGGCGTCATGGAGAAAAAGCGAAGTAATCAGACTTGGATGAAGAAGATTGGGAAGTATAACCGGAAAGAACGGTACCGCGTCAATAACGGTGACGATATCCCGAGGCACCGCGCCGTGCCTCATCATGAAGGAAACATCGTCATAGTATAAACAAAGTTGGTACACGCAAACAGAGAGATTAACGAAGATAAGACATTGAACAACCCGCGGCTTCACGGATTGATCGTCCGAGCGAAAACTACCCAATGGAATAAACAAAATATAAACCCTTAATGAATTGAAACGCAAGTGTTGCTAGTTGGAAACAGGGTGATTCTCAGCCGTGTTGTATGCATTTGCTTCAACATCGGCTGACACATCGAATCGATCGATAATTCCCATCACCAATTCCCGTATCGGCGCGTTCTCGATTCCGAATACCTCTTCGGCTGTCCCGGGTCCAGCGCCGACAAGCACGACATCGCCTTCCCCCGCCCCGACATAATCGACAGCAATAGTGGACTTTCTAACAAGCTGAGACGTTAGGCTCAGCGGCTGCACTAACAACAGCGTTCGATTCTCATATGCGGAATGTTTAATAACTGACACCACTTTCCCGACAACCTTGGCAATGTACAAGTCTACGCCTCCTCCCTACCGGGCATTCCCTCTTCGCGGCTGACCGAATCGACAATTCCGACAATAGCGGCGTCGACAGGCATCTTACGACCAGCTAACACACCGACCGCGTCTCCGCCCGTAACCATATAGATAATGTCTCCACGACCCGCTTGGCAATGAGTATCTGTCGCGACGAGCGGTTTCCCTGTGGACTCACCCTTGTCGTCAAGGGGCTGAACAACCAAGAGCCGAGTCCCACTCAGGTTATCGTCCTTCCGGGTTGCCACCACTGTGCCGATGACTTTTCCGATGTCCATAGGTGTCCAGTGTCCAATTGGATAGCACTTGAAATCATATAAAGTTGCGGCAACAATGTCAAGCGGCAACGCGGGCGATACGACGAGGTTTAGTGTCTAATCCCGTGTTCATCCATTTTGGAGTGCAGCGTATTTCGGTTTATTCCCAGAATATCTGCCGCTTTGCTTCGATTCCAGCCGGTTTGCTCCAGCACAATCTCGAACAGTGGCTTCTCAAAAATCGCGCGTATTTTGGGATAGAGTTCGTCCTGGGATTGGTCTGAGTCAAGATTTTGACTTACCCACTCTTTCAGGAGTATACGCAGTTGCCCCTCAAGTGTCGATCCTTCCAAAACCGATGAATAACTTGCTCCCTCCGCAAACTTCGGGAAGTGCTCTGGTAAGAGTACGCGCCCCGAACACAACACCAACGCCCGCTTAAGCATGTTCTCAAGTTCTCGGATATTTCCGGGCCAATCGTAAGTCATAAGCCGCTTGAACGCTTCGGACGAAATCGTCGCTTTGGGCTGCGAGTATTCTTCCGCGAACCGAGCAATGAAGAAATCTATCAGGTCGGGGATATCTGTTTTTCGCTCGCGCAGAGGAGGCAGATAAATGGGGATAATATTAAGTCGATAATACAAATCTTTCCGAAAGCTGCTATCTTGGATAGACTGTTCCAGTTGCCTATTCGTAGCCGCAACGACGCGGACATCGACTTGGCGCGTCTCATTGGAACCAACGGGTTCAACCTCTCGCTCTTGTAGAACCCGCAGCAACTTCATCTGCACTTCGATTGGTAGTTCCCCAATCTCATCAAGAAAAATCGTACCTCCGTTAGCCTGTTCAAACTTGCCTTGGCGAGCCACCTCAGCGCCGGTGTATGCACCCCGGACATGCCCGAAGAGGGCGCTTTCGATTAATGCCGGCGGAATCGCGCTGCAGTCAACAACAACAAAATCGTTGTCTGCCCTACTGCTATTCTCGTGAATTGCCCGCGCGACCAGTTCCTTGCCTGTTCCACTCTCACCCATAATGAGGACAGTTTCGTCGCTAACCGCGGCACGTCCGATAACGAGGTAGACCGCGTGCATAGCGGGACTTTCACCCACCAGCCGCGTTTCTTTCGCTTCAGTGTCCTGCCCTGGACGACCATCCTCCTTTTCTGTCTTGTTGCCGGCTTTCACGGATGCATTTGCTTGGTCCGCCGCATTTGCAGCGCGCGACACCATCGACACCACCGAATTGATGTCGAACGGTTTTGTGAGGTAATCGTAAGCGCGGCGTTTGGCAGCCTCTATCGCCGTTTGAGTGGTACCATGGGCGGTAATGACAATAATCGAAGCTGTGTTATTAATCGCTTGGATGTTTTCGATTAGCTCTAATCCGTTTGCATCCGGCATAAAGATGTCGAGGAGGATTACGTCTATCGCTTCCACATCAAGGCATGCAAGCGTTTCGCTCCCATTCCGCGCAGCATGTACGAGATGTCCTTCCTTCTCAAGCGCTTTGGTTAGCACAAACCGGATGCTGTCATCATCATCGGCAATTAGAATAGAGTGTTTCATAGACAGTTTTTTGGGTATGAATCAGTGACGCCCGAACCGGCATTATAAAACGCCTAAACCTTGTCAACCGGTGCCGGAAGTGTAATAACAAACGCCGTCCCTTGAGGTTGGGTTACATCGACTTCAATTGTACCATCGTGCTCCTCGACAATTTGTTGACTAATCGAAAGTCCCAAGCCGGTGCCTTTCTGCTTCGTGGTGTAGAAGGGATCGAAGAGTTGAGAGGCTTGTTGAGGAGAGATACCTCGTCCGGTGTCTTGAATTCGGACGCAAATCACTCCTTGCGCAGCATCGTACGATGTTCGCACAGATACAACGCCGCCGTTTTCCATTGATTCAATCGCATTGCGAAACAGGTTCAGGAATACCTGCGTTAACCCGTCGGCGTTAATCAGTAAGGACGGACACGATTCATCGTGTTCAAAATCTACGCGAACACGGTTCTGGCTGAATTCGGTATCGCAAATGGAAAGGCTGTCATCAATCAATCCCTGAATGCCTTGTGGTTCAAACGTGAGCGTGTGCGGTTTACCAAAAGCCAATAGCTGCTCAATCACACGATTCAGCCGGTCTACTTCGTTGATAATCACATTCGTGTATTCGTGGATCTCGCCATCCGATTCACCGTCATCATCGGTCATCTGGAGCAACTGAGTGGCGCCGCGAATTCCACCCAACGGATTCCTGACCTCATGCGCAACAGTCGTAGCCAGCTTTCCCAGCGTCACCAGTCTTTCCGACTGAACCAACGCATCAATCATCTGCTGTACCTTAACCCGTTGAGCCAAGACGGAGGCGATTATCGTGAGAAGCCGAACCTCATCTCCCGTGGCGAATATGTCCGATCCCTTGTCAATGGTGAGTGTTCCGACAACCTTTTCATCGACAATCAGCGGAATGCACCAGAACGCTATACGATCTTTGGATTGAACAGAGCGCGCCTTGGGGAGTTCCAGCTGTTTTAGTGGTTTACGACTATGAGGTACGCCAATCGCTTCCCCGGAAGACAACACACTTTGCTGGATTTCGTCAATTTGGCTATCGGTGCCGCGCTTGATTTCCGCCGAAGTAAGCCCCAACATGGCTTCGGCGCATTTCACCAGCTCGCCATTCCTCTCTAGTCGCAGGGTACCACGGTAAATGCCCAATCGATCTGAGAGAATCTTTATCACCCGTTGAAACAACTCTTCCAGTTCCAGATCGGCGCTCGCGGCTTCGCTAACCTCAAATAGGGTGGATTGATCGCGAATGCGTTTCTCGAGGTCCGTGTTCGCCGCATTTATCCGACCAATCTGTCTCTCGGTCGTGAGGCGCTGCGCATTTAGCTGTCTGATTGTGCGGACAACGAAATAAGCGATGAAAGGATACAACGTCGCCACCACTGTTGAGGCGACAATCCAGTGCGTTTGCTGATTGATATGGCGGAGAACAAATAACCAGTTGGCTGTAGTTGTGAGTGTCAGCAGGATCCGCTGCCCAAAGCGCGTATCATATCTGGCGGCAAGAATCATTACGACGTAGTAGAGGTGAGATGCGACATCGTAATATTGAGGGATGCGTGACCCGTAAATAAAGAAGTTGATGAATATGACGACGCATGACAGCAGAAAGGTTCTCATTTACTCTGCAAAAAATTGCCGAGCATCTTCAACCCGACTCGACCACTTTTCTCCAGATGAAATTGGGTTGCGATGAGGTTTTGGCGCGCTACCACACTACAAAATTCGACGCCGTAGGTTGTTTTGCCGATGACGGCGGTGAGTTGTGCCGGAATGGGATAGTATGAATTTACGAAGTAGAAGTGTGCGGGATTGGGAACCCCCTCGAAAATCGGATGCGATTGGGTTTGATGTACTTCGTTCCAACCAATCTGCGGTACCTTCAATCGCGGCGTTGCTTCAAATTTGTCAACAATCCCCGGCAATATCCCAAGACACTCCGTGTCTCCCTCCTCGCTGTAATCAAACAGGATCTGGATGCCGATACATATCCCCAGCATCGGTTTACCGGTCTTGTAGCACGACTTCAGCACATCCGCAAGCCCGTGTGCATTGAGGTTGTCCATGGTTGCGCCCGCGGCACCTACCCCCGGGAAAATGACCTTTTCGGATGACAAGATAGTATCCACATCGGCGGTGATTTTGCCTTCGTATCCCAGGTATGTGACCGCGCGTTCAACGCTTGTCAGGTTGCCTGCGCCATAGTCGATAATTGCAATCATAGAGTTTTATGTTGTTAAGAGACTGGTTTGGAAGATTAGAAAGTTGCCGTTGTAATGGTGTTGCAGAAGAAAGATATCCATCTGGGAGTACAAGTGCGAGGCATCCATTTGGCAAAACGCGGTTTGCATTCGGCGGGTATGCAATTCCTGCTCTGCCTCGTCGTGACATGGTACGGCAAAGTTCAACGTATTATCTCCGATGTCTGGGTACTGTTTTGAATTCAAAGGATTCGCACCTGCCTTGACTTCAGTCATAATGCGGAAACGTAACCGCACTGATGCAGACTCTACACTTCGTGTTCTACTGAAAGTTTCCTGGTCACTGAAAATGTCCAGTAAAACTCGTCTCATAGCGTCTGACAATGGCTGATTAAGCTCATTAAGCCGCTCTTCGAGTGCTTGCCCAAATGCCTCGGAAATAAGTGTTGAAACGGGAATGGTCTCAAAGAATCTTTCATGAGATAAGCAGATTTTTATATTCGGAGATTTTTTGCCGCGAACCAAATAGAATACTTGCCGGACAGGTAATGAAAGTATGTCATTACCCGCCTCTTGCATTTGTGTTCGAATAACGTTTGCTGTTCCACCAACTAATTTTTGAATATCCTTTTCGCCCGTAGGAATGGTCGAATTAAAGGACGCCACTGAATAGGATTTGCTATCCTTGAGTTCAATCAGCTCTCCTCCGCTAAACAGCCTGTCATCATGATTGAGTTTGATAGCCAAGTCGGGAAATTTGCCTTTAGTTTACGCAAGACAGCATTCGTCCATCAAACGAAAATGAATCAAGCGGACTTGCGTGTGCTAGTTCGTCACTTCTTTGACAAAGATCGGCGAAGAAATGATAGATTGAATAAGCCATCTATTCTTTTTCAAAAAGCGTCGTCTGTCGGGAAGCTAATGAATCATGTGATACCGATATCCGTTCTCCCCAAATCTCTTCCAATCCCTCGGTGCATGCGTAGTCCTTGAGAAAACGTGAAACATCATCGGCCTTTCTTTCCTTGGAAAGGCGCTCGTGGATAATCTCGATGTTGAAGGGATCGAGTTCAATTCCAATGGACTTCCGATTGAGTTGACTGGCAACGACCAATGTTGTTCCCGAGCCAGCAAACGGGTCAAGAACGACATCTCCCGGATTTGTCGAGGACAGGATGATACGGATCAACAGTTGAATAGGCGATTGTTGTTTGTGCGCACGAATGCCTTCCGCATCGTACAAAGCCTCATCGCCCGCAAAATAGCCGGAGGTCATCTCACGAATGTCATCCCACACGTCAGTCACGAACATGCCATTTTCTCGTTGATACTTGTAGCCGGAGGGAAGTGGCGGATCAATCCTCAAACGGTTGAATAGTCTTGGGGTTTTTCCTTTCGTCCCGAACGCGATGATTTGGTAATGCTTGCCATAACGCTTCATGGCGGGAACAGCGGATGTCTTCTTTTTCCAGACTATCAGATTTTGGAATGTCCAACCCGATTCGCGCAAACACCGGAGAACGGATTCACTGTTTTTCTCGCGCTGCATGAAGTAGATTGCACCGCCGTCAGATGTTATCGCATGAACCTCCTTACACACATCCCGCATCCATCCCCAATACTCCTCATCGGGCAAGTTGTCATTCCACGCATTATATTCCTTGTCGTGATTGAATGGCGGATCAAGAAATGTAAGGTCTATAGGTTCGATATTGGTGTGTTGTCGAAACAACGACAAGCAATCGCCGTGACGCAAGGTTGTTTTCATTATACGCTCGGGTCAGTGAGATACTCACCGTTTATGGACACCCGAAAACCATTGGTTTTTGCTTCTTTTCGTAGATTCACTAGCATGTTTTTCCGCGATGAGTGTAAGCGCATTTACCTCAAAGTCGCGGAGTTGATCGCGGAAGCGAACATCTACCTCTGGTATGCGGATCGCTTCCAATATCTTGTCTACGTAATCTGCATTCTACGGTTTGTTTTTTGCCAAGTTTGCACAAACGAGTTCTTTGTCGTTGCGAGCGAAGACGTGTTTATAGGCGAACGCAGGGTGTGCCCAGGCAACACCGCCTCTTCGGTTGAGTTGATCGCGTGTCGGTTCGATCAATTTGGCACGACTGATAATATTCAGTCCTTCCGGAGAGAGTTCCGTGATAAGAAGCTCACCGTGTTCGTTAAACATCCAGACTCTGTTATCTGCGGAGACCGGATGTCTGACGAAATGGATGGTGCTCCAACGTGCTCTCCGTACAGCGGAGAGGTCTTCCCATATCCGATCCCCGTTTCCCGCGTCCAAACAGCGGAGTTCACCGTAACTGTCCACCCCGTAAATGTAATCGCCTATTCGAACGGGTGTTGACATAGCAGGCTGAATGGCATCGGTGTTCAGTTCATCCTTTCCCGTGCGATACCAACCGAGTTCTACTTCCAACGCATCTGGTGACAATTTCAGGAGGAGAGCGCCACGCCGGAAATGCGCAACGAACAGTTCATTCTGATAGAGAGTAGGGGTCGCAATGGCGGCCATAACACCCTCCGCTGCAAACGTATACAACCAGTGTAATGCACCTGTTTGTGGATTAAGTGCAACAACATTAGTGCTCGTCCAGCATATAAGGACACGTTCACCCGCTTGCGTAATAACAATCGGTGCGGAATAAGAGGCATGATCGTCCAACGCTTTCCATTTTTCCTCGCCGGTCTTTCGGTCAAATGCCACAATACAAGCGTTCGGCTTACCGCTGATCTGGACGATGAGAAGGTCGCCTTCAACTATGGGGGCGCTCGCGATACCCCAAGTAGGCATATCGATGTTATATTCGGCATTGAGATCTCTTTTCCATACGATCTCGCCCGTGGCGGCATCGAAACAGTGCAGATGCCCCATCGCTCCTAACGCATAAGCGAGCCCATCCTGTACCGTCACAGTCGCACGGGGGCCTGCCACATAGTCAATCTTGTATACGCTATCGTAGGTGTAGGACCAGATGGATTCACCCGTCTCCCAATCGAAACAGTGAACACGCTCGGTCTGTTTCGGCTTTGTAACCCGATCGGTAACATAGACACGCCCCTTGGCAACGCTTGGCCCGCTATACCCGCTTCCGATAGGCACACGCCAGCGGATTGGGATTTCTGGTCCCTCGAATTTTTCAATAATGCCGGTTTCGTTCCAAACGCCTTCGCGATTTTCACCGCGCCATTGGGGCCATTCGTCGGCATTCACAAGTTGTGCCTGTATCGCCACTACGGTAAACAGGACCAAGAATAGATTTGTAAGTTGCTTCATTTTCTGTATAACTCCTCAGCCAGAGAACCATCCGTTGATAGACCTCTGTCGTATCTCTGTATTCGTTTTTTTATTTGGTTAATTCTGCACATTGGAGGGTGTCATAAACGCGCCTGTAAGGATAAGTTCTTAGTTCTTTTGGGTGAGACCCACCAACTCAAAGCAATTTGGTTAGCAGAATCGACCTCTCAAAAGGAAAGCTGTCTCCTCCGACAGTGTCTTACCAACTAGCATTCTTCTTTGCCCGCGTAAGCATCACTTACACCGGATTCATTGCATCTCATCAATCTGCCGATACAGATTCGCCATCTCAATCGCGGTGACCGCCGCTTCCGCCCCCTTGTTTCCCGATTTTGTCCCGGCACGCTCGATCGCTTGTTCAATCGTATCCGTGGTAATCACGCCGTAGATGACGGGCACTCCCGTATTCAGACCAACCTGAGCTATTCCTTTAGCGCTCTCATTGGCGACGTAGTCAAAATGCGGTGTCGCGCCGCGTATAACCGCGCCAATGCAGACAATCGCGTCATATTTTCCCTTCTCGGCGATTCGTTTGGCAGTTGCCGGAATCTCGAAAGCGCCCGGCGTCCAGCACACGTCGACATCGTCCAGATTCACTCCATGCCGCTTGAGCGAATCCATGGCGCCGTCAAACAATTTGGTGGTTATAAAGCCGTTAAACCGGCTCACGACGATTCCAATTCTGAGATTGGTACCGATGAGGTTTCCTTCATAGATAGTAGGCATTGTTTTTTTTAATTGTTTAGTCAATTGACTCCTTGCGGCGAATACAAGGCGCTCCCTTTATTCCACGACCGATGGCAATTTCTCCCATGTACCCAATATGCGAGCGATATCCCTTGTGAGAGGGGATCAACTGAGCGGATAGTGAAGGCGATAGGGATCCCACTTGCCCCGATGCAGGAGCGATTCCCTACCGAAAGTGGATTTTCATTGCATAGTTGTTTAGTGAGTTGAATTATCGTGAACACGGAATATCGGGGCAAGATGCCCCTCCCACATATAATCCAGGAATGCCCCACTGCCGATAGTCAGGCGCAATACACTGCCAAACCAATATTACCACTCGTTTTGGCTGAACTAAACAGTTATGTTTTTTAGATCAATCGTATGTCCTAGGATCGAGTCTCCGTTGTATTATCACTTGGATTTGTGGAGGTTCAATCCTCCGGTTCTAGGACCGGATGCAGCAGAAGATGGCCGAGTTTCGATCGCTTAACCGCTAGGTAGTTCCGATTAAATTCGTGCGGCACTGTTTGCAAGGGCACTTGCTCCACAATCTCAAGATCGTGCCCCGCGAGGCCTGTGACCTTTTGTGGGTTGTTCGTCATCAATCGCATTTTCCGAACGCCCAAGTCCACCAAAATCTGTGCACCGATACCGTAATCCCTCAGATCCGGCGGGAATCCGAGACGCTCGTTCGCTTCCACTGTATCCAAGCCCTCGCTGTCCTGCAAGTTATACGCGCGGATTTTGTTCCGCAGTCCCATGCCGCGACCCTCCTGCCGCATGTACAACAGCACACCTCGCCCCTCCTTCTCAATCATCTCCTCCGCCAACTGCAACTGCTCGCCACAATCGCAGCGAAGGGAACCGAACACGTCTCCGGTAAGACACTGGGAATGCACACGCACCAGTACCGGTGCTCCGTCGGAAAAATCGCCTTTCACGAGGGCAATGTGCGTTTTTTCATCATTGGTACTTTCGTAGGCATAAAGCTTGAATTCACCGTGATCCGTCGGAAATTCAGCCTCTGCCACGCGCTTGACAAGTGTTTCGGTCTGCCGGCGATACGCGATTAGATCGGCGATCGTTATGATTTTCAGGTTATGTTTCTCAGAAAACTTCAGCAACTCCGGGACACGCGCCATAGTTCCGTCTTCATTTAAGACTTCGCACAGCACGCCTGCCGGAGCTAAGCCTGCGAGCCGCGCGAGATCCACCGCCGCTTCCGTGTGCCCCGCCCTTCGAAGAACGCCCCCTTCCATCGCTTGCAACGGAAAAATATGCCCGGGTCTGGAAAAGTCATCCGATACCGAGTTTGGGTCAACGAATTTGCGAATTGTACACGCTCGCTCGTAGGCGGATATCCCCGTAGTAACCTCCTTTGCGTCAATGCTCACGGTGAAGGCGGTACGCATGTGTTCGGTGTTGTCCGGCACCATCGGATCGAGGTTTAGCTCAGCCAAGCGTTTCGTGCAAGCCGGCAGACATATTAATCCCCGTCCGTACCTCGCCATGAAGTTGATTGCTTCGGGGGTCACCTTTTCAGCCGCCATAATGAGATCGCCTTCGTCCTCTCGACCGGGGTCGTCCACCACTACGACCAGTTGTCCGTCTCGGACGGCTTCGATGGCTTCGGGTATCGTGTAAAACTTCATGGCATCTTCCTCTTCAGGCTCTTAATCAGGCGTAACCATGCGACTTCAGGGTCGCGAGGTCTATCGTACCAGGCTTTTTCGCCTGGTCCGCCAGCAACCTCTCCACATAGCGTCCCAACAGGTCAACCTCGATATTTACGCGATCGCCTATCTGTTTCTTTCCGATGGTTGTCACTTGCTTAGTGTGCGGAATGAGTGCAATCTCGAATTCGGTTTCAAGACGATTGGCTATTGTCAGGCTAATCCCGTCAACGCAGACGGATCCCTTGAACACAACATATCGCATCACATCGGGAGATGCGGAGACACACATCATTGACGAATCGCCTTCGTCCCGCCAACTGCTGATAACACCTACATCATCGATGTGTCCCGACACAATGTGGCCGCCCAATCGAGAGTTGAGTTGCAGTGAGCGCTCAAGGTTGACTCCGTCTCCCCGACTCCGGTCGCCCAAGGTCGTACGGCGTAAGGTCTCCGCGGAGATGTCTGCCGTAAACCTTGTATTATCCGCTTGCGTCATTGTCAGGCAGACCCCGTCAATCGCTATGCTGTCGCCAACCTTGCAATCTGCCAGCACATCAGAGGCTTCTATGGTTAAAACCGCGCCCTGCGAAGATCGCTTTACCTCACTGACAATACCGATTTCCTCGATAATTCCCGTAAACATGAGTCTTAACTCGGCAGGTTCAACTCATTAACAGCCGTTCCCCAAATAACCTTCAATAAGAATATCCCCATCGATCAACTTGACACTCGTTTTATGCAACTCGTGCGCTTCCGCCAAGCGCTGAATCCCTTCGCCGCCGATGGGGCTAGGAGCATCCATACCGCCGATTATTTTTGGGGCAATGAAGCACATGACTTTGTCCACGATTCCAGCTCTTATCGCCGAGGCGTTGATCTCCGCCCCTCCTTCAATGAGCACGCTCGTGATGCCCCGACATCCAAGCGATCTCATTAGTGAGGACAAACAGACACGACTTTCTTTTTCCTCAACCACCAAGACCTTTGCACCCGCTGCCTCCAGACGGGTAATCCGTTCCTTGGAGGCACGTTTGGTAGTGGCGATGATGGCGTATCCGTCGCCGTCTTGATTCACAACCCGTGCCTCCAGCGGCGTGCGGCACTCCGAATCTGCGATGATTCGGACTGGATCTCTTCCGTCTTGGCCGGGCAGGCGCGTCGTCAACGACGGATCGTCGTTTATTACCGTATTTACGCCCACCAATATGGCGTCTACGGCGTCCCTGATCTCGTGCCCCCGCAATCGCGACGACTCCGACGAAATCCACCGTGACTCGCCCGTAGACGTTGCGATCTTCCCGTCTAGGCTCATCGCAGACTTGAGAATTACGAACGGACGACCTGTCCGAATGTGTTTTATGAAAATTTCATTTAGGCGCCGTGCCTCCGTCTCACACAAGCCAACATGAACGCGGATACCAGCCTTCTTAAGTTCCTGAATACCCTTGCCGCGTACCTCGGGATTGGGATCTATGTGAGCAGCAAAAACCTTTGCAATCCCTGATTGGATAATCGCTTTCGTGCACGGAGGAGTTCGTCCATAATGGACGCAAGGCTCAAGCGTTACATAAAGCGTTCCCCCGCGTGCGGCTGTCCCCGCGTGATTGATTGCAAGTACCTCCGCATGGTCTCCTCCCGCCGCCTGATGATAACCCTCGCCGACGATCTCGCCTCCCTTAACAACGACTGCGCCAACGAGTGGATTGGGGCTTGTCCGTCCACGAGCCCGTGTGGCGAGAGCCAAAGCACGACACATGTACTCCACATCTTGCGCCGTCCACGCCGCTGCGTCAGCCACGGTTAACTCCTTCGTAATGCGCTTACTCCCCTTTAATCTCTATCAAAATTCCGAAAGGTTTTTGAAACTCTTCGGAAATAAAAAAAGCCCAAAAATCTATCTTTGGGCGATACGCTTCTTTCAGTGTCTTTTCCCGACCGAATGATAACCGTAGGCTTGGCATTTCCTCAAATCTGTTTCGCATTTGCAAGGTTATCGGGTCTTGCGCTATCGTGGACTTTCACCCGTTCCCCACAGGTTTCGTACTCGCACAGAAACAGAAGAATTTTGCTTGATAATATTATATCACAGCACCAATAGACAATTCAAAAAAGAAAAATGCGCAGCATTCCCGTAAGGAGATATCGATAACTATCAAATCAACGATTACCGCCCTTGCTACTATCAAGCAAGTGAACAAAGATTAAGGTCATGGATAGTCAGCCCAGTAGAGATTCCCGCTTAATGCATTCTTGCCGGAATTACGACCATGCTCCAGCTGGTGAAAACCCAAATTCGCGGTGGACAACCAATATGGACTTTCCCCAAATCATTCAAGAAAGCTGTTGCAGGGATTTCAAACAGTCAACCAAGCTCTGATGATTGGCGAGATCGAATTGATGTGATCCGACATACATGAACCGAATAACCCCGTTCTTCTCGATCACGAAGGTGGCGGGACGCGCGATGTTGTACGCATCGATTCCAAGTCGATGGTGTACACCGTAGCCCTTGATAACGTTGCGGTCTTTGTCCGTTAATAGCGGAAACCCGATCTTGTGTTGATCGGCATATTTGCGTACTTCCCGGGGCCACTGACCAACAACACCGATAACTACGGCTTGGCGGGATCTATATTCATCCAGGTGTTCTTGCAAACTCGCCAACTGGCGGCGGCTATTGGGTCACCACGTTCCCCGGAAGAACACCAGAATGACATGCTTTTCGCCAATGTATGATTCAAGGTCTACATGCTGTTGGTGAACGGAACGCAACGAAAACGGGGGCGCGGTATCTCCAATCTTGAGCGCTTTGTTTTTTCGCGGCATAATCCATCTACAGGAAATCTACGAAGACCTCATTGGCGAAGAAAAGACCGCGTCGGGTTAACCGAAGATTCTCTCCTTTCCATTCCAACAGATCCCTGCCTATCCATTTGTTGAGAACATCTTCGAATTCGTCCTCAATCGACTCACCGAAACGTCGTCGATAGTCTTGCCTTCGAATCCCATCCCGCTTTCGTAGACCGAGGATGATAGTTTCTGCCTTCTCATCTCTCCCGGTTAGTTGCTCGGAATCTGCGATCGGTTTTCTGCCCTGTTTAAGGAATTCCGCATAGTCCCGAACTCCACGGATGTTCGAGTAACGCACCCCATCAATATACCCGCAAGCGCCCGGTCCCAATCCGATATATGACCGATTGTCCCAGTATGCAAGATTGTGATTCGCGACACAAGACGGCTTTGCAAAACTGGATATCTCATAATGCTTCCAGCCGTGTCGGACCAACGTGTCGATGGCTAGGTGATACATCTCGGCTTCGATCTCATCCGAAAGCCTTTGGAGCTTTCCTGTTCGCCATGACTCGTAAAAAACAGTTCCCTCCTCAAGCATCAGACTGTAAGCGGAAATGTGTTCGGGCTGAAGTGCAACTACCTCCTTCAGACAGTCCTTCCACCCTTCAACCGTCTGATTGGGCAGCCCAAATATCAGATCCAGGTTGATATTGTCGAACCCGACTGCCCGTGCGAGGTCGTAACTCCGAAGGACTTCATCCACCGTGTGAATCCGTCCGAGTTGCTCCAGCGTAGCATCGTCCATTGCCTGTACCCCGAAACTCAGTCGATTCACACCTTCGGAGCGCATCAGCTCCAGTTTCTGGCGATCCACGGTTCCCGGATTGCATTCAACGGTGATTTCAGCAGCCCCATTCACCTCGAAAACAGCGTGCAAATGCTTGAACATCCTCTCCAAGGATTCGGCGGAGAGAATCGATGGAGTTCCGCCTCCGATGAAGACTGTCTTTAATCCGTCGGAATCAAGACGGTAAAGTTCCATTTCGATTAGCAATGCTTCGAGATATTGCCGTGCCTGTTCCTTGTGGAAATCATACGTATTAAATGCGCAATAATGGCACTTTGTCGCACAGAAGGGCACATGAATGTAAAGGGATTCAACTTGATTCATCGAATTTAATATCTTGCTTCCTAATTTTTAGCGCTCCCCACCTGCTCGGATCTGTCACTCAGTGGGTTGGATTGAGTACAGCAAAACCAACTAGCTCCAATCTATTAGTTCTCGTTGTTCCAGCGTCTAAAGAAAAAAGCGGATGCGCACTATACAATCTAGGGCAAAGAACCATAGAAAGTGGTGAGTACGGAAAACTTCTAGTCTTCTTCTCTTCCCTTCTTGCAACCAATTTTTTTTGAACGGATCAAATCAACAAGCTAGAATTCCGCGCCGCCTATCATGCCGATGTCACCAGTTTGGTAGAAATCTTAAGCCGGCGGCGCACCAACTGCGACACGCTGTCAATCCCCATATTGAGCAAGGCGGTTATAAGAATGAGAATAATCATTATATCAAGTTGGATCGACTTTTCCGCACTATCAATATAGAAGCCAAGCGTGTATACTCCCAATATGCCAAGTAAAGCCGTCTCTCGCATCATCACTTCCCATCGGTAAAATAGGAATGCGAGAAATTGTCCGTACACACGTGGAAGGACTTCGAAAAAGTACCGCTCCATTCGCTTTCGGGGTGCGTCTATACGTAGTGGAACAAGATCAGCATTATTACTCGTCAGAAAAGCTAGAATTGCGCCGTTGTGCAACAAAATCGCCCATACCGCCGGAAGCATTGATGGCCCCCAGAGTTGCACGAGTACATATGCCAGAATATACTCCGGGGTTGTACGTATTACAATGAGTAGATAGTGCGAAATTCGCCTGGCGACCTTCCCTGTAAAATGTCGGCAAGCGAACGGAAAACTCAACAGCGTAAATATCCCAGTGCCTACCAATACCATCTGAGTCAATACAACCGTGTTCCGAATGCCCGTCCAACCTTCTCCTGCGATGATTTCTCGCAGCCAATGAATCACGGATTCCCAAGCAAACAGGACGCCGTTATCCCAAGATGCAGCACCTTCCGGACGCATTGGAAACGGCAAAATTTCATACGAGAAGCGCTGGACATTCTCCCATGACAGTGAGACCTCCCAAGGCAGTATAACAAACGCCGCCGCGGCATAGAGCGGTATTAGGCGGGCTTTAACCCAATATTTCAGCGATGCAATCAATAAATAAAAGACATAAAGCAAAGCCGCAGCTTCCGAATACAACCCTTCGCGAAAAGCCGTCTCCAAGTGAAATCCGAGTGTGGGAAGACCAATGAATCCGAGAATAGCGCTTGATCGCAAAGCGCACTCGAAACGGTACCCGGTATAGTGCTTCGCATCGGCGTAAATAACGGGTAGGATGCCATAGACAAAGCGGTTCAATCCTCCAGACCTAGTAGGTACTCCCTCTCGCGGTCGGTGGTCTGACTCCTGAACAATCTCCGCATACACTTTTGCAAAAATGCCGGCGTAAGGTATGGCGATGGCAAGCACACCGCAAACCGAGTTGAGCCCAACAACGGATTGAAAAATCAATGCCCAGAAGATTTCATGAATTGACCGGATAAAAGCGCAGAACAGCCGAACGGGAGTAAAGCGGAAAAAGAATGCGAGCGCGACGCCGAACACAACGGCCAGGCAAATGCCGCAAAGTGCAAATACCACCGTGTTCAAAAGGGCATGCCAAAATCCCCAGATGGCGAGAAAGTCGGGAGTCACCGCCCCTTTAGCCATTCTGCCAAATTCCAGCCACGGATCTTGCGTCGATACCTCAAGGTCCGCCAACAGGAATGCAAGAAGCGCAATCGCGACAAATAGAAGGCTTGTTTTCAGCATGACGCTCCCGGGAAACTTGGTATGCACGTGGAGCCGGTGCCAATGGAGATGTCTTTCATCTAGGCAATACCGGTTTTACGCAGCGGAAGCCCTGGAAGTCCTCAATGAAGTCGATCGGGCTATAGGAGCGATGAAACACCTCCAATCCATGATCAGCTCTAAATTGCCAGCACCCGCCGCGGGAGACACGAAGGCTTTTAATTGATCGAAGGGCGGCGGCTGGTGACACTACCCCGCCCGCTACCGGGTTCTCGCGTGGACTTCGCGAATAGAAATCCTCCTGCCACTCATCCATGCAAAGCTCCCACACTGTTCCCGCCATGTCGTACAACCCGTAGCCGTTCGGTGGAAAGCTGCGCACCGGCAGCGTGATCCTGTAGATCGAATCGTAACTCGCCAGCGAGGGATTCGGCTCTTGGTCGCCCCACGGGTAAGGCTTGCCGCTGAGTCCGCCGCGTGCCGCCTTTTCCCATTGCGCCTCCGAAGGAAGTGTCTTGCCCGCCCATCTCGCATATTCCATAGCGTCCCGCCAAGTCACCCAGACAACGGGTTGTTGCGGATGGCTGAACGGTGGCGTTGTCTTCGGCGCCGGATAACCCGTCTCTTGGATAAACTTCCGATACTGCGCATTTGTGACAGGATGAACGTCCATATAGAAGTCATCCAAATACACTGTGTGAATAGGTCGTTCCCAGTGCTTGTCGTCGTCCTTAGGGCTCCCCATCTCAAATTCTCCGGCCGGAATCAAGACCATCTCGGCGCCGTCTTTCTCATTCACGATTCGCTCCGGCAGTTTAATTTCCGGATCGACTGTTTTAGGGCTACATCCGTGTAGTGCCATAGCAGCGATCTGCAAAACCAAGACCTCTACGACTATGCGCATCCTTCCCCTCTGCATCAAGTTATACCTTTTCTATAAAATGGCAGTGTATTGACTACGCGGATTAAGTGAAGAAACCTACGTGGATCGGAATAATAAGTTTCGTCTCCGCGCAAAGTCGGCGGGGCAAGATGCCCCGCCTACGGAGAAAGTGGACGATATGATTCAGACATCATATGCACTATTATTCAAGCGAAATGGTATTAGTCGATTAGTCCGATTTGAGGAATCGCCTTTCCGCAACCCACAGTGCGCCAAAAGCGATCACCGTCGATATCAGCACCAGCCGATATGCACTGAATTCTTGACCCGTTTGCACATAATTGAAAATAGCCAAGGGGAGAGTTTGTGTCTTTCCGGGTATGTTCCCCGCTATCATCATAGTGGCGCCGAACTCGCCGAGGCTCCGGGCAAACGCGAGAATCGCACCTCCGATGACGCCTCGGTAGGACAAGGGCAACGTAACCGAGAAGAACACTTTGAATCGTCCGGCTCCGAGCGTTCGTGCCGCTCCCTCCAGTCGAGGGTTGATTCCCTCCATAGCGATCACGATGCTGCGAACCATCAGAGGAAACGAGATAACGGAAATCGCTAAAACAACGGCTAACCATGTAAAGACAATTTCAAGTCCAAACAGGGTATAGAGGATTGCACCGATAGGTCCCTGTTTGCTAAACAGCATCAGCAGCAGATAACCGCTCACGACAGGGGGTAGCACCAGAGGCAGCATCACAAAGGTATTGAGCAACGACTTGCCGCGAAACGATGCTTTCGCAAGCAGCCACCCAATTCCAACACCCACCGGTAGAACGCACAGCAAACTAAGTAAAGCGGTTTTGATGGATATAACGAGCGCCGCGATCTCTGTATCGGCTAGGTTCATTTGACCACAGAAAATCCGTACTTCTCGAAGACGAGTTTGACTTCCGGCGTTTTGAGGTATAGAAGAAATGAGCGTGCGATATCCTCACGCTTGGTACCCCGAACAACTGCGGCTGGATATAGGATCGGGCTGTGGCTTGAGGTGGGAAATTCATAGACTATTCTGACCTTCTCGCTAAGCGACGCATCCGTCTTGTATACGATACCGAAGTCGACCTCGCCTGCTTCCGTATACGCGAGAACGGCTCGAACATCTGCTCCCGGAATCAGCTTCGGTTCAACTTCCGACCAGATTCCCAGGCGGTTCAGGGCTTCCGCACCGTATATGCCCGCCGGAACGGAATTCGGTTCACCGATAGCAATTCGCCTGATACGCGAGTTCGTGAGTTCTTCCAGATTTTTGATTTGGTGAGACACCCGAATCGGAGCAACCAGTACCAAGCTATTCCTCAGTACATCGCGACGACTTGATTCATTGATGGCGCCCTTTTCCTCCAACGCATCCATCTGTATCGGGCTAGCGGAGATGAACAGGTCTGCCGGAGCCCCTCGTTCAATCTGAACCTGCAGCGTCTGCGAACCGGCGAAATTCGCATAAACCTTAACAGATCGCCCGGATTCAAACGATTTGGAGATATCCGTAATCGCATCCGTCAAACTTGTCGCGGCAAAAACCGTTAACTCTGCGACGCGTTTCGGTTCGGTCTCCGTCTGTTCTCGTTCTTGTCTTTGATTCGTGCACCCTGCCACAGTGCACATGGAAACAAGTACAAAAACACGCGTTACGATAGCCCGGACAACTATTCGTCGAAGGGTAAAATATTTCCTACTTTCCCGCCACGAAACCGAGTTTTTTCTTGAAAACTCGGTTTCTCTCTTGTTCCTGTTACGGGACACAGTCCATTGCATTTCGTTGCTCACAGATTCTGCCATGTGCGCCCATGCAAACTTTGCAGTCCATGCCCACCCTTGGCTTTCGCTACAACAGATTAATCCCGACCGACTCGCTCTCGTACAACTCGCTAAGCATAGCCGGGGAAACCATTTCAGTCGGCAGATCAAACTGAACTTCCCCGTCGCGCAGCCCGATAATCCGCTTGGCAAACTTTAAGGCGAAGTCGACAGCGTGCAAGGACAGCACAATGGTTTCCGCACTCCCCATAATCAACTCCATCACCGTCGTTGCCTGATGCGGGTCAACAGAAGAGATGGGTTCGTCTGCCAACAGAATGTCCTCGCCGCGGTACATCGCACGCGCCACAGCTACCCTTTGCTGCTGACCGCCGGACAGTGCGCCTACGCGCTCAAAAATCTTTTCCTCCATCCCGAGTTTGGACAGAATTGGAATAATCTCATTGAGGATTTTTTCCTGCGGCTTGATTAGGTTCAGGAGATTAAAGGCTGTGGAATGCCGGTCGAGGCGTCCGATGAAGACGTTATGGAAGGCGGAAAGTTGCGTTACTAGTGCGTAATGTTGATGCACGAACGATGATTTGCCCGCGACTCTTTCGTACAATGTACGGAGCAGCGTAGTTTTGCCCGCGCCGCTGGGACCTATCAAAGCGACTTTTTCCCCGCGGTGAATGCGCAGGGAAACACTTCTCAAGGCGACGTTATTTTCATAGGCAACACTTTCCTCCTCTAAAGCGAAAAGTGCGGGTTCAGCGGATGGCTCCATGGCATGTAAAAAACGGTGTGAAGAACGCGACGAGTATTTTTAGTAAAACCAATATTATTTATACACTGCAGTAGGTTCGGTTTCCTAACCGAACCAGTCTATATGCAGTTTCGTAGGTGCGGTTGGAAACCGCACCTACCGGAATGCGTGAAAACATGAATAGACATCTTTCCAAAATAAGTATCTATTTGGCTTGATTTTACGTTATATCCTTTCAACAATCTT
>JAJDTR010000134.1 GCA_022827055.1 Candidatus Poribacteria bacterium | reverse complement strand
AGATGATGAATTAGTCCTTGTCGTTAAACCGGCTAAAGACAGCAATCAAAGGGAAACTCGCACAGATTATCAGCGCCCCGAGGGATATCACGCTCGCGTTCGCGCTGAGCAGACCTGATGCCAGACCCAGGAGAAAAGCGGCGATAACGATAGTAATAGTGATATTCCAACGCATCTTGAACGTCTCTCATAACATTTCAAAGTAGTATTTGTAGGGTTGAAAATGTTAACGCTTAAGCGCTGTGCGCCGTTTCATTCCCTCTCTTTGCATGTCCCTAAATTTGACGCCCGGTTTTTCTTTCCCTTCCAATCTTCCTCCCTTCCATCCTTCCCACCTTTCTTTCCGTTCCTTCTTTCGCTTGACTGCCCGTCAGGATAGATATATAATTGGACGTAGACCGTCATGCCGAAAACATGACTGAAAATCGAGTTAAAGGGCTCGCGGGATGTCGCAAGTGAGGCCTGTGCATAACAGTGCCCGCATCGCGAATTTCGGATTATTGGAGGATGCGTCAATGCCGAAAATACTAACTGCAGACGCCATCGAACAATACCATCGGGAGGGTTACTTCTACCCAATCAGAATCTTGGACGATGAGGGAGTTGCATCAAATCGGAGGCAGCTTGAGGAGTTCGAGTCGCGTCAGGGCAAACCGGTGGAGGGAGCGCAGCGGAGCAAATCTCATCTGCTCTTCAAATGGGTGGATGACCTGATGCGAAATTCAAAATTGCTGGATGCCGTTGAAGATCTGATTGGTCCCGAACTCCTCTGCTGGAACACGATATTCTGGATCAAGGAGGCGGGGAGTCAAAGCTACGTCTCTTGGCATCAGGACCTTCGCTACTGGGGCCTCGATGCGAACGACTTGGTCAGCGTATGGTTGGCGCTATCACCGGCGACGCTTGAAAGCGGTTGTATGCGCGTTCTGCCGGGAAGCCACAAGGGAGATCTGCTGCCGCACAACGATGAATACGAGCAGGACAACCTCCTGACTCGCGGGCAGGAGATTGCGGTAAAGGTTGATGAATCGGAAACTGTCGCCATGCCGCTAGAACCCGGCGAGATTTCGCTTCACAATGTGCGGCTGGCGCATGCCTCCGGTCCGAACCGTTCAAAAGATCGCCGAATCGGTATCTCACTCCACTACATGCCCACCCGATCGAAACAGATGATTGGGGAGTGGGACACGGCGGCGCTTGTCCGCGGCGAAGATCGGTTCGGTCACTTCACCCTTGCGCCTCGCCCGACCAAAGATCTTGACCCTTCGGCGGTTAAGTTTCACGAAAAGGCGACCGACGCCACACGTGAGATCCTGTACAAAGACGCCCATCAAAATCGGCACACGATATAACCGATTCACAGGTTGTTTTTGAGGAATCTATAGCATGTTAGTCAAAAGGATAATTAAGGCAAGTAGGGGCGTCGAGTTGCTGAACCACAGGAGGTCAGTCCCACCACACTCATAAGTTCGAAGCATTGCCGAACTCTCGTTGTTTCTAAACAGCGCGAAACAAATGTAGTCCACCCAACAGAGTCCGAATATTTCTATCGCTGCCCTTATCATCTCGCGAGTTGATCGTCCTGGATGTGACCTCGATACTCTTGCGGCGACGGCGCTTGTGGAATGGGTTCATTATGTTTCTCATAACTTTCTTTAACTCCTTTCCAAGCCACTGCGAGTTCTCTCAAGGCACCCTCCGGCGTATTGGAAAACGCTGACACATTGGGCATCTCAACAAAATGGGCTAAATAATCACCATCTTCATCTAGAAATAGATTCACGGTGAACCCGTCAAACACACCTTTACTCATTTCCAACTCTGGATAAAATCCTCAACGTCGAACCCCGCAGGCATCTCCGTCAACCGGTATCTCATCACCCTCGACGTTCTATCAACGACGCACCGCTCAATCTCAGCTTCTATTTTCTCGAACAGGATTGAAAAACGCTCCCGGAGCTGATTCGCTTCCTCCTCGGAAAAACGCTGAGCAAAATCCTTAATCGCGTGGAAACCGATCCGGTGCTCCCCTGTCGCCTTAATCTGTTCCTCCAGTGAAAGATTGGCGTTCTCCCGAGATTTCAACGTGTGCAGTTTGTCAACCCACTTCGATAGGAACACGACGCACACCATCCGCCCTTCATTCCCCGGATGCAACGTTTCCAGTCCATTCATGAAAGCCGTCCTATCCCCCTTCAGGACGGCGCGAAGGGTAGACTCCACCACATCGCACTGTTCTTGGTACAACCGAGCGAACTCTCGAAACCGGTCGCGTATTCTTCGCGGGAGAGAATTGGTGAATTCCAATTCCCAGCCATGTGCATTAACAACCGGGAATACCGGACCGCCCAGAGCGCGATAGCCGAGATGAACCGTGCGCCGCAACTTCGTACTGTAGTTGCTGCCCCAGTGCAAAAGGAAGTGGGTATAGACAATCCCATCCCCCGCTTTGAGCTCAATTGGCGTGCCTCCCGGCATTGGCTGCTGCGGGTTCGTTAGCAGGTGTTGGTGTTCCTCCTCGGTATTTGGGCGGGAGTGGCTCCCTGGAACCACCCAGAATACACTGTCATCGTACAGCGGGATATTCCACTGAACATAACCGGGGGCGTTAGCCAGCATATCCATTTGCATACCGCGCAAGGGTGCTTGCGCAACGGGATTCACATCGCGATGCCAACTGGCAGGCCCATGGTCTCGCGGGGGACTGCACATCAGCGCCATCAATGTGACTGCGGCGTTTGACGAACGCATCAGTTGTTGGCTCACGCCTAGTGTGTTCTCATGCAGGCAAAACTCCACCGTGTCAGCGGTTGTTTCGTCAACGACCTCGTTGAAAAATACCCTCGGTTGGGCGGCAGTTTCCCAGGTTCCGCCCGGCGGGTCCTCCGGTTTACGTTCACGTCTCCAGACCGATTTCTGTCGATCTACGAGCACCTCAAAACTCGCACGGAGCGCATCCAATTGATCTGGCGGAATAACCTGAAGCAATATGATGAAACCATGATCCAATAGTTGCTGTGGGTTGACTTTCATAGACGTTTACCTTGAAGCGGTGTTCGATGTTTGAGATACTAACTTATACCATTTCGCTTGAACAATTGTGCATATGATACCTAAATCATGTCGCTCACCTGCTTGGCAGGCGGGATCAAGCGAGTGACCGCGATAGAGATCCTTGGGCGATAGAGATCCCCTTGCC
>JAJDTR010000074.1 GCA_022827055.1 Candidatus Poribacteria bacterium | reverse complement strand
ACGCCAAGGGTTCACAATAGGAGATAAACTTCTTACGCGGGAATTAGGCTTTCCCTCGCGAATTATTGAATGCTAAGACAAATTTCTTCTCATGTCTACTGCTGGTCGGAGATTCACGGGGCGGCGAGAAATGAGCCGTACCCGTGGAACAGCTATTTGATAGATGTTCCCAATGAAGATGCGGCAGTGCTAGTCGATCCGCTGCAGGTGTCCTCGAGTGACGCGCGGGAGATTGAGAAGATTGAGATTCCCACGCATATCCTACTGACGTGCGAATTTCATCTTCGGGAATCGGAAATTTTCAGGAAGTGTTGGGGATGCGAAATTTGGGCAAACGAAATCGAATGCGACAGGTATGAAACATCTCTTGACGGGACGTTTGTCCACGGGCAACGGTTGTGGGATTTCATTGACCCAATCTACGTTCCGGATGTCTATTTTCCCGAAACAGTGCTGCTGGTGCGCGACGGAGGCGGTGGGCTAATCATCGGCGACATGCTTTCCGGGGGCAGGCAGGACGCGGGCATCGCCGAGGGGGATTTGGGCATCTATGCGCCCGAATATATCGCGGAGCTGGGGAAGGCACGAAATTCAATCGCGCTACTGCTGGACTATTCCTATAGCTTCATCTGTTTTGGGCATGGGACTCCGATTTTCGATGAACCTAAAGCGAAATTGAGGCGATATGTCGAAAGCGATGAATTTGGGAGGATTTGGCGCAAAGAAACCGAGTAAGTGTTTAGTGAATCTCTACCGCCGTCGCTATCCGCTTCGTTGCTGGCTAGTGATTAGTACATCTTTACCGCAGGGTATTTTCTATCGGGATTGGCTATCGTAGTCATTATTCGTTCTTTGATTGCACCCTACAAAAAATGGTGGGCGGTGCCCACCCTACATTAAAGCTTGATTGCTCTACCTAACCCACACGGCTATATCGCGACCTGGAGGTCGCTCCTACCAAAGCCTATACCTACCGCTTCGTTGGGGCTTTGATGTGATGTGCCTTAGTGTTACTATACACCTTTCCTGCTGCTGGCGCTCCCAAAGGCTGGTGGGCGGTGCCCACCCTACATTAAAGCTTGATTGCTCTACCTAACTCACACGGCTATATCGCGACCAGGAGGTCGCTCCTACCAAGACTTATACCTACCACCTCGTCGGGGCTTTGACGTGATGTGTCTTAGTGTGACTATTCACTTTTCGTGCTGCTGGCACTCTCTCAAAGGCTGGTGGGCGGTGCCCACCCTACAACTTCCATTCTCTACGCTTAGTCGGACTTGGCGGACATCCAGTTGTCTCCAATTCCCACGTCGGTGAGAAGGGGAACTCTCAAATCCATCGCATGCTCCATCTCGCCGCGCACGACGGCGGCGTGGTCCTCGGCGAGCGTATCGGGGGTTTCGTAGACCAACTCGTCATGGATTTGGAGCAGCAGTTTCAGCGGTAAACCGTCCCTTTCAATCCGGTTCTGCACGTTGACCATCGCCGCTTTGATTAGGTCCGCCGCGCTCCCCTGTACCACGGTGTTGAAAGCCAAACGTTCGCCCTGGCTCTGCCGGTTTCGGTTGGGCGAATGAATCTCTGGGATTGCGCGCCGCCTTCCGGTGATCGTGGCAACATAGCCGTGTTCCAATGCGTGTTGGATACACCGGTTCAAGAAGGCGTCGATTCCCGGGAAACGTTCCTTGTAATCGTCAATTAACGCACCCGCGGTTTTTACGTCCATACCCTTAATCCGTTGGGAGAGTCCGAAAGCGGAAATCCCGTAGATAATTCCGAAGTTAATGGTCTTCGCTTGGTCGCGTTGTTCACGGGTCACGGCGTCGACGGGGACACCATAGACCTGGGAGGCCACGGAGGTATGGATGTCCAGTCCCTGCTCAAACACTTCAATCAAGTTGGGGTCTTCGCTAAAATGCGCGAGCAGACGGAGTTCAATCTGCGAATAGTCCGCGCAGATTAGCTTGCATCCTTCAGGCGTTTTGAACGCTTTGCGAATCTGGCGGCCCACCTCGGTGCGCACCGGGATATTCTGCAGGTTCGGGCCATGCGATGCCAGCCGTCCGGTTGCGGTGGTGAGTTGGTGAAATGTCGCATGAATGCGCCCGGTGTCCTTATTCACGGCGCTCCGTAGTTGCCCAAGGTAGGTGCTCGCCAACTTGGTGAGTTGCCGATACTCGATAACGAGGCGCGGCACCGCCGTTGGCGGATCATTCGCATCCTCCTTCGCGGCTAAACGTTCCAAGACAGTCACGTCCGTTCCATATCTGCCGCTCTTCGTCTTTTTCACCGGTTCAAAACCGAGTTTGTTGAAAAGCACATCCCCAAGTTGGTGCGTGGACTCCAAGTGAAATTCGCCGCCGGCAAGCTCCCATATTTCGCCTCTCAGCGCGTCGATCCGCACGTTTATGACCTCGGCTTGGCGCTTCAATTCCTCCGGATCGCAGACGATGCCGTTGAACTCAATCTCCGCGATGATTGGAGCCAGAGGTGATTCGATGTCCCGCACGAGGGCGGTCATGCCCATTTCCTCCAACTTTGGCAGGAGGTGGTGATAAAGACGCAATACGACATCAGTGTCCTCCGATGCGTAGCTTGTGACCTGCGCCAGCGGAACGGTATCGATGCTTGTTTCGTCCTCACCTTCTCCGATGAGGTCCGAGAGGGGAATCATCTTATAATTCAGATGCAGCAAGGCGACCGTGTCGAGTCGGTGGCCCGGTTGCTCGGGATCGATGAGCAGGCTGGCAAGCATCGAGTCAAAGACCACACCGCGAAGCCTGACGCCGTTTCGCAACAACACCTGTGCGTCAAACTTCAGATTGTGGCCGCACTTGTGCAGATTGCTGTCAGACAGGATCGGACCTAATGCGGTTAAAACGGTTTCAGTGTCAAGGTGGTCGCTTGGGCTTGGAGAGCGAACCGGGACATAAACGCCTTGGCCGGGTTTCCAAGAAAAGCTTAATCCACAAAGCGCTGCATCTCGCGCCAGACTGGTCGTTTCGGTATCGACGCTGATGATGGGCTGCGCGCGAAGGGTTGCGGCTAGCGACTCCAACTGATCGGACGTCGTAACCACTGTGTAGTCGCCCCCGTCCGCGGTCTCGTATTCGCCTTTTTCCAGAATGGCTGTCGTCTGTTCCTCCAAAACGGCGACGCGCTCCCCTCTTGTCTCGCGCTCGCCGGTCTTCGGAGCGGAGTTGACGTCGGCACCGCCGGCAAGTTGCTCCACTTCCCGCTGGAAACGATTAAAGCCCAACTCTTGAAACAGGGGCAGGATTTTCTGAGGCTCAAGCGGGTTGACTCGCGCCTGCTCAAGCGAAAACGGGAAATCGGCGTCTCGCTTCAGTGTTACAAGCGTGCGCGACAGGGGTAGGTGAGACTGCGCTTTTTCGAGGTTTTGCCGACGTTTACCCTTTATTTTGTCAATATTGGCAAAGATTCCGTCGATTGATTCAAAGTCTTGTATGAGTTTAGCGGCGGTTTTGGGACCGACTCCTTCGACGCCGGGCACGTTGTCAACGGTATCACCCATCAATGCCAGCAGATCGATAACCTGTTCCGGCGTAATGCCTTTGTCTTCCCAAAGCGATGCCACGTCGATTGTTTTGTCCGTATGGATATCAAACATCGTGACGCGATCACCGAGAAGTTGCTCAAGATCCTTGTCCTTTGAGATGATGCGGATGTACACATCCTTGGACGACGGGTCATCAAGCACACGCTGAGTAATGGTGGCAATGACGTCGTCCGCTTCCAATCCCGCTACGCCAACTATCGGAATATTGAAGTGCTCAAGCACCTGAGTGATGCGAGGAATTTGCGATATTAAGTCATCGGGAGTGGCTTCGCGCGTTCCTTTGTACTCGTCATACAACTCGTCGCGAAATGTCGGTCCCGGCATATCCATCGTCGCCACGACATACTGGGGACGAAGTTCGGACAAGAGCTTGATTAACATGCCGGTAAAGCCAAAGACGGCGTGGGTCGGTTCTCCCGCCGGGCTGCGCAACCCCCCGCGAATGGCGTAGTAGGCGCGGAAAATTTGAGCGTGTCCGTCAATGAGATATAGTGTTTCGGTCGGTTTATGTTCTTCTTCCATGTTGTTCTCCCAATTCGTTGTTTATGAAATCTAGATTACCGTGTGATGGTTGAGTCGGTAGAAAGAATGCTGCTTTGCAATATGATTGGTGATTCCTATCTGCCAATCCTTATATTGTTAAGTGTTTAGTGACTAGTGGTAAATACAAACCCTATATGCAAAAAACGGGGATAATGTGAAAATCAGCGATTGATGAATTGTCGCTGTCGCGCTCAACTGCTGGTGCGCAGTGCGCACCCTACAACGCGGACTTAATTTAAAGGCTCTCCAATTGGGAATAACCTTCCGGTAGGGGTTTGCCCCCTACCAGAACCGGTTTCAGAACGCGCACGTGCCGGCAACTGCCTCTGTGCGTGAAACCGGGGCAGTCGCAGGTGATGTCTGCACCGACGACTTCAAGTTGGTAGAACTGTCCCGGCTTGGAGGCGCTCTTCGTCCGATATACGGTTCGCTCGGGGCCTGCGAGGACTTTCGCCAACGTCTCAATGGCTTTCCGAGAATATGGAAGGAGTTGCCGCCGGGCAGCTTCGTCCAGATAAGCGGCATTTTCTTTGATGTAGACGTCGCCGGCTTCTCGAAGCACAGAGTTCATTTGGGCTCCCCCACGACCGTTTTCCGCGATTTCGTCCAATCGGGTAGGAATGACTTTCATCATCTGTTTGAGTTCGCTTATCACATCGCTACTCAACTCAACTCCGAGCGCCTTGCCCTCGACAAGATCTTCCATCAACCTGGCTTTGGTTTCCAGTACGGTTCGCACAAATTCGTCAACCGTACCCCGCGCAATCATGTACGTCACATTGACGGGCGCCGTCTGTCCAATTCGGTAGGCGCGGTCTTCCGCTTGCCAATGATTTGCCGGTACCCAATCAAGGTCATTGAACACCACCTGCCGCGCGGCGGTTAGGTTAAGCCCAATTCCGCCGATATGGATGTTTGCGAGAAACACTCTTACTTCCGGGTCATCCTGAAACCTGTCAACTCGTTTTTGGCGTTCCTCCGCCGGCACCTCCCCGAAAACGGCTACCGCCTCGGCACCAAAACGCTTGGTAAACCGTTCGATTGTGTTCACGAAGGCTGAAAACACAATGACTTTTTCCCCTTGTTCCAGCGCGTTCTCGACCACTTTGATGGTGTCACGACACTTTGCAAACGCCAGTTTCCTCCGAGCACTCGTGAGCTGACCTATAACACGCCGCCGTCTTTGACTCGCTTCCGCATCCTCGTCTTCCAGAGCACCCTGAAATCCGGAGGATTCGTCACTCGTCAGAAGGAAGTCGCGCACCGCTTTGTTGAAGTGCTCGACCGCGAGTGGATGTAGATCGATATCCAACCATGTTCGGAACTTCGGGGGAAGATCCAACACCTCATCCTTTGTCCGGCGGAGCATGATGCCGTGCAGTTGGAGCGTCAATTCCTCAATGTTGCCGGCGCCGTCCGCGACCAAACCGAACTCTCCCTGATATCCTTCACAATAGCGCTTCGCGAAACTTAGAAAACTCTTACCCAACGGGTGTTGGATGAGCTGGAGCAGCGGGAAAAGATCGCGCGGACGGCTGGTCAGCGGCGTCCCCGTCAAGGCGTGGACTACCGGTTCGCCGGAGGTCATCTTGACTAGCTTGCTCGCATGGCGAGAACGTTGGCTTCGGTGGTTTTTCAGGTAGTGCGCTTCGTCGAATATCATGCCCGACCAACCGAATTGCATCAGCCCTTCCAGATGTTTGCCGAGGATGTCGTAGTTAAGGATGATCCAGCCGCGGAAATCATGCTTTGGCAGCGGGGCGGGACCAATAATTGCGGTTTGGGCTTCGGGCAGGACAATCTCAATCTCGCGTACCCAGTTCCGCTTCACCGACGCAGGGCATATCACCAGATAGGGTCCCTCGGGTTCCGCTTCAATCATGGCGATAATAGACTGACGGGTTTTACCCAACCCCATGTCGTCAGTTAGGAGTGAACGACGGCGTCCAAGCAGAAACGCAACCCCCTCAATTTGGTGGGGATACAGCGATTTGGCGATCGCCTCAGCCCGTTTGGTGAAGGCGTGATTGGAGTTGTTTAGGGGTTCCATGGTTCTTCCCTAGATTTATACCGAGAAGCAGAGTTATCATCTGTGGTAGGTACGTTCCGTTGAGCCGTGATGTACGCAAGGGGTAACGGCATACGGCGTATGCCTACTACTAGGTTGGGGTAAGTATAACACACTTGAGGGAGTTTGGAGAATAGACTTTGTATCTCACCGCAGAGCGATCGCACCAGTCGTGTAGGTTGGGTTGAACGGTCAAACACAAATACGTGTCAACGCGAAGAGAAAATCCAACATACAACACCGCCAGTTTGTGAATAGGCAGAGTGAACCCAACACCCGCATGTCCTAAATTGCGTTTCCGTTGGGTTTCACTATGCTTCGTGCGGTTGTGAGCGCCGTCGATTATCGGAACCTAGGTGGAAACCGAATGTTTATTGGTCGGTTCCGTTCAACCCAACCTACGGTTTGTCTAGAACATCTTCGGTTATCAAATCATCCATGGGACGGCACAGGGCCCGTCCTCTACAAGCTCTTAATTGACAGCCTTTTCGCTTGAGGATATATTGGCGCTTTGCTATAATCTGCCGACGGTTGGAACGCCACCGATTAATCCACGCATCGTTAATCGGGCAAATACAGCCTAGAGCCAATGTCCCGAAACAGATTAAGAAATGGACCGTGACTATTTAACCGGGCAATAGATCAGACGAACGGGTAGTGAGAATGATATGCTATCGTCCTCGCCGTTCACTCGGTTGATCGATAGAAACCCCATAAAACTTCCGCTTTCTTCAAAACCGGGGTTCAAGACAAAAGAGGAAATCAATGAATTTCCGACAGAAAATCACAATCTGTCTTTTGTTCTATATCATTTTGGGCAGTGCTGCATTGGCGCAGATTGTTGAGATACCCGACCCAAATCTGCGCAATGCAATCAGAGAGGCTCTCAATCTGGCTGATGGCGCCTCCATCACGCAAGCGGACATGCGGGAATTGACTGAACTTGAAGCCTGGCACAGCCAGATAGCTGACCTCACGGGCTTAGAATACGCTACGAACTTAACCGTACTGAAGTTTTACGCCAATCCGTTTGAAGACATTAGGCCGCTTGAAAATCTCACGCAACTCACCGAATTGCACCTGACCGGCAGCCAGAATGTAAATCTCAACCCGCTTGCAAATCTCACACACCTCACCTACCTGCGTCTGAACGACATTTCACAGATTGAAGATATAAGCCCCCTTACAAATCTCACACAACTCAGAGTGGCGCATCTGGACCACAACCTGATTGTTGACATCAGCCCGCTTGCCGGTTTAACACGATTGGAAGAATTGGATCTTCGATACAATCGGATTCTTGATATCAGCCCGCTTGAAAATCTCCCAAGTCTAGAACATCTTGATACTCACAACAACCCTATATTCGACCCGGACAGTCCGCTAGTGGAGATACCCGACCCAAACCTGAGAGCCGCTGTCCGGGAAACCCTCAACCTTCCCGATGACGTACCCCTCACCCAAGCGTACATGGGGCAACTCACCCGGTTGGATGCGAGCAACAGACAGATAGTGACGTTCACCGGGCTAGAACACGCGGTCAATCTAACCGAGTTAAATCTTGCCAGAAATAACATCAGCGACCTGGAGCCCATCGTCAACCTGCTTGCAAATCTGACGCAACTCACAGCATTGCACTTGGGCGGCAATCGGATTGAAAATATCGGCCCGCTTGCCAATCTCATACAACTGAAAGTGGTACATCTCGACTATACAGGGATTGTCGATGTCGGTCCGCTTGCACCTTTGACAAACTTGGAAATTGTCGATCTGCGACGCAACCTAATTATTAATGTCCGTCCGCTTGCAAATCTGACGCAACTTACCGAATTGAATCTGTACAACAATCGAATTGTTGATGTGAGTCCGCTTGCGAGTCTAACAAGTTTGGAAGTGTTAGATATTCGGGTTAACCCAGTCACGTACCTCACTCCGCTTGATGGGCTTGCTTTAACTTATTTTCTGTACGATGAAATCTGCGAACTCCCGCCGTTTCCGGTTAACGAGCGGATAGACAATAGAAGTCACCCATCGATATTTACCCCATGGGCAGACCTCGGTTTTATTAGTGTTCGAAATCGCCCCGAATTATCGGATTTCGAAAATATGGCAAGTCATGATTTGTGGTTCAGTAGACCCCAATTCGGTTTAAATTGGGTACACGCACCCGAAAAGAATCTGCTTGTCCGTAAGCTTGTCGGCAACCTTGACGAGGCTATGCGGCAAAGAGATGAATTTCTCGCCCGCAATCCCAATATGATTTTCTTGCTTAGCATTCCTTTTAGGGCTTTTCATCACGACGTGTTACCCGAGGATTGGCCGCATTGGATAAGAGACGCGCAAGGGAATCGTTTTATATGGCCAGATGGCCACGTCCACATTGATTTCGCACATCCCGAAGTTCAGGAAAGCATTGTCCGTGCGGCTCTCGCTGTCGAGCGATGCGGTTTATACGATGGTATAATGATCGATCATTGGCGAGAGGACGCCCATTTACTTCACGGATATCGAACCCATGAAGAAGAACTCGTCGCCAAGGAAAACATTCTACGGCGCATCCGGGCTGAAGCGAGGCCCGACTTCCTGATTACAACCAACGTCAATCATACCAAACCCCGTCGCACCGGCTACAACATCAACGGACTCTCCATGGAAACAGGCGTTCCCGGCGATCTAAAACGTGTTGAATGGTTCTTAAATGAAATTGAGAGCACGCTGCTTTGGGCGGACGAGAATCTGAGAGAGCCTCACATAACGCACCTGGAAAGTCCGAATGTTACCTCAGAACCGCCCGATAGCCCGACAAATCTCCGCTGGATGCGCGCCATGACAGCCCTAAATCTCACACATTCCGACGGCTACATGAGGTTCTATAGCCCCATTACTCTCGATGGAGGGCACCTTTGGTTTGACTTCTGGGATGCCGACCTCGGACAACCGCGCCGTGAAGAAAAGGCTCAACTCTACGACGAAGACATCTCAGGCCTCTACATCCGAGAATACACGAACGGCTGGGCTGTCTACAACCGCAGCGGCGAAACGCAGGAGATTACATTGCCCGAGCTCGTTACCAGCGTTGCGACTGGAGTGGAAAATATGGCGCATACACTCCCCAATTACGATGGCGGGATTTATCTCAGAGCGAAACCCAAGAATCCGGCGGATGTGAACGGGGATGGCGTGGTAAATATCCTAGACTTGACGCTGGTAGCGCAGTCGTTTGGAACTGATAAGGAGGGAATTGACGTGAATGGGGATGGGGTGGTGAATGTGTTTGACCTTGTTTTCGTTGCCGGGGCGATCGGGGGCGGTGGTGCCGCGCCTTCGGCATATTCCCCGGAACTGTCGAATATTAGCGCCGCGAATGTGGAGAGATGGCTCGCGCTCGCACAGGGTTTAGGCATCGGCGATGCGAATTTTCAACGGGGAATCCGCTTCCTTGAAGGTTTGCTTGCAGCGTTGACGCCGAAAGAGATGACGCTGTTGCCGAATTACCCGAACCCCTTCAATCCGGAGACGTGGATACCGTATCGTCTCGCGCGCGCGGTGGAGGTGGCGATTACGATTTATGACACAAGGGGGACGCCGGTGCGACAGTTGGCGCTCGGGAATCAGGCGGCGGGGTATTACGCGGAGCGTGGAAAAGCGGCGTATTGGGACGGACGGAACGAAGACGGGGAAGCGGTCGCGAGCGGAATATATATTTACCAATTCCGGGCGGGGGATTATGCGGCGTCACGGCGGATGGTGATTGTAAAATAGTGGGCAGTGGTCAGTGACCAGTGAAAACCCGGCGGACGTGCAATGAATTGCACTACTACAAACCGACATCAGCAATATAGATTGATGGACTAAACAGTTACTCGCTTCCGAATCATGTGGGTACTATCTGACATTCACATAACACTTTAGGGGGAGCCAATGAGCAAAATCTATGAGCCGCTTGACGACCTCAAAACCTCGGATTTGCCCGAGAAGACGCTTCCGTTCTGGAAAATAGCCGGTCCCGGCGCGATACTGGTCGGTCTATCTATCGGCGCGGGCGAGATTGTGATTTGGCCCAGGATCGCCGCGGAATACGGCGGGAGCATGGTTTGGGCGGCGGTGGTCGGGATTTTCATCCAGTTATGGGTAAATTTCGAGGTTGCACGCTGGACAATCGCGACGGGCGAAACTGTCTACACCGGTTATAGCCGCGTGTGGCGCGGGTTTGCGCCGTTGTTTATTCTTCTGACGTTGGTGAGTTGGATTGCGCCCGGTTGGGGGCGCGCATCGGGACTTGCGCTCAAAGCCCTGCTCATCGGTCCCGGCGGTTGGGGTTCCGATACGTTTTGGACGGTGATTACATTTGGGGCAGTGACGCTTATCCTTTTTGGTCCAAAGCTCATCTATAATTCGGTCGAGAAAACCATTGAAGTGCTTGTGGCGATTGTAACCATCGGTCTGATAGCAGTCGTGATCGCCATCGGGTCGGCTGACACCTGGAAGGAATTGGGGGGTGGGTTGTTGAATATCGGATACAAGGATCCGGGGATGTCGGTAAAAACGCTATTCATCGCACTCGTCTTTGCCGGTGCGGGCGGAACAGCCAACCTGTTCTATACGTTCTATCTACGTGACAAGAACATCGGTATGGGCGGGCGTCTTCCGCAGTTGCAAAACCCGCTCCGGGGTCGATCCGAAACAGTCCCTTCCACCGGATTTGTGGTCGAGGATACCGAAGAAAACCGCAGGCGCTTCTCGGGGTGGTGGAACTATGTGAAGAAAGATCAACTCCTTTTCTTCTGGGCGTTAAACACGGTTACCATGATGCTCTTCATTTTTGGCGCCCTCGCGGTGCTGCATCCCAAAGGGATTGTACCTGAAAAGGGAACACTAATCTGGGACGAGGCGCAGGTGCTCGCCGAGGTGTGGGGTGGCCCCGGTCGTACCATCTTTTTGCTGGTCGGTGTAGCTACACTTTTCAGCACACAACTTGCATTGGTTGACGGCGTTTCACGGTCAGTCTCCGACATTGTGTACACCAACTTTAAGGGCGCGCGGAAACGGACGTTGAGTTGGTGGTATATCCTGGTGGCGGGCATTTGGATAATCGCCGGCTGCCTGATTACCTTCGTCATGGAACAGATGGGGGTTAGCGAGCTGGGGTTCCTTTTCAACGCCGCTTACATGGGCGGATTCGCAATGGCGCTCTATGTCCCCTTGACACTGTATATCAATCGCCGGTTCTTGCCAAAGTTCGCTCGACCGGGTGGAATATGTACCACAATGATGATTCTGGCTTCACTGGTTTATGTCGGATTTGCCGTTTCAAGTATTATCTGGGAAATTGGCAGATTGTTTGGCGGATAGGAGTCGTTTGTGATGAAACACGACAAAAAGCAGGAGATTGGGAGGCAAGGTCTGGAAGTCACGCAGTTGGGAATGGGCGGGGCTGCGCTTGGAAATCTTTACGCAGTTGTGGACGAAAATGGCGCCGCGGAAACGATAGCCAGTGCGTATACGGCGGGCATACGCTACTTCGATACGGCGCCGCTTTACGGCTACGGACGGAGCGAGAATCGATTGGGGTTAGAACTTTTGCGGTATAATCGAGACGAATTTGTAATCTCGACGAAGGTAGGTTACTCGCTTGTACCGCGCACCGCGGAAGAGCCGCCCGAATCGCCGTTCGTGGACGTTCCACCGCTTGACAAAGAATTCGACTTCTCCCGTGATGCAGTCTTGCGTTCTTTTGAAGAAAGCCTAAAACGCCTTCAAACCGATTACATCGACATTTTGTTTATCCACGACCCGGACGAGGGAATTAGCATTCAACCGGACTTTGACGACCCGTATTCCGTGAGCCATTTCTCGCGGGCGATGGATCAGGTGTATCCCGCGTTGGATGAACTTCGCGCCCAAAAGGTCGTGAAAGCGGTCGGAGCAGCGATGAATCAGTGGCAGATGCTTCATGATTTCGCCGTTGAAGGCGATTTCGATTGTTTTCTGCTGGCAGGGCGGTATACCCTGCTTGAGCAGGAACCGGCTCGCAGATTTCTGCCGCTCTGTGAGGAAAAGGGCATTCGCATCGTCATCGGCGGACCTTACAACTCCGGGATTCTTGCAACCGGCGCCGTGGAGGGTGCCTACTACAACTACCTGCCCGCCACTCCCGAGGTTCTGGATCGCACTCGCCGGATACAGCACGTGTGCGCTCGTCATAACGTCTCGCTGCAGGCGGCGGCGCTACAATTTCCCTTCGGTCACCCCAGTATTGCCTCGATCATTCCGGGCGCTCGGTCAGCCGCCGAGATTGAAGCTAACGTAGGCTTCTTTGAAGAGGCGATAGCGGATGATTTTTGGACAGATTTAAGAGACCAATCGCTTGTCGCCGAGGAGGCGCCGTTGCCTGTCTCGGATGATTGACGCAAAAAAGGAGATGCCGCGTAACGTCTATCAAGTAACACTCCACATTGCACTCCTCGGGAGCGCGGAGATTGGATGGATCACGATTCTATTGACATAACACTCCTCTGGAGTGAAACCATTCTACGAAGGAACCCTTTTTCAAAACCTGTCATAGAGCGAAAAATGAGTGTTACTTGCTGAATGAATTATTCCGCTAGGAATAATGGGGCGCTACCAAGAACACCATGATTGAACTACAACGAGATCAGTTGCATGTTGCCAGCACGCTTTATCGTAATTATCCCTATTTACACGGCTACGTTGCGTCTGCTTTAAGCGGGGAGATGGGCACGGTTGCCGTCAATGACATAGAGTGCCCAACCGTCGGTCGTATCAGTCTCGCTTGGGCGAACATCTTGGCTGGCGATGTGGCGACTCCGGCAGCAGAGTCGCTACTGCAAGAGATACTCCCGAATACGATATTGGTACCCGAAAATTCCGGATGGGTAGATGCATTCTACGGGAAATGGGGGCATCGCTTGGAAAAATGGCAGAGGATAACGTGTAGGGATGGTTCGTGGAATATTGAAGCGTTAAAAGATTTTGAACGCCAACTCCCTCCCAGTTACTCGATTAAACAGGTGTCATGCCCGGCGGAGGTCAAAGGCTTAATCCAGATGGGAGACGGTCTGATCGATTTCCCAAACTTCCCAACTCCGGAAGATTTCCTCAACCGAGGCATCGGCTTCCTCATAGAACGCAACGGAGAGATTGTCTCGGGTTGCACATCGTATGCGGTTGGCGGCGGGAGATTCGACATCAGTGTTAGGACGTGCGAGGAACATCAACGGCGAGGGTTGGCGCAGGCGGTTGCTGCCCGAATGATTTCATACTGTCTGCAGAAGGGCATTGAACCTTGCTGGGATGCACCGAGCGAAGCGGGCGGGAACCTCGGTAAGAAGCTTGGGTATACCCAAGCAGAACCGTACACGGCGTATCGAGTTCTCAAAGTAAGGGAGCACTGGAACAGCACCTCGTGGATGTAGACGATTTCGAGGGCTAGTTGGAGGACGCAACGGTCAATAGATTGTTTTGGAATTACGGATACTGCTACCGATATGAATCTATCAAGTAACACTCAACATTGCACTCCTCTGGAGTGCGGAGATTGGGCGCATCACGATTCTATTGACATAGCACAGGATCCACTATCGCGCTCCTTATTCAGTCGCTTGATCCTCTGGAGTGAAAACCAGACCACGAAGGAACACCTTTTCAAAGCCTATCATAGATTCAAAGACGTAAGTGTTGCTTGCTGAATGAATTATTCCGACAGGGATAATGGCGCGCTCTCAAGTAACACTCGACATTGCACTCCTCTGGAGTGCAGACGTGGCGAGGAATCGTGTTCTACTGACATCTCACTCCGCTGGAGTGAAAACCATTCTACGAAGGAACACCTTCTCAAAGCCTGTCATAGATTTAAAGACGTAGTGATACTTGCTGAATGAATTATTCCGACAGGGATAATGGCGCGCTCTCAAAAGATTTACGATTCGCTCCTAGGCATGTCATTCATCATGTTGAGCAATCTGCGAAGAATGGATTGTTCGTTGTGTTGGCAATCATTTCAACTTATCCGACAATTCCTATCAAACGATTTTCCAATTACTTCATGTCGTAGCCTGCGATTTGGAGGGCTTCACGGATTCGGGCTCGATCTTTCGGCGTCACTTGCCTGTTTTTCGCAGGTGTGAGAGGGAATCCCTTCGCAAGGAGAAGGTTGCGAAATTGGACGCCGAAGTCGTAGCCGAATTCATCTGCAAGCCTGTCTAAGATCGTGGCAGCACGCTTGCGTACGCGATCCCAGTTTGGATCGGATGGTGAAGCGGGATGCGATATAATATCAATCAGAGGGGAAACAATGCGCCTATCATACGTAAATTCCAAGCACACGATAAGAGAAATTGCCTCACCCTTGCCTCCAGACTCTGCAATCTCATCTTCTAGCATCCTGATGAGAATGGGAATGCCTTCGCCGCCAGCATACCCCAGCCCGAACAGCGCACCATCGATAACATGATCCCCATAATTTTCATAGTAGTTGATGTGCTCGCGTGAGCTGTTTTCAGTTGGACGCTTGGCTAACACGGCTTTCAGGGCAGGAACCGCCGCTTCGCCAGCCAACACTCCCAGTACCATAGCTGCCCACTTCCGCACCCGCCAAGACGGATCGTTTTGCAGAGAATCAGTGATAACGGGTATCGCCTCGGGGTTCCGTGAATAGCCCAATAACGTAATCGCGCGTTGTCTTATACCATTTCTATAAAATGCTTGTGCATTAATTGAGTGATTCAGGTAAAGAAGCTTGCGTGAAGTGGAACAAGAAGTCTTATCTCCGCACAAAGCCGGCGGGGCAAGATGCCCCGCCTACGGAGTAGCGATGGATAAAGTAAAGACATCATATGCACTGTT
>JAJDTR010000154.1 GCA_022827055.1 Candidatus Poribacteria bacterium | reverse complement strand
CGTCTTCGCAGGTGTCACATTCGCATTTGTATTCTGGTACTCCCGTGGAAGTACCTGAACCGAGAACCGTGATCTTCACACGTGACTCCTTGACTCAAGATTGTGGTAGGGATCGGGGTTTATGATATATCAGGATGGGTCGGAATGCAACGACGAAATTGGTGAAGTTCGGTGACTGGCGAACCCTTGTGTGGAACGACGCGCATTGAATGCGGATGGGTTGGGCAAACGACGACTTGATGATCGAGAATCCCTTCTGCGGGACTTCCGCCGCCGGATGGATTGGCTAGAATTGTTTCAGAAAGAAAAAAAGCGTCTCACCGTAATGAGACGCCTTTTCTTTGAACGAGCAACGAGTTAACCTCGTCTTCGCCGCCACGTGTCTTCGGACGGTTTCTTTCGAGATGGCAAAATCACGCGGTCGCCTTCAAACAAACCGCTCTTGATAATCACTTCCGTTTCGTTTTGCATGCCTGTTTCAATCGCGATTTTCCTACCCTTCGGCGGGCCCTTGCGCTTTTCTTTCGTTTCTCCCTCATCCAAAATCACGAGTCTTTCCTTGACTATGTCAATCGTACCGGCGACACCATCCGCAACCTGTTTTCCTTTAGCCAATAGCGCGAGGGTCATTTTGCCGGGCCTTAGCCCCCGCTGCGTACTATCAAGGCTGATAATTAACTCCGTGCCGCTAATCGATTTCACTTGACCTTTGAATGTCTTTTCAGTTGGCGTCATAATCTGAATTGGTTGTTTCTCTTTGAAGGAAGACACGTCGTTAACTACCGCAGTGACAGTGACGGAGGTTTTGTCCTCAATCGCATCAATTGGCAGTAGGAGGACATTCTTCTCCTTGTAGGTGATGATGTCAACATCTGCGCTCATTCCGGGCATCAACTCGGATGGAGAGCCGACGACCTCGACCATCACTTCAAACGTAATAATGTTGTCACGTTCTTCCCCGCTAGGAGAGATTTCCGCGACGCGCCCCTTGTATTTCTTTCTTGGAAATGCGTCAACCTTGATTTCGGCGTCTTGATCCAATTGAAGGCGTTCCATATCAACTTCGTTGATGAAAGTCTTTACAACCATCTTTGATAGGTCAGCAATTGTCATGAGCGGCGGGCTTTGGGAGAACGCGGAGCGACCGGAAGTTACAATCTCGCCCTCCTCTATCTCCAGCAAGGTAACCGCGCCAGCCATCGGGGCTCTTATTGTGGTCCACTCCAGCCGCTCCTGCTGGTTTTTCAGGTTGCTTTCGTTTCGCAGCAGGTTGGCTTCCGCGCCGACTTTCGTCTGCTTGGTAACCTCCTCCTCAGATTCGATGGATTCCTGAATTTCAGTGAGACGGGTTTCTGCGATTTGCAACTGGAGCTCGGATTCTTTTTCTTGTGCCTCTCTCATTTGACCTAGTTTTGCGCGGTTCAGTTCTTGGTACGACAGTGTAGCTTTACGGGTCTCAATCGCTTTTTCCCTAGCCGTAATAGTCTTATTCTGCGAGTCTACAGCTTGCTGCTGAGATTCAAGGCGTTTTTCGGAGCTATTGAATTGCGACAGCATGGTCGCATGTCTTGTTTCGGCCTCTTCAACGGATTTCTTGGCAATGAGTTTCTTATCGAATAATTCTCGACTACGCTTCAATTCGGCTTTAGCAGTATCCAGTGCAACCTTCGCCGAGTCACGTTCGACCTCAAGTTCAGCAAACCTTAATTCCGCCTGTGTGAGAGCAATCTGCGCCTGCTCCAAAGCAATATTGTCTTGCGCCAAGTCGTTTTTCGTCGTTTGAATTTGTGTATCCGCTTGTGTAAGTTGTGTGCCGGAGGTCGCCTTCGTAGTAGTCAAGTTCGCTTTGGCGATTTCAACGCTGTCTTTTGCCTGCCTCAATCGGCTGTTGAGTTCCTCAATTTTCAGATTAATGTTGAGCTTTGCCTGTTCAAGTTGCGCTTCGGCTGCTTTGACATTGGCTTTGGCTTGTCTTTCACCTTCCTGGATTTGCTCCGGATCAATCTCGAGCAACACCTGATCCTTCTCTACGTGTTGCCCTTCGCTGACATACAGCCGCACGACCTCGCCTTCTACGTTTGACTTGACCTCGACATCAACCAGAGGCTCAAGGTTACCGGTCGCGCTAATCCGCGTTTGGAAATCCCCGAGCTTGACAATCTCGACCTTCTTCTCAGCGGATTTGCCATCGCTTACAGAGGCTGCCGGTGGAACAATGTTGACCCCGAACTGGATGTTTACTCCTCTCAACCTGAACATTGCTACGATAGCCACGACAAACACAATCACTATAATGCCTACAATCTTCTTGTTCACGTTGTACGAACTCCTTCTAGGAGTTACAATCGGCGATTGCCAATTGACTCTCGTTTGTTATTCTGATCTTAGTGCATCGACAGGGGTCAACTTGGCAGCTCTATTGGCGGGATACAATCCGAAAAATATTCCCACGCTTATGGAGACGGTCATTGCGAGGAAAATAGTGGACAGGGAGATTATTGAGGGCCAATTGCTTCCGGGCCACACATACTTCTCAATAATCGCAGCAGTGCCTTGTCCCATGAATACACCCAGAATCGCTCCCAAGATTCCCCCGACCAAGGTTAGGGTAGCAGCTTCAATTAGAAACTGCAACAATATATCGTGCCGCTTAGCGCCGAGCGCCTTGCGCAAACCGATTTCCTTCGTTCGCTCGGTAACAGAAACCAGCATTATATTCATCACGCCGATCCCTGCCACGACGAGTGCGATGCCGGCAATACCGCCCATTAATGCTTTCATGGTTCCACCGATTTTTTCAGCCGTGGCAAGTTCCTCTGTCGCTGTCCAGTATTGATACTCGTCCCCCGAGTTGTTGTGTATTCTTCCCAGAATGCGTTTCGAATTCTCTTTTACGGACGCGACATCGTCTACGTCTTCGGCCTCAACCCGGATACGTTCAATGTCCTTTCTTCCCTTAAATCTTTGTTGGAGTGTCGTAATCGGGATGATAAAGCGATTGTCCCAGCCTTGAGTGTCCATAGCGTCACCTTTTTCTTCCATTACCCCGATTACCGTGAGACGCACGTCATAACGACGCCCTCTCCTTGAACTCGTACGTGTTGCTTTAATTTCTTCGCCAATCGGATTCTCGAGTCTAAAAACCTCTTCATAGATTTTAGAGCCGATTACGGCGACATTACTGGCGGCGTCCACCTCTTCTTCCGAAAAAAACCGACCTATCTGAGGGTACCAGTTGTGGGAGTGATCGTAACCCGCGGTTGATGCGACAATGCGTGAGTCCTTGCTAATGCCCTGATAGTTAACGTTCCAACCTCCCATGTCGTCTTCGGCAATCACGTGTGTAACGCCTTTCGCATTTTCCAGAATTGCGAATGCATCGGAAGTTTCCAAATGCTCTGCGCGGTTACGTCTCCAGCGTTTGCTTCGGACGGTTCGACCGGCAGCGCGGGTCAATGTACCCGACTGTTTGTCCCAATCGTCTCGGTAGATCTCAATCATGTTAATTCCGCCGGTGCGCTCAATCTCTCTCAATACCATAGCCCGTGAGCCGTCGCCGACCGACACCATGCTCACGACCGCGCCCACTCCAACCACAATGCCCAAGATCGTCAGTGACGTGCGAAGCGTGTGGCGGCGGAGGCTAGAAATCCCGACTAATATACACTGTATGATATTCATCCTGATTCCTCTTGACAATCACAAGTTTATCAACTTTTTGCCTGAATTATTCATGCGGGTTTCGATGTCAATGTCTTTCTTCTAGCGAGTCCAAGTCATATACGTGGTAGATTGAAACAATGACATACAATTGATTGATATAATCTCGGTAAAGGTACGTTCGATGCGAAATGGGCGATAACGGTCAATTGTATCTCGCGAAGTACCTTCGATTTGGTTGCGATTCGACTATTCCGTTCTCAATGCTTCCACCGGTGATAGTTCCGACGCTCGAATTGCAGGATACAGCCCAAAAAAGATTCCAATTGAGGCTGAAACTGCCACCGAAATAATCATCCACTCCGTAGAGATTATGGCGGGCCACTCGGGGACAATCTTGACGATACTGACGGCGATATGCGCCATGCCTTTTCCCGCGAGAACCCCTAAGCCGAGGCCGATCAAACCACCTGCGCTGCACATCAAGACAGCTTCGACCAAGAACTGAAAGAGAATGTCTAGCCGCTTGGCACCAATCGCTTTTCGAAGTCCAATTTCGCGGGTTCGCTCGGTGACCGAAACCAACATTATGTTCATGATTCCGATCCCGCCGACAAGCAAGGAAAATCCTGCTATGATACCAAGCGTGATTTTTATCACCCTGCTAATCTTTTCGAGTTGCTCCATTCCCTCTTTCAAAACCCAGACGTTGAAAAAATTGTCCTGGTTGTTGTGTCGTTTCCTGATGACAGATTTTACCTCCTCAGTTGCCTTGTCAAGCAGGTCGGCGCTCTTCGCATGCACAGAGAGCATGACAACTCGGTCATTTCCGGTGAATCGTTGTTGAACGGTCGTTAAAGGCATGAAGATTATATTATCAAGGTTCCAACCGAAGCGAAGACTTCTGCCGCGCGACATCATCGTACCAACAACGGTGAAGCGTTCAGTGCTCCGGTTCTGCTTCTCTCTTTCCCAACGGCGGTAGCCGGTACCACGACCTATCTTTATTTCCTCGCCAATCGGATTGCGATCGCCAAACAGCTCTCTCACGACTTCCGACCCGAGAACGCAAACCTTCGTACGGTTGTTGATGTCTTCAGTCGAGATGAATCGTCCCTGTTGGACGTCCCATTGCATAGAGGCCGGGAATGAATCGTTAACGCCATTATATCCGGCGCGAGTTTCTGAACCATCGGCGGATTGAACGAGAACCCCTCGCCACTGGGGTATTCTGGGCACAACCAATTTTACAGAAGGACATTCGGCCTCGATCGCTAACACGTCATCATATTCAAAATATTCGCTACTACGGTTCGGTACCCATCGATTGCCTTTTCTCATATGAGAGCTGCGATACATCGTGAACTGATTCAGGCCGCCCAACTTTTCTGCATCTTGGAGGACAACTTGCTTGGCGCCATCACCAATTGCTATCATCGCGAGAACTGATGCCACGCCAATAATAATGCCGAACATGGTCAGCAACGAGCGCATCTTGTTAATGCGGATTGCGGTAAATCCGACTGAAATTCCTTCGACCAGCCTCATCTGAGTCCTCCAGCATGATGGGTCAGCAGTGCAACAAATATCGGCAATATTTGACGCTTAGATTGGGTTTTGGTTTACCCCTCAAATCCATCACGAGACAGCCATTTTTCGGCAAGTCCGTCCGTGCTACAATCGACTTGAGCGTATACTGACTGTAGTGTTATAATTTGCGCACGCAGTCACGGTATTACACCACCGATCTCTCTCGCAAAATCAATGGAGATAGGGAACTATGTTGAGTATAACAGTTTTTCCTCCAAGTGAAAAGCAAGAATGCATGGGCTAAAGCGTGGAAGACAGTATGACTGGAAGGGGAGAGGTCGGTTTTGATGGAAACGTTTCATTTAAAGGTTGAAGTTCCACCAATTGGCAAGATTCCTGTCTTTGTACGGAGATGGGGTGTTCACCCAAGAAAAGTGCTTCTCGTCCACGGCTGGATGGATTCAAGCCGGAGATGGCATCGTCTTGCCCCTTACCTGGCATCTCAATCGGAGGTGTGGGCATTAGATTTGCCTGGCTGCGGTCACACACCACTGATTCCTCAGTGCCACGCAACGCTAAAGATATACGCAGAGATCGTCGCAAGTCTAGCAAAGCATATCTCTGAAGGAAACGGACTGTACGGCGTCATGGGCCACTCAATGGGAGGAATATTGTCGTTGTTGCTTCTAAAGGCGCCGCGCCTTACCGTGAAGCGAATTATTGCGTGTGGCCCGCCCATCGAAGGCGTGCACTACTTGAAGCCTTTGGCGAATCGAACCCGCTTTGTCGCGACATGCCTGAGCGTTTTTCAAGCATTTCGAGCGGGAGTCCGAAAACTCTCTTCCGAGCGAATCACCCTGGGCGCTCATGGAATGCCCGAGTTTCCGAAGGAACGCCGAAGGATCTTGCCTGATGCTTACGCGGATGCACTTACGGCTGCTATCTTGCTGAAGCAGACGTGTAACTACAATCTCTTCGGCGAACTCGACATTCTACGTGAGGAAGTTTCACGGGAACTAGCGTCTGTGGATTCCGAATGGCGGCACTCTGAAACGGCTACATTCATCATGCGCGGTCAACACGATCCCTTTTGTTCCCATCATACCGCACTACAACTCGCGGAGGCGCTCGGGAGTGAATTCTATGAGGTGCCGGGATCCTTGCATGTACCTTTTGTTGAGCGGCCTGGCGCTACCTATCCCGTTCTAAGGAAATTTTTAGATCGAAGTTATTGATGTTTCTCAAACTCCTTCTACTCTTCATCGTCACGCCCTTGGTTGAAATGGCAATCTTGATTGAGTTGGGCAGACGTTTAGGCACGTGGCATACCATAGGGATCGTCCTCCTGACCGGCTTGATCGGCGCCTCTCTTGCGAAGGCCCAGGGATTACAGGTGTATAGAAATCTCACGACGTCTTTGTATAATGGAGAGTTCCCACACAATCATCTGATAGAAGGCCTCTTGCTTTTCGTCGGAGGCGCACTTCTCATCACGCCTGGGGTGTTAACCGATATTGTCGGATTCGTTTTGGTGCTGCCGTGGACGCGGCGGATGGTGCGCGAACAAGTGAAATCACAACTAAAAAAGCGTTTGATTTACGGTGGTAGCAACTCACATTAAAGGTAAGAATGAAAGTCAATATTAAGATATACCGGATATTTGTTTACATTTTCAACTTTATACTTTTCCTCGCTTTCCAGTCTTCGGATGCATCTAATCACTTACCCCAATTTGTTGACATTACGAAGGAGACTGGCATTGATTTCGTTCATAACAGCGGTGCATTCGGCGAAAAATATCTGCCTGAAACAATGGGATCAGGGTGCGCATTCATAGACTACGATAACGATAACTGGCAGGACCTCCTGTTGGTAAACGGCAAAGACTGGGAGGGCCACCCGACCGGAAAACTTCAAACTATGAGCCTTTACCGAAACACGGGGAATGGTGCTTTTGTCGATGTGACCAAGAAGGCGGGGCTTGATGTGCCTTTATACGGCATGGGTGTTGCGGTGGCTGATTATGACAACGATGGCGATGCAGATTTCTATATCAGTTGTCTTGAGGATGACCGCCTATTCCAGAATCAAGGGGACGGAACATTTTCCGATGTGACAGTAAAGTCGGGAATCAGAAATCCCGGGTTTGGGACAAGTTGCGCTTGGTTCGATTATGATCGGGATGGCAATTTAGATTTATATGTTGCCAATTACGTTGAATGGACAATCGAGACGGACATATTTTGCACGCTAGACGGCACGAATAAGTCGTACTGTACGCCAGAATCCTACAAAGGTCAATCCAGCCGCCTCTTTAAAAATCGGGGTGATGGGACTTTCGCTGATGTGTCGCGTATAGCGCGAATCGAGGATCCGGAGAGTAAATCACTGGGCGTCTGTATCTTTGATTTCGACGACGATGGGTTTCCCGACATTTTCGAGGCAAACGATACTCAACCCAACAAACTCTATCGGAACAATGGGGATGGAACCTTCATTGAAATGGGAATGATTGCCGGTATAGCCTACAGTGAAAGCGGTGTTGCGACAGGCGCTATGGGCATCGACGCCGGGGATTACGATGGGAGCGGCCGAGAAAGTCTTGTCATCGGCAATTTTTCCAACGAGATGATAAACCTCTATCACCACGAAGGGGATTTCTTCATTGATGATGCCCCAGTTTCCTATATCGGGAGCCCCAGCCTGCTTACCCTCACGTTTGGCTGTTTCTTTTTCGATTTCGATCTTGACGGTAAGCTTGACATTTTCACGGCTAATGGACATGTCGAGAACGAGATTAACGCCGTTCAGAGCGAGGTTACTTATGCGCAATCACCCCATCTATTCCGCAATCAGGGGAAAGGGAAGTTCACAGACGTTGCGACGCGCGTCGGAACAGATCTGTCGAATCCGATTGTTGGGCGAGGGGCAGCCTACGGAGACATTGACAACGACGGCGACTGGGACCTCCTCGTCACGACCTCCAATGGACCCGCACATCTCTATCGCAATGATGGAGGCAACAACAATAATTGGATTAAGCTGAAACTCAACGGGACAAAAAGCAATCGCGACGGTATCGGCGCGAAGATAACGATACGTGCCGCATCCGGTAAGCAGACACGAACGATCAAGAGTGGCTGCAGCTACTGTTCTCAGAGTGAGCTTTCTGCCATCTTCGGAGTTGCGGATGGCAGCCGGATTGAGTCAATCGAGGTTGCGTGGCCAAGCGGAGCCGTCGATAACCTGACCGGGGTGGCTCCGAATCAATTGATTGTCGTCGAAGAGTAAAAGACAGTAATTTCCCGCCAAGACATACGCCAAATCGGCACACCTCTTACCCCTTATATTTTATCCTGTCAATCTGGCACGTCGCACTGCATGTAAATCGCCCCAAACACGCCTTTTCCTCTCGAAAACGTTGGCATTTATTCTGCACTAGAATGGATAGCAAACAAATAGAGTGAAACTACCAATCTGTGAAAGAGAGGAAGACCACAATGAGATTTGACCGATTAACAATAAAATCACAAGAAGCCTTGCAGACTGCACAAGATTTGGCGAGCCAAGGGAATAGTCCCGATGTTAATGTCGAACACTTGCTGCTCGCTTTAATCAATCAGCAAGAAGGGGTTGTGACCCCGATTCTCCAAAAAATTGGCGTTGATGTACAAGCAGTTGAATCCGAAGTTGAAGATGCGGTTCGAAAGGGGCCCAAGGTTCAAGGAGACAGCCAAGAACTGCGCGTTTCGTCGGCGTTGAACGCAGTGTTTGACAGATCTTGGAAAGAGGCGACCAACCTCAAAGATGAGTACGTCAGCACGGAACACCTGCTAATCGGATGCGTAGAGGACAAAATTTCCTCGGTCGGGAAGACTTTAAAGACGCACGGCGTCACGAAAGATAAGATCCTTAAGGCCTTGGTCGACATTCGTGGCGGCCAACGTGTTACCGATCAGAATCCCGAGGACAAGTATCAAGCGCTAACGCGGTTCGGACGGGATTTAACTCAAGAAGCGATGTCCGGGAAGCTCGATCCGGTTATAGGACGGGACGATGAAATCCGCCGTGTCATGCAGGTATTGTCTCGTCGCCGCAAGAATAACCCTGTTCTGATAGGCGAACCGGGTGTCGGCAAGACTGCCATTGTTGAAGGGCTTGCGCAGCGCATCGTTGATGGCGATGTGCCCGAGAGTCTGAAAAACAAGCGACTCATTGGCCTTGATCTCGGAGCAATGATCGCTGGTTCAAAATATCGCGGCGAGTTTGAGGACCGCCTAAAGGCGGTACTTAAGGACATTGAGCAATCTGACGGACAGGTAGTCTTGTTCATTGATGAACTCCACACAATTGTCGGCGCAGGGGCAGCAGAGGGGGCGGTGGACGCTTCCAATATGCTAAAGCCTGCGTTGGCGCGCGGCGAGTTGCATTGCATTGGAGCAACCACACTTGATGAATACCGCAAACACGTCGAAAAGGATGCGGCATTGGAACGGCGTTTTCAGCCTGTCATGGTTGAGGAGCCATCGGTTGAAGACACAATCGCTATTCTGCGAGGGCTCAAAGAGCGCTATGAAACGCATCACGGGGTTCAAGTGCAAGACAACGCAATTGTTGCGGCGGCTGTGCTCTCGAAGCGATACATTGCCGATAGGTTCCTGCCCGACAAGGCTGTCGATCTGATTGATGAGGCAGCTTCACGGTTACGGATTGAAATTGATAGTGTACCGGAAGAGATTGATGAGGTTGAACGCCGCATCACCCAGTTAGAGATTGAACGGCAAGCACTTGAAAAGGAGGAGGATACCTCCTCTCAGGAACGGTTGGCGAAGCTGCTAGAGGAGCTCGCCGAGTTGAAGGAAAAGAGGGATCATCTCAAAGCGAATTGGCAAAATGAAAAAGCGGATATCCAGCGTGTTCGCGACCTGATGGAGCGGACCGAAGCACTGAAGATTGAGGAGGAACAAGCGCAACGTGCAGGCGATCTCGCCAGGGCTTCGCAGATTCGGTATGGAGAACTGTACGAACTTGAAACTCAACTTGAGGCAGCGAAGGAGGACGAGCAATCTTCCCACATGCTGAAAGAGAGGGTCGATCAGGAGGATGTCGCCGAAATTGTATCCAGATGGACTGGAATTCCGGTTTTCCGGTTAATGGAGGGTGAGGTCAAGAAACTGCTTCACATGGAGGACCGACTCAAAGAAAACGTCATTGGACAGGGCGAAGCGGTTGAAGCCATCGCTAACGCCATTCGGCGCTCCCGCGTTGGGCTGCAAGACCCGGATCGACCACTCGGTTCTTTTGTTTTCATGGGACCTACTGGTGTTGGAAAGACGCATGTCGCAAAGTCGCTTGCAGAATTCCTGTTTGATGATCAGAATGCCATGGTGCGGATCGACATGAGTGAGTATATGGAGAAGCACACCGTGTCAAGACTTGTCGGCGCGCCGCCGGGGTATGTCGGCTACGACGAGGGCGGGCAACTGACGGAAGCCGTCCGTCGTCACCCGTATTGCGTCGTCTTGTTTGACGAAATCGAAAAGGCGCATCCCGATGTGTTCAACATTCTTTTGCAGATGCTAGACGATGGTCGATTAACGGATGGGCATGGACGCACGGTGGATTTCAAGAACACCGTAATTGTCATGACCTCCAACATTGGCAGCCAGTGGATTAGCGACAGCAAACTGGGGCACGAGGAACTCCGCTCTCGCGTGCAGGAAGCATTGCAGCAACAGTTCCGTCCCGAATTTCTGAACCGAATCGACGATCTAATCATTTTCGATAGGTTGGGCTTGAAGGAGATTAAGCAGATCGTGACACTTGAACTCGATGTGCTCAGCAGTCGCCTTGCGGACAAAAAGGTCACGCTATCCATGACGGAGCTGGCAAAGGAGGAACTTGCAACCCGCGGTTATGACGAGGTTTACGGTGCGCGGCCATTGCGTCGGACTATTCAGCGCGACATACTGAATCCACTTGCCATTCAGATGCTTGAGGGACACTTCGGCGACGGGGTGGGAATTGAGGTTGATTTCGAGGATGGGGAATTTGATTTTCGCGAGATGTGATTCTTCTGTTACACGAGGGTAATAACAAGCGTCTCCTTTTCGGTGAAGACTCTACCGATGGGAGGCGCTTTTTTGTTGGGGGGTAGGACTCATTAAGTGGTTATCTCGGTAGGTATTTTATGTGATGAGTGGCGTGGTCGCGACCGGGAGGTCGCTCCTACAATGAACGTTTTTGTGAATATCGCCGTGGTCCATTAAATACGCTCTAATGTGTGTAAATATGATTTAAATGACTATAGTCTTTTGAGACACGCAACGGAACAACGATTGTTGTTCTCTGTGAGGTATCCTATCGCCTTCCATGTTCAGTCGCTTAATTGCAGAAATGCGAAAAAAGAAACCGAACTTTCAGGGAAAACTCGGTTTCTAGATTGAAATCAACTGCGACTCTGTTGCTGGAAGGGTTTACTTCTTATCCTTATCAGCGTCTTCATCAACGACCTCGTAATCAGCGTCGATGACTTCTCCTTCACCGCCGGGCGCGGCGGATTCATCGGTTGGTGCACTGCGGGGATGATCGCCGGTCGGCGCTTCGCCTTGTTCTGCAGATGCTGTTTGTTGATATAATTCGGCGGAGGCCTGATGCCAAATCTGGGTCAAATCTTCAGAGGCAGATTTAATCTCCTCTTGATTTTCACCTTTCAAGGCTTCCTTGACTCGTTCAACCGCGCCTTCAACCTTGCTTTTTGTTTCAGCATCAATCTTGTCGCTGAATTCGGTTAAGCTCTTCTCTGTTTCGTAGACTAGCGAATCCGCGCGGTGGCGAACTTCAAAATCCTCGCGTTTCTGCCTATCTTCATCGGCGTGGGTTTCGGCATCCTTGACCATCTGCTCGATTTCTGCTTCGGACAGACCGGAAGAGGCGGTGATGGTAATGTGCTGTTCTTTTCCGGTAGCGGTGTCCTTTGCGGATACCTTGAGAATCCCGTTAGCGTCGATATTGAACGAGACCTCAATCTGCGGTATCCCTCGAGGCGCTGGCGGTATACCATCCAAACGAAAACGCCCTATCGTCTTGTTGTAAGCTGCCTGGTCACGCTCACCTTGGAGTACGTGGACATCCACGGACGTTTGGTTGTCATCTGCGGTCGTAAATATTTGAGATTTTTCCGTGGGAATGGTCGTATTGCGTTCGATTAGTTTGGTAGACATTCCACCCAAAGTCTCAATGCCTAACGAGAGGGGTGTCACGTCAAGCAGGAGAATGTCCTTGACCTCGGAATCACCGGAAAGAACTCCGCCCTGTATGGCTGCGCCGATCGCAACTACTTCATCCGGATTAACTCCTTTGTGCGGTTCCCTTTCGAAAAGAGCCTGAACAGCCTCTTGAACTTTAGGCATCCGAGTCTGTCCACCGACAAGAATGACTTCATCAATATCCTGAGGAGACAGGTTTGCGTCCGAAAGCGCTCTTCGACACGGTCCAAGCGTGCGTTCAACGAGATCGTCTGTGAGTTGCTCAAGTTTTGCACGAGAAAGAGACACATTCAGGTGTTTCGGTCCACTCGCATCGGCAGTGATGAAGGGCAGATTTACATCGGTTTGCAGTGCAGTTGACAACTCGCACTTTGCCTTTTCCGCGCCTTCCTTCAACCGCTGAAGCGCCATAGTGTCTTTGCGCAAGTCGATGCCCTGTTCACGTTTGAACTCTTCGGCAAGCCAATCAATAACTTGCTGGTCGAAGTCATCTCCGCCGAGGTGAGTGTCGCCGTTGGTGCTTTTTACTTCAAAAACACCTTCGCCAATCTCTAGGATGGAGATGTCAAAGGTTCCACCTCCCAAGTCGTAAACGGCAATATTGAGGTCTTTTTTGTTTTCTAGCCCGTATGCCAACGACGCGGCCGTTGGTTCGTTGATGATCCGCAGCACATCCAAACCAGCAATTCTACCGGCGTCTTTCGTTGCTTGGCGTTGCGAATCGTTGAAGTAGGCAGGTACGGTGACGACCGCCTGTGTGACTTCTTCGCCAAGGTAGGCTTCCGCCGTTTCTCTCATTTTTTGCAGCGTCATTGCGGAGATTTCGGGCGGCGTATAGGTTTTTTCGTCAATCTTTACGGCTGCGTCACCATCTTTGTCGGCGATCACGTCATAGGGCACGCGTTTGAGCTCTTCTCCAATCTCGCCATGTTTTCTGCCCATGAACCTCTTTATTGAGAACACCGTGTTTGTTGGATTGGTAATTGCCTGACGCTTGGCAACTTGGCCTACGAGCCGTTCATCATCTTTCGTGAAGGCGACAACCGACGGAGTTGTGCGAACACCCTCAGCATTTTCAATCACTTTTGCGTCGCCGCTTTCCAAGATTGCGACGCATGAGTTAGTAGTTCCTAAATCAATTCCAATGACTTTGCTCATTTTATATATCCTTTATTTGCCTAATTTTTAGTTAACTTCACGACGCGAGTCCATCGAAAGAAGATAGATTTCCTTATCTGAACGGTGTTTCCGCGTCGTGGAGAACTTGCAGCGGATTGTTCTTTGAAACCAATTGCACGCCTCACGAATTGCAGGAATTGGCGTAAATCTATGGGTTTCGGAATAAAAGTGAACGCCCCTGCCTCAAACACATCAGACTTCACGCTTGTCGAGGTGTTTGCACTCATGATGATGACAAAAATGCCAGGCCTTGACCGCTTAATGTGCCGAAGCAGTTCCAAACCTGTTGTATCAGGAAGATCATAATCGAGAATAGCTAGGTCTAACGGCTTCTCTTGGATAATTTTCACAGCGTCGTATCCGGTGGATGCCGAAAATGTCCGGTAGTTGGCGCGGTTCAACACTTCGCCCAAAACTTCCAATGAAGCGGCGTCATCGTCAACAATTAGAATACGATGTACTTGTCCGACCATTGTGCATTTTCCCTATACCGCTATACCAATTCGCAATCGGCGCCGTGGTGGCATCGATAACTCACACTGGGGAGAGCAATATCTGTGCCAGAGAGTGACCTACAAAGTAAAGAATTGCACAGTATCTATCAATGGAAGTATAACGCGGAATCTCACCAATTTGTAGACGATTGATGACAGAATTTTAAAATTTGTGGCGAAGAAATTGCCGATTTGTGCGATGCACGAACTGTTGATTATGCGTTTCAACTTATGCCAGATTGGCAGTGTTGCCTAAGTACCTGTCAATCTGGCGCACGCAATGAATTCTATACACGTGGTTAGGTTAGGGATCGTGCCATGCATTCTCATTATTGGGAAAATGGTTTACAAGTGGCGAGTGTGAGCGTTCAACGGGGCGAATTCCATTGACTATGTTTGCTTAAAATAGTACGCGTGTCGTTTTCAATTTGCCCGGAAGTCTATCATAGGCGTAAATTCCTGCCAATCTTTTTTGGTTTCGCAAAATATGGCCAAAGGTCAGCCATGCTAGCGAACAGCAGGGCGTGGATTCCATATCCAATTGGAAACCGATTTCTCACATAAAGTCTGTCTGACGTTTACGGATAACACTTGGAATTAGTGAAACCAGAACAATACATACAGCAGCGCCGGCAAGATAAAGCAAAGTCTTCTTTATGTTTCCCTCGCCAACATTTACCGCTGCGCCCAATTGGACATATGCTGCCGTGCCCGGCAACATACAGATCCATGAAACAAAAAAAAACGTGACGAACTTGATCTTCGTGAGACCGTAAGCGTAATTCTGTAGATTGAAAGGGAATATCGGAAGCAGTCGAGTAATCATCAGCATTCGCCAACCTTGACGCCTCACACCTTCATCAATCCGCCGGAACTGCGCGTTGCGGTTAACCCATCTCTCAACCATGCCGCGGGCAACATAACGTGTAATGAGAAAAGCGCATGAAATGCCAATTACCGATCCGATAGAGGCATAGACGACACCCCAAACGGGACCAAATACGAGGCCGGCAAGCATGGTAACCGGCAATCCGGGCAGGAAGAAGATAGTCGCCAGTACATAAAAAGCGATGTAGACAAGCGGTGCAAAGATACCGAAGTTGCTAATTTCTTCTTTGAGTTTGGGGATATTCTCCCAGGAAAAGTTATCTATAATGCCCAAATGCTGCAAAAGAA